>JANRIR010000075.1:0-3048 GCA_033764725.1 Hyphomonadaceae bacterium
CGAGGCGGCGGCGGCCGAGGGGCTGACCTATGCCGTGGACAAGATGGCGCGCCAGCCTAACACGATTGACTGCCACCGGCTGATCAAGTGGGCCGGCGACGACGGGCGCGCGCCGCAGATGAAGCAGCACCTCATGGACCTTTATTTCACCCAAGGGGCGGACCTCTCCGATCGCGCGGCGCTGGTCAAGGCGGCGGCCGATTGCGGCCTCGATCCGCAGGCGATCGCCGCCCGGCTCGACACCGACGAGGATGTCGAGGCTATCTCGCAGGACGCGGCAGCGGCGACCGAGGCGGGAATCCAGGGCGTGCCGTGCTTTATCCTTGGCGGGATTTTCGCGGTGTCGGGCGCTCAGGCGCCGGAATATCTCGCCGATGCCATCCGCCGCGCCGCCGACGAGCGCGCGCGTCGGACCAGCGCGGGCGCCTAGCTCCTCGCTAACGCAACGTCCGCGCGGCCAAGGCGAGGATCGCGCTTGCCGCGATCCAGGAGCCAGCAATGCGCATGCCGATGTCGCGCCAGCGGCCCCGCGTCGCCGCGAGGACTTCGGCAACGAGGATAAAGAAGGCCACTGCACCGATGCCGGTGGCGACGAGGATCGCGACGGCGAGGCGCAGGCTGAACACGCGTGGCGGCGAATCAAGCCCGATCAGGACGCCGGTGACGACGGCGAGGCCATAGACGACCGACGCGGGAGAGCGAATGGCCATCGCGGCGATGACGCCGCTCGCGATGGCGCAGATGGCGAGCAAAAGAGCAGCGGGCGTCTCGCCGGTCCCGGCGGCGATGGCCGAAAGGCCAGCGCAAAGCCCAAGCGCGAGAAAAATCGCCGCAACGCGTCGCTGGCGAGGCCCGTCCCTCGCGGCGACGAGCGCTAACCCCACAAGCGCCAGACCCTGCGCCGGGATTGCGAGCGCATTGACAAAGCCAAGCGCCAGCGCCTCAACCGTCGTGATCATGGCGCGGTCAGAAGGAAGGCGGCGCCGATGAGCGCGATCGCGCCGCCCACAGTGCGCACCGCAATGTCGCCCACGCGCCAGCGTGAAATTAAGCCAAAGCCGACGCCGGTAAGGTGAAGAAGCCCCGTCGCAATCACAAATCCGCTGAAGAAGCCCGCAGGGTCCGCGCCCGCTGGGAGTTCGCGCCCATGGGCAAAGCCATGGAACAGCGCGAATACGCCAACCATCGTTCCGGCGAACCATAACGGCGCGCGCATCGCCAAGGCGACGACGACTCCGAGGACGACCGCCGAGCCCGCGATTCCACGCTCGATGCCCGGCACTTCAACGCCGGCCAAGCCGGCGACGCCGCCGAGCGCCATGATCAGCGGAAAGATCAACGGAAGCGCCCACAGAGCCGGCGCGCCCAGAAGCGCCCCCCACAATCCGACGGCGACCATGGCCGCCATGTGATCGAGACCGAGGAATGGGTGGCGAAAACCTCCGGTGAATCCGTCGATGCCATTCCCTCCATGGGCGAGCGCCGGGCCGGCGGCGAGGGCGAGAAAGGCGAGCGCAACTCCGAGAGGAGCAAGGAGCGAATGGCGAGGAACGATCGTCGCCATTCGCCACCTTGATCAGTTGATCGACAGGCCGAGCGTGCGCACCATCTTGCCCCAGTGCTCGCCCTCGCTCTTGAAGAAGGCGGCGGTCTGCGCGACATCGCCGAACATCGGATCAAGCCCGAACCGCTTGAGCCGCTCCTGCACGTCGGTTTCTTTTAGGCTCTCGTTGATCGCCGCGTTGAGTTTGGTGACCGCGGCGTCCGGGGACTTCGACGGGACGAAGAAGCCGACCCATGACGCGGCATGGAAATCGGGAAATCCGCTCTCGGCAAAGGTCGGGACAGTCGGCACCACCGGGTGGCGCTTGGCCGCCGCGATGCCGATCCCCTTGAGGCGGCCGGCATTAATATGCGCGATCATCGGCGACACGGTGAGCGCGATCGCGGTGATGTGGTTGCCGAGCGCGGCGGTGACGGCAGGCGCGCCGCCCTGGAACGGCACATGCACGGTCTGCACCTTGGCGAGTTCCTTGAAGAAATATTCCGCCGCGATGTACGACCCGCTGCCGACGCCAGCGGTGCCGAATTCGACGCTCTTCTCCTTCGCCGCCTTAACGAACTCGGCGAGATTGTTCGCCGGGTTGCTCGGATGGACGACGATCGCCTCCGGCGCCGAGCCGACGATCGCGACGGGGCGGATGTCGCCCGCCGCGTAGCCCATGTTCTTGTAGAGCGTCGGGTTGATCGCGGTCGATGTCGTGGAGACGAGGATCGTGTGGCCGTCGGCCTTGGCCTGCGCGACAAGGCGCGCGGCGAGATTGCCGCCCGCGCCGCCCCGGTTTTCGACGATGACGCTTTGCCCGAGCCGCGGCCCGAGTTTCTCGCCGATGGCGCGCGCAACACCGTCGGCAAATCCGCCCGCCGGCGCGGCGACGAGGATGGTGATCGATTGTGAGGGATAGGTCTGCGCTCTTGCGTCCGGCGCGCTTCCTGCGAGCATCGCGAGCGAAACCGCCGCAACGAGACCGCCATTCCAAATCCCTGCGCCTGCCATCGACCGTTCCTCCCCGCGCGTTCCGCCGGCCGGACGGGCGACGGTTTCGCCTATGATATCAAGTTGCGGGATCGCGGGAAGCAGGGAGGTTAGCGGACCGTCAGGCCGCCTTCGCCCGCTCGGCGATGGTTGCAAGGCGGCGAAGAAGCGCCGTCGTCCCCTTGAGCCGCTCGGCGGGCGTCTCCCAGTCGGCGCTGAAAACAACCTTCATGTCGGGCCGCACGCGTGCCTGACCGCGTTCGCGAATGAACGAGACGAGCCCGCCCGGATTGGCGAAGGCGTCGTTGCGGAACGACAGCACTACGCCCTTGGGACCGGCGTCGATCTTCTCGACATTGGCGCGCCGGCATAGGCCCTTGATCGCCATGATTTCGAGGAGATGGGAAACCTCCTCCGGCATCTTGCCGAAGCGATCGACAAGCTCCGTCGCGAAGGCGTCGATCGCGCGCTCGTCCTCGATGTCGGCGAGCCGTCGGTAGAGCGAGAGGCGA
>JANRIR010000076.1:0-3459 GCA_033764725.1 Hyphomonadaceae bacterium
ATCGCGCCGATGACGGCGAGCGTCGCGAACGCGCCGAAGTGCAGCGCCTTGTCCGTCAGCGTCGGCACGCCTGCGCCCTGCGGCGACAGCGCGAGCGCCAGCACCGCGGCGAGCGCGATCCAGAAGAACGCCGGCCGCTGCAGCGGCAGGGGCGCGTCGAGCCCCCTCAAGCCGCGCGTCGCCGTGACCACACGCCGATCCCGAGCAGCGCGAGCGCAAGAGCGAGCAGGGGAAGCGGCGACGGCGCGGAGGGCTCGCCGAGATCGGGAATGACCAGCCCAGGCCGCTCCGTGGGGGCGACGGGCGGCGGCGTCGGCGGAGCCGGCGGCGGCGTATCGTATTGCTGCATGAGGCGCGCATAATGCTCGGCGAACTTGGTCGCGATGCGCGTTTGCGATGCCCGCGTGGGACCGTAGTAGCGGTAGGCGAAGCCGTCCCAGTCGAGGCGTTGAAGCTCGTCGAGCGCGCCGATTGATTGGATATAATCCATGAACGCGCGGACGTTTGCCGCTTCCGTGCGTGTGATCGCCGCAACGAATTCCGTCGCAGAGCCGAAGCCCGCGCCGCGATAATTCATGCCGAGAAGCTGAAAGGCGCCCCAGCTCGTGGCGCTCACGGCGGCTTCGGGATCAAGCGCGTAGGCGGCGGTGAGCTGAGCCCAGCGCGCCGATTGCGTTCGTGGATACTGATGCGGCTGCCATTGGGCGGCGGAAATCGTCGGATGGGTTCTGTCGTATCGGCCTGCCGTGAGGCGCGAGAACACGGCGGGCTCGAACAGGATCAGGATGGAGCCATCCGGTCCGTAGCCTGCGGCGGCGCCGCCCTGCGCATGCATCACGGTCCGCAGTGTTTCAGGCCGCACGCCGAAGCGTACCGCGAGCTGATCGATTTCGGCGGCGCTTGCCGCGGTGCGCGGCGTTCTGGCGATCAAGCGGAGATAAGCCGCGCGACAGTTCTGCGCCTCGGCCTGGGCCCGCGCCCTCACGACGGGGTCGTAGATGACCCCCGTCAGGTCGATCAACGCCTGACAGTCCCCTGCATCACCCGCTGCCTTGGCGCGGTTGAACATGCGCAACGCGTTGCCCGGCTCGCCGCCGGCCGCCATCGGTGGGGAAGCTGCAGGGGCCGCCAGATAGACTGGGTCGCGCCCGAGCAGAAACGTGACGAACGGGCGCTGCACGCCGCCTGTCAACTGCATGGTGCGTTGGCTGACGCCTCCGGCGACCAGTCGCATGTCCATGCCGCGCGTGGGCAACTCTGCCGCGAGCGCGCGCGCGAATGGGCTGTTCGCATCGGTGGGAAGACCGTCGCTCGCGGTGGCGCCCGGCTCGGTCGCGTACATGACGAGCATCCCGTTGGGCAGCGCCGCGGGCCCGATGGGCGCAAGACCCGCGCCTTGATCTCCTGATCGAACAGGGGCGCCCGCACGCAGCCGGATGGCCCGCTCGAACGGATTGTTGCGGCATGCGTCGAGCACGAGGACTTTCGTCCGGGCGCTGTCCATGGCGGTGAGAAGCAGCTCCACTGGAATCGTTTCCAGCGGAAGGTCTTCGGCTTTCGTGATGGTGGCCCCAAGTGGGATGAGCCAGTTCTTGCCGTGTACCTCCATTCCGTGTCCGGCGAAGTAGACGACTGCGATGCTCGCGCCATCGGCGACGCGTCGGAACTCGCGCAGTGTGCGCTGGAAGGCGTCAATGTTGAGATCGGTGGCGACCGTGACCGTCGCGAACCCGGAGTCGCCAAGCGCTTTGGCCACAGTTGTGGCGTCGCGGACCGGGTTCGACAGGACGCCGAGGTCGCCGTAGGCGGCGTTGCCGATGACGAGCGCGACGCGACGCCCGTCGCCTACGTCCGTCGGCGGCTGCACCGTTTGCGCGTGCGTCGCGACGGTGAAAAAAAACGCGGTCAGCAGGATCGCCGAGATCTTTTCGAGCCAGTTCATCGGCGATGTCTCCTGTTTGGCCTCACACCGCGCGTCGCCGTGACCACACGCCGATCCCGAGCAGCGCGAGCGCAAGAGCGAGCAGGGGAAGCGGCGACGGCGCGGCGGGCTCGCCGCCGTCGGGGATGATTATGCCGTTGGACGGCGTGGGCGTTGCGGGTGTCGGCGATGGGGACGGCGCCGGTGTGTGTGTCCGCGTGGGCGGTGTGAGAACCGGAAGCTTCGCAGGATCGCCGCCGTTGCGTACATACGCGTCGCGCAGCAACCGGCTGTAGCGATCAACCTGTCCCATGCCATTATAGCCGCCGGCAAAGCCGCGAAAGTCTAGTCGTTGCAGGTCATCGAGCAGGCTTTGGCTGATTGCGAATGCGATTAGCGAGCGATATTGCGCGATCTCCGATTTCGCCATGGCCGCCACGAATTCCGTCGCAGAGCCGTAGCCGACGGCGGCGAAATTCCGTCCGAGAATCTGGAACTTGCCCCAGCTCGTCGCGGAAACCGCCGCCTCGGGATCGAGCGCGAACGCCGCGCGCAATTGTTCCCAGCGGCCATCCTGCGTGCGCGAATAGAGGGCTGGATTCCAGCGCGGCGACGAAATGGCGGGATGCGAGACATCGTAGCGACGCTGTGTCTGGCGCGAGAAAAGATGCGGTTCGAAGGTAATGATTGGACGGCCATTGGCGTCGTAACCGCCGAGCGGGCCGGATTCGACCTGGCCTACCGCCAACAATGTCGCGGGTTCGAGATTGTACTGCGCGGCCAGTTGCGCGAGTTCGGCCTGTGTCGCGATTGGCGCATTGGGCGTCGTCAAGCGGTCCAGATAGGTCGCACGGCACTGCTGCGCGGCGGTTTGCGCTTGTGTCGCGGCGTCGCCGGGCGGCAGGAGCGCGACGAGATCGAGCAGCGCCTGGCAATCGCCGGCGTCGCCTGCCGCTTTCGCGCGCACCAGCATGCGCTGCGCATCCGCGCCGGTCTGCGCGACCGGGCGTGAGACCACCGGCGGCGGCGTGACGGGCGTCGTCGGCGGTGTCGTCTCGCCCGCGATGTACACCGGTGCGCGGCCGAGGAGCGCGGTGACGAAGGGGCGCTGCGCCTGCTGCGTCAGCTCCATCGTGCGTTCGGTCACGCCGCCCGCGACGAGGCGCACATCGACGCCGCGCGTGGGCAGTTCGGCGACGAGCGCGCGGGCGAAGGGGCTGTTGGAATCCGTAGGCAGGCCGTCGCTCGCGGTGGCGCCGGGCTCGGTGGCGTACATCACGAGCATGCCGTTCGGCAGCGCGGCCTGGTTGATCGGCGCGAGGCCCGCGCCCTGGTTGTTCGAACGCACCGGCGCGCCCGCGCCGAGGCGGATCGCGCGCTCGAACGGATTGTTGCGACACGCATCGAGGATGAGCACCTTCGTCGTCGCGCCGCCCATGGCGGTGAGCACGGTGTCGAGCGGGATCGTCTCGAGCGGCAGATCCTCCGGCTTGGCGATGTTCGCCGAGAGCGGGATGAGCCAGTTCTTGCCGTACACT
>JANRIR010000077.1:0-1661 GCA_033764725.1 Hyphomonadaceae bacterium
CTGCCGTTCGACGAAGCGGCCTTCGGCGCCTCCGCGCTTGAAACGCTGCTGCCGGCGCTTCTGAGCCTGCACCACAACGACGACGTTCCGCTGATGGACCTCATCGCCGCCGTCACGTCGCGCCCCGCCGATCTGCTCGGCCTGCCGCAAGGCCGCCTCGCCGTCGGCGCGCCGGCGGACATGGTGCTTCTCGATCTCGACGCGCCGTTCAAGTTCGACGCGGAAAAAATGCTGTCGAAGTGCAAGAACTCCCCGTTCGACGCGCGTCTCATGCAGGGCCGCGTGCTGCGCACGTTCGTCGGCGGCAAGACAGTCTACGCCGCGTAACTCGTGGTTAACGCCTCATAAGCCATGTTCCTCGCTCACAGTGAGTGAGGAAACGCCATGCTGCTCGTCTGGTCGATCGCCTGGACCATCTTCTCGATGAACCCGCTCGCCACCTATCAGGCCGAACGCACCGTCGAACAGGCCGATATCGAAACGCGCCTCGCCGCCTCCCGCGCCCTGCCGTTCTCGCTCGGGGCTTAAACAGGCAAAGCCCCGTCATCCCGGGGGCGGCTGACAGCCGAGCCCGGAATGACGGTCGCGACAGGCTCTCGAAAAACCTCGACGCCACTTCACACCCTCGTGCGGCCGCTGCTAGATCGCCCGTATGGGTGATCTCACGATCTTCGCCGCCATCGCATCCGCCGCGCTCGGCTATCTGCTGGGATCGATTCCGTTCGGCCTCGTCATCACGAAGGCGGCCGGGCTCGGCGACATCCGTGAGATCGGCTCCGGCAATATCGGCGCAACGAATGTCCTGCGCACCGGCCGCAAGGATCTCGCGCTCGCGACCTTCCTGCTCGACAGCGGCAAGGCGGCGATCGCGCTTCTCCTCGCGAAGTCCATCTTTCCCACCGAAGGCGGAGAAGCGGGCTTCATCGCCGGGGGCGCGGCCTTTCTCGGCCACTGTTTTCCGGTCTGGCTCAAGTTCAAGGGCGGCAAGGGCGTCGCGACCTTCTTCGGCGTACTCTTCGCAGGCCTGCCGCTGATCGGCGCGGCATGCGCGGCGCTCTGGGTGCTGACGGCGCTTCTCTTCCGCATGTCGTCGCTCGGCGCGCTCGTGGCGGCGGCGGCGGCGCCGGTGCTCGCGTACTTCCTGCTGAACGGCCCCATCGCGATCGGCTTCTGCGTGCTGCTCGCGGTGCTGATCTATGTGCGCCACCACGCCAACATCTCTCGGATCCTTGCGGGGACGGAGCCGAAGATCGGCGCGAAGAAGGCGGCCGAAGAACCGAAAGTCCCCGAACCCACCGCGGAATGACCGCGCCGAAGCGTCGCCCGCTCGCCAAGCGCGAGCGGATTGCGTGGACGCGCCTCGCGCGCACGCCCGGCATCGGGTCGCTCACCTTTCATAGCCTCGTTGCGCAATACGGCGGCGCGGATGCGGCGCTCGACGCGCTGCCGCACATTTCGAAACGCCGCCTCGTTCCGCCCTCCGCAGACGCCGTCGAAGCGGAGCTCACGGCGCTCGAAGAGATGGACGCGCGCCTCCTGGCGAGTTGCGAGCCCGACTATCCCGCGCTGCTCGCGCAGATCGATCCGTGTCCGCCGCTCATCGCCGTACGCGGCGACGCAGCGCTCTTCAGGAAGCCGCTCGTCGCCATCGTCGGCGCGCG
>JANRIR010000078.1:0-3524 GCA_033764725.1 Hyphomonadaceae bacterium
GCCGCCCTCCTCGCGGAAGCGATGGGGGAACATAATAGGAACATTGTCCGCGAGTCAAGCGCGTCGGCCCTCTTCCCCCTGGACGGGTATGCAGCCCGCGCATCGCGTGGGCCGGATGGATTGGGACCGGCGGCTTTTCGCCGAAGACGGTCGCGCGCAATGTCGCGAAACGCCTTCAATTCGCATCAATCACCGCGAATGGCGCCCAGGCGGCCGGATGCGCAAAGCTCCGACCACCGGCGTCAGCGCTTGGGTCTTGCAGCAGGGCCCGCATGGAGGCCCGCATTGCCTCCGGGTTGCGAAGGTTCTGGCTGCGCGCAAGACGGACAGCCTCGGTGGTGAGCCGCATCGCCGCATCGTCATAGACGGGATAGTGCGAGACGAGCAGCGACTGCGCGCCGGCGTAGAGAAACGCGCGTGCGAGGCCCGACAGCGCGTCCGCGTCGGGCTTGCCGCCGGCGGCGGTGTTGCATGCCGAGAGGATCACGAAACGGGAAGAAAGCGACAGCGTCGCGGCCTCCGAGGCGGTGAGGAGGCCATCGTTCTCTGCAGAAAGCGGTACTCCGGCAGGCAGCGTCGGCGGCGTCAGCGCCAGCGCCGGCTCGGCAACGGCATTGTCGAACTCTCCGGCCAGAAGGCCATGGGTGGCGAACGCCACGACTTCGGCACGCGCCAGGCGTCCGTCTGCGCTGCGACGACGCAGTTCGGTTTCGCTGGCGTCGAGCTGCAACACGTACGTCTCGGCGCCGGCGCCAAGACTGGCGGCGAGCGCGCGGATTTCGTGCGCAGTCTCAGGCAGACGCGGCAGGCGGCTGAACGCCGTCAGGTCTGCGACGCCACCGCGGAAGTAGCTGCGGGCGGCTCCCAGTCGACCGCCGCCGCGCACGTCGGAATCGGCGACGCCGGAGAACGCGGGATCGCCAAGCCCGAAGAACGGCGCACGCGCAGTCAGCGTCGGGGCCAGCGGATAGAGCCTCTGCACGCGCAAGGCCGACACCGACGGCAGTATCGCCAATGTGCGCTCGGCACCCAGCCACGCCGAAGCGCGCAGCGCCTCCGGGTTGACGTCGCCGGCCGCGCCGCCGGGCGGTGCGGCCATCGGCAATGCCGCGAACGGCAGGCTCATCAGGGGCCCCTGCGGTGCGATCAGCCAGCGGTCCTTGCCGGCGAGCGCGGCGGCGATCTGGGGGGCGCCAAACAGTGCCCGATAGAGCGCAAAGGCGCGCGCGCGGTCGTAAGTCACGCTTGGCGCCACCCCAGCCGCAGCCAGCGTCGCGCCGGCGCCCGGTGCGGCGAGCATGGCATGTAGCGCGGCGATCTCGGCGGCCAGCGCGCTGGCCTCGAGCGGAATCTCGGCCCAGGCCGAGGTCTGCTTTGTGATGACGAACACCAGCCCCTTGCGGTGCCCTTCAGACATCCACGCCACGCCGGGCGTGAGCAGGACGAGCGCTTCGTCGATCCCCAGGAGACGCGCAGCGTCGCCGCTGGTCGCCTGCAGGTCTGTGACCGAAAGCGGCACGACCTTCAGCAGGTCAAAGTAGCGCGGGAAGCCTGTTGCCAGATCACGCTCGGCCGCGGCGAGTTGCATCACCGCTCTGATGCGTTCGCCCCCCAGAGACGCGCGCCGCGCGTCTCCGGCCGCGCCCAGAGAGGCGGCCTGCGCGATCTGCGCGTCGATGGCGGCGAGGCGATCCTGTGCGCCGCGCCAGGCCGCCACCGCCGGACCGGCGCCCGCACGCTCGGCCGCTACCCGCGCCGCGCCCTGCGCCAGCGCATCGGCGGACGAGGCCATTCCCATAGCCTGCACCGCAGCGAAAGCTTCCGCGCGCAAGGCGGAGGCTTGCGCCGGCTGCTTTGCAGCGACGCTCCAGGCGGCTCGGACCAAAGTCGCTGCGGCATCGCGGGAGTTGGTTGCGAGCTGGGACAGCGTTGCCTCGGCAGCGGCCGCGTCGGCGCCCGTGCGCGCGCGCTCGAGCACGCGCAAAGCAGCGCGGGCATGCGTTAGAGCCATCCCCGCTTTCGAAAGGCTCAGTTCCGTGAGCGCGAGGTTGGTATGGGTTAGCGCCGTCAAGGGGTGCTCTGCGCCGAGTCGGGCTTCGCGAACCGCCAGCGCGCGCCGGTAGAGCGGCTCGGCGTCGGCGAAGCGGCCTTGACCGTCGAGGCTCACCGCGATGTTGTTGAGGTTCCTCGCTATCGCCGGATGGTCGGCGCCGAGGCGCGCCTCATTGATCGCCAGCGCCCGCCGGTAGAGCGGCTCGGCATCGGCGGCGCGGCCCAACTCCCTGAGGGTCTTTGCGAGGTTGTTGAGGCTCCCGGCGGTCTGCGGATGGTCGGGGCCCAGGCGGGTCTCGTAGATCGCCAGCGCGCGCCGGTGCAGCGGCTCGGCCTCGATCGGGCGCCCCTGGGCGCTCAAGTTCAGCGCTAGGTTGTTGAGGGTCGTCGCCGTACTTGGATGGTCGGCGCCAAGGCGCGCCTCCGTGATGGCTAGCGCGCGCCGCTGGAGCGGTTCGGCGTCCGCCAAGCGGCCTTGGGCGCGAAGACTCTCCGCGAGATTGTTGAGGCCCGTCGCCGTGTCGGCATGGTCGGCGCCGAGGCGGGCTTCGCGAATCGCCAGCGAGCGACGGAGAAGCGGCTCCGCGTCGGCGAAACGTCCCTGGATGTTAAGGTTCAGCGCAAGGTTGTTGAGGATCGTCGCCGTACCCGGATGGTCGGCGCCGAGGCGCGCTTCAGTGATCGCTAGCGCGCGCCGCTTGAGTGTCTCGGCGTCGGCTATGCGCCCCTGGTCCTCGAGGTTCACTGCGAGATTGTTGAGGGCCGTCGCCGTCTCAGCATGGTCGGCGCCGAGGCGGGCCTCGCGAATCGCCAGCGCACGCCGATAGAGCGGCTCGGCGTCGGCGTATCGGCCCTCGCCGTTCAGGCTGAGCGCGAGGTTGTTGAGGCCGATGGCGGTCACCGGGTGGCGCGGCCCCCAATTCGCCTCCAGGATAGCAACAACCTCGCGCCACATGAGGGCCGCCGCCTGATAGTCGCCACGGGCCGCCTTGTCACTGGCGGCAGCGGAGAGCGACCTGATCCGCGCCGTTTCAGTGGGCGTCTCAGGCCGCACGTCGGCAGGGATGGCATAGGGATCGATTGGCGCTGCCTGAGCCGCGACGGTGGGCGTCTGCTGCGCATGTAACTCGCCGCTGGGCGACAGGAGCGCCACCCCTGTGGCAAGCGCCGCGCTCCGCAACCAGCGCCGATACCCTCGTCCCGCCATCGTCGCCTCCGCTGCAACACCTCGGCATCGGGGCGGCGGCGTGTCAATCAGCGTGTGGCTAGGCAAGTGCGCCAGCGGAGGACGCCAGAGGTAAGCTTAGGGGCCAGAAGCGGCCGATCGACAACAGTTCAACGCCTGTTCCTGCCCCGCGCCCGCCGCGCAAAAAAGCGCCGTCGGCACAAGGAGCCATCCTCGCGGAAGCGATCGGACTGACCGTGGACATTGGTCCGAACGTCACGCGGCTTCGCGCCCTCCCGCCCCACGA
>JANRIR010000082.1:0-2003 GCA_033764725.1 Hyphomonadaceae bacterium
TCCGCCCCGGGTGAAGATTTGGCGGATTTGCGTGCGCTGCTCCGTGCTCAAGCGGACGCTCGGGGCGGTCCGGATGCCACCCTCGGCGGCCGTGCCCTCACGCTGCTGTTGCGCCGTGCCGGGCGCGCCGTCACGATCGCGTTGCTGTTGCTGAGCCGCCGCCCCATTGCGGTCGCGTTGCTGTTGCTGAGCCGCCGCCCCGTCGCGATCACGCTGGCGTTCTTGCGCTTGTGATCCGCGGCGCTCCTGTTGCGCGTCTTGAGCGCGCGACGGTCCGCTGCGATCCCGCTCGGCCGTTCCGCGCTGCTCACTCGGCTGTTGGCGGCCCTGCGCACCCTCCTGCGCTCCGGTGCGCGGCGATGTGGAAGGCTGCGAACCTTGCGCTTGCGAACCTTGGGTCTGCGAGCCTTGGGTTTGCGAGCCTTGCGTTTGCGAGCCTTGGCCCATGCGCTGTCCGCTCGCGCCCGGCGAGGATTGACCGGGTTGCGCGCCGCTCTGTCCGGCGGCCGCGCCCGGCGACTGCGGTGTCGAGCCGCCGGTCGTCTGCGCGGCAGCATAACCAAAGCCGGCCATAAGGCCGATCGCGGCGACAGTGGTCTTCCACGTTACCTTCATGTGAAACTCTCCTTCAACGCCTATCCCCTGCTCCGTTCGATCGGGCTTCGGCCATAATGCCGACGCCTCGCATAGGTTCCGCGGTAGGGGGCGGCAGGAGATGGAGCAGCGCGGCGACGATTTGCCTGCGACCACAACCACACCGTAATCTGCGGGGCGGGATTCGGGGGACAGCGGTGGCCAAAATCACCTCCATGTTCGACGTGAACGGCGCGGAAGCGCGCGCCAATGCGCAAGCGATGGCCGTGCTGGTCGAAGACCTGCGCATTCGCCGCGAGGAGGCGGCGCTCGGCGGCCCTAAGCGGGCGCGCGAACGCCACGTCGCGCGCGGAAAGTTGCTGCCGCGCGATCGCGTGATGACGCTTCTCGATCCCGGCGCGCCGTTCCTCGAATTATCGCCGCTCGCCGCCAACGGCATGTACGGCGATGCTATTCACGGCGCGGGACTGATCACGGGCATCGGCCGCGTCAGCGGGCGCGAATGCGTGATCGTCGCCAACGATTCGACGATCAAGGGCGGAACATATTTTCCGATGACGGTGAAGAAGCATTTGCGCGCCCAGGAAATCGCGCGCGAGAACCGTCTGCCCTGCATTTATCTCGTCGACTCCGGGGGAGCCAACCTGCCGCATCAGACGGAGGTCTTTCCCGATCGCGAGCATTTCGGCCGGATTTTCTACAATCAAGCGACGCTGTCCTCGCTTGGGATCGCCCAGATCGCCTGCGTGATGGGCTCATGCACGGCGGGTGGGGCTTATGTCCCTGCGATGTCGGACGAAAGCATCATCGTGCGCCATCAGGGCACGATCTTCCTCGGCGGGCCGCCGCTGGTGAAGGCGGCGACCGGCGAAGTCGTCTCGGCGGAAGACCTCGGCGGTGCCGATGTCCATGCCCGCCACTCAGGCGTCGCCGACCACTATGCGATGGACGATCACCACGCGCTCGCGCTGGTGCGCCGCATCGTCGGCCATCTCGGTCCGCAGGCGCGGCCCTCGCTCGATATCGCCCCCGCGCGCGAGCCCGCCTACGCGACGCAGGAGATCGACGCCGTCGTGCCCGCCGACCTGCGCCGGCAATACGATATCCGCGAGGTCATCGCGCGGCTCGTCGACGGCTCCGAGTTCGACGAGTTCAAGAAGCTCTATGCGACGACGCTCGTTACCGGCTTCGCGCGCATTCACGGCATCCCGGTCGGAATTCTCGGCAACAACGGAATCCTGTTTTCGGAATCCGCGCTCAAAGGCGCGCACTTCATCGAGCTTGCCTGTCAGCGCAATATTCCCCTCCTGTTCCTCCAGAACATCACCGGCTTCATGGTCGGCCGCGAAGCGGAAGCGGGGGGCATCGCCAAGGATGGCGCAAAGCTCGTCACCGCGGTCGCCTGCGCG
>JANRIR010000084.1:0-198035 GCA_033764725.1 Hyphomonadaceae bacterium
CCCGCCCCCTCTGCGGGGGGGTTGGGGGCGGGGTGGGGGGGGCCGCGCCTACGCTTCAAACGTTGCGCTGCCCCCTCACCCTGCCCTCTCCCCCGCTGGGGGAGAGGGTTCAGCGCCACGCTCGAGCCCCGCCTAAAGCGAGGCGCAAAAAAAATCGTATGAAAAGACGAACCAGCGCGTCCTATCTGCACCCTGCATGCCTGAAACCCGCCCCCAGACCTTGACCCACCTCGACCGCCTGGAGGCCGAGGCCATCCACATCATGCGCGAGGTGGCCGCCGTCTGCGAGCGGCCGGTGATGCTTTACTCGATCGGCAAGGACAGCTCGGTCCTGCTGCATCTGGCGCTGAAGGCCTTCTTTCCGGGCAAGCCGCCCTTCCCCTTCCTGCACGTCGACACGACGTGGAAGTTCCGCGAGATGATCGCCTTCCGCGACGCGCGCGCCAAGGCGCTCGGGCTCGATCTCCTGGTGCACACCAATCCCGAAGGGCTCGCCGCCGGCGTCAATCCGATCACGCACGGCGCCACGGTCCACACCGACATCATGAAAACCCAGGCGCTGAAGCAGGCGCTCGACAAATACGGCTTCGACGCAGCCTTCGGCGGCGCCCGCCGCGACGAAGAGAAGAGCCGCGCCAAGGAGCGCATCTTCTCCTTCCGCTCCGCGCAGCATCGCTGGGACCCGAAAAACCAGCGCCCCGAATTGTGGAGCCTCTATAATGCGCGCCTGCGCAAGGGCGAGTCGCTGCGCGTGTTTCCGCTGTCCAACTGGACCGAGCGCGACATCTGGCAATACATCGCGCGCGAAAACATTCCGCTGCCGCAGCTCTATTTCGCCGCCGAGCGCCCGGTCGTGGTGCGCGACGGCGCGCTGATCATGGTCGACGATGATCGTCTGCCCTTGCGGCCCGGCGAAACGCCCAAGATTAAGCGCGTGCGCTTTCGCACGCTCGGCTGCTATCCCCTCACCGGCGCCATCGAGAGCGACGCCGACACGCTCGACGCGATCATCGAGGAAACCTTGGGCGCGGTCGTCTCCGAACGCCAAGGCCGCGCCATCGACCATGACCAGAGCGCGTCGATGGAGAAGAAGAAGCAGGAAGGGTATTTCTGATGGCCGCCGATAGCGCCGCCTGGCGCCGCGACATGGACAAGGACGCGCGGCTGTTGCGGTTCATCACCTGCGGCTCGGTGGATGACGGCAAGTCCACGCTGATCGGCCGGCTGCTTTACGATTCCAAGCTGATTTTCGACGACCAGCTCGCCGCGCTCGAAGCCGATTCCAAAAAAGTCGGCACGCAAGGCGGCGCGCTCGATTTTGCACTGCTGGTCGACGGCCTCGCCGCCGAGCGTGAACAAGGCATCACCATCGATGTCGCCTATCGCTTCTTCGCCACCGAGAAGCGCGCCTTCATCGTCGCCGACACGCCGGGCCACGAACAATTCACGCGCAACATGGTCACTGGCGCATCCACCGCCGATCTGGCGGTGATCCTGATCGACGCGCGCAAAGGCGTGCTCACGCAGACGCGGCGGCATTCCTATCTCGTGTCGCTCATCGGCATTCGCCATGTCGTGCTGGCCGTCAACAAAATGGATCTCGTCGCCTATGACGAGGCTGCGTTTACGCGCATCGTTGCGGACTATCGCGCGTTCGCCGCGCAGATCGGGCTGCACGACATCACGGCGATCCCGATTTCCGGTCTGCAGGGCGACAACATCACCACGCGCAGCGCCGCCACCCCCTGGTATGCAGGCCCCTCGCTGATCGAGCATCTCGAAACCATCGAGATCGAGTCCGAGGCCGCGCAGGCGGAGGCCTTCCGCCTGCCGGTGCAATGGGTGAACCGGCCGAATCTGGATTTCCGCGGCTTCTCGGGACGCATCGCCTCCGGCATCGTGCGCCCCGGCGACCGTGTCCGCATCGCGCCTTCGGGGCGCGAAAGCCGCATCGCGCGCATCGTCACGTATGACGGCGATCTCGAGCGCGCTGTCGCTGGGCAATCCGTCACGTTGACCTTGACCGACGAAATCGAATGCGCGCGCGGCGACGTCATCGCCGCCGCCGACGACCCGCCCGAAACCGCCGATCAGTTCGAAGCGACGATTATCTGGATGGCGGACGAGGCGCTGTTGCCGGGGCGCGAATATTGGTTCCAGTGCGGCGCAAAGAGCGCGCTTGCGCGGCTGTCGGAGCCGAAACACAAGATCAACGTCAACACGCTGGAGAAGCTCGCGGCCAAGGCGCTGACGCTGAACGAGATCGGCGTATGCACGCTGTCGCTCGACCAGCCGATCGCGTTCGCGCCCTATGCGCAAAGCCAGGACCTCGGCGGCTTCATTCTGATCGACCGCGCCAGCAATGCGACGGTTGCTGCCGGTCTCATCCATTTCGCGCTGCGCCGCTCGCAGAACATCCATTGGCAGGCGCTGGAGGTCGATCGCACGGCGCGCGCCGCGCAACTGGGTCAGAAGCCGGCCGTGTTGTGGTTCACCGGGCTTTCGGGCTCGGGCAAATCCACCATCGCCAATCTGGTGGAGAAGAAGCTCTTCGCGCTGGGCCGCAAAACCATCCTGCTCGACGGCGACAATGTGCGCCACGGCCTCAACCGCGATCTCGGCTTCACCGATGCGGATCGCGTGGAGAACATCCGCCGCGTCGCGGAGGTCGCCAAACTGATGACCGATGCGGGCCTGATCGTGATCGTCTCATTCATCTCGCCGTTCCGCGCCGAGCGTGAGCTGGCGCGCCGGCTGATCGCAGAGGGCGAGTTTTTTGAGATCTTCGTGGACACGCCGCTCGCGGTGGCCGAAGCGCGGGATGTGAAGGGCCTCTACAAGAAGGCGCGCGCGGGGCAGCTGAAGAATTTCACCGGCGTCGACAGTCCGTACGAAGCGCCGGAGCGTCCCGAATTGCGCATCGACACCACCGCCACCACGCCGGAAGACGCCGCCGAGGCGATCGTCGCGCGGCTCGCCGGCGGCGGCGATTACGTGATCTGAGCGCGGCTTAATCGCGCCAGGCGCGGCCGTCCCGCGCGAGCAAGGCCTTTGCGCCGGCCGGCCCCCACGATCCCGCAGGATACGTTTCGCAGGGCATGTCGGCCGCCTTCCACGCCGCGGAAATCTGGTCGATCCACGCCCATGAAGCGTCGACCTCGTCGCTGCGGACGAACAGCGTGGTGCGTCCGTCGATCATGTCGAGAAACAGGCGTTCATAGGCGATGCGGCGGCGCGCGTCCTTGAAGCTGTCCGACAGCGACAGATCGAGGCTCAAGGGGCGCAGCGTCATGCCCTCCTGGCCGATGCCGGGCGATTTGTTCATCAGCCGCAGCGCGATCGCCTCGTCCGGCTGCAATTCGATGACAAGCTCGTTGTTCGACAGCGCCGCGCCGCCGAAGATCGAGTGCGGCACCGCGCGAAAGCTGACGACGATATACGTGCGCCTGTCCCCCAGACGCTTGCCGGTGCGCACGTAGAACGGCACGCCGGACCAGCGCCAGTTGTCGATCTCGACCTTGAGGGCGACATACGTCTCGGTGCTGCTCGGCCCTTTGGCCTCCTCGACATAAGACGGCGCCAGCGCGCCGCCGATATAGCCGGCGCCGTACTGCCCGCGGACGCTCAAGTCCGCGATGTGCTCGGGCGGGAAAGGCTTCAGCGCGCGCAGCACCTTCACCTTCTCGTCGCGCACCGCCTCTTCATCCAGGCTGTAGGGCGGCTCCATGGCCGTGAGGCAGAGCAATTGCAGGAGGTGATTTTGCGCCATGTCGCGCAGCGCGCCATAGGCGTCGTAATAGTCGGTGCGGCCCTCCACGCCAATCGTTTCGGCGATCGCGATCTGCACGTGATCGATCCATTGCCGGTTCCAGATCGGCTCAAACAGCGCATTGCCGAAGCGCAGCGCGAGCAGATTCTGCACCGCCTCCTTGCCGAGATAATGATCGACGCGGAACACTTGGCGTTCGTGAAAATGCTGGGCGACCTGCGCATTGATCGCGCGCGCGCTTTCGCGGTCGCCGCCGATGGGTTTCTCCAATGCAAGCCGCGTATCGGGGCCGACGAGGTCAGCCGCGCCGAGCGCCGCCGCGATGCGCCCGAACAAGGCCGGCGACACGGCGAGATACATCACGCTCGCGGCATCCTTCGGCGCGAGCGCGGCCACGGGCGCAAGCTGCGAAGGATCGGTGGCGTCGATCGCGAAATACCGCAGGCGCTGCGCGAAACTGCGCCACTCCGCGCCGGTGACCGCATCGGCGCCGACGCGCTGGGCGATCTCGCCGCGCGCCTTGGTGCGGAACTCCTCCTCGCTCAAGGCGAGCCGCGCGCACCCGACGAGCGTCGCCTCCTCCGGCAGCCGGCCTTCGCGATGCAAATGGAACAGCGACGGCCACACCATGCGCATGGCCAGATCGCCAGTGGCTCCGAATATTGCGATCGCGCCCGCGCGCGGCCGCGCTCCTGCTTGCGCCAGCGCCATGCCCGCCTCCTGCTCGCCGCCGCGCTACACGAGAATCGGCGCGTGCGCAGCCCTAAGGCGTGGCCGCCGCAGGCGGGGCGCCAAGATTGAGCATCACGCCGCATGGCTGGGCGCATTGCGTCGCGTCGCGCGGCAGCGCGCCGGCGCGCAGGCGCGCCAGCACGCGCGCGCCGCGCTGCTCGATCGGGCCCTGGCTGAGCTGCGGTTCATGCGCCAGCACCAAAGCCGCCGCCGCCGCGACGTGCGGCGCCGCCATCGAGGTGCCCTGCAGATACCCATAGCGGCATTGCCGGTTCGGCTCCGACGCCGTGCCGCAGCGCGACGAGCGCGTGCTCAAGACGCCGTCGCCGTTGCCGTCCTGCGTGTCGTCGCGGCCGAGATCGCCGCCTGGCGCCATGAGGTCCACGCGGGCGCCGTAATTCGAATAGGGCGCAAGATGGCCGCGCGCATCGCCTGCCGCGACCGCGATCACCCCCGGACAGCCCGCCGGCGAAAATCGCGCCGCGTCTTGGCGCGAATTGCCCGCGGCCGCGACCACGACCACCCCGCGCGC
The DNA here is from genome assembly GCA_033764725.1 of Hyphomonadaceae bacterium. Classification (GTDB taxonomy): domain Bacteria; phylum Pseudomonadota; class Alphaproteobacteria; order Caulobacterales; family Aquidulcibacteraceae; genus RI-43. The sequence continues at coordinate 5,034 of JANRIR010000084.1, forward strand.
GACGACCCGGCGCACGGCGTCCGCCAGAAGCGGGCTCGCATCGCAGGGCGCGCCGGCGCCGAGGCTCAGATTGATCACCGCGGCCGGCCTGGGATTGACCGGCGCGCGGGCGGGATCGTGGGCGTTGGCGGCCCACAGGATGCCGTCAGCGATGTCGGCCAGCGAGCCGCCGCAGCGCCCCAGGACGCGCACGGGGATGACCGTCACCTGCCAGGCGCCGCCCGAAACGCCGACGCCATTGTTGGTGCCGCCTGCGCCCACCGTGCCAGCGACGTGCGTGCCGTGGAAGCTCGGCTCCGGCTCGGGCGGGCAGAAGATCGGCTTGCCGGGATCGGCGGGGCCGACATTGTCGCCTGGATCGGCCGGGTTGGAATCGCGTCCGTCGCCGTCATTGGCGATCCACGGATCGGAGATGAAGTCGTAGCCCGCGCCGACATTGCCGGAGCCGTCGATGTCGGGATGGCCGACCTCGAGGCCTGTGTCGATCACTGCGACGACCACGTCGCGGGATCCGGTCCGCCCTTGCGCCCAATAGGCGGCGAAGCCCGCGCCGCCGGGCGATTGGCCCGCGCCGGCGCCATTGGCGAAATAATGCCATTGGCGCAGATAGCTCGGGTCATTGGGCGTGGCCGCCTGGGTGGGCAGAAACACCCAATTGCGCGACACCGAGGCGTAGCGGCCGCTGCGGCGCAGATCGGCGATGACGCCGTCGAGCTCGGCCACCGCCTGGCGCATCGGCTCGAGCATGGCCTGTTGATCCGGCGGCAGGGAGGCAGGCTCCACCACGCCCGGATCGAACAAGAGGTGCGGCGCGCCGCCGGCGGACTGCGGCAGCGCCTCGCTCACCCGGCTTTGGAATTCGATCAGCACCGCGCCGCTGGCCAGCGCGCGCGTCTCGCCGGTGAAGCCGGTGGCGGCGAGCACGGCGGGCAAGGCCCCCACATCGGCGCTCGACGCCGGGTCGCGCGGCATCGCCACGACCTGGCCGGCAAGGAATAGCGCCGGCGTCGGCGCGGCGGTTTGCGCGAGCGCCGGGGCCACCTCGTCGAATGTGGCCGCCGGCGCGGGCGGGCTCGCGTCCTCGGTGCGGGCGCACCCGATCACGGCCGCAAGCATCGCCATCGCTGCAAACAACCGCATCGCCTGTCCCCCCGCCTTAATGTGATGGCGCATGCTAGGCCCGGTGCGCCCGATTGGCGAGGTTTCGCGCGTAACCGCGCCCCGAGGTTGCGCTTTATTAACCGTGGCGTGCGATGGATCATGAAAGCGTCATGGAGGCGGTTCCGCCATGGAATCCGAGACACGGTCTCTCAACGGCGATGCGGACGTCTGGCCGCATATTCTTGTGGTCGACGATCTTGAGGACAATCGGGAGCTGTTGCGCCGGCGATTGATGATCGCGCGCTTCACCGTCTCGGAAGCCTGCGACGGGCGCGAATGCCTGGCGCGGCTGGGCGAGGAAAAATTCGACGCCGTGCTGCTCGATTACATGATGCCGGGCATCGACGGCCTCGAAACCTTGCGGCGCATCCGCGAAACCTGGTCCAAGCGCGACTTGCCTGTGATCATGGTGACCGCGCGCGACGAAGATCCGATGATCGTGAAGTGCCTGGAATCCGGCGCCAATGATTATGTGGCCAAGCCGTTTTCGTTTGCGGTGCTGCAAGCGCGCCTGCGCGCGGCGCTGCCGGAGGCGGCTGCGGCCTGATCGAAAAAAGAAGCCCCGACTTGCGTCAGGGCTTCAAGGGGGCGTTCACGCGGGGGCGTTGAACATCGGAAGCGCGCCGCTATCGCGCGGCGACGCGGGTGACGGCAAAGCCGCGCGCCTGCAATTGCGCGACGAGGCCCTCGGGCCCGGGCAGGTGCGCTGCGCCCACGGCGACGAAATCGACGCCGCTGCCGGCCAATTCGCGCGACAACGTTTCGACCCAGGCGTTGTTCCGGCGCGTCATGATGATGTCGAACAATTCCGGATAGTTGGCGCGCATGTCGTCCAGCGTGACGCGCGACAGCGTCTCGAGATCGCCGCGCTCCCAGGCGGTCTCCATCTGCACCAGCAGCGCGTTGCCGGCCTCGAGATCAGCGACGGCGTCCATCAGCATTTCGATTTGCGCCGCTTCGGTCATGCCGGCGAAGAAGCCGAGTTGTTGTTCGACGGTTTCGAAACTGCGCATGATTTTGCCGGCCGCATTCGCTGCAGCGGTGATCTGCTGATCGGCGCCGGCGTTGGGATCATAGCCCGCCTGCATGATCGGCAGGATCGACACTGTCAGCCCTGCGAGCCAGGGCCGCATCGGCTCCACCGCCTGTGCCGGCACGCCAAGCCGCGCCAGCGCTGCTGCGAGACGCGCGCTCTGCGCTGGCGTCAGGCGCTGCGAGAGCGGCTTGTCCGGCGACAGGCCGTATTGCGGCATCAGACGCTGCGTTTCGGCCTGGGTTTCAGGCCCCATCGGAATTTCCGTCCAGACCTCTTGCGCTTCGGCGAGCGCAGCATGCGCCTCCGGCCCGCCCCAGCCGGCCCCGGGCCTGCGGATGTGCATCGTGCCGAAGATGTAGAGCGTAGAATCCGCGTCGCGCACCACATAAAGCGCGGGATTAAGTGAAGCGCGCGGCGCGGCGGCGGCTTCCGCGACCGGCGTTTCGGCGAAGGCCGGCGTCGCCGCGCAGGCGATGGCTGCAGCCGCGCACAGCGCCTTCAGCATTCGGGCGATGGTCATTGAGGTCTCCATGTCCTTTTCCCCACTCATTGGGCCGCTTTCGCGGCGTCCTCGTCCTGAAACACGTCTTCGATGCGCAACGAAAAGATTCGCGCGATCTTGAACGCCAGCGGCAGCGACGGATCGTACTTGCCCGTCTCGATGGCGTTCACTGTCTGGCGCGACACGCCGAGCGTTTCGGCGAGATCGGCCTGACTCCATTGACGCTCGGCGCGCAGCACGCGCAGGCGATTGTTCATGTCCGCCTCCGCGATCACTTGCTGAAGCCTTGAAGCTTCAACGACAGCGCCGTGGTGGCGACGAATTGCAGGCTCATGAAGGCGACGAACGCTTCGAACGCGCCGAAGGATTGCGCCAATCCTGCGGCGTCCAACAGCGCCCAGGCCATCAGGCCGATCGCGCCAAGCACGCCCGACACCGCATAGGCCTGCAGCACGACGCGGCGGAACAATTCGTCATAGATGCGCCACAGGCGCCACGAGCCGAAATGGAACAGCGCAAATCCGGCGACGGCGATGGTGATCACGATCGGGGTCGGCGCGCCCTGATGCGCCATCGCGACGCCGGCGAACGCCGCGCCGAAGCCCAGCATGCTCCACGCGCCCCACGCATACGTCGCCCGGTCGCGCCGGCGGATGTCGGTCGCTTCATCGCACGCCGCGGCTTCGACCTGCAGCGCGGCCACAGCGTTTCGCCCCAGCGCAGCGATGGCGAGAAACATCAGCGCCCACGACACGCTCATGACGCTCAAAGTCCAGGCGATGGTGTCGGCCAAGGTGGCGTCGCGCAGCGGGCCTGCGAGCGCGGCGATGATCGAGTCCGCGCCGGTGAACAGCGTCAGCGTGAGCCCGGTGAAGAAGCCCACCCAGAGTCCGGCGACGAGGAATATCCCCCAGCGCAGCGCCCGGCCGCGCCCGCGCGCAAGCGCCTGCGCAATCCAGATCACGGCCCCCGCCATCGCCACCGGCGCGGCGTGCACCGCCAGCCGCGCCAGAGCGTCAGGCAGGCCAAGCCCCGCCGCCGCGGCCAGCGCGTCCGGCTCGGGCGTGGCCGTGGCCGAGAGCGCGGCCATGATCACCGTCAGCGTCGCAATCCCATAGCCGTTGGCGCGCGGCGGCGGCGGCGCCTCCATCGTCCCGGTCATCGTCATCTCCAATCCTTTCCCTGGACAAGGCTGCCTGTCATTTCGCCAAGCGTCCATGTCATAATGACAAGCGTACTTGTCATATTAGGGCGTGCCTGTCAAGCACCCTTGTCTCCCAGGGGCCGGTCAGGCGGTCGGATCGAAGTGGACGCCTTGGGCGAGCGGCAGATCGGCGCCGAAATTCACCGTCTGGGTCTGGCGGCGCATATAGGCCTTCCAGGCGTCGGCGCCGCTTTCGCGCCCCCCGCCGGTCTCCTTCTCGCCGCCGAACGCGCCGCCGATTTCGGCGCCTGAGGGGCCGGTGTTGACGTTGGCGATGCCGCAATCGGATCCGACGGCCGAGAGGAAAGTTTCGGCTTCACGCATATTTTGCGTGAACAACGAAGAAGACAGACCCTGCGGGACGTCGCGGAGCATCGCGATGGCGTCGTCGAAATCGCGATAGCGCAACACATAGAGGATGGGCGCGAAGGTCTCCGTGCGCACGATGGCGGTCTGTTGCGGCATCTCCACCAGCGCCGGGCGAACATAGAAGCTCTTCGCGCCATTGACGTCGACGCGTTCGCCGCCGGAGGCCGCGCCGCCTTCAACGGCGGCCTGCGCCAATGCCGCTTGCATCGCTGCGAACGCGTCGCCGTCGATGAGCGGACCGACGAGCGTGGAGGCGTCGCGCGGATCGCCGACGGCCAATGACGCGTACGCCGCGCGCAGCGGCGTAAGCACGGCGTCGGCCACATCCTCGTGCACGATCAGGCGGCGCAGCGTGGTGCAGCGCTGCCCGGCCGTGCCGACGGCGGAAAAGCAGATCGCGCGCACCGCCATGGCGAGATCAGCGCTGGGTGCGACGATCATCGCGGCGTTGCCGCCCAATTCGAGCAGCGTGCGCTTCAGAGCGGCGGCGGCGCGCGCCGCGACGGCCTTGCCCATGCGCGTCGAGCCGGTGGCGGAAATAAGATCGCACGCCTCGGCCAGCGCCGCGCCCTCCTGCGCGCCGCCATGCACGACGGCGACAAGACCGGGCGGCGCATCGCCGAAGCGCGCCATGGCTTCGTGCACTGTATCCAGCACGGCGTCGGCGCACAGCGGCGTCTTTTCGCTGGGCTTCCACAAAACCGCATTGCCGCACACCAGCGCCAAGGCGGCGTTCCAGGCATAGACCGCGACCGGAAAATTGAACGCGGAAATCACGCCGACGACGCCCAAGGGATGCCAGCGTTCGATGAGGTGATGGCGCGGCCGCTCCGACGCGATGGTGAGGCCGTACAATTGCCGCGACAGGCCGACGGCGAAATCGCAGATGTCGATCATCTCCTGCACTTCGCCGCGCGCTTCAGAGAGGATTTTGCCGTTCTCGAGGCATACAAGCTGCGCCAGCGACTCCTTGCGCACGCGCAGGATTTCGCCCCACAGCCGCACCAATTCGCCGCGCCGCGGCGCCGGAATTTCGCGCCACGCCCAGAACGCCGATCGCGCAGCGGCGACCTTCGCGGCGATGTCCGCCGGCGCATCGGCCGTGACCGCGCCGATCGGCGCGCCGTCGATCGGCGACGTGGAGACGATGCGGCGCACCGCTCAGCGCCAGGCCGAAAAGTGCTTCGACAATTTGAGCCCCTGGCCCTGATAATTCGAACCCGCTTCGCCATAGAGCCGCTCGGCAGGGCCGCACAGCGGTTCGTAGACGAGCTTGCCGACGGGCTGGCCGTCCTCGAGGAAGAACGGCACGTCCCGCGAGCGCACTTCGAGCACGGCGCGTCCCGTATTGGGGCTCACGCCGAAGCCCGGATCGAAGAAGCCGGCATAATGGGCGCGAAACTCGCCCAGCTCCGGCCGGATCGGCGCCATTTCGGCCGCCTCGTCCGGCGCGATCAGAACATTTTCCTTGGATGCGAAAATATAAAACTGCCCGGGATCGAGCACGACGCGGCCGTGCCGCGCTTCGAGCGGCTCCCAATAATCGCGCGGATCATAGGCGCCGATGCGCTCGACGTCGATGACGCCCGAATGGCGCTTGGCGCGAAAACCGACGGGGCCCTGCATCGACAGATCGATCGTGAAATCCACGTCGCGGCGGGGATGGGGCGGGCCGCGCCGCAAGCGCAATTGCGACAACGCCGCACCCGTGCGCGCGAGAATCGAAAACGTGCACGGGCTGATCTCGGCCCACAGCGGCCCTTCATAGCCGGCCGGCACATGGTCGAACGCGCTGGCGTGATCGACGATCAGGCGCGTGAAGACATCGATGCGCCCGGTCGAGCTCTTGGGATTGGCCGCGCCATGCAGGTGCGGCGGCAGCGCAGCGATTTCCTGCAATTGCGCAAGATAGACGCAGCCCGTCTCGAGCACGGCGCCCTCGCGCAGATCGATGCGGTGCATCACCAATTGATCGTCGAGGCGCTCGGCGACGCGCGCGGCGCCGGGCAGAAAGCTGGCGCGCAGCCGATAGGCCGTCTCGCCGAGGCGCAAGTCCAGGCTGGCCGGCTGGATCTGGTCGGCGAGGAACGGCGCGTTCGCCCGAATGAAGCCGCGCTCGATCGCGCGCTTGAGCTCTGTATCGGGAAGGACGCCATGCGTGGCCATGCTGAGCACCTCTGTGCGCGCCGCCCGGCGCGCAACGCAGCGCTTGGTAGCCGATGCCCCCATGATCACCAAGTGGGCCGCGTCAGGCTGAGGGGTTGCGCGTCGACCGCAAGCGGCTATCCAAGCGCGGCGCGCGCGAATGGCGTCGCGCGGTGCGGGGGACGAAGCAATGGCGCGGACGCTCGGCGCGGTGCTGGACCAGTGCAAGGGGTTCGGCCCGGGTTTTGATTTCATGCGCGTGTTCTTGGCAGCGGCGGTGCTGAGCTGGCACAGCGTCGGCATCGCCAATGGCAATTATGCGCTGCTAAAATCAACGCCGCTCTGGATCGTCGAATTCGTCACGCTGCCGCTGTTCTTTGCGCTGAGCGGCTTTCTCGTGGCGGCGAGCGCCACGCGGCTATCGCTGCGCAGCTTTCTCACCAATCGGGGCCTGCGCATCGTGCCCGCACTCGCGGTCGACATTCTGATCTGCGCGCTCATCCTCGGCCCTTTGCTGACGACGCGCCCGCTTTCGGAGTATTTTAAGCACCCGGATTTCTTTCGATATTTCGCCAATATCGTCGGCTGGGTGCATTACGATTTGCCCGGAGTCTTCGAAACCAATCCCTCGCCGCGGGTGAACGGCGCCTTGTGGACCGTGCCGTTCGAAATCGGGTGCTATGCGGCGCTCAGCGTGCTGATCGCCCTGCGGCTGCACAACAAGGCGTGGGCGCTTGCGGCGTCGGGCTTTGGCCTGCTGATCGCCGCTGTGCTCGTTGAGCGTTTAGGCGTGATGGCGCGTCTACCGGAACTTGCCGCGAAATTCGTCGATGCGTTGCTGTTCGATCGCGGCGCGCGGCTCATTCCGGCGTTTCTGCTGGGCGCGCTTGTCTACAGACTGCGCCACGCGCTGCCGTATTCGTGGGGCCTTGGCCTGGCGATCGCGGCCGCCGGCTCCGTGCTCGCGGTTCTCGGCGACCAAAGTCTCACGCGCGACGCGACCTTGAGCCTGATCGCCACGCCGCTCATGGCCTACATGATCGCGCTCTTGGGGCTGACGCCCTTGCCCAAGCTGCCTTTCTACAGCACTGGCGACTATTCCTACGGCCTCTATCTCTATCACGTGCCTATGCAGCAGACGGTCGTCTTCCTTGTTCCCGGAGCGGGCCCGCTGCTCGTGCTGCTGATCAGCCTGCCTGTCACTTCGGCGCTGGCGGCGCTGTCGTGGTGGTGCGTTGAAAAACCTGTTCTGGCTTTGCGCAAACATGCGGCGTTTGCCAATTGGATGCGCGCAGCCCATGGCGCAGGCGTGGAGGAACGCCCGAGGTCTCCTGTGTAAATTGCGCGACATGGCCATCACGACAAGGCGTAATGCGCGATCACCGAGCGCGGCGGGATCGCCGCTTTGCGGCTTGAGCGGTGAAACGAGCCATTGTGCACCACCCATGCCTCGTCGCCCCGCACCACGACGCCCTCGGCATAATTGACGCCGGGCAACACGTATCGCTGCATCAATCGACCATCGAAGCCATATTGATGCAGCGCATCGTGATCCGCGCACCACAGCGCGCCCGCAGCCACGCACAAGCCATCTCCAACCCTGACGCTGAAGCGCGGCGCAGGCTCGTTCATCCGCCACACCTTACGTTTCGCGAGCGCCCAGACGGCGCCGCTCCGCGACACCGCCACGCCGTTCGCCCACGGGAGCGAAAAGCGCGCCAATTGGCGCCCCGATCGATCAATGCGCCGCACAAGGCCTTCAAGCGGACTGGCGTACCAGATTGAGCCGTCCTTCAGCGCCGCGACGCCCTGCACGGAGCCGTGTTGAAAATACAAAGGCGCGAGCTTCAACTCGCCGTGCTTGCGGAAGTGCGCATCGAGAAAAACGATCGACGGATCGTAGGTGGTTTGCGGATCGGTGGCGCGGCCGTCATTTCCCACCACCCATCCCCCGGTGACAGGGTCCAGCGACAATCCAGTCGCGGAAAATCCACCGCCCGGACCCGCCCCGCCGGCGGCGTCCGGCAGAACGTGCATGCCGAGCAGACGCGCCTCGACAGCGCCAAACGCGCACGAGGCCGCCGCCGCCGCGACAGCGGTAAGAAAGGCTCGTCTGTCCACGCTCGCCAATCGCCACTTTAGGTTGCAGTGAGTTTTGCAGCAATCAGAAATGGGCAAAAGACGCAAGAGCGCTTGACGCGGGACCGCCGGGCGTTATCGCCAGGGAGCGCCGATTTGAGCTCAGCTTGCGGGGCGCGTTACAAATGCCGCTAAACGAGAGGATCGCATGTCAGACGACGCTTCCCCGCCGCGGCTCGCCACGCAGCTCGTGCGCGCAGGCCTTTCCCGCTCGCAGAACAAAGAGACCGCCGAAGCGATCTATCTGACCTCCGGCTTCGTCTATGACAACGCCGCGGAGGCCGATGCGCGCTTTGCTGGAACCTCGCCCGGCTATCTCTACGGGCGCTACGCCAACCCCACCGTTCGCGTGTTCGAAGAGCGCATGATGGCGCTGGAGGGCGCCGAAGAAGCGCTGGCCACGGGCTCCGGCATGGCGGCGGTGCAGGCGGCCTTGATGGCCAATTTGAAAGCCGGAGACCGTGTGATTGGCGCGCGGGCGATGTTTTCGTCGTGCCTGTGGATCCTCGACACGCTCCTGCCGCGCTTCGGCGTGGCGGTGGAGCTCGTCGACGGCGACGACCTCGACCAATGGCGCGCGGCGGCCGCCCGCGGCGTAACGCTGGCGCTGATCGAAACGCCCGCCAATCCGACGCTCACCGCCGTCGATATCGCCGCAGTGGCCGACATCGTGCACGCCGCCGGCGGCAAGCTGATCGTCGACAACGCCTTCGCCAGCCCGGTGCTGCAAAAGCCGCTGACCTTCGGCGCCGATCTCGTCGTCTATTCCGCCACCAAACATATCGACGGCCAGGGCCGCACGCTGGGCGGGATCGTCCTCGGCGCAAAAGCGCTGATCGACGAAGGCGTCCGCGAGTTCCTGCGCCACACCGGGCCGGCGCTGTCGCCGTTCAACGCCTGGGTCCTGGCCAAGGGGCTTGAGACGATCGTTCTCCGCGTCGAGAAGCAATCCGAGACCGCCGCGGCGCTGGCCGAGCGTTTCGCCGGCCACGCCAAGATCGCCAGGCTCCTCTATCCGCACCACAAGGCGCATCCGCATCGCGCGCTGCACCAGCGCCAGATGCGCCGCGGCGGCACGCTGATCGCGTTCGACGTCGCGGGCGGCCGCGCCGGCGCTTGGCGCTTTCTCGATGCGCTCAAGCTGATCGATATCTCCAACAATCTCGGCGACTCCAAATCGCTCGCCACCCATCCCGAAACCACGACCCATCGCCGGCTCTCGGAGGAGGCCCGCGCCCATATCGGCGTCGCCGGCGGCACGATCCGGCTCAGCGTCGGCCTGGAGGACGCCGAAGACCTCGCCGAGGATCTCGACCAGGCGCTTGCGGCGGTCTGACGGCTTTCACAGCCCTGTCGCATTGACGCGCGGCGCGCGCCGGTCCTAGCCTCGCCGGCGGATCGGGCGCTTCTCCCCTGGATGGAGGTCGCGCTTGGGAACGCCCCTCCGCGGCCCGGGTTGGTTGCAATAGGCGGATCAGGAGGCGCGCATGCGCGTGCAGGTTTCCGGCCGACAGCTTGATGTCGGCGAGGCGCTGCGAACGAGGATCGAAACGGAGCTTGAAGCCGGAATCGTGAAATATTTCGGCCGCCCGACCGACGGGACGGTGACGGTGAGCCGAGCCGGCGTCGGGTTCGAGGTGGATTGCATGGTCCACCTGGCGTCGGGAATCACCTTGCAATCCCAGGGCGAGGGGTCCGACGCCCACGGCGCCTTCGACGACGCCCTCTCGAAGCTCGAAAAGCGGGTCCGGCGCTATAAGAGGCGCCTTAAAAATCATCACGCGGACAACAAGTCCCCCCTTCCCGCGGAAGACGCGGCGGCGTATGTGCTCGCGCCGCTGAATGGTGATGAGGACGCTGCGGCCGATGCGGTCGAGGCGAACGGGGTCGAAGCCGGCCCCCTGGTGATCGCGGAGACGACGATCCCGGTGCGGACCATGACGGTCTCGATGGCGGTGCTGCAACTGGAGGTGACGGACGCCCCGGCGCTTCTGTTTCGCAACGCCGCCCATCGCGGGCTGAACATGGTGTACCGGCGGTCCGATGGAAACATCGGCTGGGTCGATCCGGAACGCGCCGGCGGCCGCAGCTAAGGCGGCGCGGTCCGTGCAGTGACGCTCCAGGCCGGGGGCAGTCCCCGCGTCTGCGCCAAGGTGATGGGACATGGGCGATATCAAAGACTTGATCCTGCCCGGCGCGGTCTTGCCTCGGCTTGGCGCGACCTCGAAGCGCGGCGTTCTCCAGGCCTTGGCCGAGGCGCTCGCCAAGGAGGCTGGCGTCGATCCGCGCGCGGCGTTCGACGCCGTGCTGCTGCGCGAGCGCCTCTCCGGCACCGGCATGGGCGAAGGCGTCGCCATCCCCCATGCCCGCATCGCCGGCCTGACGCGCCCGGTCGGCGGCTTCGCCCGGCTGGAGACCCCGATCGATTTCGACGCCCTCGACGGCCGCCCGGCCGACCTGGTGTTCATGCTGCTCGCCCCGGCCGATCGCGGGGCCGACCACCTTAAGGCGCTCGCCCGCGTGTCGCGCGCGTTCCGCCGCCCGGCGGTCCGCGAGCGCCTGCGCGGCGCGCGCGGGCTGGAGGATCTCCAGGCGGTGTTCGAATCGAGCCTCAAAAGCGACGCCGCCTGACCGGCGGGTCGGAATAGCTGCGCAGCGTCAACACGTTACAGACGCATAAGCTTGAGGAAACGGGAACGATTGGTCATGCATAGCAGCGCCGAGGAGCGCTGCGCGGATGGGTCTCTACGCCCCTGACGAGAGTTTCACGTCCTGGGGCCGCGTCGAACGCCGCGCCTACCCGGTCGCGCGGCCGCGCTTCGCCTCGGATCTGGCCGCCGCCATCAATGCGCCCGACCGCCCCGCCACTGTCCTGCCGGTCGGCCTGGGTCGCGCCTATGGCGATTCCTGCCTCAACGCCGAAGGCGGGCTGATCGTGATGACCGGGCTCAACCGGCTCATCCAGATCGACGAACAGGGCCTGATCCTGCGCGCGCAGGCCGGCCTTTCGCTGGGCGAGGCGCTGCGTGTGCTGACGCCGCGCGGGCTGTTCCTCCCGGTCCTGCCCGGCTCGCAATTCGTCACGCTCGGCGGCGCCGTCGCCAACGATGTGCACGGCAAGAACCACTTGATGCACGGCTCGTTCGGCCGCTGGGTGCGCCGCATCGGGCTGCAGCGCAGCGACCGCGAAGCGCTTTCGCTGGCGAGCAACGACCCCGGCGGGCTGTTCTCCGCGACCATCGGCGGCCTGGGCCTCACCGGCGCGATCGCCTGGGTCGAGCTGGGGCTGATCCCGATCGACAGCGCCTATCTCGACGCCGAAGACGTGCCCTTCTCCACGCTGGACGAGTATTTCCAATTGATGGCCGAAAGCGAAAGCTTCGAGCATCGCGTGGCGTGGATCGACTGCACGCAGCCCGGCCGCGGCGTGTTCACGCGCGCGAAGATGCGCGATGACGGCGATCTGCAGCCGGGCCGCATCGAGCCGCGCATTTCCGCGCCCTTCGACGGGGCGGGATTCCTGTTCAACGGCTTGACCCTGCGCGCGTTCAACGCCGCGTGGGCCGCCGCGGCGCGGCCAGGAACGCGGCGCGTGCACTATGCGCGCTTCTTCTTCCCGCTGGATTCCGTCGGCGACTGGAACCGCTTCTACGGCCGCCGCGGCTTTCGCCAATATCAGTGCGTCGTGCCCGAGGTCACAGCGCGCGACGCCATTCCCGAGCTTCTTCGCGCCATCGCAGACTCGGGTGAGGGATCGATGCTGGCGGTTTTGAAGGCGTTCGGGCCGAAGCCCTCGCCGGGGATCATGTCGTTTCCAATTCCAGGCCACACGCTGGCGCTGGATTTCGCCAATCGCGGCGACAAGACTTTGCGGCTTCTGGCCCGGCTGGATGAGATCGTGTTGGAAGCCGGGGGCCGAATCTATGCAGGCAAGGATGGGCGCGCGCCGCCGCGCACGTTCCAGAGGATGTATCCTCGCTGGCTGGAGCTCGAACGCTTGCGCGATCCTGCGATCCGCTCGGACTTCTGGTCGCGCGTGAGCGTGACATGACGCGCCCGATCGCGCGGCGCGTCATCATATTGGGCGCGCAATCGGCGATCGCGGAAGCGGCGGCGCGATTGTTTGCGGCGGAAGGGTCGCGCTTCATCCTCGTCGGGCGCGACCAGGGCCGCCTCAACGAGATTTGCGGCGATCTCACCGTGCGCGGCGCGGCGGCGTGCACGACAGCCGTGCTCGACCTGGCCGCCGAGACCAATCCCCAAGCCCATATGCGCGCCTGGGTTGAGCAATTGGGCGGTCTCAGCCTCGTCCTGATCGCCTTCGGCACGCTGGGCGACCAGTTTGAGACTGAAAAAGCGGGCCCTGCCCTCGACGAGACGCTGGCGGTCAACTTTACCGCGCCGGCGCGCTGGGCGATGGCGGCGGCCGAGGTTGTCGAGGCCCAGGGCGCAGGCACGGTGATCGCCATCGGGTCCGTCGCCGGGGATCGCGGCCGGCGCTCGAACTACGCCTACGGCGCCGCCAAGGCCGGGATTGCGGCGTTCATGCAGGGTCTGGCCCACCGCCTCGAGCCGACAGGCGCACGCGCCGTCCTGATCAAGCCCGGGTTCGTCGATACGCCCATGACCGCCGGCTTCAAGAAGGGCGGCCCGCTTTGGGCCAAGCCGCATCAGATCGCCGCCGCGATCCACAGGGCCGCCGATTCCGGCGGGCCGATCGTCTATGCCCCCTGGGTGTGGCGCTGGATCATGCTGATCATCAGGGCGCTGCCGGCCTTCGTCCTTCACCGAACGCGGCTCTGATCCGGGCGTTCCCCTGGCATGGGCGGGCGGTTTACCCGACCGCAAAGCAAAGCCATTACACACGGGCCATGTCCGCGCCCTCCGCCCTCAGCCCGTCCGCCGACGCGCCGCCCCTGGCGCTCGACTTCGACGGCACGCTGGTGCGCACCGACCTGCTGTTCGAAAAGGTGCTGCGCTATCTCAAGCGCGCGCCGTGGCGGATCGTCCACTTGGCGCTCTGGGCGCTGCAGGGCCGTGCCACGCTGAAGCGCAATCTGGCTGCGCGCGTCGATCTCGACGCCACGCTCTTGCCCAAACGCGACGATGTCATCGCCTACGCCCGCGGGCAGGCGGAATCCGGCCGCACGGTCATCGTCGCGACCGCCGCCGATGGCGACGTCGCGCGCGCGATGGTGGCGCACATCGCGCCCTTCGTCAGCGAAGTGCTCGGCTCCGACGGGAAGACCAATCTCAAAAGCCGCGCCAAGGCGGACGCGCTCGCCGCGCGCTTCCCGCAGGGCTTCGCCTATGCGGGAGATTCCAACGCCGACATCAAAGTGTGGCGCAAAGCGAAGGCCGCGGTGTTCGCGGGCCGATCGCAGCGCCTGGCCCGCAGCGCCGAGCGGATCACCGCGCTGGAAGCGACGCTGCCCGACGCCAGCCCGCGCCTGTCGACCTGGATACGCGCCTTTCGCGTCCACCAATGGGCGAAAAATCTGTTGGTGTTCGCGCCGCTGCTGTTGAGCGGGCTCGCCGGCGATCCCAACGCCTGGCTCGCATCGGCGATCGGCTTTTTCGGATTGAGCCTGGCGGCGTCAGCCACCTACATCCTCAATGATCTGATCGACATCGACGACGATCGGGCGCACTGGTCGAAGCGCAATCGTCCGTTCGCATCCGGCGATTTGACGATCGCATCGGGCATGATCGCAGCGCCCTTGACGCTCGCGGCGGGAGTAGCGCTTCTCTCGTTATCGGGCAATGCCGCCGCGCTTGGCATTCTGTTCGCCTATCTCGCCATTTCGCTGTCGTACACGTTCCGGCTAAAGCGCGTGCCTATTCTCGACGCCGCGATTCTCGGCGCGCTGTTCAGTTTGCGTCTCGGCCTTGGCGCAGCGCTTGTGCAAGTGCCGCCATCGCCCTGGCTGTTCGTGTTCTCGATGATGCTGTTCACCTCGCTGAGCTTCGCCAAACGCGCGACGGAAGTGAACCGCATGGTCGAGCGCGGCATCGCGACCGCGCCGGGGCGCGGCTACAAGGCTGCCGACGGCCCTGTCACGATCGCGCTTGGCGTGTCGCTCGGCATGATCGCCGTGCTGGTGATGGTGCTGTTCCTCATCCAGGAAGTGGAGCGGCGCCACATCTATGGCGCGCCGGAGGCCCTGTGGCTGACGCCGGTTCTGCTCGGCCTGTGGCTCGGGCGCGTCTGGCTTTTGCTCGGGCGCGGCGAACTGAATGACGATCCCGTGGCGTTCGCCATTCGCGACCGCATCAGTCTCGCGCTCGGCGCCGGCGTGCTGGCGGCGTTCGCGGCGGCGCTGTTGGCGTGACCCGCGCGATCTGGCTTGCAGCCGGCGTCGTCGCCGCGCTGGCCTGCCTGATCGCGCCGATCGATGGTCTTTCCCCGCAGGCCAAGGCGGTGCTCGCGCTGCTCGTGCTGATGGCGATCTGGTGGGTGAGCGAAGCGATCCCGCTCGCCGCCACCGCTTTGCTGCCGATCGTCGCGCTGCCGCTGATCGGCATCGCGGTGGGCCGCGACGCGCGCGGACGTCTCGCGTGCGCGGCGGATGCGTGCGGCGATCCTGCGCGTCTCGACGGCGTACGCCTGCTCACCCTCGACGATCTCGGCGCGCACTACGCCAATCCGATCGTGCTCATGTATATTGGCGGCTTTCTGCTCGGCATCGCGCTTGAGCGCTGCGGCCTGTCGCAGCGCATCGCCTACGCGCTCGTGGCGCGCGGCGGCGCCGATCCCAAGCGCATGGTCGCCGCGTTCCTGATCGCCGGCGCCGCGCTGTCGATGTGGATCTCCAACACGGCGACCGCGCTGATTTTGACGCCGCTCGCGCTGTCGGTCGCTGCGGGCGCGACGGTCAACGGACTCGGCAACGCACGCTTCGCGGCGGCGCTTGCGCTAGCGGTCGCTTATGCGGCGACGATCGGCGGCCTTGGCACGCCGATCGGCACGCCGACGAACGGCATCGCGCTGCAGCAATTGCGCAACGAAGGCGTCGACATCTCGTTCGGCGCCTGGATGGCGATCGGCGTGCCGGCGATCCTGCTGCTGACGCCGATCGCTTGGCTCATTCTCACACGCGGTCTGCAGCTTGCGCCGGACGCCGCGCGGGCCGCGCAAGCCGACGTTCAGGCGCGTCTGCGCGCGCTGGGGCCGATCACGCCGGCGGAGCGGCGCGTGGCGGTCATTTTCGCGCTGACCGCGGCGTGCTGGTGCGGATCGACGCTGCTTGCCGATCTCATAGGCCGCCACGTGCTGGCGCTGTCGCCGCCGCAGCGCTTCTCGGAAGGCCATCTCGACACCATCATCGCCACACTCGCCGCGCTGGCCTTGTTCATCACGCCCGCCGGCGGGGGAAGTCCGCGCGCGCTGTTGACTTGGGACGACGCCGTGGCGCTGCCCTGGGGCGTTTTGCTGCTGTTCGGCGGCGGCTTGGCGCTTGCGGCGGGCGCGGAATTGTCAGGCTTGAGCGCTTGGCTCGCGGGCGGCCTTTCGGGCCTGAGCGACGCGCCGCCGATCGTGGTGATCGCCGCGATATGCCTCCTGGTGATCGTGATCACCGAATTCGCCTCCAACATCGCCACGATCAGCCTGATGGGGCCGGTGCTGATCGCCATCGCAAGCCAGAACGCAGCGCTGGCGCCGGCGGCGTTCGTCGCGCCGGCGGCGATGGCCGCCTCGATGGGCTTTGCGATGCCGGTGGGCTCGGCGGCGAACGCGATCGCCTACGCCACGGGCGTTGTGCCGCAACGGCGCATGATCGCCTCGGGGCTCATGATGAATCTGGCGGCGCTGGCGGTTTTGACCTTGATCGGCGTGCTGCTTGCGCCGCGCGTGATGTCCTGACTGGCGCGGGAGGCCGCATCGGTTTACCGCACGCGTGGCGCGGCTTTTGCTGCGTCAAGCGCGCGACCATTAACCAGGGGCGGCCGCATGTACGCGACACGACGCATCGCAGTCACGGGCGGGGCCGGCTTCATCGGCTCGCATCTGTGCCGCGCGCTTCTGGACCAGGGCGCCGAGGTGCTTTGCATCGACAATTTCTTCACCGGCGCGCGCGCGAACGTCGCGCCGCTCCTGGCTGATCCGCGCTTCGAGCTGATGCGCCACGATGTGACGTTCCCGCTCTATGTGGAGGTGGACGAGATCTACAATCTCGCCTGCCCCGCAAGCCCGGTGCATTATCAGTTCGATCCGGTGCAAACCACAAAGACCAGCGTACACGGCGCGATCAACATGCTGGGCCTGGCCAAGCGCGTGCGGGCGAAAATCCTGCAGGCGTCGACCTCGGAGGTCTATGGCGATCCTCAGGTGCATCCGCAGACCGAAGACTATTGGGGCAACGTCAATCCGCTGGGGCCGCGGTCGTGCTATGATGAAGGCAAGCGCTGCGCCGAGACGCTGTTCTTCGATTACTGGCGCCAGCACAAGACGCGCATCAAAGTGGCGCGCATCTTCAACACCTATGGCCCCAACATGCACCCGAACGACGGGCGCGTGGTGTCGAATTTCATCGTCCAGGCGTTGAAGGGCGAACCGATCACCCTCTATGGCGACGGCCAGCAGACGCGCTCGTTCTGCTATGTCGACGATCTCGTCGATGGTCTGATCCGCCTGATGAACACAGGCGACGACGTGACCGGGCCGATCAATCTTGGCAATCCGAACGAATTCACCATTCGCGCTTTGGCCGAAACCGTGATCGAGATGACGGGCTCGACCTCGGCGCTCGCCTTCAAGCCGTTGCCGACGGACGATCCCAAACAGCGCCAGCCCGACATCACCCGCGCGCGGACAACGCTGAATTGGGAGCCGACGACGCAATTGCGCGATGGACTGACCAAGACGATCGCCTATTTCGACGCACTGCTGCGCGCGGGCTGAACCGCTGCGCCCCCGCGCGCCGACAGCGTCAAGGCCAGCCCGATCGCACACATCAACGCCATCGCCGCATAACCGCCCGCGCCGAAGCGGTCATACAAAAAGCCGGACGCCAGCGTCGCCAGCCCCATGAGCAGGCCCGACGCGAGCGCTGCGTACAAGGTCTGCGTGAAGCCGGAAATCGCTTCCGGCGCGGTGCGGAACATCAGCCTCAAAGCGCCGACATGCGTGGCCGCGAAGGTCAGGGCGTGCAGCGCCTGCAGCGGCCACAAAATCCATCCCACCGGCGCGAAGGCGAACACCGTCCAGCGCAGGATCGACACCGCCCCGCCGGCCACGATCATCGCCTCCGGCGAAACGCGCTTTTCGATCTGCGGCAACAACGCCAGAAACACCACCTCGACGCCGACGCCGAACGCCCACAACAGACCCACCCATGTGGCGGAGATGTCCTGGTTGCGCCACACCAACACGGAGAAGCCGTAATAGAAGGCGTGCGCCGCCTGGATCAGGCTGACGCCCACGAGCAAACGCGCAAAGCCCGGCGCGCGCAGAAGCTGCAGGCCGGCGCGCACGCGCATGCGAAACCCGCCGGACTCCGCAGCGCCCGTCCAGACATCCGGTTTCATTGCGGTGAAACTGAACAGCGCAGCGAGACCAAGGCTCGCCATCGTCCACACGATCAGCACATCCACGCCGTGCAGGCTGATCAACAGCCCGCCGCCGACATTGCCGATGATGAATGCGCTCGATGCGAACGCGCGCGACACGCCATAAGGCACGCGCCCGGTTTCGCCGGCGCGCAAGGCTGCGCCCTCCACCAGCGGCATGATCGCCTGGCTGAGCGTGGAGGCGATAAAGCCCGTGGCGAACAGCGCCCAAAATCCCTCCGCCGCGAAGAACACCGCGAACGCCAGCGTCGAGGCGATCAGCGCAAGCCGGATCGGCCAACGCCGGTCGCGCGCGCCATCGGCCCAGGCTGCGATCGCCGGGCCGATCACGATGCGCGCCAATTGCGCGCTGGACAGGATCGCGCCGATCTCCGCGCCGCTGAGGCCGCGTTCGGCCTCCAGCCAGCGCGAGAGGAACGGTAATGTCGCGCCCCACGCGCACGTCACCGCGCTCATCACCAGCGCGATGCGCAGGCCTGGGTCTCCGGCGAGCGCAGAATGCGAACGGCTTGCCAAGAGCGCTTCTACATCGTCGGCAGATAGAGAAGCCGCGCATCGGCGCCGAGCTTCAGCACATCCCACACCTGCGCCTCGAGCGCGCGCGCCCAGGGCGCGACCTCCTCTTCGAGCGCGGCGTGGAGATCGATCAGCAGCGCCTTGAGCGGCGCGATCTCCGCTTCCAGCATGGTGATCTGCAGATTGGAGGCGAGCGGCGCGTGCGCGGCCTCGTGCAAACGCGCGGCGAGCCCCTCAGAGACATCCGCGCGCGCCGCCTCGCCGAACAGCGCCTTCAGCGCGTCGCGCTCGCGCACGAGCGTGTCGACCGCGCGCTCCGCCTCTTGCGCGGCCAGCACCATGATCAGGCCGGCCATCGACGCCTGCCCGATCGCATAGCCGTTGCCGACAAGATGCGGGGCGACCTGCGTCGCCATCGCACTCGCGGAGCCCATCAGAACCTGCGCCATGCTTGGCTTCATCACACGCCCTCCAGCTTCGCAGCGAGGCGATCGGCGAGAATTTTGTTGTGGCGCGCAGTGCAATACCAGCCGGTGAAGCCCAGCACCGGATCCTGGTTCTTGCCGTCGTGAAACGCTTTCGCCGCCGAAATCCAGATCGCCAAGCCCTTGAGGCTGGCGAACAACGACCACCATTGAAACCGCTCGGGATCGAACTTCTGCTGTGCGCCGGCCTCCCAGATCTGCACCGCGTCGTGCAACGGAATAAGGCCGGCGGCGAGATCCTCGCGACCCAGCGCCCACAGCGGATCGAGCGCCCAGGCGAGGTCCTCCAACGCGTCGCCGATATGCGCCATTTCCCAATCCAGCACGGCGACGATGTCGCCCTTGCCGTCGCGCATGAAATTGCCGTTGCGATAATCGCCGTGAACGATCGAAAGCCGCGGCGGCGACTTTGGCGGATTGCGGCGCAGGCGGCGGAGCGCTGCGCGCGCGATCGGCTGCGGCTCCAGGCTGTCGGCCTCGATCACGCCCTCCCAGTGATCGAGTTCGCGCCGCCAGCACTCCTCCGGCGCGGGTGTTTCGACGACGCCGGGCAATTGCGTGTCATACGGATCGACGCTGGCGATGTTTCCAAGGATCGTGAAAAATTGCCGACCGACATGATCCTTTTGCGCGCCATAGGCGTTAAGCTGGAACGGCGAGCCCGCCGACGCGCCGTCGATCCGGCGCATGATGAAGAACGGCTTGCCAAGAACCGAAGGATCGGTCTCCAGCGCGATCGCCTCGGGCACCGGGACATTGCGCCCGTAGAAGCTCTGATAGGCGGCAAATTCCAGCGCGCGTTCGCTCTCGATCAGGCTGTCGTCGGGATCGCGGCGCAGGATGAAGCCGCCGCGCGCGTCGCCGCGCATGGCGTCGAAGGAATAGGTCTCTCGGCTCGCCCCGCCATAGATGCGCGCGACATTGTCGATCGCGACATCCTCGTGGCCGAGCGCACGCGCCAGATAGGCGCGCAGGGTTTCGATTTCCGATTGCGTCAGCATGCCGCCTCCGCCCGCTGCTCAGGCTGCGCCATCCAGCACGGACTTGAAATTGCTCGGCGCGTGCGGGCCGATCACCAATTGCTCGAACGCGCCCACGCCATCGGCCGCCAGCCCGCCGGGGCCCTCATGGCGCGCCGTGCAGATCGCCTGGATGTGCAGATGCATCGGCGCCAGCGGATCGAGCGCGGCCGGATCGAAATCCTCGCGCGCGACGGCGAGACGGCCCTTATAGGCGCCGTGCCCCCATTCGGGATGGCTGTAGCCGATGCCCTTCATGAGGAACGTGCTCAGCGGCGTCCAGCGCACGACATGGTCGCGCCCGCTGGGATCCTTCACCTGCAGCAGCATTTCCGACGCCCAGCGCTTGCCATGCGCCCAGGTCATGTGGATGCGCGGTTCGTGCAGGTGCACCTGGCCATGCGCATCGACGCCGTCCGGCGCCAGCGTGCAGCGCTCGTTCCAAGGCAGTCCTTCGGCATCCTGGTTGACGTGATAATAGAGCGCGACGTTGGGAAAATTCGTCGGCGCCCAGAGCCAATAGAATTGCGGGCTCATCGGCGGCGCCATGGGTTGCGCATCGGCCGCGCCGATCGGGCGCACGCCCCACGACCGGTCGCGCACGCCATAGGTCGAGGCGGCGGCGTACTCTTCACGCTTGCCGTCGATCTCTATGCAGCCGCTCCAGCGCACGGCCTGCGTAAAGCGCGTCAAATCCATCAGCAGGCGCGGCCCGTTGCGCCGCGTGAAGCGCGGCTCCTGAACGGGAAACGATCGACCTTCGCACACCAGCTCGCCGCGCACGCCCTCGCCGCTGTCGATGGCGATCTTCAAGCGGTGCAACGGCTCCAAAACATCGATGGCGATTGGACCGACCGAAAGCTCCATGCGCTCCATGTTGAGTTCGCGCGAGGCATGCAGGCTGATCTGCTTGCCGTCGCGCAGCACGCTGACATGCGCATCCGCCACATTCAGGTGCGGATAGACGCCGAACGCTACCGCGAAGAAGCCCGAGCCGTCCTGGCGATAGCCGTTGAAGAAATAGCGGTCGTAGAAGTTTCGGTCCGTGCCGGAGAATGCGATCGGCTCCGGGGTCTGGTGGATCGGATAATCATCGCCCTTGGTAAGCACGGCGTCCTCTCCTATGGTTTGGCCGCACCGTGGACGCTCCGACGCGCGAGTTCAATACCGCGCCCGGACGCTGCATTCAGGGCGCCGCTGCGGAAAGGGAACGGCGATGAGCCCAGACGACTTGAACGCCTTCTTCGTCGAGGCGTTTCCGGGCGGGCGCGTGCGGGTCGTGTCCGCCGACGGCGCGACCGCGCTGTGTCGGCTGCCGTTCGACGCATCGAGCGTACGCCCCGGCGGCACGGTGTCCGGCCCCACGATGATGGCGCTCGCCGACAGCGCGATGTACGCGCTGGTTTTGTCGGCGATCGGCTTTCAGCCCATGGCGGTGACCACGAACCTCTCGATCAATTTCCTGCGCATGCCGGGGCGCGCGGATCTGGTCGCCGAAGCGCGCATGTTGAAGCGCGGCAAAAGCCTCGCCGTGGGCGACGTGTTCATCCGCGCCGAGGGCGACAGCGCGCCGTGCGCGCACGCCGTCGTCACCTATTCCATCCCGCCGCAGCGGTGAGATCATGAAACTCATCGGACCAACGGCCTTCTTCGGTGCGATCTCGGGCTTCGCTTGCGTCGCCATCGGCGCCTTCGGCGCGCACGCGCTGAAGGACGCGCAGGCGAAGGAATGGGTGGAGATCGGCTTTCGCTATCATGCGCTGCACACGATGGCGTCATTCGCGTCGATCTCGTTTCGCAATTGGGGCGCGCCGCTTGCGCGCTACACGCCGCCTTTCTTTTTCGGCGGCATCATCCTGTTTTCGGGATCGCTGTATCTGATGGCGCTCGGCGCCCCGCGCTGGTTCGGCGCGATCACCCCGATTGGCGGGCTGTGTTTCCTGATCGGTTGGGCCATTCTCGCCAAGGCGGGCCTCGATCTTTATCGCATGAGCTTGAACAACGCTTCGGAGGACGCATCGCCATGACAGCTTTTCCCGGATGGCCCGCGCCGGACTACGTCACGACGAACGGCATCCGCATGGCCGTGCACCACGCCGGCCCGCAAGACCGCAGCGCCGCTGCGCCGCCGATCGTGCTGTGCCATGGCTTTCCCGAGCTGGCGTTCTCCTGGCGCCATCAGCTGCGCGATCTCGGCGCGCAAGGCTTTCGAGTGCTTGCGCCCGATCAGCGCGGCTACGGCCTCACCGACCGTCCCGAGCCGGTCGACGCCTACGACATGACCAATCTGTGCGCCGATCTCGTCGGCCTGCTCGACGCCGAGGGCATCGAGAAGGCCGTGTTCGTCGGCCATGATTGGGGCGGCATCATCGTGTGGCAGATGCCGCTTCTGCACCCCGATCGCGTCGCCGGCGTGATCGGCGTCAACACGCCCTTCATGCCGCGCCCGCCGATCGATCCCATCGCCATCATGCGCGCGCGCATGGGCGACGACATGTACATCGTGCATTTCCAGAAGCCCCGCGAGGCGGATGCGTTTCTCAACGCCAATGTGCGCAAGGCGATGGATTTCTTCATGCGCCGTCCGCTGCCAGGCGCGGCGGCGTCTGACGGCCTGGCCTCCGGCAAGGGCCCCAACGGCGAATCCGCTTTCGCGCTCGTGCAAATGATCGCGGCCTATGATCCCGCCTTCGATCCGCGCGAGACGTTCCTCACCGAGGCTGAATTCGCCTTCTTCGTTGAGACATTCACGCGCACCGGCTTCACCGGCGGGATCAATTGGTACCGCAATTTCACGAAGAACTGGCGCGACTCGGAAGGCCGCGTCGAGCGCGTCGCGGTTCCCTCGCTCATGATCATGGCCGAGAACGACGCCGTGCTGCCGCCCTCCGCCGCGGACGGCATGGAGACCTACGTCCCGCACCTGTCGCGTCGCTTGATCCGCGATTGCGGGCATTGGACCCAGCAGGAAAAGCCCGCCGAAACCACCGCCGCCATCGCGGACTGGATGCGTGCGACCTTCCCTTGACCCGCGCCGCCCTTGCCCGCGGGCGGCCATGCGAATAGGTCAGGCCGCATGAACGCGCCCGTCCAGCCGCCCCGCCGCGATCTGTATCCGGCCATCGAGCCCTTTCAGAGCGAAATGCTCAAGGTCTCGCCCCTGCACACCATCTATGTGGAGCAGAGCGGCGCGGCCGGCGGGCGACCGGCGCTCGCGCTTCACGGCGGCCCGGGCGGCGGCTCGAGCCCGGAAATGCGCCGTTTCTTCGATCCGCAGCGCTACCGCACGATCCTGATGGACCAGCGCGGCTGCGGCCGCTCGACGCCGAACGCCGAGATCGATGAGAACACCACCTGGGATCTGATCGACGACATCGAGCGCGTGCGCACGCGTCTGGGCATCGACAAATGGCTGGTGTTCGGCGGCTCCTGGGGCTCGACTTTGGCGCTGGCCTACGCCGCCACCCACCCCGAGCGCGTGGCTGCGCTCATTCTGCGCGGCGTCTTCCTGCTGACGGCGCACGAAATCAGCTGGTTCTACCAGTCCGGCGCGGGCGACATCTTCCCCGACGCGTTCGAGCGCTATCAGGCGCCGATCCCGCCCGGCGAGCGCCACGACCTTGTCGCGGCGTTCCACCGCCGCCTGACCGCGCCCGACCGCGAGGTGCGCCTGCGCGCCGCCCGCGCGTGGGCGCGCTGGGAGGGCGAAACCATTTCGATCGCCGGCCCTTCGGCGCTGCCCGCCCGCTTCAACGACGACCGGTTCGTCGAAGCCTT
Source organism: Hyphomonadaceae bacterium (assembly GCA_033764725.1). Classification (GTDB taxonomy): domain Bacteria; phylum Pseudomonadota; class Alphaproteobacteria; order Caulobacterales; family Aquidulcibacteraceae; genus RI-43. The sequence continues at coordinate 28,957 of JANRIR010000084.1, forward strand.
CGCGCGGATCGAGTGCCATTATTTCATCAACAAGGGGTTCTTCCCGCGCGACGGCTGGCTGATCGAACAGCTCGACCGCTACCGTCACATTCCCGCGCGCATCGTGCATGGCCGTTACGACATGTGCACGCCGCTCTCCTCCGCCTGGACGCTGCACAAGGCATGGCCGCAGGCGCAGCTCGACATCATCCATGACGCCGGCCACTCGAGCCTCGAGCCCGGCATCGTGGACGCGCTCGTCCGCGCGGCGGACGACGCGCTGCGGCTGCCGCGGTGGTGATGAAGTGAGGCAGTAGGCAGTAGTCAGACGTGACCGCATTGCTCCGGATTCGCAGCAGCGAATGCCGGGGCTATGTTTTCAAGATTGCAAAGAATGGACCCCGGATCGGCCTGCGGCCGTCCGGGGCGCGGCGGTCTCGACTGACTACTGCCTACTCACTACTGCCTACTCACTACCCCCCGCTCACCACAAAATCCCCCGGCTGCCCGTCTGCTCGCGATGCAGATCGATGCTGAGCACGATGGCGAAGCCGGCCATCAGCGTCATCATCGCGGTGCCGCCATAAGAGATCAGCGGCAGCGGAATGCCGACGACGGGCGCCAGGCCCGTGACCATCATCGTGTTGATCGCGACGTAGCAGGCCAATGTTGCCGCGACGCCGGCGGCGGCGAGCTTCTGGAACAGGCCCTTGGCGCGCATCGAAACCTGCAGCGCCATGCCCATCAGACCCGCGTAAAGCACCAACACCGCCGCGCCGCCGAGCAGGCCGAATTCCTCCACGATCATGGTGAAAATGAAGTCGGTGTGCTTCTCCGGCAGGAAATCGCCCTGCGATTGCGACCCCTGCTGATAGCCCTGCCCGAACAGCCCGGCCGATCCGATCGCGATCTTGGACTGCAGGACGTGATAGCCCTCGCCCAGGGGATCGTTGCGCAGGCCGAGAAAGACGTCGATGCGGTCGCGCTGATAATCGTGCAGCACCAATTGATAGGCGAACACCGCGCCGATCACCGCGGCGACCACCGCCGGCACGATGAAGCGCCAGCGCAAGCCCGCCAGGAACATGATCGCCACGCCCGCGAACGCGATCAGCATCGCGGTGCCGAGATCGGGCTGATGCATGACCAGGCCGACCGGCACGCCGATCAGGATGACGGGCGGGATGGTCCATAACAGCGCGCCGGATTGATGCGCGGGAATGTCCTGATAATAGCGCGCCAGCGCCAGCACGATGGCGATCTTCATGAGCTCCGACGGCTGCAGCGAGATCGGCCCGACATCGAGCCAGCGCGTCGCGCCCATGCGCGTTTCGCCGGCGACCTCCACCGCGATGAGCAACAACAGCGCGATCGCATAAAGAAAATAGGCGCCCGCATACCAGATGCGCGGCGGCGCCATCGCCGTCACGATCGCCAGCGTGAGCATGATCGCGTAGCGCGTGAGATGCTCGATCGGCATCGCGGTGGATTCGCCGCCGGACACCGAGAAATGCATCACCACGCCGATCAGCGCGATCGCGCTCAACAGCGTGATGATGCCCCAATTCAAGCGCGCAATACGGTCGAACAGGCCGCGCGAGCCGCGCCCGCCGCCGGACATGGCGATCGTCATGCGCGCGCTCCTTCCGTGCGGCCGGCGTCGAGATCGGCAAGGCGCGCGGGCTGACGACGCGACGGATCGCGCAGGAACACCGCGCGCATGATGTCGCGCGCGATCGGCGCGGCCACGGCCGAGCCGCCGCCGCCATGCTCGACGATCACCGCGCAGGCGTAGCGCGGATCGTCCCACGGCCCGAAGCACACAAACAGCGCATGGTCCCGCAGACGCCATTCGAGCGAAGCGTTGGATTTGACGCCGCGCGCGCGCTCGGCGGCGGTGATGATGCGCACCTGTGCGGTGCCCGTCTTGCCGGCGATCCGCACAGGCTCCAGCCCGCGCGTGGCGTCGCTTGCTTCAATGATGCGGCCCTCGGCGGTGCGCACCAATTGCAGATCGCCGGCGCGGGTCGCGGTGCCGCCGCCCTCGTTGCACACGCCGTACATGCCCTGTCGCACGGCGGCGAGATGCTCGTCGCGCACGCCGGCGACGCGCTGGGCCGGGCGCGGCGGCGCAAGCCCCTGCGCCTCTCGCACCAGTCGCGGCGCCACCGCCTTGCCGTTGTTCGCAAGCCGCGCCGTCATCACCGCCAATTGCAGCGGCGTGACGAGCAGATCGCCTTGGCCGATGCCGAAATTCACCGTCAGGCCGGGCGTCCACTGGCCGCGCCCGATGCTGCGCCACCAGGCGGGATCGGGCACGATGCCGTCCTCGATCGACGGCACCCCGATCCGGTGGCTCTCGCCAAAGCCGAACTGACGCGCGACCTGCGCAATGCGCTCGGGCTCCGCGCGCAGCGCAGCCTGATAAAAATACACGTCGCAGGAATACTTGATCGCCTCGTGCAGATTGACCGAGCCATGCCCGCCGCGCCTCCAGCAGTGGAAATTTCTTCCGCCGAACGGAAAATATCCAGGGCAATTGACGCGCCAGTTCTCATCCACCCCCGCCTCGCGCGCAGCGATGCCGACGATCATCTTGAAGGTGGAACCCGGCGCGTAGGCGCCGGTCACCGCCTTATGGAAGAGCGGCTTGTATTCGTCCTCGTTGAGCGCACGGAAGGCGTCGAAGGCGATGCCGTTGACAAACGTGTTGGGGTCGAAGCCCGGCGCCGACGCCATCACCAGCAGGTCGCCGGTTTCGGTATCCATGACGATCGCGGAGGCGCTCTCCCCCGCCATCCGCTCGAAGGCGAGGCGCTGCAATTCCGCGTCGAGCGTCAGCACCAGACCGCCGCCGCGCACCGGCTCCTTGCGCTCCTGCCCCACCTCGGAGACGACGCGCCCAGTGGCGTTGACCTCGACCTTGCGCCAGCCTGCAACGCCCTGGAGTTCTTCCTCCCACTCCGCCTCGACGCCCGCCTTGCCGAGACGCACATCGGGATTGCGCAGATACACCGGGTCGCACAGATGCGGCGGCAGCGGCGTTTCGTTCGTCCCCTCCTGGCACGCAACGGCGCGCGTGATGTCGCGCTCGGTCGGCTTCTGCACATAGCCGATCGGGTGCGCGAACGCCTCTCCGTAGGGATAGCGCCGCACTTCGCCGGCGTCGGCGATGACGCCGTGCAATTCCGGCAGGCGCACGGCGATGGCGGAGAATTGCTCGCGCGTCAGCCCTTGGCGCAACAGGAACGGCTCGAAGCGACGCGCCTGACGTACGTCGCGCAAACGCCGCGCAATCCAGCTCTCATCGAGATCGCAGATCGCAGCGATCGTCGCGAGCGTTCGTTCGATGTCCTGGGCGTCCTCCGGCACGATCTTGATGTGAAAATCCTTGCTGGTGATCGCCAGATTGACGCCGAAGCGGTCATAGATGACGCCGCGCGGGGGCGCGATCACGCGCGTATCGAAGCGGTTTTCGTCGCGCGCCTCGGCGTAATTGGTGGGATCGAGCGTCTGCAGAAAGGCGATGCGCACGCCCACCGCCGAAAGGACGGCGAAGCCGCCCGCGCTCAACATCAGCGCGCGCTTGGTGAAAATCGCCTCCATGTCCCGCTTGGGCGAAATCATCGCCATTCCGCAGCTCCCGCACGTTGGGGTCCGATCGCCGAAGGCATGTAGAGCGGCCGCGCCAGCGGAAACAGCAGCGCCGTGATCGCGGCGGTCTCCATGAAGGCGAGCGCCGAGGCATTGCGCCCATAGGCGGCGAGCGCGATGAACGCGGCGAGCGCGCTCGTCGCGGCGCACGTCGCCGCGAAACCGCCCCACACCGCCAGAAGATTCGGCGCGCTCATCATGCGATTGGCGAACAAGCCGACGAAAAACGCAAACACATAAAGCGCTGCAAACACGCCATATGGCCCGCCCGCCATCTGGTCGTGCAGCACGCCGAGCGCAAACAGGAACAGCGGCGTTCGCCATGTCGACGGCGCCTCCGAGGCCCAGCCATACGCCGCCCATAGCGCGACGAGCGGAAACGGCGGCTGCGCAGTGAGCGGCCCCAGCGGAAGCGCGGGAATGACGACGCCGATGATGGCGACGACGGCGCCGAGAATGCGGCGCATGCCTAGCCGCGCGCCGGGGGCCAGAACGCCGGTCATTGCGGGGGCGCCTGTAGCGCCGAAGGCGGCGGAGGCTCGGTCGCCGGCGGCGACGGCGGGGCATCCGAAGCCTCCGGCGCCGCGGCAAGCGAGGGCGGCGCGTCGCGCGGCGCGGCGGGCGTTGCCGTCGCCCTGCGTGGCGCTTCAGGCGCCGAGGCCAGCGCAGCGGGGCGCCTGACCGGCGGCCCAGGATCGGCGACGACGCCCTCGCGCTCGGGCGTTTCGAGCCCGTCATAGGGCGCGATGCGGACGAAATCGATCGGCGACTGCGCCGCCGACGGCGTCAGGCGCCACTCGCCCGACGCGAGGCGGTGCGCGTAGCCGACCGTCAAGCCGCGCGGATACACGCCGCCGTCGCCCGACGTGATCACGCGTTCGCCGTCGCGCAGATCCTGCTCCATGTATTCCAGCCGCGGCCCGATCGGCGCAGTCGGTTGCGTCAGCAATTCCGGCGGGCGGCTCGATTGGCCGGCGGCCAGCGCGCGCACGCGCGAGGCTGCGCCCATCACCGGCACGCGCGAATTGTAATCGTCGAGCATCAGGATGCGCGACGACCGGCGCCCCACCGACACCACCCGCCCGACGAGGCCATTCTCATTCACCGCGATGAAGCCGACGCGGACGCCGTGCTCGGCGCCGGCATTGGCCACGAGCGTGCGGGTGAACGGGCCGCCGCTGTCGAGCACCACCTGTGCGGCGATGGAACGGGTGAGATCGGCGCCGGCGCCGAAGGCGTCGGGCGGCATGCGCAGCAGCGCCTCGAAGCGCGCATTGCGCTCGGCCAGGCGCTGGGCCATGTCGCGCCAGGAGCGCAGATCGCGATTTTCAGCTTCCAGCGCCCGCACGCGCCCGGCGGCGTCCCACATCGCGCCGAGCCGCGCGAAGACGCCCTCCGCATCGCGCGCAGGCCCGGTCGCGACCTGACCGATCGCGGCGGCGGAATCGTCGGCGCCGACGATCGCCTGGTCGGACGGCGCGCGCCCGCGCCACAGAATCAAGACGATGGCGGCGATCACCAGCACGCCGGCGGCGACCGCGCCGAGCGGGATCAGCCGCTGTGCGCCCGGTCGTCTTACTGCGCCTCTGCGTCTGGCCACTTGCGCGCCCTCGCCGCTGCCGCGCGCCGCCGATCAGGCAGGCGCAAAACGCCTCACACGTCCCCCATCGTCTCAGACATCGGACGTGATCAGCCGCTGGCCTTCCTTGGTGTTGAGTTTCTCCAGCGCCAGGCCGCAGCCCTTCACCACGCACAAGAGCGGCTCGTCCGCCACCGAGACGCGGATCGAAATGCGCTCCTGGATGACGACATCGAGATTGCGCAGCAGCGCGCCACCGCCGGTCAGCATGATGCCATGGTCGTAGATGTCGGCGGCGAGTTCCGGCGGCATGAGCTCGAACGCCTGGCCCACGGCGTCGACGATCTTGCTGATCGGATCGCCGAGCGCTTCGGCCACCATCGCCTCGGTGACGGTGATCTCCTTCGGCACGCCGGAGAGATTGTCGCGCCCCTTGATCGGCATCGACATGCCGGTGCCTTCGTCCGGCAGCCTTGCGGTGCCGATCTCCTTTTTGATCCGCTCCGCGGTTGATTCGCCGATCAGCAAATTTTCCGTTCGGCGCAAATATTGGATGATCGCCTCGTCCATCTTGTCGCCGGCTTCGCGCAAGCTGCGGCTCCACACTACGCCGCCCAGCGAGAGAACCGCAATTTCCGTGGTGCCGCCGCCGATATCGACCACCATGCAGCCGGCGGCGTCGTCGATCTGCAGGCCCGCGCCGATCGCCGCCGCCATCGGCTCTTCGATGAGATGCACGCGCCGCGCCCCGCCGGCCTGCGCGCTTTCGAGAATCGTGCGCCGCTCCACCGGCGTCGCGCCCGTCGGCACGCAGATCACGATCTGCGGCGAGATCAGCGTCGGGCGCGGCAGCACCTTCTTGATGAATTGCTTGATCATCTCCTCGGCGACTTCGAAATCGGCGATGACGCCGTCGCGCAGCGGGCGGATGACCTCCATGTTGCGATTGGTCTTGCCGAGCATCGTCTTGGCTTCGGCGCCCACGGCGTGGACGACCTTCTTGCCGCCCTCGTTCACATAGGCGACGACCGAAGGCTCGTTGAGCACGACGCCGCGGCCCTTCATGTAGATCAGCGTGTTGGCGGTGCCGAGATCGATGGCGAGATCGGGTGCGACCAGACCGAAGAAATTGTTGAACATCAGCTCACTTCACCCCTCGCCGCGCGCCTGCCGCCCTGACCCGATCGCGCATCCGCGCAGCCGGCGCGCTGCGTGCGACCGAGCGTTCGGCGGGAGGGCGCGCGCCCTTCGCCTGCTTCCCGATTCGCCCCCGTCGCCAAGGTTAAGGCTTTGCCGCGCCGCACGCGCGGATGCAAGAGCCGCGCCGCAGGCGCCAAGCATCAGCCAGTCCGCAGGCGAACCGAAGCGCAGCGCACGCTTCGTCCTGTCGTAAATATGTGAATAATTCTCTGACGGCGTCGGCGCGCGGGCTTTGCGGCGTTGCGCGCGCGCCGCAGCGCGCGGCGCGCGACAACCGGCCCCTTGCGAAGCGCCGGTGAAGTCAGTTGAGTGTGGATAAGCGGGGGAGGACGTCCAGCCATGCTGCGGGCCATCCAGGGTCTGATTGCAGCCGTGTGGCTGGCGTTCGGCGCATCCGCCGCCGCGCAAACCATCGATGTGGCCGAAAACAGCGCCGTCCGCGTGGTGCTGATCGCGCAAACCGCCCAAGGGCGCTATCTGGTCGGCACCGGATCCGGATTCGTCGCGGCGCCCAATCTCGTGGTCACCAACGCGCATGTCGTGGCGCCGGCGCGGCAATATCAAAACATCACGGTGGCGGTTGTGCCGCCGTCCGGCGAAGGCCTGCGGACCGCCCAGATCGCGCGCTACTCGCCGCTCAACGATCTCGCCTTGGTGCGCTTCACTGGCGACAGCCCGCCGCCGCTCAGCATTTCCGAGCTCGAGCCGCGGCCGGGCGATTCCATCATCGCGCTCGGCTACCCCGACATGGACGATCTCGACCGCCCTGCGGTTGAGCTGGTGCGCCCCACCCTGCCCAGCCGGTCCACCGGCACGATCGCCTCGCTGCGCGACCGCGCGCCCACCGGGGACCCGATCCCCACAATCAACCACGAAGCGGCGATCAGCTCCGGCTCCTCCGGGGGGCCTCTGCTCGATCTGTGCGGCCGGGTGATCGGCGTGAACACCTGGCACGCTCGGGGGCGCGATACGCTCGAGGGCCGCGGCGTCGCCACCCGCACGGCGCAATTGGTGCGGTTCCTCACCGAATCCGGCGTGGCGCCGAGCGTGACCAGCCAACGCTGCCTGTCGCCGCTCGAGCAGGCCCGCGCCGAGCGCGACGCCGCCATCGCCCAGATGCGGGCGCAGAACCGCGTGCTGGAGCAAAAGCTGGCCGAGGCCGAGCGGCTGTCGCGCCTGACGCTGACGGCGCTGACGATCGGCGGCGGCGTGCTGGCGCTGCTGGTGATCGGAGCAGTTGCGGCCCTGGTTTGGGGCCGCCGCCCTGCAGGCGCATCGGCGCCGCCGGCGGCCGCGGGCCCGGTGCTGCGGCTTGACGCGCCAACGCGGCGCTCGGCGCTGGTGATCGGAGGCGCGGCGCTGGCGGCTCTGGTGGTGGTGGCGATCGTGATCGCGACGATGAACCCCCGCTTCACGGGCGGCGATAGCGGGCGGCGCGAGGCCGCCCAAGCCGAAGCGCCCCCTGCGGTGACGGCGCAGCGCGTCGGCGAGCAGGTCTGCGCCATCGACCGCGCCGAAACGCGCGCCGCCAGCGAGATCGGCGACACGCGCTTCGCGCTCGACGGCAATGGCTGCGTCAATGGCCGCACCCAATACGCGCAAAGCGAGGGCGGCGCGTTGCGGCGCGTCTTGCTGTCGCCGGCGCAGAGCGCGCTCGATGTGCTGAGCTACGATCCCCAGACCGGCGCCTTCGTACGCGAGCGCTACGCGCTCGATGCGGCGGCAGTGAAGCGTGCGCTGGAGGCGTCGGCGCTGGCCCCGGCGCCGAGCGCCTGCGCGCCCACGGCGGACGCCCGCACCCGCGCCGAAACCCAGGCGCAAGTGGCGCGCCGCAACGATGCGCTGTCGCGCTTCGCCGGGGGCGCGCCGAGCGAACGCGTCGTGTGGCGCTGCCGCCGCGCCGAGTAGCGGACGCGCCGCCGCAACACTCTGAAACACGCCGGCAATCAGCGCGACACGCGGCGCCGGCACGTCGCGCCCATGTCGCGCTCCGCCCCTCCCGCCGATGCTTCCGCCCGCGCCGCCTGGGCTCTCGCGCTCGCCTGGGGCGCCTTCGCTGCGCCTGCGCAAGCCGAAACCACGATCGCGAACACGCGCGACGCGCCGATCCGCACCGCCACCGTCAATAACGGCGCCGCCGACGACCTGCGCATCGACGAAGACGGCCAGATCGACATCGAGGTCGATGACGTCGCCGGGGTCACGCTCGATTCCGCCAACGACCTGACGCTCGACGACGGCGCGCTGATCAGCGCCGACGACGTCGAGCGCATTCGCGGGATCGTCATCGCCGCCGAGGGCCAGGGCGATCTCGACAGCGCGGGCGACATCTATCTCTTCGAGGACTACACCCCCGAAGATACCGACGACGACGGCTATATCGATGAGCCGTTCGCGCAGGGCGGCGACCGCATCGGCGTGCTGGTGGAAGCCCGCGCGACGCCGCTCGTCGGCGATATCCGGTTGACGGAAGAGGCGGCGATTTCGGTCGAAGGCAATGATTCCGCAGGCCTGCGGGTGCTGGGCGCGGTGAACGGCGACCTCGTCAGCGCGGGCTCGGTTTCGGTTGTGGGCGATCGCGGCGTCGCGATCGACATTCAAGCCCCGATCGCCGGCGACGTGTCGATCGAAGGCTCCGCGAACGCAACGGGAGAAGACTCCATCGCGGTCGATGTCGCGGCTCCGATTCAGGGGCGGCTCTATGTGCGCGGCGCGCTGTCAGCCACCGGCTATCGCTACACCACAGCCCCGACCGATGACGACGAGTACGCCGACCTGATCGAGGACGGCGTGCTGCAAGGCGGACCCGCGTTGCGGATTTCATCGTCGGTCGCAGGCGGCGTGCTGCTCGACGGACGCGGCTACGAGGACGACCAGGACGACAATGGCAACGGGATCACCGAAGACGAGCTCGAAGACGACGACGATCTCGAGGATGATTACGAAGACGCGCAAACGACCATCAGCGCCTACGGAAACGCACCGGCCGTCGCGATCGGAAACGCCAGCGCCGCGATGACGCTGGGCGCAGGCGCGCCGCTTACCGAGGGCGAGCCGGGCGCAGGGCTCGATGCGCTGAACATCGGCTACGGCCTGGTCAATCGCGGGACCATCGCCGCCTACGGCATCTATGACGGCGTCGCAGCGACAGGCGTCTCGCTGTTCGGCGCCGGCGCCGCGACGCGCACGACGATCGCCGGCGGCGTGCGCAATGATGGGTCGATTGCGGCCTACGCCGTCGAAGTCGACTCGACAGGCCTGCGCATCGGCGCGTTCGTCGACGCGCCGACGCTCTACAATCTCGGCGCCATCGGCGCCGCCAGCACCGCCGAAGCGGACGTCGCCGCATACGCCCTGCGCATTGAAGATGGCGCCGGCATGTCGCGCATCGTCAATCAGGGCACGATCCAGGCCGCGCTTTATGGCGAAACCGGCGATGCGATCGCGATCGCCGCCGATGGGACGGCGCCTGGCCTGATCGAGAATTACGGCGCGATCATCGCCGAGATCAGCGCCACGGATGACGACGAGGATGACGATGTCGACCCTGTCGTCACCGGCCGCGCGATCGCCATCGACGTCTCGCGCGCAACCAACGCCGTGACCATCCGCCAATTCGCGTCGATCGCACGCACCGACCAGGACGACGAAGACGATTCCAGCGAACCCGACGTCGAGATCATCGGCGATATCTTGTTCGGTTCGGGCGACGATCTGCTCGACCTGCGTGCAGGCCTGTTCGAAGGCCATGTCGATTTCGGCGCCGGCGCCGACGCGCTGCGCATTGCGGGCGGCGCCACTGCGCGCGGAACCTTCGCAGACGCTGACGCAAGCCTTGCGCTTGACGTGGATGACGGCCTCTTGGCCATCGAAAGCGGCGTGTTTCGCGTGGGTTCTGCGCGGATCGGCGCGCGCGGCGTGCTGTCGCTCGCCGTTTCCGAAACCGCCTCTGAAAATTCCCGGCTCGCAGTGTCCAACGCTTTGCGTTTCGAGGACGGCGCGCGCATCGATGTTTCGCTCGATCTCCTGCTCGACGACGACGCCTTCTTCGCGACCGGCGCCTACAGCCAGGAAATCATCACCGCCGGATCGATCAGCGGCTTCGCCGCGGCGTCGGGCAACCTCACCAGCGCGTATCTGTACACGCCGACCTTGGCGCAAAACGGCGCCAACTCCCTGGTGGTCGAGTTGCGGGCCAAGACGCCGGAAGAACTTGGCCTTTCAGGCAACGAAAGCATCGCCTTCGACGCCGCCTATCGCGCGGTGGCGGGCGACGCAGATTTGTCCGCCGCTTTCGCCGGCATCAGCGACGGCGATCAATTCCGCGAAGCCTATCGGCAATTGCTCCCCAGCGCGCTTGCGGCCAGCACGGAGCTCAGCGTTGCGGAAAACTTGCAGGTGATGCAAGGCGCGATCGCGCGCGTCGGCGGACCTGACGCGATCGCCGCCGACGCCGTGACGCTGTGGGCGCAACAGGCCGGCGGCGTGCACGAGCGCGCGGTCGATGGCTTCGGCGCCGCCTGGGACGGCTGGAACTGGAATGTGTCGTTCGGCATCGACGGCCCGGTGCAATTCGGCCAGTTGGGATTTTTCGGGGCGTTTCAGATCAGCGAAACCGATGACGGACGCGCCACCAGCGGCGCGCTCGCGACCTGGCGCGCGTCCGCGGGCGCGTTCTGGGCGAACGACCTGCCGGGCGGCGCAATCGTCCGGACGTCTGCACTGGCGGGCGTCGGCCGCTCGGGCCTGGACCGCGCGCTCGACATCGATCTCGAGGACGACGACCGCGATCTCGCCCGCGAGATTTCTGGCGAATGGACGAGCGCGTCCGCCCTGGCGCAGATCGATCTCGCGCGGCCGCTGCGCGCTGGCGACTTTACCTTGACGCCGCGCATCGGGGCCATCGGCGCCGTGTCGTGGGACGGCGAGTATCGCGAAAGCGGCGGCGGCGGCGCCGATCTGCAGGTCGATGCGCGCGATGCGCAGCGCGCCTACGCCTTCGGCGAACTCGGCGCGCGGTACGCGTTTCGGTTCAGCGAAACCGAAACATTTTCGCCCTATGTGCAGGCCGGCTGGCGCCAGCGCGTCGCCGGCGAGGAGGCGCAGCTCACTGCGCGTTTCACCGGCGGTGCGCCGTTCACCTTTGTCGACGCCACCGAATCCGAAGGCCGCGCGCTGATCGAGGCCGGCTTCATGCTGCGGCTGCAGAGCGCGCAGGCGACGCTGCGTTATCAGCGTGAGGAGTCCGACGATTATAGCCGCGACGCCGTCGAAGGCCGAATTCGTCTGATTTTTTGAGCGCGTCTCCGCCCCCTCCGACCGCTGCGCGGCCACCTCCCCCGTAAACGGGGGAGGAAACGCGTTTACATTTGCCCCCTTTCCTCCCCCGTTTACGGGGGAGGTGTCGCCGCTGGCGACGGAGGGGGCGGGCCGCGCCGCGACCCGCGTGAATATTCCAAAAATGAAAAACAAACGGCCCCGGCTTTCACCGGGGCCGCTTCATTTTCAGTAGCGCGCAACTCTTACTGCGCAGGTGCAGGCGTGGCCGCAGGGGCCGCGGGCGCAGGCGCTGCAGCGGGCGCAGCCGGCGCGGGCGCATCGGCAGGCGCCGGCGCCGGAGCAGGCGCAGGCGCGGCGGCCGGCATCGCCGCCGACGGCGCCACTTGCGCCAGACGCGAGGTGTCGCCGGTGACGAGATAATAGATCTCGCGCTGGACCGAGCCGCCGTCACGCGTCGGATCATCGAAATAGATTTCAAAGCTCCGCCCGATCTGCAGACGCGCCGCGGCGATCAGCGCCTCCATCTGGTCGTAGATCGGCAGCACCTGCTCTTCCGGGCCGTTGAACACGACGCGGATGGCCGTGCCCGCCGGCGTAGCGCCGACGGTGCCGCCGGCATAGATGCGCGGCGGCGTGCCGGTGAAGGCGTAGCCGATCTGGAAACAATATTGATTGTTCTCCCACGAGGTTTCGACCGCGACGGGCGGGCCGTCCTGCGTCAGGCGATAGCGCGTCAAGAGCGGGCGCAGCACCAGAAGGCTCTGGGCTACGGCTTCCTTGATCTGCCCGGCGTCCTGGGGGCTGCAATTCTGGTTGAACAGGAACGGCCGCGACGGGACCGTCACGATCTCATAGGCAAGCGACGAGAAGCGCGCCGCCGGCAGGGCGTTCGCGTCGGTCTCGATCTGCGTCGACGCCGCTTCGATGAGCGGCGCCACGGGCGAGGCCGTCAGCGCCTGCACGCGCGCCATCGGGTTGTCGAGCAGGCCGGTCGCCAGCGTCTGGACGATTTCGACATTGACGGTCGAGCCTTCGCCTTCCGGCGCGACGGTATAGGTCGCCACTGCGGTCGTGCCGTCGGCATAGGCGATGTCGGCGACGACGGTGCCGGGCTGGCCGTCGTGCGGCGGGGTCGCGGTGCGCACGGTCTGGGTGGCGCCCTCGCCGATCGCCTGGCCCGCGGGCGCGCTAGCAATGAGCGCGTAGACGCTCTCGGCCGGGCGCGCGACGGTGATGGTCTCGGTGCGCGTGGCCTCCTTCGGCAATAGGAACAGACCCGCGCCAGCCGCGACGACCGCGATGACGAGGATGATGAGCAGAATGCGACCGATGGCGGCCATGTTTGGTCTCCCCTCGTGAAGGGCGCCCGCACGCGCCCGACCTCAAATCCCCACACCCCGGGCGCAAGCGCCCGCAGGCGGCCTGTTTAGGGGAGGACGCCGTCGGTCGCAAAGAATGTTTAACGCGGCCGGCCGCGCGGCGGGTCACGTTCCCAAGAGCACCAGCGCCGCGCCGGCGAGGATCAGCCCGCCGCCGAGCCATTCCGCGCGCGTCAGACCCTCCCGAAACACACGCCTGGAGACGAGCCAGGCGATGAACACATCCGTGAGTTGGATCGTCTTCACCGCGCCGGCCGAGGGGCCGAGAGCAAAGGCCGTGAACAGCAGCGCGGAGGAAAACGCGCCGGCGGCGCCGGGCACGAGCGAGGGTTTCCAGGCGCGCGCGACGCCGGCGAGTGCGCCAGGCTTCACGAGCGCCAGCGTCAGTGCGCCGAGCAGCGTCTGCGCCGCAAGCGTGGACACGAGCGTCATCGCCGCTGCGCTCCACAAATCGCCGCCCCAGGCGAGGGCGGCCGCGCGATACGACACTGCGGAAAACGAAAAACACGCGCCCGCCGCCGCGCCCGCGAGCGCGGCGCGCAACGCGGCCGGCGTGACGCTGACGCGCGCGAGCAGCGCGATGCCGAGCGACGCGACGATCGCGCCGCCCCATTGCGCGCCGGTGATGAGATCGTGCGTCAACAGCGCGCCGATGGCGGTGGCGCCGAGCACTTCGGTTTTGGCGAGCGCCGTCGCCACGGCGAAATTGCGCCCCTGCATCGCGGTGACGAGGAACACGGTGGCTGCGCCCTGCATCACCGAGCCGAACAGCGTCCAGCCGAGAAACGCCGCGTTCGCGCCGCCGTCCAATCCGCGCCACGCGACGATCGCCGCAGCCCAGGCGAGCGCGAACGGCAGCCCGTACACAAACCGCACATACGCCGCGCCCCACACGCCAAGCTCGTCCGTCAACGCCCGCTGCGACGCGTTGCGCACCACCTGCAAGGCTGAGGCGGCGACGACAAGGAACGGCCAGAGCGGGAGCGTCACTGTTTCCCTTCCCCTTCTCCCCTTGTGGGTTCGAGGCGTTAAGCAATCGATCCGGGGGATCGATTGCAGCCGAGAAGGTGGCGCGAAGCGCCGGATGAGGGGTGATCGCGCTAACGCTTGCGATGTTTCGCAAACACCCCTCATCCGTCTTGCGCCTTCGGCGCAATCCACCTTCTCCCACATGGGGAGAAGGAAATTACGAAAGCCTAAGCCGCGCCCATTTCCTGCGGGTGTTGGCGCGGATCGCGTTTGGCCATCACGCGGTTGAGCGCTGCGACATAGGCCTTCGCGGAGGCGACGAGCGTGTCTGCATCCGCCGCGCGCGCGGACGCTGCGCGGCCGTTTTCGATCAGGCGCACGGACACTTCGGCTTGCGCATCCGTGCCTTCGGTGACGGCGTGCACCTGATAGAGGTCAAGCGTCGCATCGTGCGGCGCTGCGGCCTTGATGGCGTTGAAGATCGCATCGACCGGGCCGTTGCCGCGCGCCGTGCGCCACACCTCCTGGCCGTCGATGATGAGATCGATCTCCGCGGTCTGCGGGCCGTCCGTGCCGGCCACGACGCGCAGGCGCTTGACCTGGATGCTGTCGGCGCCATGCGACAGCGCATCGTCGACGAGCGCGACCAGATCCTCGTCATAGATGTGGCGCTTGCGATCGGCCAAATCCTTGAAGCGCTGGAACGCGTCGATCAATTCGTTGTCCGACACTTCATAGCCCAGTTCGCGCAGCTTTTCCTTGAAGGCGTGCTTGCCCGAGAGCTTGCCCATCACGAGGCTGGTGGCGCCCTGCCCCACATCCTCCGGCCGCATGATCTCGTAGGTCTGGTTGTTCTTCAGCATGCCGTCCTGGTGGATGCCGCTTTCGTGGCTGAACGCGTTCTTGCCGACGATCGCCTTGTTGTACTGCACCGGAAAGCCGGTGATGCGCGACAGCATCTGCGAGGCGCGCGTGAGCTTGGTGGAGTCGATCCGCGTCGCGTAGGGCAGCGCATCGCCGCGCACACGCAGCGCCATCACGATTTCTTCCAAAGCCGCGTTGCCTGCGCGCTCGCCCAGGCCATTGATCGCGCACTCGACCTGGCGCGCCCCGTTCTGCACCGCGGCGATGGAATTCGCGACCGCGAGCCCCAGATCATTGTGACAATGCGCCGAGAAGATCGCGCGATCGGCGCCAGGCACGCTTTCGATCAGATCCCTGAACAGCGCGCCATATTCTTCCGGAAACGAATAACCAACTGTGTCGGGGATGTTGATCGTCGTCGCGCCCGCCTTGATCGCTGTTTCAACGCAGCGCTTGAGGAAATCGCGGTCCGTGCGCGTGGCGTCCTCCGCGCTCCATTCCACGTCGTCCACCAGATTGCGCGCGGCGCGCACGCTCGCCTCGATGGCGTCGAGCACCTGGTGGGGCTCCATCTGGAGTTTGTGCTTCATGTGGATGGGCGAGGTGGAGATGAAGGTGTGGATGCGCGGGCGCGCGGCGCCTTTCACGGCTTCACCGCAGCGCTCGATGTCCTTGATCCCGGCGCGCGACAGGCCGCAGACGACGGCGGTTTTCACGATCCCGGCGACGGCGCGGACGGCCTCGAAATCGCCATTCGACGCGATCGGGAAGCCGGCCTCGATGACGTCGACGCCCATGGCGTCGAGCAAAGCGGCGATCTCCAGCTTGTCGGCGGCGGTCATCGAGGCGCCGGGGGATTGCTCCCCGTCGCGCATGGTGGTGTCGAAGATACGGACGTGATCTGTGGCGGCGGCCATGGGGCGCTCCTTCAAGGTTTTGATTTCAAACTGAAAACCCCCGAGGCGCGCGCCGTTGCGGCGGGCTCAAAGCGCCCGGGGGCTCCTAAGCAGGAGCGCGTCGTGAAGGAAGCTTCCGCGCAAGATCATGCTGCGGAGATAGCCCGAACACCGGCGCGGGGCAAGGATTTTGCGTTATTCCGCCGGCGTTTGGCGCCCGCGCTCCTCCGCTTCGGCGGAATCGTCCGCTAGGCGCTGACGATGCGTCATCCAAGCGCCGATAAGTCCAAGCGGTATCAAGACGACGCTGATGAACAGCAAGAAGGCATCGACCGGGTGCATGTCAGTCGCTCCGTTCCATATCGAAGATAGTCGCGATCGCGAGCAGCGCCAATCCGACCAGGCTGCTCAAGCCGACGCGCGCCCAGTCCATCGGCGCTCCCGACAAAAGCGGCTCAATGAAGGGTGCGCCAAACGGCAACAGAGCCATGTTGCGAAAGAATTCCGCCCACCCGCCTGCCACTCGTCGCCAATCCCAGCGACGCGGCCGCGTGGTCGATGGCGTCGTAACCTTGGATTTCTCGCGCCTTCGCCTACGCGCCATCCTCCCCCTCCATCCGCGCCTTCGCCGGCCGCAGCACGCGGCGGATGAGCAGCATCAGCGCGAACCAGATCGCGATGGCGATGGCGGCCGCGATCACCGCAGCGCCGGTCTTGCCCTCGAGCGCGTCCATGATCCCGTCGCCAGCGAAGGCGACGATGGCGGTCTTGGGAAGCACACCCACCGCGAGCCCGGCGATGAAGGGCAGGAATTTCATCCCCGCCACCGCCATGCCCATGTTCACGACGATGAACGGCGCGGTCGGCAGCATGCGCACGATCATCGAGGCCAGGAACGCGTTCTGTCCGATGAAGCGGGTGAAGCGACCGCCCGTAGCGCCGGCATAGCGCGCGACCAGCTTGTCCGCGCCGGTCATGCGGCCGGCGAAGAAGGTCACCGCGCCGGAGATGATCGTCGCGCCCCAGGCGTACCAGAAGCCGCGCTCCGGCCCGAACGCCACCACGCACGCCGCGATCAGCACGAATTGCGGCGCGCCCACGAACGCGGCCAGCGTGAAAGCGGCGATCGCGGCGGGAAAGCCCCAATGCGCGCGCTCCGCCCCGCCGAGCCAGGTGCGGACCACATCGGCGACTTGGTCGCCGAAGATCAGGCGGCCCGCGGCGAGCATCCCGCCGACGATCACGAACAGCGCGACCGTGACCCACACCACGCGCCAGGCGCGCGCGTCCATATTGGTCACGAAATCAACCGCGCCGTCGCGCCACTTGCTGAAAGCGTTCATCGCGCGCGGCTGTGGGCCCGGGCAGGCGCGGGGTCAAGCGCGGTGTCCCGCAGCGCGCCGATTTGCCAGGGCGGGCGCATTCGGGAAGGTAGGTCCATGAAGGATGCAGCACCGTCGGTCGCGCGCCGGCGCGCGCCGAGCCAATCGCGCTCCCAAACGACCGTGGACGCCATTCTCGAGGCGACCGCGGCGCTTTTGGTCGAGCGCGGTTATGAGGGGGTCAACACCAACGCCGTCGCGCAACGCGCGGAGGTGAAGCCGCCGGCCGTCTATCGCTACTTTCCCAACAAGTTCGCCCTCTATTTTGCGCTGGCCGAGAAGCTGCAGGGCGAGTTGGACATCGTCCTCGACGCCGCCTTGGCGCAGGCCGACGGGCGCCCCTTCGCCGCGGTGATCGACGCGCTGATCGACGGCGCGGCGGCCTTCTGGGAACGGCGGCCCGCCTTCGCCGCGCTCTGGTACGGCCAATGGGCCATCACCGGCGCGCCGGCGCCGGCGCTGCTTTTCGGCGAACGCACGATCAGCCGCTTCAGTGCGGCGACCGCGCGATTCCGCCATCTCGGACCGGCGCGGGAGCGCATGGCGCTTGCCGCGGCGATGCAGATCGGGATCGCGATCGTCAATCTCGCCGCGCTATCCGGCCCGGAGGACCGCCCGTTCATGATCGGGGAAGCCAAGCGCGCCCTGCTGTCTTACCTCCTGCCCCTCGCGGATCCCGCTCTCCTCTGACACGTTTGGAAATTTCAGTAGTAAAAACTATCATATTGAGATAGGTCCGCAGTGGGGGGCGGCGGAGGCCGCCATGACAGACGCTCAACGCAGGAATTTGCTTCAGGCCGGCCTGGGTCTGCCATTCACCAGCGCGGCGCATGCGCAAACCGGCGCGGCGCGCCCGCAGCCCTATCGCGCGCCGAGGCCGCCGCGCGCGGCGCTTCTCGACAAGCCGCCCGGAACCGCCTGGTGGGCGCCGCGGCCGCCCGCCTACCCGAACACGCTGAGCGACGAGCGCCTGCTGCGCGACGCACGTGGCTATTCCGACGCCCTTTTGGCTTACATCGACGCTTGGTTCGACGGTCGCGTCGGCGCCGTCTTGCCCGACGCCTTCGTCCCGCCCGGCGTCAACAGGCGGGACTTCCCGCGATTTACTTTACAGCGTGCGGAAGAGATCGATCCCGACGTGCAATGGGTCGTCCGTCCTTCGCACGTCATCAATCCGAACGCGCTTTACGGATCGTTTCCTGACCCGAACTGCACCTATCTGCTGGGGATGCTCTACGCACCCTTCGGCGCGACGCTCACCGTTGAGGGTGAATTTCCGCACGCGCGTTTTTTCAGCGCGCAGATCACGCCGAGTTTCGATCCCAAGAGCTATCGCTATGACGGCGGCATCGGCGTGCCTGAGGCGCCAATGGTGGACGTCGACATCACGCCGCTGCCTGGACATGTCAATCCGTTCCAGATCGGCGCACGGCGCGATGCGACGCAGCGCAGCTATCGATTGGAGTTCGATCTCGCGATTGGCGACCGGGTCGCCGCAAATCAGGCGTTGCGGCCGCCTTATTTCCGCCAGACGGGAAATAGGCGCATCGGCGGCGCGTTGTTCCACCAGGGCCCGTGGGGCGCGTGGCCGAACATCGGCGGACACGGCCGCGGCGCGTGGGACATCGGCCAGATCTGGCTGCGCTATTATCGGCCCGACGACGCGGTCGGGCGTTTGGGCGGCGTCGCGCTGCCGCGTATGACGTATCGCCTGCCGGACGGCCGCGCCTTCTGGATGCATATCGACGCCGCCGGCCTCAATGCACGGGCCAATCGCACCGTGCGGCTGCGTCCCGCCAGCGCCGAGCCGACCGAATGGGAGCATACGACTTCGCGTTACGGCTGGGCCAAACAGGTCGGCATCTTTCGCGGCGTGATCAGCGGTTTCGCCATGAACACCAATGGCGGAACGCCCGCTTATGTGCGTGCGCTGGACAAGGGCGTCGCCGGACGCGGCCACGATCTGCCGCCGCCGAACAATTACGAACAATCCGCCACGTCGTGCGCGCATATCGATTATCTCGCGCGCTCCGCCACGTGCGCCGCCGGCAAGGTCGTCGTGCTGACCGGCCGCCTGCCGACGACGCCGCGCACACGCGCAGGCGCGCCGACGATGAGCGGCGCCGAAGCGCGCTATTGGTCGATCGTCGGCTATTACATTCCTGACGGCTGGGACTTTCTCGCCGCCTTCGCGCCGAACGCCGTCAATGGCGTGGCGCAGCACGCGGTGATGGACGAGGAGGTCGTGCTGCAGGAGGATCGCCGCTATGTGATCGCGCTGTCGCGCGCGCAGGATCGTCCGACCAATGCGCGCGCTGAGGCCGGCGTCACCTGGGTGGATTGGGGCGCGGCGCCGAAAGTGTCCTGGACGTTGCGCTGGCTGACCGTCGGCCCGGAATGGACGGCGCCGAATGCGCCGACGCCCGCGAAAGTCGGCCCGCACGGCGATTGGGCGCATCCGGATTTCGACGCCGATCGCATGTGGCGCAACAATCGGGGCACGGGCCTGCTCGGCGCCTATCAGCCGCGGGTGCACTACCTGACGCGCGCCGCGTTCGAAGCCTTGGGCCCGCGCGTGCGCTGGAGCGACGTGCCGGCGTGGGAGGCCTAGCGCGTCCGCGCCCTCTTAGTGCTTCCAAAATTTCTGCAAGACGCCCAGCGCGCCGGTGAACTTCAACGGCGCCTCGGACACCGCGAGGGCGTAGCAAATAGCGCCGGGTTCTGCGGTCGGGCGGTGGGCGTCCGTCGGGCCCATGACCGCGATGTCGCCGGCCGCATAACGACCTGTCGCGTCGGCGAAGGCGCCGGTCAGCACGAGGGTATATTCCATCCCGCCATGGGTGTGGCTCGGCGCGCCTTTGCCCGGCGCGATGCGCAGCAGCTCGGCCTTCGGTCCAGGGCCGTCGATCAGGGAGAAGCTGACCAGACCGCCGGCGCCGCGCCAGGCGCCCGCGCCAATCGCGTGCAACGCCAGGTCGCGCACCGGCGCCGGCAAGGCCAGCACCTCGCCAAGCAGCTGCGAGGCCCAGACGGCGGCGCACAGCTCGGGTCCGCGCCGCGCCGCGGCGATGTCCGCGCTCTGCGCGGCCGCTTGCACGGCGCACGACGCCTGCAATGCGGCGTGCGTGCGCGCCATCAGCGCGAAGGCCGGCTCGAGGCGGCCTGCGATCTGCGCGGCGGCGGCCGCCTGCGCCGGTGCATTGTTCGTCATTCCGCGCGCGCCGCTCCTGCTCAGCGCGTGACATTGGGCGAAACGCGATCCCGGCAAGGGGCGAGGGCGCGGCCCTGGGCCTAGACGGCGCCGTCGAGCTTGGCGCGAAGGCGACCGAACGCCAGGCGAATGCGGGACTTCACCGTGCCGAGCGGCAGTCCCTCCCGGGCGGCGATTTCACTATGGGACAGACCCTCATAGAAGGCGGCCTGCAGCAGCGCGATCTGCTCGGGCGGCAGGTCGGCCAGAGCGGCGCGCACCGCGTCCTCGCGCTCCAAAGCCGAGAGGCGTTCGTCCGGCGCTTCGGTTTGGGCCGGGGCCAGCATCGGCTCTTCGGCGCTCAAGGCGGGCTTGCCGTCGCGCCGCGCAGCGTCGATGCGCCTGTTGCGCGCGATGCGGAAAATCCATGTCGAGACAGACGCTTGCGCGGGATCGAACAGGGCCGCCTTGCGCCACACGACGAGCATGGCCTCCTGCGTCAGCTCCTCGGCGAGCGCCTCGCCTGCGCCGATGCGCAACAGATAGCTTTTCACGCGCGGGGCGTAATAGGCGAACAGCGCGGCGAAGGCGTCGCGGTCCTGGGTCTCGGCCACCCGGCGCATCAGCGCGGCGAAGTGGGCGCGGTCGGAGGCGGCCGGCGCGGGCTGTTCTGCTTGCGCGCCGGGGCGTGTTGACGCGCGATCGCGTAGTGCGAGCATCCTGACCGCCTCCTGGCGCTGGGGCGAACCGGCGGAGCGCCCGTTCGTTTTTTATATGATGTGATGTAAGATATAAAAATCGGGCTTGGCAAGCGTTTTTCGCGCGCTGCGCGACGGCGGCGTGAAATCTTCAGCCGATGGCGCCATATGACCGCGATGGTAGCGCCCGCCCCCCTCTCCACGATCGTCCCTTCGCTCGCCGGCATGAGCCTGGAGGGCCTGCGCGCGCACCTGCTCGCCATCGGCGCGCCGGCGGACAAGGCGCGCATGCGCACCGACCAGATTTGGCGCTGGGTCTATCATTACGGCGTGCGCGACTTCGCGCAGATGACCAACATCGCCAAGGACCTGCGCGCGGACTTGGCGCGGAGCGCGACCTTGGCGCGTCCCGAGATCGTCACCCGCCAGATCAGCCAGGACGGCACACGCAAATGGCTGATCCGTTTTTCCGCGGGGGCGGAAGGCGAAATGGTGTTCATCCCGGGCGTCGGCCGCGCCGGCGCGCTGTGCGTATCGAGCCAAGTCGGCTGCACGTTGAATTGCACCTTCTGCCATACCGGCACGCAAAAACTCGTGCGCAATCTCACGGCCGCGGAAATCGTCGCCCAGGTGATGATCGCACGCGACGATCTCGACGAATGGCCAACCCCGCAGCGCCCACTGAACGATGGCGACCGCCAGCTCACCAATATCGTATTCATGGGCATGGGCGAACCGCTCTACAATCTCGACGAGGTCGCCGCCGCCATCGACATTATTGCGGATGGCGACGGGATTTCGATTTCGCGCCGCCGCATCACCGTGAGCACCGCCGGCGTCGCGCCGCGCATTCCCGAGCTCGGCGCGCGCACCGGCGCGATGCTGGCGATCTCTCTTCACGCCACGAACGATCCGTTGCGCAACGCGCTTGTTCCCTTGAACAAGAAATATCCGCTGGATGAGCTGTTCGCGGCGATCCGCGCCTATCCCGGCCTCGGCAATTCCCGGCGCGTGACGTTCGAATACGTAATGCTGAAGGGCGTGAACGACAGCCTTGCGGAAGCCAAGGCGCTGGTGCGGCTGCTCAAGGGCGTGCCGGCGAAGATCAATCTCATTCCGTTCAATCCGTGGCCGGGCACGGCGTATGAATGCTCCGATTGGGCCACTATCGAGGCCTTCGCCGCCGTGCTCAACAAGGCGGGTTACGCCTCGCCCATCCGCACGCCGCGTGGGCGCGACATCCTCGCCGCATGCGGGCAATTGCGCAGCGAAAGCGTCAAGGTCCGCGCCAGCGAACGCGCCAAGGCTTAGGCATGGCGATCGACGACGCTGCGCCGATCCTGCGCGACGCGCGCGTCTGGCTGCGCGCCTGCACGCCGGACGATGCAGCCGCGCTGTTCGCCGCGCACGGCGACGAGGCGGCGCATCGCTTCTGGTCCTCTCCCGCCCTGCGCTCGGTGGAGGAGACGCACGCCTATATCAAGGAAACCCTGGCGATGGCCTGCGGTCGCGTCTGGGCGGTCACCGAGGACGGCGGCGAAGCGCTCGGGCGCATCGGACTTTTTCATGTGCGCCAGGGCGTGGCCGAGATCGGTCTCATCCTGCGCCGCAGCGCGCAGGGGCGCGGCTTGATGGGCGCCGCCGTGCGGCTCGTCTGCGCACATGCCTTCGCGCAGCTCGGCTATCACCGCATCGTCGCCGACATCGATCCCGAAAACGCCGCCAGCATCGCGCTCTTCGAACGCTGCGGCTTTCAGCGCGAAGGCCTTTTGCGCGCCAATTGGATCACGCACCTGGGCATGCGCGACACCGCGCTCTATGCGCTCGTGCGCGACGACGCCGCGCCCCGCAGCGGCGCGCCATAGGGCTCCGGCGGCAAGCCGAGACCATTGCAGAAATAGGAAACCGTCCGATAGAATCCCGCCAGGGCGATGACCTCCATGATCTGCGCCTCGTCGAACGCGGCGGCCAGCGCCCGCCACGTCGCGTCGGACAACCGTGCCGTCGCATGCAACTCGTCGCACGCAGCAATGACGGTGCGTTCGGCGGCGCTCCAGCTGTTGCACACGCCATCTCCCGCGAGCGCGGCAATCTCGTCCGGCGTGAGGCGCGCACGTTCCGCGAAGAAGGCGACATGCACGCCCCACTCATACGCACAGCCATTGAGCGCGCAGGTGCGGTCGATGGTTATTTCGCGTAGCCGCAGCGAAAGCGGCCCGCGATCGAGCAGGCTGCCGGCGCGGAACTTCTTGTAGATGCGCGGAAACCGCGCCAGCGTGCGAAACAGGACCAGCGGCGGGACGCCCGGCGGCATGATGGCGTCGAACGCGTTCTGCGTGTCTTCGTCATAGGGAGGGTCAAGCGGTGAGAGTCGCGACATGATGGGAGCGCTCCAGAGTTGCTACGGATTTCATAGCACATCATCGCCAACCTCGCTACGAAAAAGATAGCATGTCGACGCCCAAGCCCAACCGCCCATCGCGACGCTCGCGCTCCGGACGGCCGATCATGGCCGCACTCGACCTATTGAGCCGACGCTGGCAATTGCGCCTGTTGTGGGAGATGCGGGACGGCGGCGCCTGGCGCTTCCGCGCGCTTCAGGATGCGGCCGGCGTCAGCCCCAGCGTGTTGAATGCACGACTGGCCGAACTGACCGAGGCCGGCATCGTCGCGCTGGACGAGGACGGCTTCGCCCTCACCGAGGACGGCCGCGCGCTGCTCGCGGCGCTGGCGCCGCTGCACGCCTGGGCCGAGCGCTGGGGCGGGCGCGAATCGCGATAGCCTCGCGGCCATGATCCAGGATGTCGCTCTCGTTGCCTCGCACGTCTTCGCCGGCATGGCGCTGGGGTGGACGGCGCTCTTCTCATTCGTCGTGGCGCCCGTGGCGTTCAAGCACATGGACGCAGGGCGCGCAGACCGCATGGTGCGCAACATCATCAAGGCGGGGCATGGCGCGCTGGCGTTCCTGTGCCTTGCCGCGGGCGCGGGCGCGATCATTTCGGGCGCGATCGGCGGCGCCGTGATCGCCGCGCTCGCGGCGGCGTTTTATTTCATGTGCCAATGGACGCTTGCGCCGCGCGACGATCCGCGCCCTGCCGGCGCGCGCCGGCAAATGAAGGGCCAGCGCATCGTCGCCTCGCTGCTGACGGTCGTGGGCATGCCGTTGATGATGGCGTCGGCGGCGTTGACGCAACTTGGCATCTAGCGGCGGTTAAGCTGCGCGACGCTTTAGTGCGGACTTCGCCCGCCGAATCCACTCGGCCACATCTGCTTCCGTCGGCGCAGGCGCTTCTCCCCACGCGCGCTCCGCCGCTTCGCTGGCGCACCACGCGTGCAGCGCGGCGATCAATTGCGCCGGATCGGCTTCCGCCAGCGCCGCCGCATCGCGCACGCCGCACGCCACGAGCGCCTGCGCTTCCCGGCTCTTGATGCTCGGCACCGTGCAGGCGAGCGCGGCCTGCGATTGCCAATCGTGGATCGTCTGCGCCGAGATGTGGCGCGCGCCAAGCAGCACGGCCGCCGTCGCCGGCGACATGCTCAACAGATCCGCCACCGTATGGACGCCGAGCCCGGCGAGACGCTTTGCGGTCTTGGGTCCGATCGAGGGCGCATCCTCCACCGGAGAATCGCCTTGCAGCGTGAAGGTCGGCGGGTCGTCCTTTTCTTTTTCCTTGGCTGCGCGCGGCGTTTTCTCTTTCGGCAGCGGGCGATCGAGCACCAATTCCGGATCGGCCGAAGGCGCTGGCGTCGGCGGATCGACAGCGGGCGGCTTCGTTGACAATGGGGGCGGCGGCGTTGCGGCGGCGCGCGGCGTTGACGCGGGGCGTTTGCGCCGCGCCGGTTTCGCTGCGACATGCGCCGTGCCGATCTCGCGCGGCCACTTCGCGTCGAGCGACGACAAGGGCGTGTGCAGAACCTCCGCAGCATACAAGGCGCGCACGTCGCGATCGTCCTCCGGCAATGTCTCGCGCACTTTGCCGGTGCGCTTGAATTCCTCAAACATGGCGCCGACGCGCTTGCGCTCGCCGAGATCGTCGATCTGAGCCAGAACCATCTGGATCGGCGCATCGAGCGCGACGAAGAAGGCCTGCGCGCCTTCGCCCAGTTTCGGCGGGCGCGCGCCGGATTGCGCAATGATGCGATCAAGCGCGCGCGCCAGCGCGATCACGGCCCGGCCGACGAGCGGCGCCACGCGCGCGCGGATTTCCGCATCGAGTCCAGCCTTGGGCTGCTTTACGCCTTTGGCGAAATCATAATGATCGATGATGGTTTCGTAGGATTGCGTGCTGAGCTGCGCGCCGCTGCGGATGAGCGCGGCGAGCCAATCGGCGCCGTCCTCCGCCGCGATATCGGGATAGCCGCCGAGCTCCTGCTCGAGCATGTTCTGGAAATCGCCATAGGATTTGGCGAAGCTCCATTCCACCGCCCGGTGGATAACGCCCTCCTCTTCGGTCTGATGGGTGTGAAAGGGCTGATGCGGATCGGCGATGTAGTGGCTCATCACGCCGGCGCAATACGCCGCGTGCGGCCAGTCGCTGGCGGTCAGCGCGCGCGTCGTGCGTGCGCGCCACACCTCCGCCGACTCGATAGCGCCGCCCCACTCGCCGTCGCGCACATGCAGAACGTGGTTCTTGAAATCCTTGAACTGGTCGTCGGGCGCCTTGGCGCCTTTGAGATAGGCGGCGTGGTGATGCAGGAACAACGTGCGCCACGCCGGCGCATCGGGGCTCCGCAAATGGCGCAGCGCGTCGACGGCGATCTTGTGATGCGTCGACCGGCAGCGGGAGGAAAACACCAGATCATAGAGGATCGACATGAAAGCCCCGACGCCGCGATCGACATCGTCACGCTACTGCGATTCCCGCCGCGGGCGCCCGCTGCTTGCGCGTCATGTTCGATGTTCGTTCGCTGGGCGGCGCGGCGAATTGCGGTTGCGCGGATCGTTGCGCTTCCGCAAGCTGGGCGAGATGCTGGATGGCGGGACGGCGCGGAGAGCAGCATGCGATGGCTGATCGGTCTTGCCGCCTTGGCGCTCGCCGGGCTGGGCGAGGCGGCGGCGCAAACCAGCCTGCCTTGGCTGCGCGTCTGCGCCGATCCCGACGATATGCCCTATTCCAACGCCGGCGAGGAAGGCTTCGAGAACCGCATCCTCACCGTGCTCGCCCGCGATCTCAGCGCCCACATCACCTATGAATGGCGTCCGCGCTCGCGCGGGTTCGTGCAGCAGACGCTGTTGGCGAATTCCTGCGACGTGGTCGCCGGCGTCATCGCGGGGCGCGACGAAGTCGCCACCACGCGGCCCTATTACCGCTCGACCTACACGTTCGTGTCGCGCACCGATCGCGGCTATGCGGTGTCGAGCCTGGACGATCCCAGCCTGTTGCGTCTGCGCCTCGCCACGCCCGACGCCGCCGACGATCGCGTCAGCGATCCGACGCGCTCGGCGCTGTTCCGTCGCGGCGTGCGCACGAACATCACGCCTCTCGATCCCAGCGCGCGCGGCGGCGGCTGGCCGCCGATCATCGATGCGCTGGTGCGCGAGGACATCGACATGGCGCTGGTCTGGGGCCCGACGGCGGGCTATTTCGCCACGCGCGCGCCGGTGCGGCTGACCGTGTCGCCCATTACGCCTTGGTTCGATCCGCCGGCCTGGCCGATGGCGTTCGACATCGCGATGGCCGTGCGCCCCTCGGATCGGCGCACCTTGCGGGCGCTCAATGGCGCGCTCGCGCGCAACAGGGAAGAGATCGACGTCATTCTGCGCGCCTATGGCGTGCCGCTGCTCGACTATCCGCCGCCGCTGCAGCCGCCGACGCAGGGACGCCGCCGCACAGGCTAACGCGGCGCAACCTCCTCCACGCAATCCGATAGCGCATCGCGGCGCACCACGCGCGCGCGCTGCAGAATTTGCGCGCTGCGCCGTCGCACATAAGGGCCGGGATCATCGGCGCGCCAGCGATTGGGGCTCGGCAGAACCGCGGCGAGCCTTGCCGCCTGCAATTGCGTGAGATCGGCGGCGGAGCGGCCGAAGCGCGCCTGCGCCGCCGCTTCGACGCCGAACACGCCGTCGCCGAATTCGATGGCGTTGAGATAATGCTCCATGATCCGGCGCTTGGACCACAAAGTCTCGATGAGAAATGTAAAGTAGGTTTCAAGCCCTTTGCGCACCCAGGAGCGCGCCGGCCACAGGAAGAGATTTTTCGCCGTCTGCTGACTGATGGTGGAGCCGCCGCGCAGACGCGCCCGGCCGCGTTCTTTGGCCTTTGCGTTGGCCTCCATCGCGGTGCGGATCGCCTCCAGATCGAAGCCCTGATGCGTGCAGAAACCGGAGTCCTCCGCCGCGATCACGGCGCGGATCATATAGGGGGATATCTCGTCGATCGGCACGGGCTGATGCTGGATCACCTCGCCCTCGGCGGCGCGCTCCATCATCAGCACGGTCCCCGGCGCCGGCGCAAAACCGTAGATCAACACCCACATAACGGGCGCGACCACGATCGCGGCGGTCAAAACGCCCAGCGCCGAAAGCGCGAGGCCGAAGCGCTTGTCGCGCCGCAAACGATGCAGGTCGAGATCAAGCACGCGTTGCAGGCGCCGGCCCCGGCGCGCACGCTCGGCGGCATTGGGCGCGATGGCGTCGATCAGGCGGCCGCCGTCCTCCCGCTCGCTCACGCCCGCCCCTCCCGGCCCCATTCGCGGCGCACCGCGGCGTCGCTTTCCTCCGGGGCCCAGCGCTCTTTGAGGCGCGCGAAGGCGTGTTCGTCAAGCAGGCGGCCGAGCGCCCAAACCGCCATCGCGCGCACCAGGGCTGAAGCATCGGCCAGGCGCGCCGACGCCGCAGGCGCCAGATCGGCTGCGCCGCTGTTGCCGATCGCGATCATCACATTGCGCACGAAACGGTCCCGCCCGGTGCGCTTGACCGGCGTGCCTGCGAAGCGCGCGCGAAAGGCGTGATCGTCGAGCGCGGCGAGGTCTGCAAGATCGGGCGCGCGCAAATCCGGCCGCGCGGCGATGCTTGCAGCTTGCGCGAACTTGTTCCACGGGCAAACGGCGAGGCAATCGTCGCAGCCGAACACCCGATTGCCCATCGGCGCGCGGAATTCTTCGGCGATATGGCCTTTGTGCTCGATCGACAGATAGGCGAGGCAGCGCCGCGCATCGAGCTGATAGGGTGCGGGAAACGCAGCCGTCGGGCAGATGTCGAGGCAGGCCGTGCAGCGTCCGCAATGGTCGGCCTCGCCATCATCGAGGGGCAGCGCCGCGTCGGTGAGGATGGCGCCGAGAAACAGCCACGACCCGTGCGCGCGCGACACGAGATTGGTGTGCTTGCCCTGCCAGCCGATCCCTGCGCGCTGCGCCAGCGGCTTCTCCATCAGCGGCGCAGTGTCGACGAACACCTTGACCGCAGCGCCGCTGGCGCCTGCAAACCAGCCGGCGAGTTGCTTCAGCTTGCCCTTCAGGGCGTCGTGATAGTCGCGGCGCGCGGCGTAAGCGGAAACCAGACCGTGCGTTTTGTTGTCCAGGAACGCAAGCGAATCGTCATCCGGCGCGTATGAGAGCCCGACGACGATGGCGCTGCGCGCTGCAGGCCAAAGCGCGCCGGGATGCGACCGCTCCGCGGCGCGCGCGGCCATCCAGTCCATGTCTCCGTGGCGGCCCAGCGCGATGAAGCGTTCGAGCGCAGCACCCGCGGGCCAGGGCGCGCGCGCGTCGGCGACGCCGATGCAATCGAAACCGAGCGCCGCCGCACGCGCGCGCAGCGCCGCGCTGAGCGTTTCAGCCGCCACTGGAGACGCCTTCGCGCGATGGCGCAGGCAGGACGATCGCGGCGCGCCCGGGCGCCGCCGCGCGCACGCGCACGAGCGCTTCGGCGGCGATCGCGTGCGCGTCAGCGAGCGGGCATGCGGGATCGAGATCGATCGCGGCGACGACGATGTCGTCGTCGGCGATGATGCGCGCGGCGCGCACGCGGGGATCGTCCTGGGCGGCCGCGACGATGCGCGCGCGCGTCTCCTGGTCGAGCGGCGCCGTCGCCAGAACCAGCGCGGCCGCTCTGCCTTCGTCCCAGGCCGCGAGCGCAAGCCAGATCGCGATCGCCACGCCTGCGGCGGCGTCGAACAGCGGCGATGGGCCATGCGCGCCGAGCGCGAAGCCGACCAGGGCGACAAGAAGCACGCCGACGTCGGCGCTGGCGCGCGTGCGATCACCGCGCGTCGCGATCGCCGCGAAGCTCGCCGCCGCGATGGCCGCCAGAAGCGCAAACGCGCCGATGGCGGCCTCCTCGATCGCGAGCGGCGCCACGAAGCGTTGCGCCGCAACGCCCGCCACGATCGCCGCCGCGGCGCCCCCCAACCCGGCGCGCGCCAGCCCCCACAGCGCAGCAGCGCGCGGTCCTGGCGCGCGTCCGACAAAGGCCGTCGCCAAGCCGACGCCAACGAAGGCGAACGCCCCCAGCACTGCGACCGAGCCGGTCATCAGCCACGCGCCGAGCAGCGCAGCGCACACGAGGCCGGCCGCAAACCCGCCGGCCAGGCGTTGGCCGGCGGCGCGCGCGGGCGGGTCGGGGGCATTTTCGCGGATGGCCATGGCGTTGATGTAGAGGGCGGCGGCGGCGGAAAGAAGCCGAAGCGTCAGCGCTGGCCGGCGAGAAACGCCGCGGCCGCCTCCATCGCCGGGTCCCGCCCGGCGCGATAGGCCGAAAGCGTCAGGGGGGCTGCGATGTCGGGCGCGATCGAGGCCACCGCGATCGGCCGAAATTCCACCGCAGGGTGACAGATCGCTGTAGCGCAGCCGGTGAGATAATCGTGATAGCCGTCGGCGAACAGAAGCCGCATCTGCAGACCCGGCAGCGTGACGAAATCCCCTTCCGCCCAGAATTGCAGCCGATCGCCCGCGGGCTCGCCGATGATCGTTACGCGGTCGCCGCCGGCCTGTTTGAGATAGCCGATGGAGGCGATACCGGCGGAGAACGTCCATGCGCTGGTGAGCACGACGATGCGGCCGCGCACGCTGCGTGCGAAGCCGCGCATATAGGGCTCCGTCGTGGTAAGATCGCCGCCGCTGTTGAAGCGCATGTCGAGAATGAGATGACGCCGGCGCGACCAGGCGCGTTCGCGCGCAGCCTGCGCAAGAAAATCCGCAATCGAGGCGCCGAGCGCATCGCGGTTTTGGCGCAGCTCGATGATGAAGGCGTCGAGCTCCGGCGCGTCGCGCCAGCGAAATGCGCGTTCCGCCTCCGTGAAGGCGTAAGGCGCGCGTTCGACGGGAAGCAGCGTGCGCCAATCGCCGTTCTCGATGGCGGTGCGCTCCGGCCAGAGCCAGCGATGCGCGTCATAGCCGCGCCAGAGCGGCGTGCCGCGCTCGCCCGCGATGCGGCGGCTGACGACGACCCCATCCGGCATGGCGAACTCGTAGGTCGCGGCGTCCGCCGCATCGGCGACGCCGGCGGCGTGCATTTGTTCCGGACTTTCGAAAAAAAATGGCGCCAGCGTCGCGCGCCATTGCACAGGCCCGCCGAACAGCGCGAATGCAGCTGCGCGCGTAGCATCGAAGGGGCGGCCGTCGACGCCGATCAGCGTCGCGCCCAGCAGATCGGCGTGCTCGCCGCGCGCGCGCACGACCACGAAATCGCCCTCGAACGGGGCAAGCCGCAAGGCGATGCGGTTGTAGCGCGCCGCGCGATGGGCGGGGAACGAGTTGGTGTGGCCGTTGTCGGCCAATGCGGCGATGCGCGCGAGCTCCAGTTCGATCTGCGCGTCGCTGAAGGCGCCGGCGGCGTCGATGAGCGCGGCGAGGCGCGCCTGCGCGGCCGCGCGCGCATCCGGCGAAAACGACAGATCGCGATCGAGAAAGTCACGCCTAAACAGCGCCAGGTCGGCAAGCCTCGCGGGGCTCGCCGTTAGCGCAGGCGGCGCCATGCCGACTGCGTCCGACAAGCGGGCCTGCGCGGTCGCTGCGCCGCACAGCGCGGCCGCCGCGGCGAGCGCGATCCCAAGAGGGCGCAAGCCGAAATGACACAATAGAGGGCCGATGCGCGCCATTACGGGCTCCTTAAGGCAAGAGCGCCGCCACGCGAAGACGCCTCCTATTCCGCCGCGATCGACGCCGCATCGACCAGCGGCGCCGCCAGACGGGTCAGCCATTCCTTCGGCGTCACCTGCTTGAACTGCGCCCGCGCGGCGGGCCAGTCGTTCAGCATCGCCTGCGCCCGCAGCGAGCCGGTCCGCGCATGATGCTCAACCACGAGCGCGCGCAGGGCCGCATCCCAATGCGCCGACTGGATCGGATTCCACACGATCGATTCAGGATTGGCGTGCGCGGCGAACGCATCTTCGGGATCGTGCACGAACGCCATGCCGCCGGTCATGCCTGCGCCGAAATTGCTGTCGACCGGCCCCAGCACCACGACCACGCCACCGGTCATGTATTCGCAGCCATTGGCCCCGCAGCCTTCGATCACCGCCGTCGCGCCGGAATTGCGCACCGCGAAGCGCTCGCCGGCGAGACCGGCCGCGAAAAGCTTTCCGCTCGTGGCGCCGTACAAGCAGGTGTTGCCGATGATGGCGTTTTCGTGCGCGCGCGCGGCGAGCTCCGGCGGCGGCCGCAATGCGATCAAGCCGCCCGACAAACCCTTGCCGACATAATCGTTGGAATCGCCTGTCACATCGATCGCCAACCCTTGCGCCATGAACGCGCCGAGGGATTGTCCGGCCGAGCCCTGCAGGCGGATGAGCAGGCGTGCTTCCGGCAGCGCCGCCATGCCGAAGCGGCGCACAACTTCCGAAGATGCGCGCGCGCCGATGGCGCGGTGCGTGTTGCGCACGCTGTAGTCCAGCTGCAGCTTCTCGCCGCGCTCGAAGAAGGCCGCGCCGTCGCGCAGGATTTGCGCGTCCAGCGTATCGGGGACTTCAGTGCGCCCCTGCACGGTGCAGCGCGGCGGGTGCGGGCTGTCGACGCGCACCAGCAGCGGATTGAGATCGAGATCGTCGAGATATTCCGCGCCGCGGCTGATCTGTTCGATCAGGTCGGTTCGGCCGATGATTTCATCGAGGCTGCGGAAGCCGATTTCGGCGAGCAGCTCGCGCACCTCCTGGGCGATGAAGGTCATCAGGTTGACGACCTTGTCGGGCGTGCCGGTGAACTTCGCGCGCAGGCGCTCGTCCTGTACGCACACGCCGACGGGGCAGGTGTTGGAATGGCATTGCCGCACCATGATGCAGCCCATCGCCACCAGCGACGCCGTGCCGATGCCGTATTCCTCCGCGCCCAGCAGCGCTGCGACGACGATGTCGCGCCCGGTGCGCAGGCCGCCATCGGTGCGCAGCGTGACGCGGTGGCGCAGATTATTCAGCGTCAACACCTGATGCGCTTCCGCAAGCCCCATTTCCCAGGGAATGCCGGCATACTTGATCGACGTCTGCGGGCTCGCGCCCGTGCCGCCGACATTGCCGGAGATCAGGATCACGTCCGCCTTCGCTTTGGCCACGCCGGCGGCGACTGCGCCGATGCCGGACTGCGCAACGAGCTTCACGCACACCTTGGCGAACGGATTGACCTGCTTGAGATCATAGATGAGCTGCGCGAGATCCTCGATCGAGTAGATGTCGTGGTGCGGCGGCGGCGAAATCAGCATCACGCCGGGCGTGGCGTGGCGCAGACGCGCAATCAACTCTGTCACCTTGAACCCGGGCAATTGGCCGCCCTCGCCGGGCTTGGCGCCTTGCGCCACCTTGATTTCGATTTCGCGGCACTGGTTCAAGTATTCCGCCGTGACGCCGAAGCGGCCCGAAGCGATCTGCTTGACCGCGGAATTGGCGTTGTCGCCGTTGGGCAGCGGCTTATAGCGCTCTGGGTCTTCGCCGCCCTCGCCCGACACGGATTTCGCTCCGATGCGGTTCATCGCGATGTTCAACGCGCCATGCGCCTCCGGCGACAGCGCGCCGAGGCTCATGCCGGGCGTGACGAAGCGCTTGCGAATTTCGTTGACGCTTTCGACCTCCTCGACGGGGATCGACACGGTGTTGTCGCGGATCTCCAGCAGATCGCGCAATTGGATCGGCTCGGCGAGGCGGCGCTGGCGCACGGCGTCGGAATAGACCTTGTAGGCGTCGTAGGAGCCGGTGTCGCACGCCTTCTGCAATTGATGGATGTGTTGCGCCTCGAGCGCGTGGCGTTCACCCTTCGCGCGATAGCGGTACAGGCCGCCGACCGGCAGCGTCACCACGTCTTCGTCGAAGGCGCGCGCATTGAGCTCGGCCGCTTCCTGCGCCAGACCCTGCAGGCCGATGCCGGAGATGCGGCTCGTCAATCCCGGGAAGAACTCATCCGCGAGCGCGCGCGAGAGGCCGATGGCCTCGAAATTCAAGCCGCCGCGATAAGACGAAATGACCGAAATCCCCATCTTGGAGATGATCTTGTAGAGGCCGGCCTCCACCGCCTTGCGGTAATTGTCGGCCGCCTCCTCGACGCTGCGCACGCCGCCGATGCCGCGCGCGGCGCGATCGGCGATCGTGTCGAGCGCGAGATAGGGGTTCACGGTGGTCGCGCCGCAACCGATCAGAACGGCGCAATAATGCGTGTCGAGGCATTCCGCCGCGCGCACCGTGATCGAACAATAGGAGCGCAGGCCTTGCGCCGTGAGATGCGCATGCACGCCCGACGCGGCGAGAATCATCGGACACGCCACCGCGTTCGGGCCCTGGCGCTCATCGGTCAACACGATGTGAGACCGGCCCGACAGCACCGCCTCCTCCGCCTCGCGGCGGATCCGGTCCATCGCGGCGCGCAGACCGAGGCCGGGATTGCGCGCGTCGAACGTGCAATCGATGACCGCCACCGCATCGCCCAAAAGATCGACCATGCGGGCGTACATGCCGTTGGTCAGCACGGGCGAGTTCAGCGTGAACACGTTGGTCTGGGTTTCGTCCTGGGCGAGAATGTTTCCGAGATTTTTGAACCGTGTGGTCAAGCTCATCACCCGCTCTTCGCGCAGCGGATCGATCGGCGGATTGGTGACCTGGCTGAAATTCTGCCGGAAATAATGCGAAAGCGGGCGGTAATGCTCAGACAGAACGGCGAGCGGCGCGTCGTCGCCCATCGAGCCGACGGCCTCTTTCGCGTCCTCCATCATCGGCGCGAGCAGGAGTTCGAAATCCTCAAGCGTAAATCCCGCCGCGAGCTGTCGGCGCATCAGATCGCGCCGTTCGGCGAACAGGCGCGGCTCCGGGCCGCGCAGCGTTTCGTCAAGATCGATGACGTTTTCGAGCCAAGCCTCGTAAGGGTGTGCGGCGGCGAGGTCATCGACAATCTCGTCGTGGTGCAAGAGGCGGCCTTCATGGGTGTCGACCGCGATCATGCGGCCCGCGCCGATGCGGCCGCGTTCGAGAATGTCGCGGTTGGGCACCGCGCACATGCCCGTTTCGGAACCGACCACGAGAATGCCGCCCTTGGTGATGGCGTAGCGCATCGGGCGCAGGCCGTTGCGATCCATCCCCGCCACCGCCCAGCGACCGTCGAACATGGCGAGCGCGGCCGGCCCATCCCATGGCTCCATCACCGCGTTGCAATAGGCGTAGAGCGCGCGATGGCTCGGCTTCATCGTCGTCGCCTTGGCCCAGGCTTCCGGCGCCAGCAGCGCCTTGGCCATCGGCGCCGCTCGGCCGGCGCGCACCAAAACCTCGAAGGCGTTGTCGAGCGCAGCGGAATCCGATCCGCCGGGCTGGATGATCGGCTTCACATCCTCTTGCGCGCGGCCGAACGCATCGGAGGCCATTCGAATTTCATGGCTCTTCATCCAATTGATGTTGCCCTTCAGCGTATTGATCTCGCCATTGTGGGCGAGCATGCGGAAAGGCTGGGCGAGGCGCCATTGCGGGAACGTGTTGGTGGAATAGCGCTGGTGATAGATCGCAACCGAAGAGATGAAGCGCTCATCCTTGAGATCGGGATAGAAGGCGTCGATCTGCTCGGCGAGGAACATGCCTTTGTAGATTAAGGTCTGCGCCGACAACGAGCAGACGTAAAACTCGCTGAGATTAGCGGCGAGCGCGCGGTTCTCCATGCGGCGGCGGCAGATGAAGAGGTCGCGGTCGACCTCCTCTTCTGCGCGCCCTTGCGGATCGAAGAACAGCACCTGTTCGATTTCCGGACGCGTGGCGATCGCCTTGTCGCCGATCGTGGAAATGTCCACAGGCACCTGGCGCCAGCTGTACAGCACAAAGCCGCTGCGCAGGATTTCGCTTTCCACGATCGTGCGCGCGCGCTCCTGGGCGCCGAAATCGTTGCGCGGCAGAAAAACCTGGCCGACGAAAATCGGCCCCGGCTGCGGCGTGTGCCCAGTGCGGGCGACGACTTCGCGGAAGAAATCCTGCGGCGCATCGATCAGGATGCCGGCGCCGTCGCCAGTCTTGCCGTCGGCGTCGACGGCGCCGCGGTGCCACACCGATTTCAGCGCCTGGATCGCCATGGTGACGACCTCGCGCCGCGGCTTGCCGTCGATGGCGACGATGAGGCCGACGCCGCAGGCGTCGCGCTCGTCCTCGATGCGATAAAGCCCTTCGCGCTCCAGTCGCGCGCGCTCGATGAGGTAGCGTTCGATTTCACAGGTCATCGGGGTTTCCATAGCGTGCGCGGACTTCCGCAGCGGTCAAGCGCGGGGCGTCGTCGGCGAAATCGTAATGGGCGGGTTTCGAGTCGACATAGATGTGCTCGTCGATGCGTTTGAATCGTGTCTGACCATCGAAAGCGCCTGTGGCCGCGTTGATCATGGACTGGTCCAGCATGCGCCAGAACAGCGCCGCGCCGCACCGTGCGCACACGCCGCGCTCGCCCCAGTCGGAGCTCTTGTACCAGCGCACCGGGCCGTCGATATCGAAGCCCTCCGCATACATCGCGGAAATCTGCGCGCCGCCGGCCCATCGCGCGCAATCCCGGCAGTGACAGCATTGCACGGCGACGAGATCGCCCTTCGCCGCAAAGCGCACGTCTCCACACAGGCAGCGTCCGTCAAAGGAGTCCGTCATGACCCCGCCTCACTCCGCCGCGATCGCGCTCGACGCCGCGCGCTCCTTCAAGTCCGCATGGATGGCGTCCGCCGCGTCGACGCCGTCGCGGATCGCCCACACCACAAGCGAGGCGCCGCGCACGATGTCGCCGGCCGCATAGACGCCCGGCAGACTGGTCTGCATGGTTTTGACGTTGGTCCGCAGCGTGCCCCAGCGGGTGGTTTTGAGGTCGCTGCGCGCGAAGCGCTCGGGCAAATCCTCCGGCTCGAAGCCGAGCGCGAGGATCACCATGTCGGCCGGAGCGACGAACGCGCCGCCGGGAACCGGCTCGGGCGCGCGTCGTCCGCCAGCGTCTGGTGCGCCGAGCCGCATGCGCGTGGCGCCGACGCCGGAAAGCTTGCGCGCCGTGCCCAGCATTTCGCGCGGCGCGGCGAGCCATTCGAACACAACGCCCTCCTCCTCCGCATGGCCGACCTCGCGCAACGAGCCGGGCATATTCTCCCGGTCGCGCCGATAAAGGCACGTGACGCTCTTGGCGTCCTGACGCACGGCGGTTCGCACGCAATCCATCGCGGTGTCGCCGCCGCCGATGACGACGACGCGCTTGCCCTTGGCGTTGAGCGCGCCGCTGTCGAACGCCGGTACGGAATCGCCGAGACCGACGCGGTTCGCAGCGGTGAGGAAATCCATCGCCGGCAGGGCGTGCTTGGTCGGCCCCGGAACGTCGCCGAGATCGCGCGCGCGATAGACACCCGTAGCGATCAGCACTGCGTCATGCTGCGCGCGCAAATCGTCGAAGCCGAGATCGACGCCGATCTCGCAATTCAGCCTGAAAGCAACGCCGCTGTCGCGCAGATGCCGTTCGCGCCGCGCAACGACCTCTTTCTCCAGTTTGAAATTGGGAATTCCGTAAATCAAAAGCCCGCCGACGCGGTCATAGCGATCATAGATCGCCACCTGATAGCCGCGCGCGCGCAGACGGGCCGCGGCCGCGAGACCCGCAGGTCCGGCCCCGATGATCCCGACGCTCTCCGACCGCTCCCGCGGCGGCCGGATCGGGGCGACCCAGCCATTGGCCCAGGCGGTTTCGGTGAGGAATTTCTCCACCGCGCCGATCGTCACCGTGCCGTGGCCGGATTGTTCGATGACGCAATTGCCCTCGCACAGCCTGTCTTGTGGGCAGATGCGGCCGCACACCTCCGGCATGGCGTTCGTGGCGGCGGAAACGTCGTAGGCCTCCTGGAGCCGGCCTTCGGCCGTCAGGCGCAGCCAGTCCGGAATATTGTTCTGTAAAGGGCAGTGAGACTGACAAAACGGAACGCCACACTGCGAGCAGCGCGCCGCTTGCTCCTCGGCCTTGCGCAGCAGAAATTCTCTATAAATTTCAGAGAAGTCCTCACGCCGCTCCGCTGCCTCGCGCTTTTCGGGCGGCTGGCTCGGCGCCGTCACGAATTTCAACATGCGTTCGGCCATGGGGCGGAGGTCCGGTCAACGGGTTCAAGGTGTCGGCTGCTGGTACCCGCGTAGCATCGCCCGAACAAGCAAAATCACCATAATAGGACAGTTTTACTGCCTTTATAGAGGCCCTTTGCCTGCGAACGCGGCGCCGCCTATAGCTCGGCGCGCAAACGGGGGACGCGGATTGGACATCGCAACGCTTGTGAAGGCGGCCCTGCTGGGCGCGCTCCAGGGGCTGACCGAGTTTCTGCCGGTCTCGTCGACCGGCCACCTCCTGCTTGGCGCCCGGCTCCTGGATTTCGACGATCCGGGCGGGGCCTTCACCGTGATGATCCAGCTCGGCTCGATCCTGGCGGTGATGTGGCTCTATCGCCAGCGCATCCTCGACACGATCACCGGACTGCCGACCAAGCCCGAGGCGCGGCGCTTCGCGCTGATGCTTTTCCTGGCCTTCCTCCCGGCGGTGGTGATCGGGCTCTTCGCCGCCGATTACGTGAAGAGCGTGCTCTACGAGAGCCTCGGCGTCATCGCCTGGGCGCTGATCATCGGCGGCGCCGCAATGCTGGCCATCGAGCGCTTCGCGCCGACGCCGACCGTGCAGGACGCCGCCGAGACGCCGATCTGGCGCGCCGTCGGCGTCGGCTTCATGCAGGCGATCGCGATGATCCCCGGCGTGTCGCGTTCGGGCGCGACGATCTTCGGCGGCCTGCTGCTCGGCCTCAATCGCCGCGCGGCCGCGGAGTTTTCGTTCTTCCTCGCGATGCCGACGATGTTCGCCGCATTCATCTACGAATTCATGGAAGTGCGCGACGAGATCACGTCCGATCGCATCGCGGTGATCGCGGTCGGTTTCGTCGCGGCGTTTCTGTCGGCGCTGGCGGTCGTGAAACCGTTTCTGGACTTCGTCACGCGCGTGGGCTTTGCGCCCTTCGCCTGGTACCGCATCGCGGCGGGCGCCGCGATATTGGCCTGGATGCAGTACGGCGGGACGTAAGCGGCCTCGTTCGCAGCGAGGCTTGCCCCTTACAGCTCGGCCCTGGTCGATGCGGGCTAAACGGCGGGCGCCTTCGTCTGAAACTGCCCGTACGGGCGGAAGCGCCAGAGATAGGTCGGCACGATGGATTCCACCGTCTCCAGCTCCGTCACGCCGAGGTCGGCGAAGCCGAGCGCGCCAGGGCTCACGATATTGTCGCGTTTCAACAGCTTCACCTGATCGGCGGTGAGCGGCGGCGCGCCGAGCAGCGGGATCTTGAACAGCGTCTCGAACGCGGCGCCCATCGGCTGCGCCGCGAAGAACGGAATCGGCGCGAGCGCGCGCGATCGTTGCGTTTCCTGCAAAATATAGCGCAGCAAGTCCTTCATCGTATAGACGCGCGGCCCGCCGAGTTCGAAGGTGCGGCTCTGCGCGTCGGGCCGCGTCAGCGCCTGCACGACGGCCTCCGCCACGTCGCCGACGAACACGGGCTGGAAGCGCGTCTTGCCGCCGATGAGCGGCAGCGCCGGCGCGATCGTGGCCATCTCGCCGAAGCGGTTGAAGAAGCCGTCGCCGGGACCGAACACGATCGAGGGGCGCAGGATGGCCGCTTCGGGAATCGCTGCGCGCACCGCCGCTTCGGCCGCCGCTTTCGTGCGTGCGTATTTCGCCTTGCCCGCCGGATCGGCGCCGATGGCGGACACGTGCACAAAGCGCTTGATCCCCGCAGCCTTGGCGGCTTCCGCGATGCGGCGGGCGCCTTCGGCCTGGACGTCGTCGAACGTCTGGCGGCCGGTCTCATACAACAGGCCGATCAGGTTCACGACCGCGTCGGCCCCCTCGAGCGCGCGCGCGACCGAGTCGGGGAAGCGCACGTTCGCCTGCATCAGGTGGATTTGGCCGACATCGCCGAGCGGACGCAGATGCTGCGCCAGATGCGGCCGGCGCGTCGGCACGCGCACCCGCGCGCCTTGCTTGGCCAGCGCGCGCACGACGTGCTCGCCGATGAAGCCCGACCCGCCGAAGACGACGACCAACTGGCCTTGCATGATGCGATCCCTGCTCAACGCGCCCACTGATGCTGCGCCGCGCGCGTGATGTCCATGCGGCGCGGAGCCTCAAACGCGCCGCGATTCAGTGTAAGCTGCCGTTCATGGCTCGACAGAAGACGATTCGCTTGCGCGCCCTGCCCGATCCATCGCCGCGCGACCGCGCGCGCCAGGGCGGCGCGGCGACGATCGATGTGGCCTTCGTCGAGCTGACGCCGCAGGCGAAACGACCCCGCCGCGCCAAGTCGAAATCCGCCTTCCGTCCCGCTGAGTTCATCGCGATGAGCGCTCTGAGCGCAGCGGCGGTCGTGCTCGGCGCCATGGCGCTGCTCGCACGCTTGGCGATCGCGGCGCCCGGCTGACGGCGCGCGCCGCTG
Source organism: Hyphomonadaceae bacterium (assembly GCA_033764725.1). Lineage (GTDB taxonomy): Bacteria > Pseudomonadota > Alphaproteobacteria > Caulobacterales > Aquidulcibacteraceae > RI-43. The sequence continues at coordinate 68,886 of JANRIR010000084.1, forward strand.
ACCTCACGGCCAAATACCGAGCCACGAGATGAAAAACGCGACCTCGTCGTCTGCGGAGAGGCCAGTCTCGTCCATCGCGACCTGAAAGCCCGGCGACAAGCGCATCGCGGCAGCGCCGACGCCGCGCTCCTCAGGCTCTTCGCGCACCACGCCGCAGCGTTGAAACCGGCCGTCGTCGGCGACGACGCAGCGCAGCAGCGCGAGGCCGCCGGCGGCCCACGACCCTTCCGGTTGCGCCAGCGCATAGTCCGATGCAGACGGCGCTGCACGCCAGATCACGGTCGTCGTCGCATCGCCGATCTCGGGGCCAAAATCCTCACGACTGTGTTGACGATAGCTGATCGTGGTCCGCACGACGGCGCCGATCGCGGGGCGCCCGTCGCTCAAAGTTTCCGCGAGTCGAAATGTCGGCGAAATGTCCAGCGCGCCTCGGCCGAAACCCCAACCTGGCGGAAACTCCTGCGACACCCCGCAAGCCGCCTTGCCGCCGGCGACGACGCGGCACTCAAGGGCGACACGTCCCTCGAGGCCGTGCGCAAGCGCATCGGTGGGATAGGTGCGCACGAAGTCTTCGCCCTGCGGACGTTCGAGCCACTGCGCCTGTCCGTCGCTCGCATTTTCGGGCTGCATCGGTTGCGCCGCCGCGTCCTGCGCCGCGCAGGAAAGCGCAAGCGCAAGCAGCGCTCGCTTCACGACAGCCGCTCCATTTCCGCGTCGGTCATTTCGTAGTTCGCATACACTGTCTGCACGTCGTCGAGATCGTCGAGATAGGAGATCAGCTTGACCAGCGATTCCGCAGCGTCGCCCTCGATCGGAATCGAAATCTGCGGGCGCCAAACGAATTTCGCCGCGCTCGCGTCGCCGAAGCGTTTGGCAAGCGCCGACGACACCTCGGCGAGATCATCCGCAGCGCAGGTGACGACGTGTTCGTCGCCCTCGATCTGGCAATCCTCCGCGCCGGCTTCGATCGCGGCTTCCAGCATCGCGGCCTCGTCGGCGACGGCGGCGGGATAGCGCACCTCGCCGACGCGGCTCCACGCATAGGACACCGAATTGGTCTCGCCGAGATTGCCGCCGTTCTTGGCGAAGGCGGAGCGCACGTCGCCGGCGGTGCGGTTGCGATTGTCGGTCAGGCACTCGACGATGACGCCCACGCCGCCGGGGCCGAAGCCCTCATAGCGGATCTCGACCAGATCCTCGCCGCCGGCGCCTGAGCCGCGATCGACGGCGCGCTGGATGTTCTCCTTCGGCATGGATTGCGCGCGCGCCGCCGCGATCGCGCGATAGAGCCGCGGATTGCCGTTCGGATCGGCGCCGCCGAGCTTCACCGCCGCCTGGATTTCCCGCGCGAGCTTGGTGAACGCCTGGGCGCGACGCTTATCCTGCGCGCCCTTGCGGTGCATGATGTTGGCGAATTTGGAATGACCGGCCATGGACGGTTCGCTCGGGCTGGTTGCGAAAGGGCGGGCTTGTAGCGCACTCGGCGCGCGCCCGGCAAATCGCCCGGACGTTGCGTCATCGACCGCAGGCGACGAGCCCACGCTCCGTCAACACGGCGTCGAGACGGACATCGTGCGCCTCCTCCGGCAGCGCATCGACCTCCTGCGCCGCATACGCCACGCCGATGAAACGCGTCGCCCGCTGCGCCCGCAGCGCGGCGAGCGTGCGATCATAATGGCCCTGGCCGTAGCCCAGCCGCCGTCCTTGGCGATCGAACCCCAAAAGCGGAGCGAGCACCACGTCGGGCGTGACGATCCGCGCGTCGGCGAGCGGCTCCAGCACGCCGAAGGCGCCGCGCGCCAGCGGGCTGTCCGGGGCCCACAGGTGAAACGTCAACGGCGCCGGCGACCCGCGCGGCGGGGTGCGCGGCAAAGCCAAGCGAACGCCCGCCGCGGCAAGGCCGGCCAGCAGCGGCGCGGGGTCGATTTCGCTGCGAAACGCGACGTAGCCGGCGACCACCACGCCCGGCGCGACGCCGAGGCCTTTGAGGCCGATGCGTGCAAGCGCTTCTGCGGCGTCTGCACGCGCAGCCTCTGCGCGGCGACGTTCGAGCGCCGCGCGCAACGCGGTCTTTTCGTCGGTCATGCCAGATCAGCGCTGGTTGGGCGGCCCCGCATGCGCCGGTGGAGGCATATCATCCGCTCGGACCCTAGCAAGCTAGGTGGGCGCCAGATGCCCTGTCCGCCCCCGTTTCCGGGAACGATCCGGGGCAGAGCCAACTCCCGAGAGAGAATGTACGGTCTCGGGGATTGAAACCTCTCGCACGCCGCAGAAGCCGCCCGAGCCGAATCTAAGGGCCGCCCGGGGCGCCCGCAAGCCGCGCGGTCAGGCCGCGATTTCGGCCTGTGCGGCGGCGCGCAGCGCGGTCAGCGCCTGCACGAGCTGGGCGCTGGCGCGGGCGGCGATGTGCGCCTGGGCCAGGGTTTCGGGGCTGTCGAACAGGCCGCTTTCGCCGTCGAGCAGAGTCACCCAGCCCTCGTTCAAGTCGTCGAGGGTCTTTTCCAAGGTGTCGAGGGCTGCGTTGAGCCGGCCGGCGCGATCGGGCGTCCAAAGAGCGTCATGCATCGTGTCGCTTCTCCCTGAAGAGGCGCCTGCAAAACACGCGATACCTACCACTCCATCGCCCCGGTCTCGCGGGAAGCGAGAACCGGGGCCCATGTTTTCATAGGCTTTGAACATGGGCCCCTGATCAGGCTCCGCCTGTCCGGGGCGATGAGGGGGTTCAACGCCTTTTGCACAGGTCTCCTGAAGGTGAATCACAAAGCGACTCGCGCAGCAGCGCAACCCTGGCGCCCGCCCGCGGGGGGCGCCTCGCCTGGACCGTGCGGCGCCGAACTTGTAGGAGACCTGACAGATTATCCATGCAGGGCGCGGAAGGAGCGGACGATGACGGTGCGGGTTGCCATCAACGGGTTCGGGCGGATCGGCAGGAACGTCCTGCGCGCCATCGTCGAGGCCGGGCGCACCGACATCGAGGTGGTCGCCATCAACGATCTCGGCCCGGTCGAGACCAACGCGCATTTGCTGCGGTTCGACAGCGTGCATGGCCGCTTCCCCGGCCAGGTCGCGATCGACGGCGACGCCATCGTGGTGAACGGCAAGGCGATCAAGGTCACCGCCATCCGCAGCCCGGCGGAGCTGCCGCACAAGGATCTCGGCGTCGACATCGCGCTCGAATGCACCGGCATCTTCACCGCGCGCGACAAGGCGGCCGCGCACCTCGAGGCCGGCGCCAAGCGCGTGATCGTCTCCGCCCCCGCCGACGGCGCGGACTTCACGGTGGTCTACGGCGTCAACCACGCGCAGCTGACGAAGGAACACATCGTCATCTCCAACGCCTCGTGCACCACCAATTGCCTCGCGCCGGTGGTCAAGGTGCTGCATGACGCGATCGGCATCGATCACGGCATGATGACGACGATCCATTCCTACACCAACGACCAGCCGACGCTGGACCAGATGCACAAGGATCTCTATCGCGCCCGCGCCGCGGCGTTGAACATGATCCCGACCTCGACCGGCGCGGCGAAAGCGATCGGCCTCGTCATTCCCGAACTGAAGGGCAAGCTCGACGGCATCTCCGTGCGCGTGCCGACGCCGAACGTCTCGGTGGTGGACTTCAAATTCATCGCCAAGCGCGCGACGGACGCGAAGGAGATCAACGCCGCGATCAAGGCCGCCGCCGATGGACCGCTCAAGGGCGTGCTCGGCTACACCAACGCGCCGAACGTCTCGATGGACTTCAACCACGATCCGCACTCGTCGATCTTCCACATGGATCAGACCAAGGTGATGGAAGGCCGCATGGCGTCGATCCTTTCCTGGTACGACAATGAATGGGGCTTCTCGAACCGCATGGCCGATACGGCTGTGGCGCTGGCGAAGCTGATCTGACGCACGCGCGATGCCCGCGCGCAGGCCGAACATCCCGGCGGCGATCGCCGATATCGGATTTCCGGCCGCCGCGGGCGTCGTCGGCGCGACCGGTCTTCCGATCTGGATGCTGGCGGCGATCTTGATCGCGCATGGCGGCTACTGGGCGGTCACCCGCCGGCGCAGCCTGGCGAACGCCGCCCCCGGACGGCGCGTCGCGCTTGCCGCAATCAGCCTCGGACTGATCGGGCTTTTCAACGCGATCGCCTATGCGCTCGGCGCATCGATCGGAAGGATGGGACAATGAGCAGCGTCAGCCTCCATGCGGCGTCCGCGCCGACATTTCTGCAATACCTGAACAATCTGACGCACTGGCTCGACAAGGCGCAGGCGCACGCGGCGGCGAAATCCTTCGACGCCGAAACGCTGCTCGCGGCGCGGCTGGCCCCCGACATGCTGCCGCTGTCGGGGCAGATGGCGCTCGCTACCGCTTTCGCCAAGAACGCAATGTGCCGCCTCGCCCAGCGTGATCCGCCGGATTTTCCCGACGTGGAGAAAACCATCGCCGACCATCGCGCCCGCATCGCGCGCGCGATCGCGATCGTTGAAAGCGTTGCGCCAACAGAACTTGAGGGCGCCGGCGCGCGCACCCTTGTCGTGCGCATGGGGCCTGACGTGACGGCCACCATGAACGGGCAGGACTATCTGTTCCGTTTCGCGCTGCCGAATTTCTGGTTTCACACAACTGCCGCCTACGCCATCCTGCGCCATAACGGCGTCGATCTCGGCAAGCGGGACTTTATGACGGGGGCGGGCGCATGAGTTTTCGCCGACTGGAGAACGCAGACCTCAAGGGCAAGCGCGCACTGGTGCGCGTTGATTTCAACGTGCCCATGCATGAAGGAAAGGTCAGCGACGACACCCGCCTGCGCGCCGCGCTGCCGACGATCGAAACGCTGCGCAAGGCAGGCGCGAAGATCGTGCTGCTGGCGCATTTCGACCGCCCCAAAGGCAAGCGCGTGCCGTCGATGTCGCTTCAGCCTGTGGTCGCGCCCTTGGCTGCGCTTCTCGGCGCGCCGGTGGCGTTCGCGGACGATTGCATCGGGCCGACGGCGACAGCAGCGATTGCGGCGCTGCCGGAGGGCGGCGTGATCCTTTTGGAGAACACCCGCTTTCACGCCGGCGAAGAAGCCAATGACGCAGCGCTCGCCGCCGACATCGCCGCGCTGGGCGATCTTTACGTCAACGACGCCTTCTCCGCCGCGCATCGCGCGCACGCATCGACCGAAGGCGTGGCGCACATGCTGCCAGCCTATGCCGGCAAGAGCATGGAGGCCGAACTCGACGCGCTCGACGCCGCGCTCGGCAATCCGCGCCGGCCGGTTCTCGGCATCGTCGGCGGATCGAAAGTGTCGACCAAGCTCGATCTTCTGAAGAACCTCGTCGCCAAGCTCGACAAGCTCGCCATCGGCGGCGGCATGGCCAATACTTTCCTCTTCGCGCAAGGATGGGAAGTCGGCGCCTCCTATTGCGAGAAAGACCTCGCGGAAACCGCGCGCGAGATCATGAAGCTCGCCGGCAAGCACAAATGCGAATTGTTGCTGCCGATCGACACCATCGTGGCCGAGAAGCTCGATGCGCGCGCGCCCGCCTTCGTGCGCGGTCTGGGGGAGATCGATCACGACGAACGCATCCTCGACGCCGGTCCGGAAACCATCGCCCGCCTCACCCGCGCGATGGACGAATCCAACACGCTGATCTGGAACGGCCCGCTCGGCGTGTTCGAAACCCCGCCCTTCGATCACGGCACCGTCGCCGCCGCGCGCCATGCCGCTGCGCGCGCCAAGAACGGCAAGCTGACGGCGGTCGCCGGCGGCGGCGACACGGTCGCTGCGCTCAATCACGCCGGCGTGGCCGATGATTTCACCTTCGTGAGCACCGCCGGCGGCGCGTTCCTGGAATGGATGGAAGGCAAACCGCTGCCGGGCGTGGAGGCTCTGCGGGGATGATCGGGTCAACCGGAAAGGCGGGACGCAATGAGCAGCGCAAGTTGCGGGCGAACACCTTCAATGCGATCGGCATTGCTTTTGGAGCAGTAGGTTTCGTCCAACCGATCGTCATCGGTGAAATGACAGTCGAAGCGGCGATCAAGGTCGTTTTGTCGGGGCTGATTGGTTATATACTGCATAGGCAAGCGCTTCGCTTGCTGGCGACGTTGGAGGACTGAGCGTGAGTTGGCCTGTATTCCTGACCGTATCGGCGGCCCTGCTCGCGTTCGCGCTGATGGTTTGGCTTGGCGGACGAGCGGACGAGCGTCGCTGGAAGCGCGAGCGCCAAGCGGCGGAGCGCGCGGCCGGGCGCCCAGCGGAATAGCGGCCTAGCCACCCCCGCGCACCGCCGCAGCGAACGGTTCGCTCTCCTCTATCGTGCGCACATAGGTCGGCGGGGTGCGGATGCGGGCGCGCTGTTCATAGGCATACGCTAAGCTCAACAGCTTCGCTTCCGACCACGCCTCGCCGATGAACGACAGCCCCACCGGCAGGCCGCCGACGAGGCCCATCGGCACGGTGACGTGCGGATAACCCGACACCGCCGGCAATTGGCTGGCGCCGCCGCCGACGAAGTGATCGCCCAAGAGCACGTCGATCGTCCAGGCCGGGCCCATGGTCGGCGCGACGAGCGCATCGACGCGGTTGTCCGCCATGAGCGCGTCGAGCGCTCGCGCGGCCGAGCTTTGCGCCCGCGCGACTGCGTCGCGATAGGCGGGATCGTCGACGCCCTGCGTGGCCTGCGCCTGTTCGAAGAAAGCCTGGCCGAACAGCGCCGTCTCCGCCGGCGTCGCCGCGTTGAAGGCGATCACGTCGGCCAGCGTACGCGTCGTCACCGCAGCCGGCGTCGTGGTGAGATAAGCGTCGAGATCGGTTTTCAATTCCGCCAACAAAATCGTCAGCTCGTCGCGGCCGAGGCCGGCGAGCGCGGCGGGCCGCTCCGTGATCTCGACGATCTCGGCGCCGGCGGCGCGCATCACATCAAGCGCCGCCGCGAAGCGCGCATCGACGCGCGCGTCGAAGCCAGCGTTGAAGCGCAGCACGCCGATGCGCCGGCCGCGCAGCGCGTCGGCGTTCAGCTCGGCGGCGTAATCGACGCGGCGCGCGTCGGCTTGCGCCGTGGCCGCGTCCGCGGGATCGCTTCCTGCAATTGCGCTCAGAACGACCGCGACGTCGGCCACGCTGCGCCCCATCGGGCCGGGCGTGTCCTGCGAATGGCTGATCGGGATCACGTGCGTGCGCGACACCAGTCCCACGGTCGGCTTGATCCCCACCAGGCCGCCGACGGAGGACGGACACACGATCGAACCGTCCGTCTCGGTGCCGATCGCGACAGCCGCGAGGCTCGCCGCGATCGCCGCGCCGGAGCCCGACGACGAGCCGCACGCGTTGCGGTCGAGCGCGTAAGGGTTGCGCGTCAGCCCGCCGACCGCGCTCCACCCGCTCACCGAATTGGGGTCGCGAATATTGGCCCATTCCGAGAGATTGGTTTTGCCCAGAATGACGGCGCCGGCGGCGCGCAGGCGCGCGACCAACGGCGAATCCCGGCCTGTGACATTTTGGGTCAGGGCGAGCGATCCGGCGGTCGTGGCCATGGGATCGCGCGTCTCGATGTTGTCCTTGATCAACACCGGCACGCCGTGGAGGGGGCCGCGCAGGCGCCCCTCGGCGCGCTCGGCGTCCAGCGCGCGGGCGTCCGCCAGGGCGTTCGGGTTGACCGCGATCACGGCATTGAGCGTCGGCCCCGCGTCATCCAGCGCCGCGATCCGCGCCAGATAGGCCTGAACCAGCGCCTCCGCCGTCACCTCGCCCGACGTCATCGCCGCCTGAAGGTCGGCGATGGAGCGTTCCTCGACATCATAGCTGGGCATTGGCGGCCTCGCGCAGGCGCAGACGGTCAAGGCGAGCAGCGCGCCCAGCCATACTCGCAACGTCATCTTCTCCCCCTGAGCGGCGGCCCGGGCAAACCCTAGGAGGCCCCGGCAGGGGCGCGCAACGGGCCCTCGCCGTGTCAGGCCCAGCCTTTGAATGTCGGGCGCGTAATGCTAGGTCCTGGCCAAAGACCAGCTTCTGTTTGAGACGTTTGGGATCGGAGGGATTTCCATGGCGCGCATCACTTTGCGGCAGTTGCTCGACCACGCCGCCGAGCACGATTACGGCCTGCCCGCCTACAACATCAACAATATGGAACAGGGCCTCGCTATCCTGGAGGCGGCCGACGAGGTCAACGCCCCGGTGATCATCCAGGCCAGCCGCGGCGCCCGGAACTACGCCAACGACGTGGTGCTCAAGCACCTGATCGACGCGCTGGCCGAGCTCTACCCCCACATCCCGATCTGCATGCACCAGGATCACGGCAACAGCCCTGCGACCTGCGCCACCGCCATCCAATACGGCTTCACGTCCGTGATGATGGACGGCTCCCTGATGGAGGACGCCAAGACCCCGGCGAACTACGACTACAATGTCGACGTGACGCGCCGCGTGGTCGATCTCGCCCATTGGGTGGGCGCATCGGTAGAAGGCGAGCTGGGCGTGCTGGGCTCTCTCGAAACGGGCACGGGCGAAGCGGAAGACGGCCATGGCGCCGAGGGCGTGCTCGACCACTCGCAGCTGCTCACCGATCCCGACCAGGCGGTCGATTTCGTCGAGCGCACGCATGTCGACGCGCTGGCGATCGCGATGGGCACCTCGCACGGCGCCTATAAATTCTCGCGCCGCCCCGACGGCGACGTGCTGGCGATGCACGTGATCGAAGAGATTCACCGCCGGCTGCCGAACACGCACCTTGTGATGCACGGCTCCTCCTCCGTGCCGCAGGACCTGCAGGACATCATCAACCAGTATGGCGGGCAGATGCCGCAGACCTGGGGCGTGCCGGTCGAAGAAATCCAGCGCGGCATCAAGCACGGCGTGCGCAAGATCAATATTGATACCGACAATCGCATGGCGATCACCGGCGCGATCCGCAAAGTGTTTGCAGAAAACCCGAAGGAATTCGATCCGCGCGCCTATCTCAAGCCGGCCAAGGAAGCGATGCGCAAAGTGTGCAAACAGCGCTTCCAGGAATTCGGCGCCGAAGGCTGGGCCTCCAAGATCAAGCCCTTGCCGATGTCGGCGATGGCCAAGCGCTACGCCAAGGGCGAACTGAACCCGAAGATCGGCGTCACGCGGATCGCGGCAGAGTAGGCCTCACGAAAGGCCCGCTACGCGCACGCCGACAAAAATCGCGACGGCGAGAACCATCAGCGCAAAGCCGCGGCGGGCGATGAGCGCGCGTGAGCCTAAGGCTTGCGCGAGCCTAAGCCCGGCGAGGCCGCCGACGACGCCGCCTGCAAGCAGCAGCGCGCTCAGGCGCCAATCCACCAAGCCCGAGACGCCATAGCTCGTCGCCGTCGCCGCGCCGAACAGCGCCACAGAGACGAGCGAAGACGCGGTGGCGTTCGCCATCGTCATGCCGGTCGCCAGCATCAGGCCCGGCACGATCAAAAACCCGCCGCCGACGCCGAAAAATCCCGCAGCGAACCCAGTCGCAAGACCAAGCGGCGTCAGACGCGCCATCAGCCGGGCGGTGATGCGCACATGGGGATCGCCCTCGTCGCGCGGACGGCGCAGCATCGACAGCGCGATCGCGGCCATCGCGAAGGCGAACGCCAAGAGCAAAGATTCGCCGGGAATGGCTTTCGCCAGCGTCGCCCCCAGCAGGGAGCCGATCACGCCGGCGACCGCGAACGTGATGGCGCACGGCCACTTTACGCGACCGCCGCGCCAATGGCCGAGCAGATTGAAGGCGGCGTTGGCGGCGACCGCCGCACTCGCCGTGCCGATCGCGACATGGGGTTGGGGTACGCCGACGGCATAGAGCAGCAAGGGCGCGGCCAACACCGATCCGCCGCCGCCGAACGCAGCAAGCAAAGCGCCGACCAGCGCCCCGCTCGCGAGCGCTGCGACGATGGCGGCGGCGGTGAGGTCCATCACGCGGCGCGTCGGTTCCACGGCGCCAGCGCAAGCGCCTTCGCCAAGCCACACCAGCCGCTGACCCCGGCGAACACAAGACCGGCGCCGAGCGCCAAGGGCGCGAATGCGAACGCAGGGTGGGCCACGAGCGCCAATGCGGCTCCTGCAGCAATCATCGCGCCCGCGGCGATCTGCACTTGACGATTAAGTTCGAGCGGCGCTTTCGCATCGGACGCGATGGGAAGGCCGGCCGCCTTCCAGGCCTCGAGCCCACCCTCCATCATGAAGGCCTCGCCTTCGACGCGGGCAGCGAGCCGCGCGCACTGCGCAGTCGTGCGCATGCCGGATTTGCAGTGAAACGCTGCACCCTTTTGCGGATCGACGATGAGATCCGCCTGCTCGATGCGCGACAGCGGCACGGACACCGCACCTGGGATGTGTTCGCGCGCATATTCGTCAGGCTCGCGAATGTCGATCAGCGTCAGCGCGCCGGCGCGAAGACGGTGTGCGATCGTGTGGGGATCAAGTTTGGCGAGCATGGCTATGCTTTCTTCTCCGGGCAATAAATCTCGATCAGAGTGGCGATGATGCGCACCGCCGCTGGGTCGGCGATGCGGTAATGGATCGTCTGCCCTGCGCGCCGCGTCGCCACGACGCCCTCCTCGCGCAGCACGCTCAGATGCTGCGACAGCGCCGATTGCGACATCCCGAGCCTGGCCTGAAGCGCACCGACGCTCAATTCGCCGGCGCCCAGCTGGCACAGGATCATCAGTCGCCGTTCATTGGCGAGCGCCTTCAGCATCGCCGTTGCGGCGGCCGCGCCGGCCTCGAAAGCGGCGAGTTGAGCGGGAGCGAGATCAATCATGCGCCCCATATATCAACTATTGCTAATTTAGCAATACCTAATATATTGGCGGCAAGGAGACGCCCATGACCCAGGTTCACGCCTTTTTCGACCCGCCCACCGGCACGGTGACCTATCTCACCGTCGATCCGGCGACCCGTCAGGCCGCCTTGATCGATCCGGTTCTCGATTTCGATCCCAAGGCGGGGCGTCTCGCGACCTGGTCCGTCGACAGGGCGCTCGACCATGCCGCGAGCCTGGGCGCCAAGGTGGTCTGGACGTTGGAGACCCACGCCCACGCCGACCACCTCTCGGCCAGCGATTTCGTGCGCCGAAAAACCGGCGCTCGGATCGGCGCTGGCGCGCGGATCACTGAGGTGCAACGCACTTTCGCGCCGATGTTCCACGCCGACGACGTCACCTCGGACGGGGCCGTCTTTGACGCACTGTTCCAGGACGGAGAAACATTTCCTATCGGCGCGCTCGAAGCCCGCGTGCTGCATACGCCCGGCCACACGCCCGCGTGCGTCACGTACCTGATCGGCGACGCGGCGTTCGTCGGCGATACGTTGTTCATGCCGGATTACGGCACCGCGCGCGCAGATTTTCCTGGCGGCGACGCGGCGACGCTCTACCGGTCCATCCGGCGCATCCTCAATCTTCCGCCCAATACGCGCCTGTTCGTGGGGCACGATTATCCCTCGGCGGATCGCGCAGAGCCGACCTGGGAGACGACCGTCGCAGAACAGCGCGCGCGAAACGTCCATGTCCGCGACGGCGTGGACGAAGCCGCGTTCGTCACCATGCGCCAGGCTCGGGACGCGACGCTGCAGGCTCCAACCTTGATCCTGCCTGCGCTGCAAGTGAACATCCGCGCAGGGGCGCTGCCGCCGCCCGAAAGCGATGGCGCAATCTACCTCAAGCTGCCGATCAATCGCTTGGGCGCTTAGCCGCGCGAGCGGCTTGACCCGATGAGGGCGTCGCGCTCAAGCAAGGCTATGCCGGTTCGCACACGCCTTTACCTGATCACCCCGCCGCGCTTCGCCCTCGAAGGGTTCGCGGCCGAGCTCGCCCATGCGCTCGACGCCGGCGATGTCGCGGCGGTGCAGCTGCGCATGAAGGATGTGTCCGACGGTCCGATCCTGGCGGCGGCGGAGCGGCTCCTGCCGATCGTGCAGCGCGCGGGCGCGGCCTTCATCCTCAATGATCGCCCCGATCTGGCCGCCCGCGTCGGCGCCGATGGCGTGCATATCGGCCAGGAGGACGCGTCCTATGCCGAGGCGCGAAAACTTCTCGGCCCCGACAAACAGATCGGCGTGACCTGCCACGACAGCCGCCATCTCGCGATGGAGGCGGCCGAAGCCGGCGCCGATTACGTCGCCTTCGGCGCCTTCTTCCCCACCGACACCAAAGCGACCAAGCATTGGGCGCAACCGGAGCTTTTGACCTGGTGGCAGGAGCTGATGGAGATCCCTTGCGTCGCCATCGGCGGCATTACGGTGGAGCGGGCGCCAGATCTTGCGCAAGCGGGGGCGGATTTTCTCGCCGTCTCGGCCGGCGTGTGGCGCCACCCCGAGGGCCCCGCGGCGGCGGTGCGCGCGTTTAACAAAATACTTGACGAATATTCCATTTAAACCTGCAGGGTGAGGATAGTGGAAATGTACAAATTTTATGATGATATATCACCCTCAAAAATTGAAATTGCGCGACAACAGATTGAGGCCGCGATCAGAGCGTATCTTTACTGCAGCAACTACATCGTTGTTCATACCCTCGCAGCGCCGGCATCGCAAATATTGCGAGACCTAAACAAGCGGAATAATCGATCAGCTTCAAAAGCGATTTCTGACACCTGTGTAGAAGTTGGCGCCAACGCGGGATGCTTTTGGCGTGAATTCAATGAGAACACTGCAAACTACTTGAAGCATGCAGGCAAGCCCGATGCGATCCCCACATCACGGGAAGATAAGAGTCGGCAATTCGGCGCTATTATGTTCTGCATCTGTGAATTCCAAGCGCTTACAGGTTTTGTGTCCCCTATCATGCGCATATTTGCGAGTCGGCACGCTGCGACCGGAAAACCAGAGTTTGGTTCTCGAATGCTTACGCTCGCTGAGATTTGGGCAATCGATTCGCATACCGCATTCTGGGTCAAAGTCACGAGAGTGCTCATAATGTTGCGTGACAAGTTGGCTCTTGCCGAAAATCAAACGACAGGCGCGAAGCTACATGTGCACCGGATTAAATGATGCGCGGGATGTACTACTTATTTCCAACGTTTTTCTCTGCACGCAATCCCACTATAAGCGAGCCGTTGGGGACCTATTCAGTGCAGTGAGTTTTTTGGGGACCCTATGACGAAAGCCATCACGCGCCGCGGCGCGCTCGCCACTCTTGCTGCGGCGTCCGCTGCGGCTTGCGCGGAAAAGCCGGAAGCGCCGCGCTATCTGGGGCAGGTGCGGTTCGCCCACGGCGTGGCGAGCGGCGACCCCGGCATCGACCGCGTCGTCATCTGGACGCGCGTGACCCCGCAAACCGAAGGGCCGGTGCCGGTGCGCTGGATCGTGGCGCGCAACCGCGCGCTTACCGAAGTCGTGCAATCCGATGTGTTCACCACCACGCCCGAGCGCGACTACACCGTGAAGATCGACGTGCAGGGCCTGCGGGCCGGCGCGCCCTATTTCTACGGCTTCCGCGCCGGCGATCAGGATTCGCCGGTGGGCCGCACGCGCACGCTGCCGGAAGGACGGCTCAATCGGCTGACGCTGGCGGTGGCGTCATGCGCGTCGCATCCGCATGGCTTCTTCAACGCCTATGAAGCGATCGCGCAGCGCGAGGATGTCGATATCGTCGTGCATCTCGGCGACTACATCTACGAATACGGCCTCTCCGGTTTTGGCGGCGATGCGGGCGTAGCACTCGGGCGCATCCCGCAGCCGGACGTCGAATGCCTTTCGCTCGCCGATTATCGTCAGCGCCACGCTCAATACAAAGCCGAGCCGGAATTGCAGGCCGCGCACGCGGCGCACCCCTGGATCGTCGCCTGGGACGATCACGAGACCGCCAACGACAGCTGGTATGGCGGGGCGGAAAATCATCAGCAAAGCGAAGGCGCCTGGGCCGATCGCAAGGCGGCGGCGCTGCAGGCCTATTTCGAATGGATGCCGATCCGCGACCCCGATCCCGGCAAGCCGCGCGAAGCGATCTATCGCAGTTTTCAATTCGGCGATCTGGCGACGTTGGCGATGCTCGAGACGCGGCTCATGACGCGCTCCAAGCCGCTCGATTACGCGACCGAGCTGCCGGTTTATCAAACGCCATGGGATTTCACGAGCCCGAACGCACCGCGCGCCATCGCGCCGGCGCCGAGCTATGGCCCGAACGTGCGCGTGCTGCCGCTGCCCTATGAAGAGATCAATGGCGAGTTGAAGCCGGTGTTCGATTGGGCGCGCGTGCAGGCCGCGCTGCAAAGCCCCGCCAATCCGCCCGAGGGCCTGCGCTTCATTCCCGACCTCGCGCGCTTGAATGCTGCGCTCAACGATCCCGCGCGCGCCATGCTGGGCGCAGGCCAATGGACGTGGCTGAGCGAGACGCTTTCGCAATCCAAGAACCAAGGCGTGATTTGGCAAGTGATCGGCAATCAGACCTTGATGGCCCCGATCACCGCGCCCAATCTCAGCGGCGCGCCGCGCGAAGCGATCGAGGCGGCGGAACGCGCGCAAGCGGGCGCAGCGCGGCTGATGCAGATGACGCGCTTTCCCCTGCCGCTCTCCACCGATTCCTGGGACGGCTATCCCGCGCAGCGCACGCGGCTTCTGGCGCTGTTCCGGCAATTGGGCCTCAACGCGCTGGTGCTGACGGGAGACTCGCACGCCGCCTGGGCCAATACGCTGAACGCCGGCGATGCGCGCGCCGCCATCGAGCTTGGCGCGACATCGATCACATCGCCGTCGCCCGGCGATCTCTTCGCGCAAGCGGGCGTGGATTTCGCCGCCGCCGTGCAGGCGCGCAATCCCGCCGTCTCCTGGACGGATCAGACCCAGCGCGGCTTTCTGGCGTTGACGCTCGAACGCCGCCAGGCCAAGGCGGAATTCATCGCCGTATCGACAGTGGCGACGAAGGATTATCAGACCACCCGCGCGCAGGCCTTCGTCATCGCTGCGGACGCGGACGGCGGCGTCGGCCCGCTATCGCCGCTCACGATCAGCGAATAGAGCGCAATCGCTTGGGCTCTACATCCGTGAAACGCGCGTTTTCCAATCAGGACGCGCGCGTTCGCCGACATGTTGCGTCGGGCTGCCGAGATGCACGAAGCCGGCGACACGCTCGCCGTCCTTCAGGCCCAACGCCATGCGCGCACGCGGATCATAGGCCGGCCATTCGGTGAGCCAGCATCCCGCAAAGCCCATCGCGTGCGCGGCGACGAGCAGATTGAAGCACGCCGCCCCGGCGGACAATTGCTGCTCCCATTCCGGAATCTTCGGATGCGGCGCGGCGGTGGAGACCACCATCACGCAGGTTGGCGCGTGCATGAAGCGGTTGCGCTCGATCTCGAGCCGGCCGGAATCGACGCCCGCATCGGCGGCGATGACGGCGGCGAGATTGGCGCCGAGCCGCGCGCGCGCGGCGCCGGCGATCACCACGAAGCGCCACGGCGCGAGCTTGCCATGGTCGGGCGTGCGCGCGGCGAGCCGAAGCAGCGCATCGATCTGCGCGTCGGTCGGGCCCGGCTCGCCCAGCAGCATCGCCTTCGTCGAGCGACGCTGCGCCAAGAGCGTCAGCGTTTCGAGGGACTCGCGCGCGCCCTGCAGCGGCGCGTCCTCCGCCGGCGGCGGCGGGACTTTGGCGGCGTCGATCGTCATGCGGCGTGTCCTTTCGGCGCGGTCGATCCCGACAAGCGCACGAGATAGGCGTGCGATCCGTCCAGAACCAGCGCGTTCGCTTGATTGTGGATCGTCGCGCGCATGCGCACGATCCCGGTCGTGCGCTGGCGTTCAAGCGCGGTGATCTGCAGCAGCGGATAGAGCGTGTCGCCGGGATAGACGGCCTTCAGAAAACGCGCCTGGACTTCGACGAAGCCGATAAGGTCTGCGCCGATGACGTGCGGGAAAAGCCCCGCGCCGGCGGCCGTCAGCGTCAGCACGTGCAGGCCGTGCGCGAGCAAATCGCGATGGCCGGCCGCTTCGCAATAGGGCCGATCATAGTGAATCGGGTGGTTGTCGCCGCTGAGCATTTGGAAGGCCGCGAAGTGCGCTTCGGTGATGGTGCGCGCCGGGCACGGGAATTCTTCGCCGATCGCGAGCGCATCGAAGCCGCGCTGGGGTACCAGCGGACGCGAAAACGGATCGAAGCGGTCGGCCATGCGCACTGTGCTATAGGAAGCCCCGAGCCCGCGAAACCCTTCGCATCCGCCAGGAGACCGCATGACCGCCAGCGAGGACGATCTCGATTGGAGCGGCGCCAATCCGTGGCGCATCAAGGCGAAGCGCGAAGCCTTCGCCAATGACTGGTTCCGCGTCGAAACCCATGACGTCGTCAATCCCGCCGGCAAGGACGGCGCCTATGGCGTCATCCGCATTCGCCGCACGGCCGTCGGCGTCTTGCCGATCGATGCGCGCGGACGCGTGCGCCTGGTGGGGCAATGGCGCTTTCCGCTGGCGCGCTATTCCTGGGAGATGCCGGAAGGCGGCGCCGAGCCCGGCGAAGCGCCGGAAGCCTGCGCCCGGCGCGAGCTTCAGGAAGAGACCGGCCTGGCCGCAGGCGCCCTGATCGAGATCGGCCGGCTCGACCTGTCCAATTCGCTGACCGACGAAACCGCCGTGCTCTATCTCGCGTACGACCTTGAGGACGGTCCCGCCGCGCCGGAGGAGACCGAAGTGCTGGCGGGCGCCTGGGCGCCGTTCCGCGCCTGTCTCGACTGGGCGGCGGCGGGAAAAATAACCGACGCGATGACGGTTGCGGCGCTATGGCGCGCCTACCACATGGCGTCAGAGGGGTTGCTGCCGGCGGCGCTGGCGGCGGCGATGCTTGAGCGCACCACCAGCGGAGGCCGACCATGAGCGCAGATCCCAAGCCCCGCGTGTTCGAGGCCTCGGGCGGCGTCTGGGCGCAATTGCGCATCGAGGCGATGCAGGCGGCCGCGGAGGAGCCTGGTCTCGCCTCTTATCTCCACGCCGCCATCCTGCACCACGACCGCATCGAGGACGCGCTGTCCTACCACCTGGCCTCGAAGCTGGCGGCGGGCGACATGAGCCCCTTGCAGTTGCGGGAAGTGTGCAACGAAGCGTTTGCGGCCGATCCGGCCATCGCGCGGCGCGCCGAGCGCGACATGCGCGTCGTGCGCGAGCGCGACCCCGCCTGCACGACCTATCTGCAGCCGTTCCTGTATTACAAAGGCTATGCCGGCCTTCAGGCTTATCGCATCGCGCATTGGCTGTGGGGGCAGGAGCGCAAGATTTTCGCCTATCACCTGCAGAGCCGCATTTCCGAATTGTTCGCCGTCGACATCCATCCCGCAGCGCAGGTCGGCGCCGGCGTGTTCATCGATCACGCGCACGGCATCGTCATCGGCGAAACCGCCGTGGTCGAGGATGACGTCTCGATGCTGCATTCCGTGACGCTCGGCGGCACCGGCAAGCAGCGCGAGGATCGCCACCCGAAAATCCGCCGCGGCGTGCTGATCGGCGCCGGCGCGAAAGTGCTCGGCAATATCGAGGTCGGCGAAGAGGCGCGCATCGCATCCGGTTCGGTTGTGCTGCACTCCGTGCCGGCGCGCTGCACGGTCGCCGGCGTGCCGGCCAAGCCTGTCGGCGGGCCGTGTTGCGACGGCGCGCCGGCGGAAGCGATGAACCAGCTGATCGACGACAGCGCGCAGCTTTAGCGCCCCCCCTCCGTCGCCTGCGGCGACACCTCCCCCGCGCGCGGGGGAGGAAAATAGTTGCGAAACTCGCGCGCTCTTTTCTCCCCCGTGAAACGGGGGAGGTGTCGCCGAAGGCGACGGAGGGGGCGACGGCGCTCGCTACCCGACGCGCGTCAGCGTCCCATCAAACGATGCAGCGCGGTAGAAGCACGAGCGCGCGCCGGTGTGGCAGGCCGCGCCCGTCTGGCGCACGCGCAGCAGCACCGCATCCTGATCGCAATCGACGCGCACCTCGACGACCGCCTGCGTGTGGCCGCTCTCCTCGCCCTTGCGCCACAGCGTGCCGCGTGAGCGCGACCAATAGGTCGCTTGCCCGGTCTCCAGCGTGAGCCGCAGCGCCTCGGCGTTCATCCAGGCCAGCATCAGGACCTCGCCGGTCTCGGCGTCCTGCGCGACTGCGGCGATCAGGCCGGCGGCGTCGAAGCGCGGCTGAAGCCGCAAGGTGGTTTCGATGTCGGGCTCAGCCATAGCCCGCAAGCTTTAGAAAGCGGTCCTGCAGCGCGGGATTGTCCTTGAAGACGCCGCTGAATTGCGTCGTCACGGTCGTCACGTCCTTGTGGTGAATGCCGCGCGTGGACATGCATTGATGCTCGGCGTCGATCAGCACGGCGACGCCGGCGGGATTGAGCGCGCCGACGATCGCATCGCAGACCTGCGCGGTCATGGTTTCCTGCGTCTGCAGGCGCTTGGCGAAAATTTCCACAACGCGCGCGATCTTCGAGATGCCGACCACTTTATCGGTGGGGTAATAGGCGACGAACGCCTTGCCGATGAAGGGCGCGATATGGTGCTCGCAATGGCTCTCGACCTCGATGTTCTTGAGCATGACGATGTCGTCATAGCCGCCGACATCGTCGAACACGCGGGACAATTCGTCGACCGGATCCTTGTCGTAGCCGGAGAACCATTCCTCATAGGCGTCGACCACGCGATCGGGGGTGTCGCGCAGACCCTCGCGCGTGGGGTCGTCCCCCGCCCAGGCCAAGAGCGTGCGCACCGCGGCCTTTGCCTCCTCGCGCGTGGGGCGATCAGCCTGTGTTCCGCCCGCGGCGCCCGCCTTCGCCATTCCATCCATCCTGCAAAACCCTTAAGACGTGGCCGCGACCGCTGAGCCGCGTCGATACAGCGTAACACGGCTCGCCGCGCCGACGCACCCCCTCGCGCCCCAATGCGCTCTTTCGGACCGCACGCATGCAGCTTTCCCTTTACGACACCATGACCCGCGCCAAACGGCCGTTTGCGCCCGCCGACCCTGCACGCGTCACGATGTATGTGTGCGGCCCCACCGTTTACAACCACGCCCATATCGGCAATGCGCGGCCCGCGGTGGCGTTCGACGTGCTCTACCGCCTGCTGCGCCATGCCTACGGCGAGACCGCTGTTCACTATGCGCGCAACATCACCGACATCGACGACAAGATCATCGCCAAGGCCAACGAGACCGGCGAACCCATGGCCGCGCTGACGGCGCGCTACGCCGCGATCTATCGCAGCGACATGGCGGCGCTGAACGTGCTGACGCCGACCTATGAGCCCGCCGCCACCGAAACTATCGCCGCGATGCTCGATCTGATCGATCGGCTGGTCGCCAAGGGCGGCGCGTATCGCACAGGCAGCGGCGTCTATTTCTCCGTCGCCGCCGACGCCGACTATGGACGCCTCTCGAAGCGCGCACAGGAAGACTTGCGCGCCGGCGCCCGCGTCGAGGGCGAAGACGACAAGCGCGATCCTGCCGACTTCGCCTTGTGGAAGGCCGCCAAGCCCGGCGAGCCGGCCTGGGACAGCCCCTATGGGCCCGGCCGGCCCGGCTGGCATCTCGAATGCTCGGCCATGATCGCCGACATCCTGGGGCCGACGATCGACATCCATGCCGGCGGACACGACCTGATCTTTCCCCATCACGAGAACGAAATCGCGCAGAGCGAAACCGCCAACGGCGTGACGTTGGCGCGCTATTGGCTGCACAACGGCTTTCTCACGATGGCGTCGGAGAAGATGTCCAAGAGCCTCGGCAACATCGTCACCGTGCATGACCTGCTGGCGGCGGGCCATCGCGGGGAGACGCTGCGCTGGGCGCTGTTGTCGGCGCAGTATCGCGCGCCGCTCGATTGGACCGACGCGCTCCTTGAGCAAGCCAAAGCGAGTCTCGATCGCCTCTATGGCGCGCTGCAGCGCGCCGGCGACGTCAAGGCCGCCGACGCGCCAGCGCCGGATGCGTTCCTTGAAGCGCTGCACGACGATCTCAACACGCCGCGCGCGATGGCCGAATTGTTCGCGCTGGCGACGCAGCTGAACACCGCGACGAACGACGCCGCGCGCGCGGACGCGAAAGGCGCGCTGCGCGCGGCGGGCGCGCTGATCGGCTTGCTGCAGGACGATCCCGAGATCTGGTTCAAAGGCGCCGGCGCTGACGACGCCGAAATCGAAGCGCTCGTGGCGGCGCGTCTGGCGGCGCGCGCGGCGAAGAATTTCGCCGAAGCCGATCGCCTGCGCGGCGAACTCGACGCCCGCGGGATAATCGTCATGGACGGCCCCGCGGGCTCGACCTGGCGGCGCGCGCGTTAGAGCGTGATAGCCAAAAGTGGAAACCGGTTTTGGCGGCCATCACGCTCCAATTCCCAACTTTAGAGCCTGATTCACGTCCGAGATTGATTCGATCTCGGACGATCAGGCTCTAGGCGTTAAGCCGCACGCGGCGCAGGCGCGCGCAGCACGCCGGAGCCGAGGATCGGCGCGAGGTACAGCGCGAAAATGACGGTGTTCGACACCGCATTGCCGGGCACGCCGGCGAGGATCGAGGCGACGCTGTCGATCGCCCACCATGTGCCGATCGCGGCGGCGAAACCCCGCCACACCGGCGCGCCCAGCGCATCGGCGGCGGCGACGCAGGTGAGCATCGTCATCGCCCAGCCGATGGTGACGCAGCCCAGAATGCTGACGGTGAAGCGCGTCTCCTCCACGAAGGACGATTGACCGTCGAGCGGCCAATGCACGAGATCATAGAACAGCTTGGCGCCCGCATCGGCGGCGGGAAACACCGCGACCGCCAGCACCGCGCCGAATCCGAGCACCGCCCAGCACCACACCTGCATCCAGGTTTTCCAAAAGCCCGTCATGATTGCGACCTCCTTGCTGTGCCCGCCACCATGACGGCGCGCAGGTAAGCGCTGCAATGACGCGCGAGGTAATGGACAAGCCGTGCGCGCATGCGCGATCGTGCGCCATGAGCCTGCATTCGCTCCAGGCCGCGGACGGCGGCTTTCCCGCCATGCTGCGCGAATGGCGCCGCGCGCGCGGCATGAGCCAGCTCGAGCTGGCTCTGTCGATCGACATCTCCGCGCGGCATTTGTCGTTTCTGGAAACCGGCCGCGCGCAGCCGAGCCGTGAGATGACCCATCGCCTGGCCGAGGCGCTGATGCTGCCGCGCGGCGCGCGCAACGCCATGCTCGCCAAGGCCGGCTTCGCCGCCGCCTTTCCCGCAACGCCGCTTGACGCGGAAAGCCTCGCGCCGTTCCGCGCGATGCTGGACGAGATGATGCGCCGCCACGCGCCCTATCCGGCGCTGGTGTGCGACCGCTACTGGACCATCCTCGACGCCAATGACAGCGCGCGCGCGCTGCTGGCGTCGCTGCATGACGGCGAGGGCGCGATGAACGTCATTCGCATGCTGACACAGGACGCCGCCGCCGCCGCGATCGACAATCTGCCCGAAGTGCTGCTCGAGATGGAGGGCCGCATCCGCCTCGAGGCGCTGGAGGCCGGCCCCGATCCTATTCATGCCGCGCAATTGCGCGACCTTGCGCGCGCCGCGCAGGGTTTGCGGCCCGCGCGCGCGGCGCAGCGCAGCCCGCTTGTTCCGCTTGTCGTTCGCAGTCCGGCGGGTTTGCTGCGCTTCCTAACCGCGGTGGCGCATTTCGGCACCAGCGAAGACGTCACCGTGCGCGATCTGCGCCTGGAGCTGCTGTTCCCCGCCGACGACGCCACCCGCGCCGCCCTGCACGCGGCAGCGCCTTAGCGTAACGCCAGTGTTTGCGCGAACAAGGTTGGGCCCTCGCTTTCGCGAGGGCCCAGCGGTCAGGGTTCAGCGAATGCGGCCGCGCTAATTGGTCTTCATGCGCAGCGAGAGGCCGATGATGCGCGGCTCGTTCACAAAGCCGGTATTGTTGTTGAAATCGATGCCGCCGAGCGCGTTTTCTTCATCGGTGATGTTGCGCCCGAACAGCGCAAACTCGTAGCGCTCGCCAGGCGTCACATAACCGATCTGGAGACCGCCCTCGTATTGCGCGTCGGTCTGATACTCGATCGGTTCATAGAGGAAGAAGTTCAGCGGTCCGCGCACGGTCCAGTCGGTGGCGGCGAACACGCGCGCGCCGCTGGCGAGCGGGTGCTCGTAGCGCGCGGTGAAGTCGAGCGTGTATTCCGGCGCGTTGGGGAACGGATTGCCGTTGATCCGCGCAAAGCCCGCGCCGTCGAGCGGATCGGTGACCGTGCATTGTCCCGAGCCGCAGGGCGCGACCACGAGGTTGGCGTCCTTGATCTCGGTGTTGGCGTAACCATAGGCGAGCGTCAGGAACAGATTGTCCGTGACCGCCCATTCGCCCTCGATTTCGACGCCATAGGCCTCGCCCTCTTCGGCGTTCACCAATTGGGTGAAGTTCGAGGCGCCGCCGATGGCGCTGAATTGCTGGTCCTCGACCGTGTAGTAGAAGACCGACGCATTGAGGCGCGCGCGCCCGTTCAGCAGATCGGATTTCACGCCCGCCTCATAGGACAGGATGGTTTCCTCCGACGCCGTCGACGGCGCGGCGAAGAACGCCACGTCGCGGCCCTGAATGGTTGGCGCGCGGAAGCCGTCGGCGACGCGGGCGTAGAGGTTCACATCGCTGTTGAGCGCATAGACTGCGCTCAAATCCCAGCTCAGATGGTCGCCCGACAGCGACACCGGCGCAAACGGGACTGGCGCGGCGACGCCGCGCAATTCCTTCTCGTCGTCCGTGTAGCGCAGCCCGCCCGTCAGCGTCAGCGCAGAGGAGACTTCATAGCTCGCCTGGCCGAACACGGCCCAGGATTCGTTGGTGTGGTTGAGCGTCGTCGACGGCGGAAAGCCCAGCGGGCCCACCGTGGTGACGGTGAGATCGCTGTCGAAATAATACGCCCCGACCTGCCAATTCAACGCGCCGTTGGCGCCGGCCACGCGCACTTCCTGGGTGAACTGGTCGAGATCGTCGACCGAATCCTGCGTGTCGGAATCGAATGGGATGAAGCCCGGGCCGACGCCCGCGACGCCGCCATCGATGTCGCCACGCGAGACGCCGTCGGCGGTCTCGTACGCCGTGATCGAGGTGATCGTCACGCCGCCGACGTCATAAGTGAGGCGCACCGATCCGCCGAACTGGTCATAGTCCTGATTGTTGCCGCCGCCCTGATTGTACGACACGCTGTCGCGATCGAAATTGCCGTTCAGGTCGTTGCTGCCGGTGGTGAAGACGTTGGCGCGGAACAGCGTCGAGGTCCCCTCCACCGAGCGGCCGTGGACATTGACCAGCGCGCTCAAATCTTCCGTCGGCGTGAACAGAAGCTGAAAGCGTCCGGCGATGTCGTCATAGCCGCCCAGCGCATCGTTCTGTCCGGAGAAGCGGTTGTCGATCCAATCGTCGCGCCGGCGCACCATCACCGAGCCGCGCGCCGCAACCCCTTCGGTCAGCGCGCCGCCGACGCCGGCCTCGAACGCGGCCGTGCCATAGCTGCCATAACTGAACGCGCCGCGGGCGCTGAAATCTTCCGACGGCATGACTGAACGGAAATGCACGATGCCGGCAGGCGTGTTGCGGCCGAACAGCGTGCCTTGCGGGCCGCGCAGCACTTCGACCTGTTCGACGTCGAAGATCGGGAAGCTTTTGAGGACCACGTTCTCCATCACGACATCGTCGATGATGACGGAAACCGGCTGCGAGGCGGCGATGTCGAAATCGGTGTTGCCGAGACCGCGGATATAGAAGCGCGGCGCCACGCGGCCGTTGGAGGTCTCCACATTGAGGCCCGGCGTGCGGCCGGAGAGCGCCAAGACGTCGCCGCCGCCGCTGAGCAGGTCGTCGATCCGCGACGCCGGCACCGCCGACACAGAAATCGGCACATCCTGCAGGTTTTCGCTGCGTCGTTGCGCAACCACGTAAATATCGGGAATGGCGGAGGCTTCGTCCTGCGCCGACGCCGCCTGCGGCAGCGCGGCCACGCCCAGCGCCGGCAAAGCCAAAGCCGCAAGCAGATTGCGCCGTCCGCGCCCGCCAAACAACCGCATGTTCATCCCCGCATCGCCGATAACCATGTGTCCCTATCGCTCCGATGCGCCTGGCGGCAATGAAAACGTCACGTTTCGCGTGCGATCGGTAGCAACCTTGGCGCCCGCGCAACAGTTTCAGCTTCGCGCGATTCGCGTCTTTGGGGCATCGCGGCCGCTCGTCCGGGTCCGGAGCAATGCGCGGCGCGCGCTTGCCGCAAGGGCGGCGCGCTGATACGCAGCGCGGCCCCATGCCCCAGACCTCCGCCCTGCTCACCGTGATGATCGCCGCTGCGCGCAAGACGGGTCGCGCGCTCGCGCGCGATTTCGGCGAGGTTGAGAACCTTCAGGTCTCGCGCAAGGGCCCCGCCGACTTCGTCACCGCCGCCGATCTCAAGGCCGAAAAGACCTTGTTCGAGGAATTGTCCAAGGGGCGGCCGGGTTACGGTTTCCTCATGGAGGAGCGCGGCGCGGTCGTCGGCAGCGACAAGACGCATCGCTGGATCGTCGATCCGCTCGACGGCACGTTGAACTTCATGCACGGCGTGCCGCATTTCGCCATCTCGATCGCGCTCGAGCGCGAAGGCGCCTTGGTCGCCGGCGTCGTCTATGACGTCATCAAGGATGAGCTGTTCTGGGCGGAAAAAGGCGCCGGCGCCTATCTCAATGATCGCCGTCTGCGCGTGGCCGCGCGCACCGAGCTCAATGACGCCGTCATCGCCACCGGCCTGCCGTTTCGCGGCAAGCCGGGCCATGACAAGGCGCTCGCGGAATTGGGGCGCGTGATGGCGGCGACGGCCGGGGTGCGCCGTTTCGGCTCGGCCGCGCTCGACCTTGCTTATGTCGCCGCCGGGCGCGTCGACGGCTTCTGGGAGCGCGGCCTGTCGCCATGGGATTTCGCCGCCGGAGCCGTTCTCGTGCGCGAGGCGGGCGGCTTTGCGCGCGAAGTCGACGGCGGCGATTTCATGCAGACCGGCGCGGTGATCGCCGGCAACGAACGCATGCTGCGTCTGCTGAGCGACGCGCTCAAGGGCTAAGCGTTTACGGTCCAGACGCCGGCGTCGCAAAAGCGCGCACGAACAGCATGTTCAGCGCAGCGCCGACCGCGGCGCGCGTCTCAGACCCCGTCATCCAGGCGCGCATGGCGCCATCCACCATGCCGTGCGCGATCGCGGCGGCGATGCGCGGCTCATGGCGATGATAGGCGCCGCGGGCGCAGCCTTCCTCGTAAAGCGCGCCAATCGCGGCGATCATGCGCGCGCCAGGCGTGAAATCGGCGGCGCTGACGCTGTCGCGCGTCATCGCATAGAGCGGCATGGCGGCGCGCGCGCGCTCCGCTTCGTCGAACAGCGCTTCGATCATCGGCGCGAAGGCTTCGCGCGGATCCGCGGCGGCGCGCCAGCCGCGCGTCATCGCCGCGATGAACCGATCCTCCAGGCGCGCATGCAGCGCCGCCAGGAGCGACGCCTTGTCGGGAAAGAAGCGATAGAGCGTGCCCACGGCGACGCCTGCTTCGGCGGCGATGTCGGCCATGGTGGTCGCAGCAAACCCGCCGGCGGCGAAGAGGCGCTCGCCGGCGTCGAGGACGGCCGCGCGCTTGGCGGCGGGATCGATCACCCGCGCCGGGCGGCTGACGCGCGCGTTCGGCGCCGGGGCGATGCGGCCCGCGCCGGGCGGACGTTGCGGCGATCGGCGCTTGCCTTTGGGCATGGCCAGGCTACCTTACCGATTACTGAATGAACTTCATTCATAATGGAGGGCGCAATGAGTCGGATCAAGATGGCGGGCGCTGCGGCGGCCCTGTCCGGGGCCCTTCAGGCGTGCGCGCCGGCGCCGCCGGCAGGCCCCCTCGCCGCGGGCGACAACGCCGCCTTTCGCCACGAGGTCGAAACCAGCGCGCCGCCGGAGGCGATCTGGGCGTTGTGGTCCGATGCGGCGAGCTGGGCGCGCTGGGATCGCGGCCTGAAGGGCGCGACGCTGGAGGGACCCATGCAGGTCGGCGCGACCGGCGCGATCACACCCCTGTCAGGACCGCCAGCGGCGTTCGAGGTGCTGGAATACGCCCCACCGTCGCACTACGCCTTCGCGACCGAGCTGCCGCTGGCGCGGCTGATCGTGCGCCGGTCGATCGTGGGCGTCGACCCGACGCGCATCCGCCACGACGTCTCCTTCGAAGGGCCGCTCGCGCCGCTTTGGGCCGCCCAGTTCGGCCCCCAATTCCGCGCCGCCCTACCCCCAACAATGGACGCCCTCGCGCGCGAGGCGGAGGCGACGGGTGCGCCCGCCCGCGACGCCCAAGAAACGAATTGACGTTTTTCGCCTAATTTGTCAGACCCTCCCTGCACGGACGCCTTGGCGGCGCCATGCGCCCGTGGCCTATTGGCCGCAATCAGGGAGGACACGCGATGGAATATGTGAGCCTGGGGCGCACCGGGTTGAAGGTCTCGCGAGTGTGCCTCGGCATGATGTCGTACGGCGATCCGCGCTGGGCGGGCTGGGTGCTGGGAGAGGCCGAGGCGCAGGGCCACATCAAGGCCGCCGTCGAGCTCGGGATCAATTTCTTCGACACCGCCGACGTCTATTCCTTCGGCGCAAGCGAAAGCATTCTCGGGCGCGCCATCCGCGAGCTCGGCCTCAAGCGCGATGAGATCGTCGTCGCCACGAAGGTCTATTTTCCGATGGGCGGACAGCCCAATCAGCGCGGCCTGTCGCGCAAGCACATCCGCCACGCCATCGACGACTCGCTCAAGCGCCTCGGCCTCGATTACGTCGACCTCTATCAGATGCACCGCTTCGACATTTACACGCCGTTCGAAGAAACGCTGGAGGCGTTCGACGACGTCGTGCGCGCCGGCAAGGCGCTGCATGTGGGCGCATCGAGCATGTATGCATGGCAATTCATGAAGGCGCTCGCCCTGCAGGAAAAGCACGGTTGGGCGCGCTTCGCGTCGATGCAGAACCATTACAACCTGATCTATCGCGAGGAAGAGCGCGAAATGCTGCCGCTGTGCCGCGAACAAGGCGTCGGCGTGATCCCCTGGAGCCCGCTGGCGCGCGGCTTCCTCACCGGCTCGCGCGGGCGCGGCGGCGCGGGACAGACCGCGCGAACGGAAGCCGATCGCGTCGCGCACGCAATGTACACGGACGCCGATTTCGCCGTCGTCGATGCGGTGGTCGCTGTGGCTGCGGCGCGCGGCCTGCCGCCTGCGCAGATCGCGCTCGCCTGGCTTATGCAGCAGGACGGCGTCACCGCCCCGATCGTGGGCGCCACCAAGCCGCACCATATCGAGGACGCCGTCGCGGCAGCGGCGATCAAGCTCAGCGAAGAAGAGCGCGCCGCGCTCGAAGCGCCCTATGCGCCGCACGCCGTCATCGGCCATTTCTATGGCGACGCGGCCGAGCTGATGGCGCGGGCGCGGCGCTGATGACGCAAGCCTCCAAGCAAACCGATCCGCCGTTCTGGCGCGTGGCGCTGTTTGCGCTGCCGGGCGCGCCGCTGCTGGCGTTGTCGGTGCCGCCGATCGTGTTTCTGCCGCGCTATTACGCGACGGAGCTTGGCGTCGAGGAAGGCGTCGTCGGCCTGGTGTTCCTCGCGGCGCGCCTGTTCGACGTGATCGTCAATCCGACGATCGGCACGCTGCAGGATCGCACGCGCACGCCGTTCGGGCGCCGTCGCGTTTGGCTGGTTGCGGCGACGCCCTTGCTGATGGCGATCGTGTGGTTCGCCTTCATCGGCATGCCGCCGGGCGTCGGCGCCATTTTCGTCGGGCTGACGGTGATGAGCCTCTACATCACCTTCGCCGGCGCGATGATCGCGCATCTCGGCTGGGCCGGCGAATGCGCGCCGACCTATCATGGCCGCACGCGCGTGCTCGGCGTCATCCAGATCGCGTCTGCGCTGGGCCAAGTGGCGATGATGGCGACGCCCGCCGTCGTGCAGATGACGAACATGGGCGATTTCGCCGACGGCGTGCACCTCATGGGCTGGATGGTGATCATCGCGCTGCCTATCTGCGTCGCGATCGCGGTGTGGGCGATGCCGGAAACCATCGCTACGACCGCCGCGACTACGGAATCGGGCTTCGCCGCCAGCATCCGCGCGCTGTTCGCCAGCGCCGTGCTGCGCCGCGTGCTCGTGCCGGACCTTTTGATCGGCATTGTGCAAGGCATGGCCGGCACGCTGTTCCTGTTCTACGCCGACGCCGTGTTGAACATAGAACGCGAAGCGACCTCGCTCTTGTTCGTCTATTTCTTTTCAGGACTCGTCGCCATTCCCTTCTGGGTATGGCTCGGCCGCCGCATCGGCAAACATACCGCGCTCGCCTGGTCTTGCGTGCTCTGGGCGTCGGCGTTCGCCGTCTTCCCGATCGTGCCGCCGAATGCGCCGGAGATCCTCGCGATCGGCATGCTGGTCGCGGGATTTCCCTCCACGGCCGGCACGCTGCTCGTGCGCTCCATGATGGCTGACGCGGTGGACGATGACGAAGCGCGCACCGGCGAACAGCGCTCGGGCCTGTATTTCGGGCTGCTCTTGACGACCAGCAAGGTCGGCCTGGCGTTCGGGCCGGCCAGCCTCGCCTTGCTGTCGCTGTTCGGCTTCAATTCCGATCCCGGCGTGGAGAATTCCCCGCTCGCCTTGGCGGCGCTGACCTGGCTCTATTGCGGCACGCCGGCGCTGCTGATGGCGGTGACGTTTCTCTCCCTGAGAAACTATCCCCTGGACGAGAAGCGCCAGGGCGAATTGCGCGCGCAGATCGACGCGCGGCGTACGCAAGGCGCCGCCGCCGCGGATTAAAGCCCGCGTTTGAGCGCGCGCGCCAAAAAGCGCGCCGGATGGATCGCATCGAGGCAAGCATTGGGCAAAGCTTGCGGCTCGCCGCAGAGTTCCGACGCCACGCGATCGGCCAGCAGCGGCGCCAGCGTGAAGCCGCGCGAGCCCAATCCGCCCAGCAGATAGAGCCCCTCATGCGCCGGCGCGGGCTCTGAAAGATCAAGCGCGCGGCCTTGCGCGAGACCCGCGAAGCGCGCGCGCCAGGCCGGCGCGTCGGGACACAAGCCGGCGATCGGCGCGCGATCGGGCGTCGTCGCGCGCACGCTTGCGCGCGACCGCAAGGCGGCGGGATCGATGCGCGTGGCGATATCGGGCGCCAGCGCTGCAAGCTGCGCAAGATTGCGCGCGCGGGCATCGCCATCCGGCGCGGGGCGATCGGTCAGCGCCGTGGGATCGTGCGTCGCGCCGAACAGGACGCCCTGGTCAAACGGCGCGGCATAGGCGCCGTCGGCGATCGCGCAGCGCAGCGGCGCGCCCTGCAAGGGCCCCCACTCGATCTGGCCGCGCACCGCCGCGAGCGGCAGGAAATCCGTTTGCGCGAATAGGGAAAGACCGGGGCCGTTGGCGAGGATCACGCGATCCGCGCTGGCCAAGGTTTCGCCGTCCGCACCGAGCAGGCGCCAGCGGCCGGCTTCGCGCGCAAGGCCCGTCACGTCAGCGTTGGCGACGAGCGTTGCGCGGCCGCTCAAAGCCGCCAGCAGGCCCGCAGGATCGACGAGGCCGGCTTGCGGATGCAGCGCGCCCTCCGCCGCTGCGCGCAACGCCGCATCCGGCAGCGGCGGATCGCGCAGCAAATCCTTGAGCGCCGCGCGATCGTCGGCGCTTTGTGGCGTCTCCGTCACGCCGCACGCGTCCAGCACGCCCAGCTCACGATAAAGATCGAGCGCGTAGAGATAAGCGGCGCGATGTAGCGCCGCGTCCGGCGTGTCGCCGCGATCGAGCCGCGGCATCACCAGCGCGGCAGGATTGCCGCTCGCGCCGTCGCCCAACGCAGATCCGCGCGTGACAAGCGTGGCGGCGACGCCGCGACGGGCGAGCGCATGCGCGAGCGCGGCCGCGGCGATGCCGCCGCCGATGATGACTGCATCGCGCCCGAGCGACGGCGCATAGGGATAAAGCGTGTGCGGGCGCGCTTGCGCCATCGCATCGCGCCGCGCCTCGAGCCGCTCGCGCTTGCGCCCGAAGCCCGGCTTGCGCGCGACCTTGAAACCCGCTTCGGCGAGCCCGCGCCGCACCGCGCCCGCGACGCTATAGGTCGCTACGGAAGCGTCCGGGACGGACAAATCTGCGACGCGGCGCAGCACCGGCGCGCTCCACATCTCCGGATTCAGCGCCGGCGAAAAGCCGTCGAGAAACCAGGCATCCATCGCGCCGCGCAACCCGTCCAGCGCGCGCGCGGCGTCGGCCACGAGCACGGTAAGGCAGAAGCCGTCGTCATCGAACCACAGGCGGTGCGCGCCATAGGCCCGCACCGGCCAGCGCGCGATCAGCGCCGCAGAGAGCGCGGCGAGTTCCGGAAACGCGGCGTGCGCGCGCTGCGCGTCCTCGGCCCGCATCGGGGCATGTTCGATCGAGGTGAAATGCAGCACCGCGCCGGGATCGCGCGTGCGCCGCCACAGCGCCCAGGTCGCGAGCGCATTGAGGCCGGAGCCGAAACCCAATTCTCCGATTGCGAAACGATCACGCCCGCGCCACGCCGCGGGGAGATCGCAGCCGGCGAGAAACACCGCCTGCGTTTCCGCGAGGCCGCCATCGCGTGAGAAATAGACGTCGCCGCCCGCGCGAGGGGCTGCGCTTTCGCGCCCGTCAGGGGCGGACCACTCGAGATCCGGCAGCGGCGGCAGGCGTGGCGTCACGCGACCAAAGCGCAGACGCGGCCGCGAAGTTCAACCGCCTGCGCGCACGCGCCGCACCCGCGCCCCGCACAAATTCGACACCATGCCCGAGACGCCCGCGCGCTGCATGGCGTCGGCCGCCTTGCGCATGTCCCAGTTCGGGACGCGCAGGACGCGTTCCTCGGCGACTGCGGTCTTCAGGCGTTTTGCAGAGTGTTCGAGATGCGCGACCGACCCAGACCGGTCGACCACTTGTGCTTTCTTGCCGTCCTTGGCCGCCGCTTTGAGCCGCCGGCGCCGCGCCAAGGGCGGCTCCACGAATGCGTCCTCGATCATGTCGTAGGCGCGCGTATGCCATGTCCGCGATCGTCTCATGCCGCCTCTCCGGGTTGCATCAAGACCCCACTCGCCTTGTGGATACATGTGTTCGCAGTCGCCGCCAAGCGGGGCGCGCCGTTTGACGCCCGCGCTGCGCCTCACGTAAAGCAGCGCCGGTTTTTTTCCGGCGCGCGCAGCGCCACGACGATGCGGTCTGGAGCGATCATGGGGTTCAAGTGCGGCATCGTCGGGCTGCCGAATGTCGGCAAATCGACGCTTTTCAACGCGCTCACGCGCACCGCTGCGGCGCAGGCGGCGAATTATCCGTTCTGCACGATCGAGCCGAATGTCGGGGACGTGGCGATGCCCGAGCCGCGCCTGAAGGCGCTGGCCGAGATCGCCAAATCGAAGGAAATCATTCCGACGCGGATGAATTTCGTCGACATCGCGGGGCTGGTGCGCGGCGCGTCGAAAGGCGAAGGCCTCGGCAACGCCTTTCTCGCCAATATTCGCGAGACCGATGCGATCGTCTATGTGCTGCGCTGCTTCGAGAACGACGACGTGACGCACGTCGAAGGCCGCGTCGATCCCATCGCCGATCTCGAAACCGTCGAAACGGAATTGATGCTCGCCGATCTGGAGAGCCTGGAGAAACGCGTCGCCAATCTCGAGAAGAAGGCCAAGGGCGGCGACAAGGACGCAAAGCTCACGCTCGATCTCGTGCTGCGCGCGAAAGCGCTGTTGGAGGACGGCAAGCCAGCGCGCCTCACGGCGATCGCGGCTGAGGAACGCAAGGCGTTCGACATGCTGCAATTGCTGACCGCCAAGCCGGTGATGTTCGTGTGCAATGTCGACGAGGGCGCCGCAGCGACCGGCAACGCCCACAGCGCCCGCGTCGCGGCGCGCGCGGCGCAAGAAGGCGCCGCATGCGTGGTGATCTGCGCGCAGATGGAGGCCGAACTCGCTGCGCTCGACGAGGCCGAACAGGCCGAGTATCTCGCCGCCGCGGGCCTCGACGAACCGGGCCTCACCAAACTCATCCATGCCGGCTACGATCTGCTCGGCCTGCAGACCTATTTCACCGTCGGCCCCAAGGAAGCGCGCGCCTGGACCATCCACAAAGGCGACACCGCCCCGCAGGCCGCCGGCGTGATCCATACGGATTTCGAGAAGGGCTTCATCCGCGCCGAAACCATCGCCTATGAGGACTTCGTTCACTACAAGGGCGAACAGGGCGCCAAGGAAGCCGGCAAGATGCGCCTTGAAGGCAAAGACTATATCGTGCGCGACGGCGACGTGATGCATTTCCGCTTCAGCGGCTAAACTTGACCGTCGGACGGCGGAAAAGCCGCGTCGCCCCCAACCCCCGGCTTCGCCGGGTACTTCCCCCGCAAGCGGGGGAAGAAAGGCTTTGTTGCTCCCCCGTTTACGGGGGAGCTGGCCGCGAAGCGGACTGAGGGGGCGCCGCGTCGCGCAATCGCTTCACCGCGGCCGGAAATAAATCTGCGAGGCGCCGTAATCGATCGCCAGCGCGCCGCAGGTGGACAGCACATCCATGCCGAGCAGCAGCGTCGGCTCCTCGCGCAGGCGCCAGACGTCGAACACGTGCAGGTCGGCGATGAGGGCTGGAAACGCGGTCGCGCTGATGTCGCCCAGGCGCATGCGCTGCACCACGAGCGCTTCGGTGATGAAGATGTTCGGCCCGAACGCGGCGCCCACCACCTGGTGGCGCTCCACCGTGGTCTGGCGCACCTGCGCCAAAGCGCGGGTGAACATCGTGTTGCCGAAACTGTGGCTGGCGCCGGTGTCGATGATGACATTGACGCGCACGCCGTCGATCGCCGCACGCGTCACCACCAATTGGCCGAGCCGCACGCGCGCGGGCACGCCCGTCCACTCGCGACCCGGCGGGCGGCGTGAGGCGCGCGCGATCTGCATGCGCCGTCGCTCGAAATCGATCGTCAGGCGTCGGCGCGCCATCGCCTCCACGCCGAGCACGCCCGCCATCCCGGCGACGACGTCGCCCTCCAGCACCGGCACATCGATGCCGGCGACGTCGACGGCGCCGCTTTCCAGCCGCTCCAGACGCGCCATCGGCGCCTCGACGACGCCGCCCAGGCCGTGCACGCGGCTGCGCCCGACGATCGGCAGATTGAGACGCTGCGCCAGTCGCGGCGACACCGCGCTGCGATTGGCGCCGGTGTCCACGAAGAATCGATAAGGCCCGGCGCCGTTGATGAACACCGGCGCCGTCACGCGGCCCATCTCGTCCACGCCGGTTTGCGTTTCGACCACGATCTCGAGATCGGGCCCAGGCTCCAGGGGCGGCGGCGGGGCGTCTTCCGACGTCTGCGCGCGCGCCGGCGCGGCGAGCGCTGCGCCGATCAGCCCCTGCAGGACCATGGCGCGCGTGGGATGCCTCGAAGACCACATGAGACGGAAGCTAGTGCGCGGCCCCGCCGCCCGTCCATGCCTGTTCATCGCGCGCCGGCGGCGCTATGCAGCGTCGCAGCGCGGCGCAGCGACGCATGCGCCAAACCGGGGAGGAGCGCTGCGTGCAGGTCGTCGTCACCAATCCCAAGGACGGTTTCGCGTTGACGGCCTATCGCGCGTCCGCGGCGGGCATGCGGCGCGGCGGCGTCGTGGTCGCGCAAGAGATTTTCGGCGTCACCGATCACATTCGCGCGATCTGCGACGACTTCGCCGCGCACGGCTATGACGCGATTGCGCCGTCGCTGTTCGACCGCGTGGCGCCGGGCTTTCACGCCGCCCATGACGCAGCCGGCATCCAAAGCGGGCTCGCCGCCGTGCAGGCCTCGCCCTGGGAGCAGGTCGCCGGCGACGTGCAGGCCTGCCTCGATGCGCTCGACGGGCCGCGCTATGTGACCGGCTTCTGCTATGGCGGCGCCGTCGCGTGGCTGGCGGCGGCGCGCTGCACGAGCGTGGCGGCGGCGAGCGGATTTTACGGCCGGCTAATCAACGCCTTGATCGCCGAACGGCCAAAGGCGCCGATGATCCTGCATTATGGCGAGCGCGACGCCGGCATTCCGCTGAGCGAGGTCGACAAGGTCCGCGAGGCCCACCCGGACGTGACGATCCACCTTTATCCTGCGGGCCACGGCTTCTGCCGCGCCGGCAGCGCAGACCATCATCCCGAAAGCGCCGCCCTTGCATTGCAGCGCACGCGCGACCACTTCGCAGCGCATAGCTAGGAGCGACGCCGCATGGCCATCGATCACGTATCCGTCGGCGTCACCAATATGGCGCGCTCGAAGGCGTTCTACGATGCGGCGCTCGCGCCGCTCGGCATGCGCCCGATCATGCCGGTGGAGATCAACGGGAAGCTCGTCGGCGTCGGCTACGGCGAAACATTTCCCAGTTTCTGGATCCAATTGCCGATCAACGGCCAACCCGCTTCGATGGGCAATGGCGTGCACATCGCCTTCACCGCGCCATCGCGTGCGGCGGTCGATGCGTTCTATCTCGCAGCGATCGAGCAAGGCGGCGCCGATGACGGCCAGCCCGGCCTGCGCACGGAATATCATCCCGACTATTACGGCGCCTTCGTCCGCGACCCCGACCGCAACAAGGTCGAGGCCTGCGCGCACGGCAAGGATTAGCGCCGCCCCCTCCGACCGCTTCGCGGCCACCTCCCCCGCAAGCGGGGGAGGAAAGCATGAGCAACGAGGGCGGCGTTTTCCTCCCCCGCTTGCGGGGGAGGTGTCGCCGAAGGCGACGGAGGGGGCGCGCCCCGCCTGCCGTCGTCACACACCGCGCGCGGCGCGGATGATGGCGGTTTCATCCAAGGCGGCGGCGTCGCGCTTGTTGGTCTCGATCATGCGCCGTTCGGCACGCCAATCAGCGAGCGTCTCGACCTTCTTCAGCTCGACATAGGCCGCCTCGAGCAACGCGCGCACATGCGCGGCCTCCTGCTCGCAGCGCGACACATCGCCTTGCAGCGCGCGGCGATCGTCCATCACCGCGCGCGCATAGCCGCCATAGGCGGCGCCGGCGAGCGCGTGACGTGCGGCCAGCGCCTGTTCCGCCGCAACAGTTTCATCGAGCGCGACGACGCGCGCGAGGGCTGCGGCGCGCTGGGTTTCGAGATCGGCGAGCACGCGCGTGAGGTCGTCGACTTCGCGTTTCGCCAATCGGATCAGCGTTTGCAGCGTGTTCATGGCCTAGCCTTCCCCCTGCAGCGCACGCGCCAGCGATGCGAAGCTTTCTTCAATCGTCGCGCGCTCTTCGCGCGCTTGACTCAACACTGCTTCGAGCGGCGCGCGCAAGCGGATCGCTTCGTCGAGCTCCGCATCGGAGCCGTGGCGATAGGCGCCGATGCGGATCAGCTCTTCCATGTTCGCGTAAAGGCTCATCAGCGCCCGCGCCTTGGCGACGAGCGCGTTCTGCTGCGGCGTATGGCACATCGGCATCAACCGCGAGATTGATTTCAACACATGGATAGCGGGATAGCGGCCGCGTTCGGCGATGGCGCGATCGAGCACGACATGGCCGTCGAGAATGCCGCGTACGGCGTCGGCGATCGGTTCGTTGTGGTCGTCACCGTCGACAAGCACGGTGAACAGGCCGGTGATGGCGCCATGCCCTTCGTGCGCCGATCCCGGCCCGGCGCGCTCAAGAAGCTTCGGCAGTTCGGAAAACACCGACGGCGTGTAGCCCTTCGTCGTCGGCGGTTCGCCCGCGGCGAGACCGATCTCGCGCACCGCCATGGCGAAGCGCGTGACGCTGTCGAGCAGCAGCAGAACCTGCTTGCCCTCGTCGCGAAAATGCTCGGCGATGGCGCACGCCATGTGCGGCGCGAGCCGGCGCTTTGCGGCGGGCTCGTCGGAGGTGGCGACCACCACGACGCTGCGCGCGCGCCCCTCCTCGCCCAGCGTGTCCTCGAGAAACTCCTTCACCTCGCGGCCGCGTTCGCCGATCAGGCCGATGACGATGACGTCCGCCGCCGCATTGCGCGCGAGCATCGACAACAGCACGGATTTGCCGACGCCGGAGCCGGCGAACACGCCCATGCGCTGGCCGCGGCACACCGCGGCGAAAATGTTCAACGCGCGCACGCCGAGATCGAGCCGTTCGCCGACGCGCGCGCGCCCATGCGCGGCGAGCGGCGCCGCCCGCACCGGCCGCGCCATCGCGCCTTGCGCCATAGGTCCCAAGCCGTCGATGGGCTCGCCGAACGCATCGACCACGCGCCCCATCCACGCCGCGCTGGGCCGCACGCTTGGGGCGGCCCCGATCAGGCGCACGCGCGCGCCCGGGCGCAGCGTGTCGGTCGCATCGAACGGCGTCATCACGGCGCGATCGCCCTTGAAGCCGACGATCTCGGCGCGCACGGGATGCGCCGCCTCGATCACCGCGCGCGCGCCAAGCGCCAACGCCTCCACCGGCCCCGACGCCTCGATCGACAAACCGTTGAGACCCGTCACGCGCCCGAAGAAGCGGCGCGGTTCGATAGCGGCGATCTCTTGCGCGAGGCGCGCGAGCGGGCGGTCGTCTGGATCAGCGTGCACGTCCGCAGCGATGCGGCGAAGCTCTTAGCAAAGCGTTAGCCATGTGCAGGACCGCTTGGCTCCGTGGCCGAGCGGCGCGATGGCGGAAGCGCCCGCTCGAGGCGCGCACGGCGGCGAAAACATTTCGCCTGCGGAATCCAAACGCGAATTTCCGCGAAGCACCTCAGTAACTTTAAGACTTTCTTCAGGCGGATGCGCCAAGGCTGAGTCGCAGTTAACTTTTCGGGGGCGAGATGCGCGTTCTGTTGATCGAGGATGATCCGGCGACCGCTCAGGGCATCGAGATGCTCTTGAAGTCGGAAGGGCTCAACATCTACTCGACGGACCTTGGCGAGGAAGGCATCGACCTCGGCAAGCTCTATGATTACGACATCATTCTCCTCGACCTCACGCTGCCCGACATGCACGGCCTCGACGTGCTGAAGCAGTTGCGCGTCGCGCGCATCAATACGCCGATTCTCATCCTGTCGGGCGAGCAGCACATCGAGACCAAGGTCAAGGGCCTCGGCGGCGGCGCCGACGATTACATGACCAAGCCCTTCAACAAGGACGAGCTGGTCGCGCGGATCAACGCCATCGTCCGCCGCTCGAAGGGCCACGCCCATTCCACGATCAAGACGGGCGACGTGATCGTCAATCTCGACGCAAAGACGGTCGAAGTGAACGGAAGCCGCGTGCATCTGACCGGCAAGGAATATCAGATGCTCGAGCTGCTCAGCCTGCGCAAAGGCACCACGCTGACGAAGGAGATGTTCCTCAACCATCTCTATGGCGGCATGGACGAGCCGGAGCTGAAGATCATCGACGTGTTCATCTGCAAGCTGCGCAAGAAGCTCGCAGCCGCCACCGGCGGGGAACACTATATCGAAACCGTCTGGGGCCGCGGCTACGTGCTGCGCGACCCGCACGAGGCGAGCGTCGCGGCGTAACGCTGCACTCAGCGCCGTATGCGCCGGCGCGGCTGCCCAACATTGCTTCGCTATCGTCGCGAAGCCCCCTCACCCTGCCCTCTCCCCCTTCGCAGGGGGAGAGGGTTGTCCGCACTCCCTCTCCCTCCGCGAGGAGGGAGAGGGTTGGGGTGAGGGTGGGGCGCAAACGGCGCAAAAGTACCGCTAAGCGCCGCGCGCCTACAAATCCCGCGCCGTGCCGCGCAGCGCGGCGGAATGGATCTGCCCCGCGCGCAGCGCCGCCTCTTCCTGCTCCCGCGCCTGACGCAGGCGATCAATGCGCTGGCGTTCGAGCTGAAACAGTTCAAGGTCGCGGCCGTTGAGGTTGCGGCCGGTGGGCACGCGCAGGCTCATCGGATTCATGGCGCGGCCGCGATGGATCACTTCATAGTGCAGATGCGGCCCGGTTGAGCGGCCGGTGGAGCCGACATAGCCGATCACCTGCGCCTGGCGCACGCGCGCGCCCGCCCGCACGCCGCGCGGAATGCGCGACAGGTGCGCATAAGCAGTTTCGTAGCCGTCGGTGTGGCGCACGCGCACATAATTGCCGTACGAGCCGAACCAGCCCGCGCGCACCACCGTGCCATCGCCGGCGGCCATCACCGGCGTCCCAGTGCGCGCGGCGAAATCTGTGCCCTGGTGCATGCGCGAGAAGCCGAGGATCGGGTGGCGGCGCATGCCGAAGCCGGACGACAGACGCGCCCCGTTGATCGGCGTCTTCATGAGAAACTTGCGCGCGCTCTTGCCGTCGCCGTCATACCAATCGGCGTTGCGGTCGCCCGGCGCCTGGAAGCGGTAGAAGGTGCGCGGGCCGCGCCGCGTCTCCAGCGACAGGAACAAAAGATCGCCGGTGCGCACCGTGGCGCCGGCCTCGTCATAGAAGCGCTCGAACACGAGCTCGAACGCGTCGCCGGAGCGCACGTCGCGCTGGAAGTCGACGTCATAAGCGAAGGCGTCGGCCAGCGCTTCGACTTCGCGGCTCGTCGCCCCAAGGCGCAGCGCGCTTTCATAGAGGCTCCCTTCCACGCGCGCAGCGATGCGGGCGATCTCGAAGGTCAAAGGCATCAGCACTTCGCGCGCGGCGAAGGCGCCGTCGGCGCTGCGGCTGACGACCACGGTCGCGCCAGGCTCGGCGCGGAAGGCGACGCCGCACAGCCGCGCTTCGCCGTCTTCGCGGGTGAAGGACAGCTGGATTTCCTGGCCAGGCCGGATCATGCGCGGATCGAACACGCCGCTGAGCGAGCTCAGGGCGCGCTGGGCCTCGCCCGGGCTCGCGCCGGCGTTGGTGAGGATGCGCGCGAACGTCTCGCCGCGACGCACCGCCACCGCGCGCGCCTCGACCCCCTGATACACGGCCGTGAAGGCTTCATGCTGCACCCGCAGATCGATCGCTTCCTGGGCCGCGCGCTGACGTGCGAGGTCTTCCGCGGACGCGCCGCCGATCACGCCTTCCGTCCAGGCCCATCCCGCCCCGACCGCGAACGCGGCCGCCAGCGCGCCGCCGGCGACGAATCGCCAGAGCGCCTTGGTGGAGGGGGAGACGAAGTCGGTGATCACGGTTCGTCGAAAGCCTTCCGTCCTGTCGTCCGGGGGGCCGGCTGGCCCATATCCGCCTGATTATCGCCCTTAAAACCATAAAAAGGTTATTGCGGTCCCATCGAGGCGCTGCGCTGCGCGCGCGAGTCGATGGGCCGAAAGGCGTCAGAGCAAGCGCCGCGCCATGAGCCGTTAATGGTTGAGAAAGTGGTGGAAGCCCAGGCCGCGTCAAGTCCGCATCCGGCCGCGCGCGGCGCAGAGCCGGCGCCGGAGCGCCCGCGGCCGCGCGCGCCGGGGGCGGTCAAGGCGCTGATCGGCGCAGGAATCGCGCTGGCCGCGACTCTCGGCGCAGGCTGGCTGTTCCGCATGCCGCTGGCCGACGCGCTGATCCGCTGGCGCCTCGCCGCGATGGGCGTGGAGGCGGATTTCGACATTCTGGCCCTGGATTTCGCCGCCGCCGACGTCGCCCGCGTGCGCCTGGGCCCCGCCGGCGAGCCGGCCTTCACGGCGGATCGGATCGAGGCGCGGCTGGCCTGGTCCTGGCTTGCGCCGCAGCTGGACGCGGTGCGTCTGCGCCGTCCCGTCCTGCGCGCGCGCTGGACGGAGACGGAGGGGTTCGCCATCCCCGGCCTCGTCCTGCCGCCGGCTGCGCCGGGTCCCCGCCCGACGCTGCCCGCGGCGGCGGTCACGATCGAGGACGGCGTCCTGATGCTGGACACGCCGTTCGGCGTGGCGCCCTGGAGCGTCTCGGCGCAGGGCCGGATTGGGGCGGATTTCACCGCCGAGGCGCGGCTCGGCGCGCTCGAAGCCGCCGAGGACGCAAGCGCGCTGGCCGCACTGCGCAATCCGACGGGCGCGATCCAGGCCCGCATCGGGCCTGAGGGTCTCGTCGCCGACATCCGGCTTCAGGCCGACGCCGCACGCTGGGCCGACTGGTCGGCCGCGGCGGCCCGCCTCGACGGACAGGTCCGCGCGCCGCGCGATCTCGCCCGGATCGCGGCTTCCGGCGCGCTCAGCGCGGGCGCGGTTGCGGCGCCGGGGCTGTCCGCCTCGGGCGTGCGGCTGTCGCTCTCGGGCGACGCCGACATGGGACCGATCGGCCTCAACCCCAGCGCGTGGCGGGCCCAGGCCGACGGCCGCTTCGCCGCGTTCGAGGCCGGCGATCTCAGCCTCAACCGCGGCGTGCTCACCGCCTCCGCCGATGGCGCGGGGGACGCCGCCCAAGGCCGCGCCGATTTGCGGGCCGGCCAGTTCGCCTTCGGCGCCCTGCGCAGCGCCGACGCCCATGGCGCGATCGCGGTCGCAGCGCGCCTCGACGGGCGGCCGTCGGTCAACGTCAACGGCGTGGCGGATCTGCCTGCAGCGCGGCTGTCGCCGGACGGGCTGCGTTTCGCCGCCGACGCCTGGCCCGATCTTGGCGGCCTGCCGATCGCGCCGCTGATGGCGCGGGGCGAGGACGCGCTGGTGCAGGCGCTGTCGGATTTCGCGATGTCGGCCCCGTTCGCGCTGAGCCTGCGCGACGGCGTCGGCGTCTTGAGCCTCGAGCGGCCGATCAGCCTGATCGCGGCCTCCGGCGCGCGCATCGACGCATCGCCGCTGCGCAACGACGCCGCGATGTTCACCCTGCGCCTCGCCGACGGCGATCTCGACGCCGCCGCCGCCATAGCCGTGCGCGGCGGCGGCCTGCCCACCGCGCAGATCGCGCTCGAAGACATGGCCGGCGGGCGCGAGGCGCCGCTGGAGGCGTCCGGCGGCCTCACCATCGCCGATTGGCGCGACGGCGAGGCGCGTCTCAGCACCGAGGATCTCGACGTGTCCTACGCCGCGCGCGCGGGCGGCGGGGCGATCACGCTGCGCGGCGCAGCGACCATGAGCGGCCCCGCCGGCGGCGCCATCCTGCGCGACCTGACGGCGCCGCTCACCGTGCGCATCGATTGGGGCCCCGGCTTTCGCGTGGCGCCGCTCGACGGCGCCATCGCAGCGCAGGTGCGCGCGATCGAGGCGCCGGGCTTCATGTTCCAAAACGCGCGCTTGCGCATTGCGCCGGGCGCCGGCGGCGCGTTCGTCGCGGCCGATGCGCAAGGCACCATGAGCGGCGGCTTCATGGTCGATCGCCTCGCGCTCGAGGGCCGCGCGGCGGGCGCGGAAGCGAGCCCGGCGCGTTTCACCGCCGCACGCATCGCCGGCCGCTTCGGCGGCGACGCCGCCGCCATGCGGCTTGATCTTGACGTGGCGGCCCCCGCGCTGGCGGTGACGATGGCGCCGGATCGCATTCTGCGCTTCGACGCAGCGCACGTGACCGCGACCAATTTCATCGAGAATGGAACCTGGCGGCTCGCAGGCCGCCTCGAAGGCGGCGCGCTCGTCGATCCCGCGACGCCGGCGACGGCGTCCCACATCGCGCTCGATTTCGAGGCCGCGCCCGACGGCGATGCGGCGATCATTCGTTTCGCCAATGGCGAAACCATCATCACCGCCGCGAAACCGACCGATCCCAATCTGCGCCCGCTGTTCAATCCGCTTCTGCTGCGCGAAGGCGCAGGAGAGGTGCGCGACGGCGTGGTGACGGCGACCGGCGCGCTCGCCGCGCTGGATTTGCGGCGTCAGCCCGACGCCGACGGCGACGGCGCCGTCACGCCGGTCGAGATGGCCGCCGCGCGCGACGCCGCCAAGCCGCTCGGCGCCGTGGATGCGCGCCATGTTCTGCAAAGCGGCGACGGCGAGGCGCATGTGCGCGTGCGCGACCTCGCCTTCAACGCCGCGCTGCAGCCGTATGAAATCTCCGAGCTGGCGCGCGGCCTGATCGAAAACGTGCGCGGCGCCATCGACGCCGACATCGACGCGGCCTGGGGGCCGAGCGCGTTTGGCGCCACCGGGCGCCTGGCGATCCGCGACACGTCGCTGTCGACCAAGACCATCCCGATCATCGAAGGCGTCGACGGCGAGATCGCCTTCGACGATCTGGCGCTGCTGACGACGCCGCCGGGCCAGACGCTGGCGGTATCGCGCCTCAATCCAGGCGTCGCGGTGGGGCGCGGCGCGGTGACGTTTCAATTGCTGCCGCAAGGCCGCATCGCGCTGGAAGGCGCGCGCTTCGCCTTCGCCGGCGGCGAATTGTCGGCGCGCCCGGCCGAGATCACGATCGGCGCGGAAGAGACGCGCTTCATCCTCACGCTGGCGCAGGTCGATGTCGCGACGTTGTTGGCGGAATTGAACACGCCCGATCTGCGCGCAACGGGCACGGTGGAGGGCACGTTTCCGCTGCTGCTCACCCCGCGCTCGGCGATCATCGAGAACGGCGAGTTGCGCACCGTCGGCGGCGGCGACATCTCCTATGTCGGGACCGCCGGCGACGGCATGACGGGCCCGGCGGCGCTGGCCTTCGAGGCGTTGCGTGCGTTCCAGTATGACGACCTGTCGCTGACGCTGAACGGCGATCTTTCCGGCGACGTGATCACCGCGATCAATTTCCATGGCCGCAACGCCGCCGCCGCCGATCTCGGCGCCGTGGCTGCCGGACCCGCCGGGCTGCAATTGACGGCGCGCGGCATCCCGTTCGCCTTCAATGTGCGCGTCTCCGCGCCGTTCCAGCGGCTGGCCGACGCGGCCGCCTCGATCACCGACGTGACCTCCACCGTCAGCCAGGCGATCGAACAGGAACGCGCCCGCGTCGAAGACGGCGCCGCCCCGCCCCCCTCCGCCCCAACCCCGCCGGAATGATGCGCTCAGCGTGCGTTCAGCCCGAATTGGGCTATATCGGCTGCAAGATCAGGAGAATGCGGATGCAGGCTTTGAGCAGGACGGCGCAGGCGCGGATCGCGGCCGCGGGGCTCGCGGCGGCCGCCGCGGCCGGCTGCATCCCCGTTCAGGTGCAGGCGCCCGACAAGCCGATCGAGATCAATCTCAACGTCAATATCCGGCAGGAAGTGGTCGTACGCCTGGAAGGCGCCGCGCGC
This sequence comes from Hyphomonadaceae bacterium, assembly GCA_033764725.1. Lineage (GTDB taxonomy): Bacteria > Pseudomonadota > Alphaproteobacteria > Caulobacterales > Aquidulcibacteraceae > RI-43. The sequence continues at coordinate 111,755 of JANRIR010000084.1, forward strand.
GACCTCCTGGAAAGCAACCCCGACATCTTCTGACGCCCGCCCATGCCGGGCCCAACCAAGGACGCGCCATGACGCACCTTTCCCCCCTCCCGCTCCGCAAGGCGCTCGCCGGCCTCGCCATCGCCGCCGCGCTGATCGGCGCGCCGGCCGCCGCGATCGCCGACGACGTCGTCGACGCTGCGCGCGCCGGCGGCGTGATCGGCGAACAGGCCGACGGCTATCTCGGCGTGGCGGCCGGCCAGACCGCCAGCGCCGATCTCCGCGCCCGGGTCGACCAGATCAATATCCGCCGCCGCGCCGCCTACACCGAACGCGCCGCCGCGACCGGCGTATCGGTCAATGAAATGGCCGCCGCCGTGGCGTGCCAGCTTCTGGCGACGCGCGTGCAGGTGGGCGAGCGCTACCGCGACGAAGCTGGAACCTGGCGCCAGCGCACCGCCAGCGCGCCGGTGGCCGTGCCGTCATTCTGCGGGCAATAGCGCGCAATCCAGCGGAGCGTCGTCGCACCCCCTCCAAGATGGTCCGACCGCTGCGGGAAAAACATTTAGTTGCGCCATCGCCCCGGACAGGCGGAGCCTGATCCGGGGCCCATGTTCAAAACCCTTGAAAACATGGGCCCCGGTTCTCGCTTCCAGCGAGACCGGGGCGATGGAGCAGCGGGGGGCGCGCGTTCCGCAAAGGTCCCATCGAGGGGGAGCGGCCTTCCGTCAGCGCCGCTCGGCCGATTGATTCTCTCTTAACCGTCAAGCTTGAATGTGCGTCCCTTCCGGAGCGGGGCGAGATGGCGGGCGTGAAGCGGGATCAGATCATCGCGGGCGATTGCGTGGCGGGCCTCAAGGCGTTGCCGGACGCGTGCGTCGACCTCGTGTTCGCCGATCCGCCGTACAATCTGCAGCTCGGCGGCGGCCTGACGCGGCCCGACCAATCCGTGGTCGACGGCGTCGACGACGCCTGGGACAAGTTCGAGGATTTCGCGGCCTATGACCGCTTCACCCGCGCGTGGCTGACGCAATGCCGGCGCGTGCTGAAGGATGACGGCGCGATCTGGGTGATCGGCTCGTATCACAACGTGTTCCGGCTCGGCGCGGCGCTGCAGGATTTGGATTTTTGGATCCTCAACGACATCGTCTGGCGGAAGACCAATCCGATGCCGAACTTCAAAGGCACGCGCTTCACCAACGCCCACGAAACGCTGATCTGGGCGGCCAAAAGCAAAACCTCGCGCTACACCTTCAATTACGCCGCGCTGAAAATGCTCAACGACGATCTGCAGATGCGCTCGGACTGGACGATCCCTTTGTGCACCGGCGCGGAGCGCCTGAAGGGCGAGGACGGCCGCAAGGCGCATCCGACGCAAAAGCCCGAAGCGCTGCTGCATCGTGTGATCCTGGCCACCACGAAACCCGGCGATCTGGTGCTCGACCCGTTCTTTGGAACGGGCACGACCGGCGCCGTCGCCAAGCGCCTGGGCCGGCACTATCTCGGCATCGAGCGCGACGAGGCTTACATCAAGGCCGCGCGCCAGCGCCTGAAAGACATCGGCGCGCCAAGCGCGGCCGATCTCATGGTCACGCGCTCGAAGAAGGACGAGCCGCGCGTGCCGTTCGGCCAGGTGATCGAGCACGGCTTCCTCAATCCCGGCGACGAGCTCTATTCGCCCGACATGCGCCACAAGGCCCGCGTGCGCGCCGACGGCTCCCTGGCGATCGGCGACATGACCGGCTCGATCCACCGCATCGGCGCCTATGTCACAGGCGCGCCGGCCTGCAACGGCTGGACCTTCTGGCACAAATATTCCGACGCCGGCCTCGAGAGCATCGACCTCTATCGCCGCGAACTGCGCCGCATGATGGCGGTGGGCTGACCGCGCGGGGCGCGATCAGCCCGACCCTCCCGCCTAACGCTCCAAGCGCGCGCTGAGCTGGCCGCCCTGCTCGCGCCGCGCCTGGGCGATGGCGGCGCGCGCAAAGGACGGGGCCGCCGCGACCGCCGCGGCGCGGGCCTCGTCGACGCAGGCGACGCGCGCGCGGCGCGGGCTCACGCTTCGGCACAGGCGCTGGGCGGCGCGGTCGATATCGGCGCTGAGCGCCGCGCGGCCTTCGGGGTGCGCAAGATCCGCCGCAGCGCTGCGAACCACATACGCGTCGCCGACGCGCCAGGCCTCCGCAGAGGCGCCGGCAGGCGCCAGAACCAGCGTCACAGCAGCGAGGGCGCTCATCAGGACAATTCGCATCGTCGTCATCTCCATGCCGCGTGCGACCTGTCCGCAGCGGCGCTCAAGGTGTTGACGGCGCTTGAGCCTGACCGACAGGATGGCGCGCTGATGAAATGCTGATCTTTCGATGACCACCAAGGAATCCAAAGACTTAGACGCCGCCGCACCGGTCGATCTCGCGCACGCGGCGCCGTTTCGTCTGGGCGCGGCGCAGGTTTCGCCAGCGACGCGCACGATCCAATTCCCCGACGGCGAGGCGATCCTGGAGCCGCGGGTCATGCAGGCGCTCGTGGCGCTGGCCCGCGCCGAGGGGGCGGTCGTCTCGCGCGACGATCTCGTCGCGTCGTGCTGGGAAGGCCGCGCGATCAGCGAGGACGCGATCAACCGCGTCATCTCGAAGCTGCGCCGCCTGTCCGAGCGCGACGGCGGCGGCGCGTTCAAGATCGAAACCATCGCCCGCGTCGGCTACAGGCTGAAGGCCGGATGCGCTGCGCCGACCGCGGCGGCGACGGCCCAAACCTTGGAGGCGACGCGTGCGCCCGATCGCCGCCGCCTGCTGATCTTTGGCGGCGCGGCCCTCGCCGCCTGCGGCGCTGCGGCGGCGGGCCTGATGCTCTGGCCGCGGTCGCGTCCGCACAGCGAGGCGCAGCTGCTGATCGATCAAGGGCTCGCCGCGATCCGCCTCAATCTGCCGGACCAGACCGCCCAGGCCGTCGCCTATCTGCGCGAGGCGACGACGCTTGCGCCGGACAACGCCGACGCCTGGAGCGCGCTCGGCTACGCCTACATCTCAAACCTACGCTTCACCCCGCGCGAGGAGCAGGCGGCGATGCGCCAAAACGCCTTGGCCGCCTTCGAGCGCGCGCTCACCATCGCGCCCGACCATATCGAGGCGCATCTGGGGCTTGTGCTCGAGCGCAACCCCTATGGCCGCTGGGCGTTCGCCGAGAGCGTCTTGCGCGACGCCTTGCGCCGCGCGCCCGATCACCTCGGCGCCACGCGCGTGCTGTTTTCGTTGCTCAACGCCGTTGGGCGTCTGCGCGCGGCGGCGCCGGTCGGCGAACGCAGCGTCGCGCGCGATCCGATGGCGCCGTACCCGCGCATGCATCTGGCGATGACCTATTGGGGCATAGGGCGCGTCGAAGAATCCTTGCGGATGATCGACGGCGCAGCGACCCGCTGGCCAGGGCATTTCGGCGTGTGGTTCACGCGCTTCTGGCTGTTGACCTATAACGGCCAGGCGGCGCGCGCCGAGGCCATCGCACGCGACCGCTCCGGCTGGCCGGCGGACATCCCCGATTGGAATTTCGAAGCCTGCGCCGACACCGCGCGCGCGTTCGCCACAGGCGATCCGGCCGATCGAACGCGCGCGCTCGAGATCAATCGCGATTTGGCGACGCGCGGCGCCGGGTTCGCGCAGAACGCCATCAGCGTGCACGCCTCACTCGGCGCACTCGACGGCGCCTTCGAGGTGGCGGATGCGTATTTCTTCGGACGCGGCTTTCAGGTGGGCCCCTATCTGTTCAGTGCGCAGCAAGGCGCGATGCTGCAGGACGATCTGCGCCTCACCCATTTCCTGTTCATGCCCGCAACCGCCGCGATGCGGCGCGACCGGCGCTTCGAAGCGCTGGTCGAGGAAATCGGGCTCGCCGCCTATTGGCGCGACATGCGCGTCGCGCCGGATTATCGCGTCGTCCGCTGAGCCAGCGCGGCCGCCTTGCGAAACACAGTGGGCAGACCGGCGATGGCCGCGATCGGCGTCCACGCGCCATCCGCCGCACACGCGTCGTCGCGTAGCGCAAAAACACGCAGCTCCAGCGCGAAATGCGTGAAGATGTGGCGCACCGACCCGCACGCGCGCCAACGGCCTGCGGCCGGCGCTGCAGCCTGGACGTCTTCTTCGGCGAGGGGGCTGCCGCGCCACTCCGTCGTCGGCAGCGCCAGCATGCCGCCGAGCAGGCCTTTGTCTTCACGCCGCACCAGCAGCACCGCGCCGCCGCGTTCGAGCCAATAGGCTGCGCCGTAGCGCTGCGGTCTCTCGGCCTTGGCGCGCTTGAGCGGAAGCCGTCCCGGCGCGCCTGAGGCATGGCCGGCGCAGGCGTCGCGCCACGGGCAAACATCGCAGCGCGGATTTTTCGGCGTGCACACGGTCGCGCCGAGGTCCATTAGCGCCTGCGCCCAATCGCCGGGCCGATCCGCGGTGATCAAGCGCCCCGCCAGGTCGCGCAGGATCGGCTTGGCGTCCGGCAGCGGCGTCTCTACCGCGAACAGACGCGCCATCACCCGCTCGACATTGCCGTCGACCACGTTCGCCGGCTGGTCGTGCGCGATCGCGGCGACCGCCGCGGCGGTGTAGGCTCCCACCCCCGGCAGGGCGCGCCAGCCGGCTTCGTCGCCGGGAAAGCCCTGCGTGGCGAGCGCCTGCGCCGCCGCATGCAGATTGCGCGCGCGCGAATAATAGCCAAGGCCGGCCCAGGCCTCGAGCACGGCCTCCCGCGGCGCCGCCGCCAGCGCCGCAACGGTCGGGAACCGGGCCAGGAAGCGCGCGAAATACGGCTGCACCGCCGCCACGGTCGTTTGCTGCAGCATCACCTCCGACAGCCACACGCGGTACGGATCGGGCCGTTCTCCACAGGCGCGGCCATGGGGGGACACGCGCCAGGGCAGGTTTCTCCCCAGGCGATCGTACCAGGCGAGCAGGCTTGTCCTCAGCCTGTCCCGATCGGCGTGGGCGTTTTCCACAGGGGCGGCGATGGGGTCGGCGGCGGGAATCATCGCGCCGTTTTACCGCGCCTTAACCCCGGAAGGGGTCCGCTGGGTGCGTCCCATGTCTTTGACCGATCGATTCCGGCCCGCGCCGCCCAGGCGCCGCAGCGCCGCCACCCCGCCCGACGCGGCCGAGGAGGCGCGCGCCCTGGCTGCTCTCGCCGCGCTGCGGGGCCGCGAGGCGCGCCGGCCGCCGCCGAAAGCCGCCATGAGCGCGATGGCGGTGCTGCGACCCCTGTTGAAGGGCGGCGCGCTGGGGTTGAACGAGCTCAAGCGCCGCTGGCCGGAAATCGTCGGCGACAAGCTCGCCAAGGCCACGGCGCCGGAAAAACTCGCCGGCGGCGTGCTGACAGTACGCACGCCCGGCGCGATGGCCCCCTTCGTTCAGCACCAAATCCCGCTCATTCTCGACCGCTGCCGGCTGGCCGGCGCGGAGATCAAATCGGTCGCGCTGCTGCAGGCCGCGCCGCCGCCGCGGGCCAAGCCGACGGTGACCAAGCCGCGCGCGCTGACCCGGGAGGAGGAAGCCGCCCTCGCCGCCTCCGTCGCGGGGATCGAGGATGCAGCCCTGCGCCGCGCCCTGCTGCGGCTGGGGCGCGCGGTGAAGGCGCGCTAGTGTCCGCGGCGGAATTTGGGTATTGGCGGCGGCGCAATCTTCGGAGCCGTCCTTCATGCTTCTCACCCGCCGCTCTTCCCTGATCCTCGGCGCCGGCGCGCTTGTCGCGGCGTGCGGCGGTCAGGGCGGCGCCGGCGGCGGCGCGGCCAGCGCCGCCGACATGACCCTCGCCTCGGCCGCCGGCGCGAGTGCGCCCATTCTGATCGAGTACGCCTCGCTCACCTGCCCCCACTGCGCCGATTTCCACGCCGAAGCCTGGGAGCGGCTGAAGCAGAATTATATCGACCCGGGACGCATTCGGTTCGTGTACCGCGAATTCCCGACTGCGCCTGCGCCCGTCGCGGTCGCCGGATTCCAGGTGGCGCGCTGCGGCGGCGCGACGGTTGAGCAGTATTTCGACCGGCTCGGCGTGCTCTACGCCCAGCAGCGCCAGATCCTCTCCACCGGCTCCTATGACGGCGTGCGCGCCAAGCTGGTCGAGATCGGCCAGGCCGCTGGGCTGTCGGCGCAGGCCGTCGAGGCCTGCATCGCCGACGAGAGCGGCGCCCAGCGCATCCGCCAGGTCGTCGATGACGCCGTGGAGCGCTACAACGTCACCGGGACGCCGACCTTCGTGCTCAATGACGAGAAGCTCGAAATTGTCGGTCCGTTAACCTACGAGACGCTTTCGGCCGCGATCGACGCCAAACTCGGCGGTTGAACCGGCTACCCGGCCTTAAGCCCGAGGCCCTAGTCTCGTCTCGCCCTTCGTCGCGCAGAACGCGCGCCTCGTGAGACTGACCGCGTGCACATCACAGAGCTGCGCCTCGCCGGCTTCAAATCCTTCGTCGATCCCGTGCGCGCGCCCATCGAGGCGGGGCTGACGGGCGTCGTCGGCCCGAACGGCTGCGGCAAATCCAACCTCTTGGAAGCCGTGCGCTGGGCGATGGGCACGGCCTCCGCCAAGTCCATGCGGGCCGACGACATGGACGATGTGATCTTCGCGGGCTCCGGCGGCCGCCCGGCGCGCGAGCATGCCGAGGTCACGCTCATCCTCGACGGCGCGCTCGGCAAGGCGCCGGCGCCGTTCCACAAGGACGACGTGCTGGAGGTCTCGCGCCGCATCCGGCGGGGCTTGGGCTCGACCTACCGGATCAATGGCCGCGAAGTCCGCGCCAAGGATGTGCAGCTCCTGTTCGCCGACGCCTCCACCGGCGCCAATTCGCCCGCGCTCGTGCGCCAGGGCCAGGTCAGCGAATTGATCGCCGCCAAGCCGGAAAACCGCCGCCGTATTCTTGAGGAGGCCGCAGGCATCGCCGGCCTGCATGCGCGCCGGCACGACGCCGATCTGAAATTGCGCGCGGCGGAAACCAATTTGCGCCGGCTTGAAGAAATCATGGCCGAGATCGAGGCGCAGGCCGCGGGCTTGCGCCGCCAGGCCAAGCAGGCCGAACGCTACCGCACGCTGGCCCACGCCATTCGCGAGCACGAGGCGCTCTTGCTGCATCGCCGCTGGATGGCGGTGCGCCACGCCGCGGCGAGCGCGGAAGACGCTGTGCGCGCCGCCGACCGCGACGCCGCACAGGCCGCGGTGCGCGTCAGCGAAGCCCAGCGCAACGCGGATGCCGCGCGCGACGCGCTTGGACCGTTGCGCGAAGAGGAAATGATCGCCGCCGCCGTGTTGCGCCGCCTCGAGGGCGTGCGCGTCGGGCTCGAACGCGACGTGGCTGACGCCGAAGCGGCGCTTGCGCGCCTGCGCGACGATCTTGCGCGCCTCGACGCCGATGAAGCGCGGGAGCGCTCAAGCGACGACGCCGCGCGCGACGCCATCACGCGTCTGGAGCGCGATCTCGGCGAAGAGACCGCAGGCGGCGCATCGGGCGGCGCCGATTTGGTCGCGCGCGCCGAAGACGAGGCGGAGGCCGCCGAAGCCGCGCGCGCCGCCGCCGAGGCCGCCTTCGAAACGTTGTCGCGCGACGCCGCAGCACAAGCCGCGCGCGCCGCCGCCATCGAAGCTGCGGTCGCCGCGGCGACCCGCGCGCTGACGCGGGCGAATGCGCGCCTCGCCGCCCTCGCCGAAGCGCGCGCAAACAGCCCCGATCGTGCTGCGCTCGCCGAAGCCGCTGCACGCGCCGCAGAGGCGCGCGCTACAACGCTTGCGGCGCGCGACGCCGCACGCGCCGCGCTGTCCCAAGCCGAAGCCGCACTGAAAGATGCTGCAGCCCTGCACGACGGCGCCTTTAGCCGATTGCGCGACGCCGAACGCGCCGCCGAGCGCATCGTCGCGGAAGTGCGCGCGCTCGAACAAGTCTCCGCCGCCGGCGCCAAAGCGAAATTCCCCGCCGTGCTCGCCGACATCCAGGTCGAGACTGGCTACGAACAAGCGCTCGCCGCCGCCTTGGGCGACGATCTGGAGGCGAGCCTCGACGCCAAGGCGCCGGCCTCGTGGCGCGGCGGCACGACGCCGGATGTGATCTGGCCCGACGGCGTGGCGCCGTTGAACGCGCACGTGACCGCGCCGGCGCAATTGGCCGCGCGCCTGGCGCTGATCGGCGTCATCGAGGATGGTTCACGATATCAGAAACAATTGCAGCCGGGCATGCGGCTGGTGTCGCGCGCAGGCGCCTTGTGGCGCTGGGACGGCTTCATTCGTGCGCCCGACGCGCCATCTCCCGTGGCGGCGCGGCTGGAGCAGCGCAATCGCCTGAAAGCCTTGCGCGGCGCGGCGAAAAAGGCGGAAGCCGAAGCCGCCGCGCTGCGCGGTGCGTGGGATGAGGCTAAGGCCGCCCGCGCCCGCGCCGAAGACGCCGCGCGCCTCGCCCGCGCCGAGGCCCCGCAGCGCGGCGCCGACGCCGATCGCGCCGCCGCCGCCTGCGACGCGGCAGAGGCCGCGCTGCGCATCGCCGAGGAACGCGCTGCAGACTACGACGCGCAAGCCGCCGCCGCCGAAGCCGACCGCGCCGAAGCCGAACGCGCGCTCAACGATGCGCAAGCGCAAAGCGCGCCGCCGGTCGACGAAGCCGCGCTCACTGCGGCGCGCGCCGCGATGGAGCGTGCGCGCGCAGACGCCAGCGACGCGCGCGCCAAGGCGCTGGGCCTGCGCCGCGATCGCGAAGCGCGCGCCGCACGCATCGCCGCCTGGACGCAGGAGATCGCCCAATGGCGCGACCGCGCCGGCGCAGCCCAGGCGCGCCTGCTCGATCTGGCGAAAGCGCGCGCCGCACTGGCCCAGCGCGCCAAAGAGGCCGCCGACGCGCCCGATGCGGCGCGCGGCAAGCTCGCCGCGCTGATGGACGACGCGGCGGATGCGGAGGCGCGGGTCAAGGCGGCCGGCGATCGTTTGGCGGAATCGGAAACCATCGACCGCGAGGCCGACGGCGCGCTGCGCGAGGCCGAGCGCATCCACGCCGCCGTGCGCGAGGCTCGCGCCGCCGCCGCCGCGCGCTTGAGCGCCGCACAAGAACGCCTCGCGCACGAGGAGGCCTATGCGCGCGAAACCGCCGGTCGCGAGCCGGAGGATCTGATCGGCCTTGCAGGCCCACTTGCCGTGTCGCCGCTGGCCTCGGGCGACCTGCACGAGCTGGAGAAGAAGCTCGATCGCCTCAAGAAGGAGCGCGACGGCGCAGGCCCCGTCAATTTGCGCGCGGAAGAAGAGCTCGCCGAAGCGCAGGCGCGCCTCGACGAGATGACGCGTGAGAAAGCCGACGTCGAGGCGGCGGTGGCGAAGCTGCGGCGCGGCATCGGCCAGCTCAACGCCGAAGGCCGCGCGCGACTGCTCGAAGCGTTCGCCAAGGTGAATGCGAATTTCGCGATGCTGTTCGCCACTTTGTTCGAAGGCGGCGCGGCGGAATTGCGCCTCACCGAGAGCGACGATCCGCTCGCCGCAGGTTTGGAGATTTTCGCGCAGCCGCCCGGCAAGAAGCTGTCGCATTTGTCGCTGATGAGCGGCGGCGAACAGGCGCTGACCGCCACGGCGCTGATCTTCGCGGTGTTCCTGGCCAATCCCGCGCCGCTGTGCGTGCTCGACGAGGTCGACGCGCCGCTCGACGACGCCAATGTCGACCGCTTCTGCACGCTGCTCGACGAAATGCGCAAACGCAGCGACACGCGATTCATCGTGATCACGCACAATCCGGTGACGATGTCGCGCATGGACCGCCTCTACGGCGTGACCATGGCCGAGCCCGGCGTGTCGCAACTCGTCAGCGTCGATCTCGGTCGCGCGCGCCGGTTGGCGGCGATGTAGGCGCGCTGGTGGACGGACATGCGATTGGGGCATAGGATTTCATGATGACCGAGTTTCCTCGCATCACCCATGCGCCGGACGTGATGGGCGGCAAAGCCTGCATTCGCGGCATGCGCGTCACGGTGTCGATGATCGTTGGCCAGATCGCCGACGGCCGCACGATCGAGGCGCTGCTCGGCGACTATCCCTATCTGGAGCGTGAGGACGTACTGGAGGCCCTGCGCTACGCCGCGGCTCTGGCGGAAGAACGCGACGTCGCGCTCGCGCCTTGAAACTTCTGTTCGACATGAACCTTTCGCCGGGCTGGGCGATGGCGGCGAAAGCGACGGGCATTGGGGCCGCGCATTGGTCCGAGATCGGGCCCGCCAACGCCGCCGACCCAGTCATCCTCGCCTACGCATATCGCAACGGCTGCGTGCTGGTGACCAATGCCCTCGACTTCAGCGCCATCCTGGCCGCCAGCGGCGGCGCCAGCCCAAGCGTCGTGCAACTTCGCGGCGGCGATCTGTCCCCGGATGCGCTCGGCGACGCGCTGTTTTCCGCCTTGGCGCGCTGCGCCGACGACCTGCACGCGGGCGCCATCGTTTCCGTTGATCGCCGCACCGCGCGGGTTCGCCGCTTGCCGATCGCAAAACCCTAGAGCACGTTGCGAAGGAGCGGATACTGGTTCTTCGGTCAAAACGCGCTCTAAGCCCATGATTTGGAGCCTTTCTCATCCCATCAGATCGATTCAATCTGATCGGGAAAGGCTCTAGGCTGCGCCGACGCCCGCGGCGGCTTGCCGCAACAGCCAACGTGCTGATTTTACACAAGTTACGCCGGACGTCGCGGAATTGACGCGCCCGGGGGGCGCCTCTATGGTCCGCCCCGCGCGCGACGGGGGCAGCTTCGCCGTGCGTGCGACCGTTCCATGGCCGAGCCCAATCCGCCGCCGGACGCCGATCGCCTGGAGCGCCTGCGTCGCCGCGTCGACGAAGCCCGCGCCGGCGCCTCGGACGCCGCCTCCCCTCAAAGCCGCTCGGCCGCGTCGCTGGCCATGCGGTTCGGCGGGGAGTTCGGCGCGGCTGTTTTGGTCGGCGCGGGGATCGGTTTCGGGGCGGACCATTATCTCTCCACCGACCCGTGGGGGCTGATCATCGGCCTTGCGCTTGGGTTTGCGGCCGGCGTCGTCAATGTCGTGCGGACCGCGCAGGCCTATGCGAACGCCAATCCGGTCGATCCGGCGGCGCCGGCGATCAAGGACGACGACGAGGAGTAGGGCCAGGTGGCGAACGACCCGATGCACCAGTTCCAGATCGAACGTCTCGTGACGTTCGACATCGGCGGCGTGGATGCGTCCTTTTCCTATGCGTCGATGGCGATGGTGGCCGGCGCCGCACTGACGTCCTGGTTCATGGTGAGCGCGATGAAGCCGGCCTCGCTGGTGCCGGGCCGCGCGCAGCTCGCCGCGGAAACCGCCTATACCTTCATCGAGAGCATGGTGCGCGACGCCTCCGGCGAGGAAGGCGTCAAAAAGTTTTTCCCGTTCGTGTTCTCGCTGTTCATGTTCATCTTCATGGCGAACATGATCGGCATGTTCCCCTATTGGTTCACCGCGACGAGCCAGATCGTGATCACCGCGACGCTGGCGCTGCTGGTGTTCGGCACGGTGATCGTCGTCGGCTTTGCGAAGAACGGCCTCGGCTTCTTCAAGCTGTTCGCGCCGTCAGGCGTGCCCTGGTACATTCTGTGGTTCGTGATCATCATCGAGGTGATCTCGTTCTTCTCGCGGCCGCTGTCGCATTCGGTTCGTCTCTGGGCGAACATTTTCGCCGGCCACGTTCTGCTCAAAGTGTTCGCCGGCTTCGTGCCGTCGATGGCGGAGGCCGGCGCTCTTGGCGTCGTCGGCTCGATCCTGCCGTTCGCGATGACCGTGGCGCTCTATGCGCTCGAGTTTCTGGTGGCGGGGCTGCAGGCCTATGTGTTCGCCATCCTCACCTGCATTTATCTCAACGACGCCCTGCACCCGGGCCATCACTGAGTTCAATCGTCCAATTCAAGGAGCACCATCATGGACGCGGAAGCAGCGAAATTCATCGGCGCGGGCCTGGCCTGCTTGGGCATGCTTGGCGCCGCCATCGGCGTGGGCAACATCTTCGGCAGCTTCCTGGAAGGCGCGATGCGCAATCCGAGCGCGGCGCAAGGCCAGTTCGGCAACCTGATTTTCGGCTTCGCGGTGACCGAAGCGCTCGGCATCTTCTCGCTGCTGATCGCGCTCCTGCTGCTGTTCGTCGTCTAAGCCGCCAGCCATGATCGGCGAAGCGCACGCGGCGGAGGCCGCGAAGGGCGGCGAGCACGGCGCGGGCGCGTTCCCGCCGTTCGACGCCACGCTGTTCTCGCACCAGATCATCTGGTTCGCGATCGCGTTCGGCGTGCTCTATTGGCTGATGTCGCGCGTGGCGCTGCCGCGCGTGGGCCAAGTGATCGCGCGCCGCTAGGCGACGCTGGCCGCCGATCTCGACGCCGCCGCCCAGGCGAGCGCGCAGGCGGAAGCCGCGCGCGCCGCCATGGAGAAGGCGACCGCCGAAGCGCGCGCCAATGCGCGCAAGCTGGTCGACGACATGCGCGCCGATGTGCAGAAAAGCCTCGCCCAAACGCAGGCCGACGCCGAGGCCCGCGTCGCCGCGCAGATCGCCTCGGCCGAAGCGCGCATCGCCGAGGCGCGGACCAAGGCGCTCGGCGAGGTCGGGGCCATGGCCGACGATCTCGCGCGCGCCATCGTCGGCAAGGTGACGGGAGCGCAGGCATGAGTTTCGACGCGACCTTTTTCGCGCTCGCCGCGCTCGTCGTCTTCGGCGCGCTGCTGTGGCGGCTCAATGTGCCGAACATGGTGACCGGCGCGCTCGATGCGCGCGCGCAGGAGATCGCCAGGGAGCTCACCGAAGCGCGGCGCCTGCGCGAAGAGGCGGCGGCGGTTTTGGTGGATTACGAAGCGAAAAAGGCCGCGGCGCTGGCCGAAGCCGAAGCGCTCGTCGCCAGCGCGAAAGAACAGGCCCAGCGCGTGGCCGAAGAAACGCGCGCGCAGATCGAAGACGCGATGCGCCGTCGTGAACAGCAGGCGGCCGATCGCATCGCGCTTGCGGAAACGCAGGCCGCAGCCGACGTGCGCGCGGCTGCGGCTGACGCCGCGATTGAGGCGGCCGAGCGCCTGCTGCGCCAAAATCTCGACGCCGCCGCGCAAGCGCGGCTGATTGCGGACGGCGTCAAGGAATTGGAGCGCCGCTTCGCATCCTGACGCGCGCACACGCAGCATCGTAACGCGGTAGCGCTGCGCCGCTTCTCGCTCCGTTTCGCTGCGCGCCGCAGCGAGCGCCTCCGCCTCTGGGAGCGCTCTACAAAACAGACGATCCCCGCCACGCCATCGCCCCGGTCTCGCTGGAAGCGAGAACCGGGGCCTATGTTTTCAGGGGTGTCTCAACACGGGCCCCGGATCAGGCTGCGCCTGTCCGGGGCGATGGAGCGGTTTGGCCCTTTTCGCAGAGGTCTCCTTCGGGAGAGGCGGTCGCGAAGCGATCGGCGGCGGCGCGCAACGCTTATGGTGCGCGCCAACGCGAACGTCGCCATCAGTCCGTCTCAATCCCAGACCGGATCAGGCGCCGTGTTCGGGCACGGCGGGTCAAGGGCATAAGGCGGGGCGAGCGCCAGCGGCATGAGCGCGCCGCAGCGATAGAGATATCCCGCGCGTCCGGGATAGGCGCGCAACGCGGCGGCGTTTTTCTCCGGCCCCAGATCGCGCGCATAGATGACGCTTTCTTCGCCGATGAACGGTCCGTTGCGCACGAGGTCGCGCGGATGCATCTCGCGCGCGACGCCGACATAGCCCGAGATGAACACGATCGCGTCGCGCAATCCCTGCGCGGCGGCCTGGCGATAGACGTCCTGGCGCTCCACGATGATGCGATGCTCGCGCGCGAGCCGCGGCGCGACATAGCCGATTTGAAAGCCGATATGCGCGATCAGCGCGGCCGCAAGCCATGGCGCCAGGCGGCTCGCCGGCGCGCGCAGCGCCAGCGCATCGAACGCCTTGAACACGCTCAACAGCAGGAACGGCCAGGCTTCGAAATAGTAGCGCGGCCCGTATTGGTTGCCGCCGTCGCCGCCATAGAACAGGAATGCGGCGACCGTGACCGGGAAAATCCAATCCGTGAAATCGAGCTTGCGCGCACGCGCCAGCCACACGAGCGCCAGCGCATAAGCCGGGGTCAGGAGCGGCGAAGTCCACACCTGCAGCGTCACGAAACGGTTGACCGTGTTCATGATGGTCAAGCCGCTGGGCGCGCCGAGCGGTTCGCTCGAGGAATACCACGAGCCAGGCACGACATGCGGCAGGCCTGACACGCCTGCATTGAACCAGGCCAGCAGCGCCACGAAGGGCGCGCCGCCGACGCCGAACGCAATCCCCGCGCGCCAGCGTTTCGGCGAGAGCAGCAACGCGACCGCGAACGGCGCAGCGATCGCCACCGCATTGAACGCGCGACCGAAGCCAAGCATGCCCACGCACGCTCCCGCCAGCGCCGCATCGCGCCAATCGCCGCGCTCGAGAAAGCGGCGGCCGAAAAACGCGAACCCGATCGCGCTGAGCGCGGCGATTCCGTGCCCGAAGAACGACGCGTAATTGAGCAGGAAGAAGGCCGACGTGATCAGCGCGAGCGTCGCCAGCGCCGCCGCCGCCGCGCTCACATAAAGCCGCGCCAACGCGAAGAAGGCGAGCGCCGCTGCAGCGCCGAGCACAGGATTGACCATCCAATACGGGACGCCAAGCGTCGCGAACGCGGTCATCACCGCCGACCAGCCGCCCTGATACGGGCTGAACCAGGCCTCGCCTTTCGCCAGATAGCGAAACTGCATGAAGGACTCGTAGGCCGGCGGCGTCGGCGTCGAGAACCGGCCGGCGCGATACGTATCGGCCTGCATGACGAAGGCGTATTCGTCGCCGGAGTTCGGAAACGCCTGCAGCACGACCAGCGCGACGAAGCTCAGCGTCAGCCACAACGCCCCGGCCAGCAGCGCGTAGGCGCGCCAGCCGCCGCGGGCCAGCCCGGCGGCGACCGCGTCGGCGGCTGAAGCGACCTCGGCCGTCAGGCCCAAGCGCGCCGCCCAAACGGTCGCGCCAACCAGGCCGATCAGGCCGACGATCAGGGTGGCGATGGTGTATTCCCGCCAGGGGATCGCCGAGTGCAGCGCCGCCTGGACGCCGATGGCGGTGGCGATCGCGACGACGGCCAGCACAAGCCCGGCCCGCGGCAGGCCCATGGCTGCGCCCGGCGCAGCCGCCGCCGCGTCACGAGCCTCCTCAAGATCCCCCGGCTGCGGCGTGCGCATGACGGTTCCTTCATGCCACGCCCACCGTCGCCTCGCGACAGGGCGTGGTCGATTTCAGGTCACTTTTCGTTTAGGCCAGCCTGCAAGGGACGGGCCGAGCGGCGCCCACTGGCGCGTCCCTTGCAGCCATGGTTTCCAGGATCGGGCTCCGCCCGCGGGGACCCTTGTTCGGAAAGGCGAAAAGCGGATGGCGGCTGGGCCTACCCCGTTTCTGGTCCTGACCTACCACGCCGTGTCGGACGGCGCGGGCCCCACCTGCATGCCGCCGGCCGCCTTCGCCGCCCAGCTCGACGCTCTGGTTGACGCCGGGTTCGCCAGCGCCACCCTCGACGACCTCATCCGCTGGCGCGATGGCGCCCCCCTCGACGGCCCCAAGGCGCTGATCACCTTCGACGACGCGCTGGCCGATTTCGTCCACGCCGCCCACCCGCTGCTCCGGGCCCGTGGGCTCCAGGCCGTGATGTTCGCGCCCACCGGCAAACTCGGCGGCGTCGCAGATTGGGACGGGGGCGACGGCCCCTTCCCGCCGCTGATGACCTGGGACGACGCAAGGCGCCTGGCCCAGGACGGCGTGACGTTCGCCGCCCATGGCGTGGCGCATCGCGACCTGACGACGCTCCTCGCCCCAGCGCTCGCCGACGAGCTTGACGCGAGCGCCGCCGCCATCGAGTCCAGGCTCGGCCAACGCCCGATCGCCTTCGCGGCGCCGTTCGGGCGCGTCAACGCTGCGGTTCTGGCCGCGATCGCGCAGCGCTATCCGCTGGCCTTCGGCACGCGCTTCGCGGAAATGACGCGCGACGCGCCGGCGCACGACATTCCGCGCATCGACATGCATTATTTTCGCGATCCGAAACGATGGCGCGCCTTTCTCGACGGCGCGCGCGGCTATTTCGCGATGCGCAAGGCGCTGCGCGCAGCGCGTACGCTGGCTGCGGCCGCGTTAGCGCGCGGATAAGCGCCATGGTGCGCATCGCCATGGTGACGACCTTCTTCCCGCCGTACAATTTCGGCGGCGACGGAATCGGTGTGCAGCGCCTGAGCGCAGCGCTCGCGCGCCGCGGCTTCGACGTCACCGTCATCCACGACGCCGACGCTTATCTCCATCTTGCGAAGGCCGCCCCGCAAGCGGTCCCGCCGCCGCCGGGCGTCAAGGTGATTGCGCTCAAGAGCCCGCTCGGCGTGGCGGCAAGCTTCGCGACGCATCAATTGGGCCGGCCCGTGGCGCATCATGCGCGGCTCAAAACCTTGTTGTCTCGCCGCAACGCGGACGTCACCTGGATCCACAACGCCTCGCTCGTCGGCGGCCCCGGCCTGTTCGCGATGGGCGAAGGCGTGCGCTTGTACGAAGCGCATGAACACTGGCTCGTGTGCCCGACGCATGTGCTGTGGCGCTACAATCGCGAAACCTGCGACGCGCGCGATTGTCTGCGCTGCACCTTGAGCTACAAACGGCCGCCGCAGCTTTGGCGCGCCACAGGCATGCTCGAGCGCGAGGCTGCCCATATCGACGCCTTCATCGCCAAGAGCGCTTTCAGCCGTGACGCGCATCGCCGCTTCGGCTTTCCTTACGATATGAACGTCGTGCCGTACTTTCTGCCGGACGAAAACGATCCGCCGCACGCCGCCGCCGCGCCGGCGCATGACAAGCCGTTCTTCCTGTTCGTCGGGCGGCTGGAAAAGATCAAGGGCGTGCAGGACATCCTGCCTGCCTTCGCCGGACAGGACGGCCCCGATCTCGTCGTCATCGGCGACGGCGAGTACGCCGCGACCCTGCGCGCGCAGGCGCGCGAGCTGCCGCGCGTGCGGTTTCTGGGCCGCAAACCGCCCGAAGCGTTGTCGCCCTATTATCGCGACGCGCTGGCGCTGATCACGCCGTCACTGTGCTTTGAAACCTTCGGCATCGTGCTCATCGAAGCGTTTCGCCGCGGGCTGCCGGTGATCGCACGCAAATTGGGCCCGTTTCCCGACATCGTGCGCGACAGCGGCGCGGGCTTTGTGTTCGAAACGGCGGGCGATCTCGCTGCGGCGATGACGCAGCTGGCGCAGGACGGCGCGCTGCGCGCGCGCCTGGGCGAGGCGGCGCGCGCATCGTTCCGCGCGCGGTGGAGCGAAGCGGCGGTGATGCGCCAATATCTCGACGTGCTCGCGCAAGCGGCGGACAAGCGCGGCGACCGCCGCCTCGTCGATTCTGTGAAGGAAAGAGCGGCGGCATGAAGGCCTTCATCACCGGCGGCGCGGGCTTCATCGGCTCGCATCTGTGCGAGCGCCTCGTGCGCGACGGCTGGCGCGTCAGCGTGCTCGACGATCTCTCCACCGGCAGCCTCGACAATCTCGCGCGCGTGCGCGACATGGACGGCTTCACCTTCGAGGTAGGCGACGTCCGCGACGCCGATCGCGTCGCCGCCCATACGCAAGCCTGCGACGTCGTCATCCACCTCGCCGCCGCCGTCGGCGTGCAAACGATCATGACCAAGCCGAGCCAATCCCTGCTCGCCAATGTCGGCGGCACGGAAGCAGCGCTCGCCGCCGCCAGCGCTTACGACAAGCCGATCCTGATCGCCTCGACCTCCGAGGTGTATGGCAAGAGCGCGCAGATCCCCTTCAGCGAAGAGGACGATCTCACGCTCGGGTCTCCGGGGAAAATCCGCTGGTCCTACGCCTACGCCAAGGCGGTCGACGAATGTCTCGCCATCGCCTACGCCCATGAGGGCAAGGCGCGGCCGATCATCGCGCGCTTCTTCAACACGACCGGCCCGCGCCAGACCGGCCGCTACGGCATGGTGCTGCCGAACTTCATCGACGCAGCGCTCGCCGGCCGTCCGCTGATCGTTCACGGCGACGGCAAACAAACGCGCTCGTTCGGCCATGTGCAAGACGCCGTCGAGGCGATCGTGCGGCTGATCGCTGCGCCGCAGGCGATCGGCCAGATCTACAATGTCGGCAACGACGAAGAGATATCCATCGGCGCGCTGGCGCGCCTGGTCTGCGACATGACAGGCAGCCGCTCCGACATCCGATTCATCCCGTACGACGAAGCCTATGGGCCGGGCTTCGAGGACATGCCGCGTCGCGTGCCGCGCGTGTCCAAGCTCGAAGCCGCGATCGGGTTCCGCCCAAACACGCCGCTGCGCCAGATCATCGCCGACATCATCGCGGAAAAACGCGGCGCCGGCGGCTGAACCGGAGCCCCGCCGGCTTTCGCGCTCGCGCCTGTGGCCCGAGTCTTGTAGGACAGCGGCGGTGACGCGGGGGATGTTTACGCTATGGCGAATGGTGCATTAACCCAAAACGGCTCGGCCGCACATGGGCGCACGATCGCCGTCATCGGGCTGGGCTATGTAGGCTTGTCATTGGCGGTCGCGCTGTCGCGCGCGGGCGCGCCGACGATCGGCTTCGACATCGATCCCGAGCGCGTCGCCGATGCGCGCCAGGGCGTCGATCGCCGCGGCGAGGTCGAGCCCGATGCGTTCGCCGGCAGCACCGCAACCTTCACCGCAGACGCCGCCGCGCTGAAAGCCGCGGATTTTTTCATCATCGCCGTGCCGACGCCGATCGACGAAGCGCGCCGGCCCAATCTGCGCCCGCTCGAGCGCGCCTCCGAGACGGTCGCAGCCGCGCTGCGTCCCGGCGCCATCGTGGTGTACGAATCGACCGTCTATCCCGGCGCCACCGAGGAAGTGTGCGTGCCGGTGCTGGAGCGCGCCTCTGGCCTGCGCTGCGGGATCGATTTCGACGTCGGCTACAGCCCCGAACGCGTCAATCCCGGCGACAAGGTGCATCGTCTCGAAACCATCGTGAAAGTGGTCTCTGCGCAGCGCCCGGAAGCGCTCGACATCGTCGCGGCGGTCTATGAAACCGTGGTGCGCGCCGGCGTCTATCGCGCACAGAGCATTCGCGTCGCCGAGGCGGCGAAGGTCATCGAGAACACGCAGCGCGACGTGAACATCGCGCTGATGAACGAGTTGTCGCACATTCTCGGCGTCATCGGCGTCGACACGGCCGACGTGCTGCAAGCCGCGAACACGAAGTGGAACTTTCTCCCCTTCACGCCCGGCCTCGTCGGCGGGCACTGCATCAGCGTCGATCCCTATTATCTCACGCACAAGGCCGAAACGTTCGGCCTGCACGCCGAGGTGATCCTGTCCGCGCGGCGCGTCAACGACGCCGTGGCCGAGCGCATCGCCAAGGAATGCGTGCGGCTGTCGGGCAAGCGCGGCGCGCCCTTGCGCACCGCAACGGTGCTCGGCCTCACCTTCAAGGAAAACGTTCCGGACCTGCGCAACTCCAAAGTGTTCGACATGGTGCGCACCCTGCGCGATCACGGCGTCGCCGTTCAGGTGCACGATCCTGTCGCGGACGCCGCCGACGCCATGCACGAATACGGCGAACGCCTGGTCCCGCAAGAAGATCTGAAGCCCGCCGACGCGGTGATCTTCGCGGTGACGCACGACGCCTTCGTGCGCGGCGGCTGGCCGCTTGTGCGCGGCCTCTTGCGCGACGAGGGCGGCGTCGTCATGGATGTGAAGTGCGCGCTGCCGCGCGCGCAGCAACCCGGCGAGGTCACGCTCTGGCGTCCCTAGCCTTGCAGCAAGGGAGACGCCGCATGCGTTGGGCGCTGTGCGCGCTGTTGGTGGCGACAGCGCTTGGCGCCTGTGCGCGCGAACCATTGACCGTCACGGTCGATCCCGCAACGCGACACCAGACGATGCGCGGCTGGGAAGTCACCGTCGATATGACGGATGACGCCAATCCGCGCGGATTTCCGCCGTTCACGCAAGCCCTGTTGGCGCGCGCCGTCGATGAGGTGGGGATCGATCGCGTGCGCCTTGAAGTGCGCAGCGGCGCGGAAAACACCGACCGCAACTGGACGCGCTTCAACGCCGGCGCGATCACGCAGGAAGCCTGGCGCCCGCTGCGCTACGCCACCGTCAACGACAATGACGATCCTTCCGTGATCGCCTGGTCCGGCTTCGATTTCGCCGAGCTCGACGCCAATATCGAGGCGGTCGTGCTGCCGCTGCGGGCGCGGTTGGCGGCGCGCGGCGAGCGTCTGTTCGTCAATCTCTGCTACGTGGCCTTCACCGTGCAAGTGCAGGGCGGCGCCTATCATCACGACGATCCCGAGGAGTACGCCGAGTTCGTGCTCGCGACGTATCTGCATATGCGCGACAAATACGGCTTCACGCCCGACGCCTGGGAAGTGCTTCTCGAACCCGACAATCACACCCGGCAATGGTCCCCGCGGCTGATGGGCGAGGCGATCGTCGCCGCAGCGCGCAGACTGCGCGAGAACGGCTTCACGCCCGCCTTCATCGCGCCGTCCGTCACCGACATGGCGAACACAGCACCCTGGATCGATGAAATCGCCCGCGTCGATGGCGCGATGGCTGACATCGCCGAGTTTTCCTATCATCGCTATCGCAACGGCTCGCGCGCGCATGCCGCGCGCATCGCCGCACGCGGCGCCCGCCACAATAAGCCGACCGCGATGCTGGAATGGTGGTTCGGGCTTGCGACCCCGGCCGTACTTTATGAAGATCTGACGGTGGCCAACGCATCGGCGTGGCAGGGGCAAACCATCCGCATGCTGTTCAATGTCGACCAGCGCGACGCGGCGGCGCCCGCGCTCACGATCGCCGACGACACGCGCCTCAACCGCCTCTATTTCCAAGCCGCGCGCATCGGCGCGAAACGCATCGAAGCGCATGCGACCGATCGCAACGCCGTCAAGCCGATCGCCTTTCTCAATCCCGATGGCGGCGCAGCATTGGTGATGGCCGTGGATGGGGCGCGAGACGTCGCGCTCGCAGGCCTGCCGCCGGGCGTCTATGCGGCGGCGTACGAATTGACCGATGGCGGCGGCGGCGCGCTTGATCCCGTGACGATCGATGCGGCAGGGCGCGGCGTCGTGCGCACCCCGGGTCGCGGCGTCTTTTCGCTGCGGTCGCGCGGCGCGCGCTGATCATGGCGCTGGAAGACATCATCATCGGGTCGGGACCGTCGGGGATCGCTGCGGCGCACGGCCGGCTGGCGCGCGGCGCGCGCGTGCGCATGCTCGATGTCGGTGTGGCGCTCGAACCGGAACGTCAGGCCTTGAAAGCGCGCATGGGCGCAAGCGAGCCTGAGGCCTGGACCGCGGACGATCGCGCCATGCTCACCGCGCAGATGCGCGGCCACGACGGCGGCGGCATGCGCCCCTATGGCTCCGATTTCTACACCCGTGCGGTCATTGATCTCATCGCCGACGCGTCGGCGTTGAAGCCGTCCTTCGCGCGCGGCGGCCTAAGCAACGGCTGGGGCGCAGCGTTCGCGCCCTATCGCGCCGGCGACATCGCCGATTGGCCGCGCGCTGCGCAGGATCTCGCGCCGCATTATCGCGCCGTCGCCGCGTTCGCGCCCGTGGCCGCCGTGCGCGACGATCTCGCCGATGCGCTGACGCTCTGGTCGCCGCCGGGCGATGCAGGCCTGCCGCCTTCGCCGCAGGCCCGCACCTTGTTGCGCAATCTTGCAAACGCACGCGCGCGTCTCGCGCGGCGCGGCGTCGCGGCCGGCCAGGCCCGACAAGCGGTGGCTACGGGCTGCCGCCGCTGCGGCATGTGCCTTTACGGATGTCCCTATGGCCTGATCTTCAACGCCGGCGAAGCGGTCAGTGCGTTGGCGCGCAACGACGCGTTCGTCTACGAGCCCGGCGTGCGCATCACGCGCTTCGCGGAGGATGGCGACGGCGTCGCAGTGCATGGCGTGGATATGGCCACCGGCGCGCAGCGCACATGGCGCGGCGCGCGGCTGTTCATCGCCTCCGGCGTCCTGCCGACGGCGCACCTGGTGCTGAGCACGCTCGGCGCGCCCGGCGCCGCACTCACGTTGCGCGACAGCCAGGCGATGCTGATGCCGATGCTGCACGCATGGCCCGCGCCGCCGGCCGAAGCGATGGCGCAGGCGCACACCTTGACGCAAGCCTTCCTCGAATGCAGCGGCCCGCCTTTCGATGCACGCTCGGCGCATGTGCAGATTTATACGCACAACGCGTTTTATCTGCGCGATCTGCGCCAGCGCTTCGGCGCGCGCGTTCCGGATTTCATCTTGCGCGCCTTGAGCCGGCGTCTCCTGGTGGCGCAGGGTTTCCTGCATTCAGACGTTTCCGGCGCGATGTCGCTGTCGCTGGACGGATCGGGCGACGCCGCGCGCTTGCGTGTGACGCCGCAGGAGAACGCCGCCACGGCGCCGATGCTCGCCGCACTGCAACACACGATCGCACGCGCCCTCGCCGGCGCAGGCGTCTTTGCGATGACCTTTCAGGCGCGCGCCAGCGCGATCGGCGAAAGCTTCCATTGCGGCGCGTCCTTGCCGATGCGCGATGCGCCGCGCGGGCTCGAGACCGATACGATCGGGCGCATCGCAGGCCTATCGCGGGTGCACGTGGTCGATGCTTCGGTGCTGCCGGCGATTCCGGCGACGACCATCACCTTTTCCGTGATGGCCAATGCGCACCGCATCGCCTCACACGCGCCGGCGTGAGGCGTCCCACGCCGCGATGCGCCGCATGCCCTCCTCGAAACCGATCGCCGGCGCATAGCCGATCTCGGCGCGTGCGCGCGCGATCGCGCACGACCCGCGCGCGCGATAAAGCGCCGCCTCGCCGGCATCGGGAAAAAGCGCGGCGCCCGGCTTGCGGCGCGCCTGCGCGGCGATGCGCGCGAGCTGATCCACGCCGGTGCGTCCGATCAGCGCGACGAGCCCCTCGCGCACGGCGTGCGCCAACGGGCTGCGCGCAGCGGGCGCCTGAGGCGGATCGAACGGGATCGGCGCGAGCCGCAGCGTCCCGCCTTGCGCAATGGCGGCGTGCGCTTCGAGGAAGGCGCGCCAGGTCGGCGGCGCGTCGCCGGAAATGATATAGGCGCGCCCGCGCTGCGGCGCGGCGGCGGCGGCGATCAACGCGGATGCGACGTCGTCGACATAGACCGCATGGCAAAGGCCCTGCGCGTCCTCCGGAAAGATCACATCGCCGGCGCGAAACGCGTCAAGGAAGCGGACCGTCCATTGCGGCGATTCCGGCCCGTAGACGATCGTCGGCTGCACAATGGTGTGCGGCACGCCGGATGCGGCGAGCCTGCGCTCCAGAGCGCGTTTCACGCGCTGATACGGATAAGCGCCGCCATCGCTGGCTGAGTCCTCGCTCAGATCGCCGCCCGGCCAGGCGTCATAGACGGCGATCGAACTGACTTGCACGAAGGCGCCGACGCGGGCGGCTGCGCAAGCTTCGAGGAAAGCCGTGTGCTCGCGCAGCAGATGCTGTTCCGACGCCGCGAAATCGTAGGCGAGATGCACGACGACATCGCCCTCGCCCAAGGCCTCAGCGATGCGCGCGCGATCAGAGAGACGGGCGTGCAGCACGCGGGCGCCGGCCGGCGCCGACATGCGGCCGCGCGCGAGCAGCGTCAGCTGCGCGCCGCAAAAAGCGGTGAGCCGTGCGACAAGAGTGCGCCCGATAAATCCGCCGGCGCCAGTGATGAAGACGCGCCGGCCCGCCAGCGCCGCCGCCTCAGGCGCGGACATGGGCTGCGCCGCGCGCGGTCACAACCCTGCCCGCACGGCTCCATCGCCGCGTTGACGCGCAACGAACAGCTCCATCACGCACCAGGCGAACGCCGCGCTCGAATAGAGATAGTAGGCCTGATGATAAGCGAGCGCGAGCAGCGCAAAGCCTACGCCCTTGCGCGCCGCGAAAAACGAAAACAGGCGCGCATTGAGCGCAACAGCCCCGGCGAACAGCGCAAGCGGCGCCCACCACAGCGAGACGTTCGCCAGAGCGGCAAAGATCCCGAGCAGCAGCACGCCGGCATAGACAGCGCGCCAGCGCTCGGCCTGGGAGACGTTGAGATCGTCGGTCAAGCCTTCGCGCGTCAACATCAGGCGCGCCCAAGGCAAGGCGCGGCAGAAAATGTCTGTGTGCAGCGCGCGCGAGAGCGTCCACACTTTGAGGTGCGTGCCTTCGAGCGCCGGCGACAACAGCAGCTTGCCGCCGCGCGCGCGCAGCCGGTAGCCGAGATCGATGTCCTCGATCGAGGGACGATGATAGGTGACGACATCGAAGCCGCCGACGGCGAGAAACGCGCTCTTGCGCACCGCGCCGCAGCCGGCCCAGAAGGTTTCGGCTTCGCGCTTGCCCTGCTGGTGATAGTAGCGGTGCATCAAGTTTTTGTACTGCGACATGAAGTTTTGCGCCGGCGGGCGATCGTCGTAGGAGCCATGCACGGCGACCACAGCGGGATCGCGAAACGCCTCCTCGATCTGACGTGCGCCGCCGTCATGGGCGATCACGTCGGCGTCGACGAACCACAAGATATCGCCTTGCGCCAAGGGCGCTGCGAAATTGCGCGCGGCGCCCGGGCCGCCATTCTTGGGATTGCGCACGACGCGCGCGCCGAGATCGGCGGCGACCTGCGGGGTCTCGTCGGTGGAGGCGTCGTCGGCGACGATCACCTCGAGCACCTCGCCCCGGTCGCGCATGGCGATCAGCGGCGGCAGCGCGCGCTTGAGGAAACCGATCGCGTTGAAGGCCGGCATGATCACGCTGATGCGCGACGCCTCGGGGACGGCGGCTTGCGACATGCTGGCTCCTTCGCGCCGAACGTCTCAATCGACGACGATCACGCCCTTCTTCGGCTTGTCGCCCACGGTGTAGTGGTCGCGCGTGATCTTCTCGTCGGCCTGGATGAGCTCCTGATACTCGGACTCGGTGTTCACGCTCATATGGTCCACATTGTAGCCCAGGAGCTTGCGGCCGAGCAGCAGGCCCATCTCGATCGAATGGTCGGCGTTGTTGTAGCGGAACGTGCCGCCGCGGCCGACGATATGCACGCCCTTCAGCGTATTGATGAAGGACATCACGGTGTCGATGTTCTGCTGATAGTCCATATCGTAGACCGGATAGGCCTGGATCGTGCGCACGGCCTGCCAGCCGACCACTTCCGAGCGATCGATGAATTTCAGCTTCGACACCAGAGCCTCGATGCAACGCTCGGCGATCTCGTCGTCGCTCAGGCTCCAGATGTCGTCGCCGCGCGTGCAGAAGCATTCCAGCACCAGCGAGGTGTGCTCGTCGTCCGGCACCATGGCCTTCGACCAGTTTTTCGGCTCGTGGATGCGGCCGAAAATGATCGAGCGGTCCTGCACGTAGAGCCAGGTGTCGATCGAGACCTGCTTCTTCTTCAGGCGCAGATTGATGGTGACCAGATCGCGGAACTTGAGCCGCTTGGCCGCCTCGATGACCTCCGGCGAACAGGCCGGCTCCATGAAGCGCGCGAGATGGCCGAGCGGGATGGTCGACACGATCGCGTCGCCGCGCACCGAGCCGGCGGCGTCGCCCTCGCCGTAGAACACCTCGAAATCATTAGGCCCGTGATAGACGATCCGGTTCACCGCGCTCGACAGCTTCACTTCGCTGCCGGCCTTGACGATGTCTTCCGCCATGCGCTCGGGAATGCGGACATAGCCGTCGCGCGGATACATGAATTCCTCGATGAGACTGACGGCCTTCTGCTTGGGCGACAGAAGCGCGTTCTTCACCAGCGAGAACACCGACAGGCCCTTGGAGCGCTGCGACACCCAGTCCGACGACAGCTCCTCGCAGGGCTTGCCCCAGACCTTCTCGCTGTATTGCTCGAAGAACATCTCGTAGAGCTTGACGCCGAACTGCGCGACATAGGCGTCGCGCATGTTGCGGATCGGCTTGGGGCTGATCGATTGTCGCAGCGCGACCGCCAGGAACGAGAAGCCGGCATGCAGCACGGTCAGCGGGTCGGTGTTCTTGATCACATCGCCAAACGCGATCGGATAGCTGAAGAATTTCCCCTGATGGTAGATTCGGCTGATGCGCTCGACCATCACGATCTCGCCTTCCATCAGGCGGCGAAACCAGTTGTTCAAATGCTCGTTCTTGGTGAACCAGCGGTGGCCGCCGATGTCGAACTTGTAGCCCTGGTCCTGCACCGTCACGCACAGACCGCCGACATAATTGTTGCGCTCCAGAACGGTCACGCGGCCGCCCTGGGCGGTGAATTCGTGCCCCACGGCGAGGCCGGCCGGCCCCGCGCCCAGGATGATGGCGTGCTTGGGCGATTTGGATTCATCGAGCATCGGCGCGGCTCCCGGCCTGTCTTTGCTTAACGAGGAAATTATAGACGTTTGCGAACAGAAACGAAAACGCGAAACCATACGCAAAGAGCCAAATGCCGCCGATCAGGGCGCCAGGCAGGCTGACGCTGTATCCCGGCAGGTAATGGCTCAGCAGCGCGGCGTGCACGCTCTCGTCGGCCGTGCCGCGCAACACGAGCCACGCAGTCGACACGACGAGCTGGATCGCAAGAATGGCGCCGATGGCCAGCCCCAGGGCGCGTCCCGACAACAGCAACGTGAGCGGCAGCGGCGCATGGGGCGCGGCGGCGTCGATCGTCACGCTCTTGGCCCAATCGCGCCCGGCGCTGCGGCTATAGATCTGGTAAACGAGGCCGCCGGAGAGCCCGGCGAACATGAAGCCCCAGAAAAATCCGGCCCACGCGCCGAGCGGCGTCGCCGAATAGCCGGGAAAGAACACGCCGAGCAGGTTGAGATACATCCCCGCCTCCGCGCCCGTGAGCGCGATCGACAGATAAGTCGCCACCAGGATCAGCGCGCCGCAGGCCGTCCCGAAGGTCAGCGCGAGGATCACCGTGTTGAACCACACGATGCGGTTGAAGGCGGCTGCGTCGGCCGAAGGGTGCGTGCGCTGATCGCTCATCGGCCTACTCCGCCTCGAGCCATTCGCCGCGCAGCACCGCTGCGCCGACGATGATGAGATGGGCGAAATTCCAGAACACCGCGGTGGCGAAGCCGAGGCCGGCGCCGACCAAAGCCGCATACGCCGCGCCGATGACGGCGCCGGGCCAGGTCACGGAATAACCCGGCCAGAAGGTCGAGAACGCCGCGAGGTTGGGCCCGATCGGCCAGCCTTCGGGAGCGCCCTGGATCAGCAGCGCGACGGTGGCGAGGAACATCGCCAGCGCGGCGACCGCGGCGCCCGCTGCGGCGGCGGCGATGACGTCGGCCCGGGCGAACAGGCCCATCACCATGAGCGTATTGGGACCAAGCGGCACGGGCCGGTTGCGCCCGCCATCGAGAGGATCCAACATGACGCGTGCGCTCCCATGACGGCCGAAACGACGGCCGCCGAATTCCCCATGACGTATAGACCGGCGCAGCGCGGATCGCATCGCAATCAATCCTCCACCACGTGATCGCGGAAACTTTCGCGCGCGCGCGCCCAGGCGGCCTTGTCCCAGGCGCCGTCATGATCGAGGCACGCCGCCGCCGCATGCGCCATCGCCAGGGCGTGATGGGTGTTGTCGTGCGCGAACAGGCCTTGGCGACCGAACGTCACCACGCCGTGGACGCCGCCGAGCCAGCTCTCCAGCGTATCAAGTTTGCCTGCGAAATCGCGATCATAGATCGGATAAGCCTGCGCCAAACGGCGCGTGACGCACGCGCGAACCCGCGCCGGCGCCGGCAGGCCCGCGCGCTGCAGCCACTCCACCATGGCGCGGCCGAGGCTCGCGTCATCCATCACCCACATCGCATCGCCGACTTGGCACGGCAATTCCGCGCACAGCACGGTGGTTCCCTTCGGCTCGGTCGCGGCGGAATAGTTTTTCGGCTCCGACAGGCGCGACATCGGTATTTCCGTTTCCGGAAAATAATGCGCGTCGAACTCGGTGTATTGATCCTGATCGAGCACGAGATAGATCAGGATCATCGCCCGGTAGCGGATCGCTTCGGCCGCCGCGATCACCGCTTCCGGCGCGTGCGGCCGCATCATTTTCGCGAGCAGCGTGATCGGCAGGCTGGACCATACCGCGTCGGTTTCGACCCGGCGCGCGCCGTCAGGGCCCGCGACCTGCAGCGCGCGCACGCGGCCGCCTTCGCAGAACACGTCGGTGACGCGCGTGTTCAGCGCAAAGCGCGCGCCATGCCGCTCCGCGACCGCCTTGAGGCCTTCGCCGATCTGCTGAAAGCCGCCGCGCGGATAGAAGAAGCCGCCGGTCGTCGGCTTCTTAAAGCCAGGAACTTGCGCGAGAACCTTGCCGATCAGCTTCTGGATCGACGAGCCCGACACGCGGCGATGCGCGGCCACCGGGTCGAGCGCTTCGGGCGACACGCCCCACAATTTCCACGCATAGGGAAAGTAAAACGAACGGCAGATCGTCGGCCCGAGCCCGGCTTCGAGCACGCTGGCGAACGTCTCGACCGCGGGCGCACGCTTCGGCAGCGCCTTCATGGCGGAATCGAGCGCGACCGAAGCGACGAACGCCTTCGGCGCGTTGAGCGCCATGTCGACGGGCTTGAGCGGAAAATGAATCCATTTGCCCTGCAGCCGGATGCGCCCATGCCGCGGCCGCCACAACAGATCGTCGCCGAGCGCGTCCTTGATGTCGTCGAGGATGTGCGGCTCGGACGCCGGGTGCAGGCGATGGCTGCCGAAATCGCAGTGCACGCCCTCGAGATCGAAGCCGCCCGCGGCGCCGCCGACACGCGCGCCGGCCTCGAACACCTCGACCTGCGCCTTGTTCGCCCGCGCCAGATAGAGCGCAGCGCCGATGCCGGCCGGGCCTGCGCCCAGCACGCTGACGCGCGTCGTCGCCGCGCGCGCCGGCGCATCGGCCGCTGTCAGGGTCGCGTCAAGCGCCATGGGCCGCCGTCTCCGCATTGTCGCCGCGCGTCAGCCAGGCCGCGCCCGCCCCCGCCAGCGCGCCGGCGATGACGATCGACTGCCACACCAGGCCCGCCGCCACCACCGCCGCCGCATCGGCGCCGAACGGCGTCATCAGGCCCGCGAGGCTCGCCTCGCGCACGCCCACCCCGCCCGCGCTGATCGGAACGGCGGCGATGATTTTCGACGTCGGCCAGGCGAAAAACCACGCGCCCGCCGGCGCCAGCGCGCCCGCCGCCTGGCCCATCGCGATATTGATCTGCACGAACGCCGCCTGCACCGCCATCGACAGCGCCAGGCACAGCGCCAGCTTGTCCGGCCGGCGCAGCAGCGTCAGGCTCGCGCCGCCCAGCTTGTGCAAGATGGCGGAAAATTTTCCACTTTCCGGCAAAGATTTCAAAAGTCGTGGCAACAGCGCGCGCGCTGCAATCGCCGCAGCGACAGTCAGCGCCGCAAGCGCAGCCAGCCACCCCGCCAGCGCCGACGGCGCGCCGTCATGCGCGAGCGCGGCGAGACCCATCGCCGCCAGCAGCGTCAAGCCCAGCGTGTCGATCAGCCGATCCGCGAGCGAGCCCATCGCGAGGCCGGCGCGATCCTGGGCGCGGCGCGCCATCACGCCGGCGCGCACGACATCGCCGGTGGCCACGCCCGGCAGCGCGAGATTGGCCAGAAGGCCCGAGAAATGCGCGCGCAATGCTTCGCCGAAGCGCCCATGCGGATCGGCCAGAATGCGCCATTTGTAGGCGGAAATCACATGGCCTGTGAGATAGAGCGCAAGCGCCGCCAGCCACAGGCCCGGCCCGACGCTGACCATCGCGCGCCACACCTGCAGCGGCGAAACCACCGCAAGCACAACGCCCAGCACGGCCAGCGACAACGCGAGCCGCGCCAGCGGTCCGAAGCGCGCGCGCTTGGGCGAGGGGGCCGCGGTTTCGCTCATGGCCGCAGATGCAACCGCGCGATCATGTCGGCGATCAGGCCGAGCGACCAGATGATCAGCGCAGCGAGGAAGCCGAAGATCGCCGTCTCGGAGACGTTCAGCAGCGTCAAGTCATAGAGCAGCTTGACGAAGCCGAGCGCGAACAGGATGGCGCCCAGCGGCAGAAAGATGCGCAAAGGCTGAAACAGCATCACGATGCGCAGCAGCAGCAGAATGAAGGTGAAAAAGTGTTTGGCGCGGATCTTCGATTGCCCCACCCGGCGCCCATAGGCGATCGGCATGTAATGCACGCGCAGATTCGAGCAGATCATGCACAGTGTGATCGTGGTGGTGAACGAGAAGCCGTCGGGCAGGAGGCGCAGGAACGGCGTCAATTCGCTGCGCCGAAACACGCGAAGGCCGGAATTGAGATCGGGGATGTGCCGGTCGGCGAGAAAATCGGCGAGGCTGTTGAGCACCCATTTCGCCGGACGCCGGATCATCGGCACATTGTTCATCGCCGCGCCGCGGTCGCCGACCACCATGTCGGCGTGACGCGCGATCTCGAGCATGCGGGGCAGCGCGTCGGGCGGGTAGGTGCCGTCAGCGTCGAGAATGGCGACGAAGTCGGATTGGCCCGCCCGGATGCCGGCCTTGAGGGCCGCGCCATAGCCCAGGTTCACCGGCTGGTCGATCACCGTCGCGCCCGAGGCGCGCGCCTGCGCCAGGGTGGCGTCGGTGGAGCCGTCGTTCACGACGATGATGTCGTAGGCGAGGCCCAGGGGATCGAGCGCCCGGCGCACGGACTCAACCGTCGCGCGCACCGCCCCCTCCTCGTTGAAGGCCGGGATCACCACCGACAGGTCGCGCAGGGGCGATCCCTGGAGATCGCTACGCCCGCCGCCGGCGAGGTCGTGCGCCAAATCCGCCATCGGCATCGCCCGTTTCCACCACGCTTGTGCTGCATTGCAACACGAGCAAGCCCCGCGCCACCTGATTAGGGGGGGAGCGACGCCCCAGCCAAGCGATTTTTAGGTCCGCGGCGCCGTTTTGAACCGAAACGCGGCGTCCCGGACGCGGTCGCGCGCTTAGTATTGACACTATATATGACATTAACTACGGTGCCCCGGGGGTCGGCGCCGCGCCGGCCGTCAGGAGGCCGCCGCGATGCAGGTCGTGAATGAAGTCTTTCCCAGCGACCCCGCCCAGATCCAGGCGCTGATGAGCGAAGGCCCGCCAGGGCCGATCTTCATGGTCAATCTGCTCAAGTTCAAAGACCGGGCCGAATACGAGGACGGCCGCGCCTGCGACCTTTCGGGCCGCGACGCCTACATGATCTATGGCCGCGCCGTGGCGGCGCTCCTGCCGACATTCGGCGGC
This sequence comes from Hyphomonadaceae bacterium, assembly GCA_033764725.1. Classification (GTDB taxonomy): domain Bacteria; phylum Pseudomonadota; class Alphaproteobacteria; order Caulobacterales; family Aquidulcibacteraceae; genus RI-43. Next base: position 142,981 of record JANRIR010000084.1, read on the forward strand.
CGCGCGCTGTTCGCGGCGGACGTGTCGTTTCTCTCCCTGGGCCAGGCGGAGGAGCTCTGGGACGAGGTCGCCATCGCGATGTATCCGCGCCGCGGCGACATGGTGCGCATGTCCATGAGCGAAGAGTGGCGCGCCATCGCCGTGCACCGGAGCGCGGGCCTGAAGGGGCAGCTCAATATCGAAACCGTGCTGCCGCGAGACGCCGCCAGCGGCGGCTGGTTCACCGCGCTGATGGACGCGGCGCAACAGCGATGAGGCTGCGCGGCGCGCTCTTCATCATCGCGATCCTCGCGCTCGCCGTCGCGGGCGCAGCGTTCGCGTTTCAGCGTCCGATCGGCGAGGCGCTGTTTGCGCGGACGGCGCAACGCGCCGTCGGCGTCGATCGCGCGGCGGCGCTGCCGGACGGTCTGCATGTCTACTTGTGCGGCACGGGATCGCCGTTTCCCGATCCGACGCGCGCAGGCCCATGCGTCGGCGTGCTCGCGGGCGAGCGCGCCTTCATCATCGATGCGGGCTCGGGCAGCATGCGCGTGCTCGCGCGCATGGGCTTTCCGCTGCAGCGGCTCGAGCGCGTCTATCTCACGCACCTGCATTCCGATCACATCGACGGGCTCGGCGAAGCCATGCTGCAGGCGTGGATCGGCGGCGCGCGCGCAGCGCCGCTGCCGATCGCAGGGCCTGCCGGAACAGCGGAGGTCGTCGCAGGCTTCAACCAGGTCTATCGCATCGACAGCGCGTATCGCGTCGGTCACCACGGCGCCGCGATCGCCAATCCGGATGGCTATGGCGCGACGGCGGAAGAGATCGTCGTGCCGGAAGGCGCATCGCGCGTCGTCGTAGTGCGCGACGGCGATCTGACCATCACGGCGATCCTGGTCGGCCACGCGCCCGTCGCGCCGGCTTTCGGTTATCGCATCGATTACAAGGGCCGGTCATTGGCGGTGAGCGGCGACACGATCCGCGCTGACGCCTTCATCGCCGCCGCCGAGGGCGTCGATGTGATGCTGCACGATGCGCTGAATCCGCGTTTGGTCGCGGCGATGGGATCGGCCGCGGCCGCGAACGGCCAGGCGAACCTCGCGCAGGTCATGACCGACATCCAGGACTACCACGCCTCGCCGGAAGACGCCGCGCGCGTCGCCGAAAGCGCCGGCGCCCGCGCGCTGGTGCTGACGCACATCGTGCCGCCGCTGCCCCTGCCCTTTCTGCACGCCGCGTTTCTGGGCGACGCGCGCGCGCTCTATGGCGGGGACCTGCGCGTCGGGGCCGACGGCGTGCTCATCAGCATGCCGGCGGACAGTGCGACGATCACGTTTTCGCAGGCGCTGCGTTGACCGGCGGCGCGACCGGCCCCAGATGATCTCCATGAAGCCGCCGAAACATTTATCGCTGGTCGGCGGCGCGCCGGCGCCGGAGGCCGGCGAAACCGCCGACGGCCGACGCCAGCGCAGCGAGCGCAGCCGCGCCCAGATCGTCGACGCCATGATGGAGTTGGTGCGCGCCGGCGACATGAACCCCAGCGCCGCGCGCGTGGCCGACCAAGCCGGCGTCAGCCTGCGCACCGTGTTCCGTCATTTCGAAGAGATGGACTCGCTCTATCGCGAAATGACTGCGCGGCTGGAGGAGGAGATCCTGCCGCTGGCGCTGAAGCCGTTCGAAGCGGCCGACTGGCGCGGGCGCTTGGGCGAACTCGTCACGCGGCGCGCGCAGATCTTCGAGATCATGTTGCCGTTCCGCGTCGCGGGCAATGTGCGCCGCTTCCAGTCCGATCATTTGATGGACGATTATCGCCGCGCGATCCTGATGGAGCGCGCGGCGCTGCAGGGCGTGCTGCCGAAGGCCGCGCTGGCCGACGCGCCGCGCGCCGCTGCGCTCGAAATCGCCACCGGCTTCCAAACCTGGCGGCGCCTGCGCCAGGACATGGGCCTCACGCCCACGCAGGCCGAAGCGGCGATGCGCTTCACCGTGGAGCGGCTGGTCGCGGATCTTTAGCGATCTGCGCAAACATCCCGAACGCGCCCTTCGTCCGGCTTCGCCGGCCGCTTCCCCCGCAAGCGGGGAAGAAAGAGAGCGCCTTGCTCCCCCGTTTACGGGGGAGCTGGCCGCGAAGCGGACTGAGGGGGCACGGCGCCATCACGCGCCGCCGCTGATCAATTCGGCCAGAACACGATCTCGTCGCCGGCTTGCGTGCGCTGCGCCAGATCGCGATCGACATTGACCGGCATCTCTACAGTGTGCGGATAAAGCGGCGGGCGCGCGCCCGCCTCGTGCGCTGCGATCAGCGCCTGCAGCGCAGCGACGCGCTCGGGATGGCGCGCCGCCAGATTGTTGCGCTCGCCGGGATCGTTTGCGAGATCGAACAACCAGACGCGACGCGGATTGTCCGACGTCTGCAGTTTCCAATCGCCTTGCCGCACGGCGCGATAATGCGCGCTGCGCCAGAACAGCGCGTCATGCGGCGCGGCTTGCGTGCGTCCGGCGGCGAGCGGCAGAAGATCGGCGCCGTCGATCGGGCGGTCCGTCGGCGGCGCCGCGCCCGCGGCGCTGGCGAAGGTCGGCATCAGGTCGATATGCGCGGCCGGCGCGGCGATCCGTGCGCCGGCCGGAATCTGGGCCGGCCAGCTGATGAACATCGGCACGCGGATGCCGCCCTCGAACAGCGTCGCCTTCCATCCGCGCAAGGGCGCATTGATGTCGCTCAAACCGATATAGCCGGCGCCGCCATTGTCGCTGGAGAACACGACCAGCGTGTTCTGCGCCAGGCCCTGCGCCTCAAGCGCATCGAGGATGCGGCCCACGCTGCGATCGAGCGCGCGCACCATCGCGGCATAGACGCGAAGACGATGCGGCTCGATATCGCCGACCGCCTCGTAATCCTCCCGCGTCGCCTGCAGCGGCGAATGCACGCCCCAATGCGCCAGATAGAGGAAGAAGGGCCGGTTGCGGTTCGCCTCGATCGCGCGCACCGCTTCGTCGGTCCAATAATCGGTCAGGTAGCCGCGCGGCGCGAAGGGCGGGCCGTCATTGAAGCTGTTGGCGAATTGCATGCGCGCCCACAGGAAGCGGTCGATCGGATCGAAATCGAGCTTGGCGGCGACGCCGCGCGGATCGCCGTCCGGCAGATAGAGCGCGCTCGTCATGTTCAGGCTCTCGTCGAAGCCTTGCGCGCGCGGACCGAATTCCGGGCCGCCGCCGAGATGCCATTTGCCGATATGGATCGTGTGATAGCCGCGCGCGCGCAGCACTTCGGCGATGGTGACCTCGGAACCCGGCAAGCCTTGCGCATCGAAGGGCGGCGCGTCGCGGTCGCGCGCCGTGTTCAGCACGCCCGGCGGCAGCCCGGACCGCTCCGGATCGGCGAACATCGAGACCATGCGCCCCATGCCGGCCGGCGTGGGCGTGAATTCGAAACCGGTGCGCGTCGGATAGCGGCCGGTGAGCAGCATCGCGCGCGACGGCGCGCACGTGGCCGAGCCGGAATAGGCCTGCGTGAACGCGGCGCCGCGCGCGGCGAGCCGATCGATATTGGGCGTCGGCACGCGCCCGCCGGCGACGCCGCCGCCGAACGTGGTGATGTCGTTGAAGCCGAGATCGTCGGCGAGAATGAACACGATGTTGGGCGCGCGCGCCTCGGGCGGCGCTGCGGCCTCGGCCGGCCCTTGCGCCCAGGCGATGTCCTGCGTCGCCGCCACGTCGAGCCGGCCGACATTGGTCACGGTGAACAAGATCAGGTCCTTGCGGAACAGCCACGCCGCCGCGCCGAGGCCGATGAGCAGCGCGGCAGCCGCAATCAGGATCGTTCGCATCATCGCAAGCCCCCTCCTCGCTCACCCGATCAGGATTTCACAGCCGGTTCCGGCGAGGCAATCGCGCACGGCGGCCTGCTCTGCGGGCGCGAGCGCTAAAAATTCCTCGCGGATCCACATCAGACATTTCGCTTGATAGGGAAATGTCGGCTGCGTCCAGGGCCGGCCGTCGATCTCGGTTTCGACATCCTTGGCGCCGGCCTGGACGGCGCGCGCATTGGCGATGAGGAAAGGCGCATAGACGCGGCCGATCTCGCTCAACAGCGGCGCGAGCGCCGTGCGCATATCGCCTGCGCTGCGCCAATCGGCGTCGTGGGGATCGAGGCCCGACAAATCCTCCACCCGGTCGAGCCAGGCGCGCACGCGCGGCGCGGCGGCGGCGGCGATGGCGGCGGATGTCGGCTCCACGATCGCCAATTGCGTCAATTGCCCATAGAGCGCGAAATCCGCCGTCGCCGGGCGCGCGCCCAGCACATAGCCGCGCTCGCCCAGCAGCGCTTCGAGCACGCCGAGCAGTCTGCGATAACTGTCCTCGATGGTTTGCGCGGTGACGGCGTTCGAGCCGACGACGTAAAGCCGATCGATTTGGCGCTGCGCGATGGCGCCGGCGAGGCGCGAAGCGTAGTCCGCCGGCGCGGTGGGCATCGCCCAATAGATCAAGAGCGGCGCGGCGTTGCGCGCATCGGCCTCATGCGCCCAGCGGAAATGGAACATCGCCTTGGTGAGCCATTCGTCGGCGTAATCCTCGATGATATAGTTCACGAACGCGACAACCGGATCGGCGGGAATTGCAGCGCGTCCGGAGTGCATGCGCTCAAGGCGGCGTGCGATCGGCGTTGAATCGACGACCGCGTCGAGCCCGCCCTGATCGTTCGGGAAATAGAAGGTCGGCAGCAATTTCACCGGCGGCGAGGGCAAGCCCGGCGGCGGCGCCTGATGGCCGCCCCACACCACCGCGTGGGGAATGCGACGATAGCGCAGGAGCGCGATCATCTTGCGCGTATAGGGCGAGCCCGGCGCGCCCATCAGCTTCAGCGGTTCGCCCGCAGCCGCCATACCCTCCTCCTATTTTTTGACAGTGAGAGTGTCACTAGCTAGGAATGTCAAGCGTTGCACATGCAGGCCGCGCAGCGCCAAGGTGGCCCCATGGTGCATCCGTTTCGCGCGGCGATCGCGCTCATCGCGCTGGCGAGCGCAACCGCGTGCGCGCCTGAAGCGCCCTCGCCGCCGACGGCGTGCGGCGGCGCTGCAGCGATCGGCGCGATGATCGCTATCCCGGGCGGCCGCTTCACCATGGGCGCGGACGATTTCTACCCCGAGGAACGGCCGCTGCGCGACGTCGTCGTCGAGGGCTTCACGATGCAAGCGCACGAAGTGACGAATGCGCAATTCGCCGCCTTCGTCGCCGCGACCGGTTACGTCACCGTCGCCGAGCGCGCGCTCGACGCGCGCGACTTTCCAACGCTCAACGCCGCGCAGCGCGCGCCCGGATCGCTGGTGTTCGCGCCGCGCGACGACTTCGTCGATCTCAATGATTTCACGCAATGGTGGGCGTGGCGCCCCGGCGCCGATTGGCGCCATCCCGCCGGGCCGGACTCATCGCTTGCGGGATTGGAGAACCATCCCGTCGTGCATGTCGCGTTCGAGGACGCGATGGCCTATGCGCGCTGGGCCGGCGCGACGCTGCCAAGCGAAGCGCAGTGGGAGCGCGCCGCGCGCGGCGGATTGAACGGCGCGGATTATGTGTGGGGCGATCGCGCGCGCGATGCGCAGGGCCGCCCGCGCGCCAATCATTGGCAGGGCGTTTTTCCCGTGCGCGACGCCGCCGAAGACGGCTATGCGGGCTCAGCCCCTATCGGCTGTTTCGAGCGCAACGGTTTCGGGCTCTACGACATGGCCGGCAATGTGTGGGAATTGACCCGCGACGATTATGTCGATGCGCGCGGGCCGCAACCCGGCGCCAAGGTCGGCCGCGGCGGCAGTTTCCTGTGCTCGGATACGTATTGCGGACGCTACCGCCCCGCCGCCCGCATCCCCATCGCGTCCGACAGCGGCATGCAGCATGTCGGCTTTCGCGTGATCGCGAGCCCCTGAAGGCGCGCGGCGGCGGCATTGACCCCATCGGCTTCGCGCGGGCACATATTATGATATGATAATGTTTTGGGGGATTGCTTGAGAGCCTTCCTGCGCGCCCACGCCTTTGCGGCGTTCTATCTGCTGTCGATGGCGATCGGCCTCGGCGTCGTGGCGTGGAGGCATGCCTATGCCGAGCACTACGAGGCGCGCACCGGCGCTTCGTTCAATTATCTCGGCGGCATCTGGGAAGGCCTGCAGCGTTTTCATGACGGGCGCATCTATCCGAACATTCTCTCGGTTGCGGCGACGGCGTTCGATGAGCCGATCTATTTCGGCGTGTTCCTGTTCGCCGGCGCGCCGACGATCGCGGCCTTGATCGTTGCATGGATCGCCTTCGGCGGCGCCGGCGTGCGCGATCTCTTTGGCCGCCTCAAGCTGTGGCCGGGCCGAGGGCAGCGCCGCGATGCGCTGCTCACGTATGGCGTGCTGACGGCGGCGTTCTTCGCGTTGTGTATGGGCTATCTCGGCCTGATCGCCGCGCGCGAGGGAGTCGCAGCGGCGCTGCGGCCGATGGACATCTGGGGTCTGCCGGCGCTGCTGTTTCCGCTGACCTTCTTGTTCGGCGGCCTCGTCGACGAAGGCGCGACCTGCGAAGAGCTCGGCTGGCGGGGTTTTGCGTTGCCGATCCTGCTCGACCGCTTGCGCTCGCCGCTCGGCGCATCCCTGCTTTTGGGACTCCTGTGGTGGTTCTGGCACTTCCCGCGCGAAGTGCCGGAGCTGATCACGCAAGGCGTGCCGCCGACCTTCCTTGCAGGACAGCTGCATTTCATCGCGCTGACGGTGTCGATGTCGGTTGTGATGACCTATTGCTTCCACCGCACGGGCGGCAGCGTCATTCCCGCAATTCTCATTCACGGCTGGGGCAACTTCTTCACCAAGGCCTTGCCCTATCAGGAGGGGCCGTCGAATTACGATTTGCGCCTGTGGATTTTCTGCGTCGTCGCGCTGCTGATCGCTCTGCGCGCAGGACCGGATTTGGGACGCGCACGTTATCTCGCTCTGCGCGACAGCGACGCGCCGCACGAACTAAAAAAGGCGGGCCGCGCATCGACCGCGCGGCCTGCCTCCCCCGCCGACGAGTGATCGCGCTAGAAGTCGAAGCTTAGCTCGACGCCGAAGCGCCGATCAGGATTGAGCGTGTTGAGCGTGCCCGGGCCGAACGGATTGAAGAAGGCCTGTGCGACGATGTATTGTTCGTCGGTCAGATTGGTGGCGAAGGCGCGCAGACGCCATTGCTCCGCTTCCAGCGCGACGCTGGCGTTGACCAGAGAATAGGTCTGGAATGTGTTCAGATCGCCTACGAAGAACAGCGGTACGCCGTCGAATTCCGGTTCGTTCGCCCTCCAGCTTGCTTGCACCACGAGGTCCAACGCGTCCTGAACCGGATGGCGATAGACCGCGTTGAGGTTCCAGTTCATGCCGCTGCCGAACAAGATGCCTTTTCCCGCCAGCGGGCCGGAGAAATCGCGCCCGCCGGTCAACTCGCCGTCGAGCCAGCCGATCCCGCCGGTGATGTCGATGCGCGCCGTCGGGAACAGGCCGAACTCAAACTCGACGCCGTCCGTCTCAGCCTCGCCGAGATTGTCGACGAAGAATTGGCCAAATGCGTCAGGCTGAAAGGCCTGCAGATCGTCCTGCTTGAGGCGGAAGATCGCGAGGTTGGCGGTGACGCGGCCGTTCAGCCACGTCGTCTTGGCCCCGAACTCGATGTTTTGCGAGGTCTCCTCGTCAAACGGAAGCCGGCTCAATTCGAAATTCGCGCCGGTGATGCCGGTATTGTAGCCGCCTGCACGGAAGCCTTCGTTGTAGCGCGCATAGAGATTGACGTTCGCGGTTGGCCGCCATTGCACGCCGGCGCCGAAGGAGGTGTTCTCGAACGTCGCGTCATCACGCGCGGGAATGCGCGACGTTTCCGCGCCAGCCGGGTTGTAGACGAGGCGCAGGAAATCAAGTTCTTTGGTGTCGCGATTGTAGCGCCCGCTGGCGATCAGATCGAGCGTGTCGGTGACGCTGAGCGTCGCTTCGCCGAACGCGGCGACGGAATCCGTCACCACCTCGAACGATGTTTGCGAGCGGGAGAACGTGCACGCCGAGCCTGCGCAGGTCACGGGCCGCACCAGATTGAACGTTTCGGTGAAGACGTCCACGCCAGCGACCCAGGTGAGCGGCTGGTCTTCCGGCGACACCCATTGGCCTTCGAGATAGAAGGCGTCGGCGTCTTCGTAACGGCGGATGACCTGCTGGTTGGTCGCGACGGCGCCGCCGTCCTGATCGCCCACCGATTCCAGTTTGTAATCGCGATAGCTGGCCAGCAGGCTGAACACGCCGAGATCGGTCGTCCAATCGAGGTTTTGGCTTGCGAACGTGAACGTCTTGTCCGCCTCGCTCTGCGTATCGGCGACGATGGTGCGTTCGGTTTCGCCTAAGCCCGGCTGCACGCCGATCACTTCAGGCCCCAATTGATTGGAGCGCTCGACCTGCCATGTGGCGTCGAAGGCGCTGCTCGGGCGCCAGCGCACGCCGATGCGCGCGCCCGAACTCGAATACGTATCGATGTCTTCGCCGAGCGTAACGTTCCGGAATTGGCCTTCGGTCTGATCGATAAACCAGCCGCTGAAGCGCGCCGCCAGAACGCCCTCGGTGATTGGCGCATTGAACACGCCGCGCGCCTCGACACGGTCATAGGAGCCGTAGCCGCCCTGGATCATGCCGCCGACGGCGTCGAGGTCTGGCCGCGCATAAATGAAATTGACCGCGCCGCCCACGGCGTTGCGGCCATAGAGCCCGCCTTGGGGTCCGCGCAGCACTTCAACACGTTCGAGATCGACGAGATCGGAGAAATTCGTGCGCAGCCCGCCCATATAATGGCCGTTGCGATAATAGCCGAAGCCCGGCTCGCTGATGTCCTGGCCGGGCCGCACGCCACGGATCGAGATCGAGGCGTTGATGTTGAAATTGCCCTCCTCGAAGATGGCGTTTGGCAGAAGCTGCGTAAAGTCGATCGCATTGGTCAGGCGCAGATCGTCGATCGTCTGCGTGTTGAAGGCCGTCACGGCACCGGGCACGTCCTGCAGGTTCTGCGCGCGGCGGGCGGCGGTGACGACGATCGGCTGCTCGGCGACCGTCTCGGTCTGCGCAGCGCTTTGCGCCCACGCCGCGTCCGACCAGGCGAACGACGCCAGACCGGCGGCGGCGCATGCGCCAAACAAGCTTGCCTTTTTCATCACTTTCCCCCTGAGACGGCGACGACCAAAACATTACGTAATTAGTTTATTTTCACAACCGGAAGCTTGGCGCGGCGAGCCCCCTTCGCCCCGACCTGCGCCAAACCTGCGGCAGCGCCCAAGCTTTGGGCGCAGCAAAACCTTAATGCGCAATGTTTTAACTTGCAATGATGGAATAGCGCGCAAAGCGCCGGCCTCAGCCGACGGCTTCGCCGCGGGTCAGGGGCAGTTTTCGGGGGTCGGGATCGGCGCCGGTGACGGCGCGATGCCAGATGACGGCCATGCACTCGGCGGCGCCCTCGGGCGTCGGATTATGCGCCGTCAGTTCCTGCTGGCGCGCCAGGAAGGCGTCGACGCACACGCCCTCGAGCGCGGAGGTCATGGCGTGGGCGATCCACAATTCCATGCCGGTCGGCAGGCCGCGGGCCTTGCGCGCCGCCGCAAACATCGCCTCGAGCCGAGCCCACCATTTGCGCTGATAGCGCGAGAAGGCCGCACGCACCTCCGGATAGGCGGGGTCGAGCGCATAGACGAGCTTCGTCACTTCGATGTTGGCGATATAGCCACGGATATAAGTCAGGATCATGTGATGGATTTCGGCGTAGAAATCGTCGAATTCCGGCGTCTCGAGCACTTTTGTCTTGAACGACGCGATCCATTCGGAGGCGACGTCGATCATCGCCTCTTCTTTGCTGGCGAAGTGAAAATAAAAGCCGCCATGGGTGATGTCGGCCTCTTCGCATATGGCCAAAAGCGTCACCGCATTGACGCCGTGGCGGGACACCAAGCGGATCACGGCGGCGCGTATGCGCTCGCGCGTTATGTCGCCTTTGGTCTTGGCGCGCGGCGCGGCGCGCTTCTGTTTCATGCTCGCCAAAGGGCGTCTCCTGGCAGGCGATTTGCAGGGGCGTGCGCCCCGTCTGCGGCTCACGCTACCACAGGAGGCGCTCCAATTCATCGCCCGGCGCGGGGTCTGAATCGACCGGCAGGACGAGCCAAGAGGCGGCGTCGGACTGGGCGAAGAGGCGCCATTCCGGGCGGCCGTCGGCCGGAATGCGGGCGAAGGTGTCCTTGTCGGCGCCGGCCAGCGCAAGACGCATGCGCCATCCCGCGGGCACGCGCACCGCGGTGGGGATGAGATTGAACGTCAGCGTCGCCGGCTCGCCCGGCGTCAGCGGCCACGCGTCCGCGCGCAGAAAACTTCTGTTCGGCGCAAACGGATCGTGCGGCGAGCGCCCGGGATGGATGCGCCGATGCACCGCCCGCAGCGCGCCTTCGGTGAGGTAACGCACCTGCCCATCCGGCGCGACCGCTTCGAGATAGGCGATCACCGCGATGTCGGCGTGCGAGGAGGAAAGCTCGAGCGTCACCTGCGGCGCGCCGACGATTGCGAGCGGCGCATCCAATGGCGCTGCGGTAAAGGTGAGAAGCCGCGCATCGGCGGCGACGCGATCGCCATAGGCCACGGGTCCGCCGCCCATTGACGTCGTCCAGCGCGTTGCATCGCCGGTTCCCGCCTCGACGTCGACGACATAGACGCACGTCGCCTCGCGCGCGGTCGGGGCTTCGTCCCGCAACGCGCCATCGGCGTGGAGAAACAGCGTCTGTGGAGAAACCGTGCGCGGGGGCCACACGCGCGTGCGCCGCCACGCGCCCTCGCCCATCGTGTAATAGATCACGCAGCGGCCAGGGCCAGGGCGCCCCGCGGCGGCGTCGGCGATGTAGCGCAGGATCAGCGCGCGCTGCGCGGCCGGCGAGGGAACGACCGGCTGCCGCGCATCGTCGAACACATCGGCGCGCGCGGTTGCGCCATGCGTCCAGGGGCCGATCAGGATCGTGTTCGGCGCATCCAGCGCGGCGAAGCGTGCGAGCGCGCCGGCCGCGGTGGCGGAATCGAGCCAGCCGATCCAATGCAGCATCGGCGTCTGCGCCTGCTCGAGAGCGCGCGCATAGGTGAAGAGCGGTTTGCGGCGGATGAGCGCGCCGGAATCGTTCACGCCCGCGACATCATCGCGGAATGTCCAGCTGCGGCAAGCGTCGAGATAATATCCGTTGGCCTCGTGATCGGCGAGCGCATCCGCCAACGCCGTCTCGGCGCCGTCGACGGGCTTGACGCCGCGCGTATCCGCAAAGCCGAGCGCTGCGAAGCGCGTGCGCAACAGCGCGATGTCGTTGCGGTCGAGCGCGCGTACGAACTGACCCCAGCTGTCGACGAAACCGCGATTAAGCAGCCCCCCTGGAAACAGGATCTGATCGAAGAAATCGTAATCGGTGAACTGCGGAACCGCAGCGCACAAGGCCGGGCGCCCGAGGCTTGCGGCCAGCTCCGCGGTGTTGCCGACATAGGAAACGCCGCCCGTCGCGACGCGCCCGTCGCTCCAGGGCTGCGCGGCGATCCAATCGATGATCTCGCCCATGTCTGCGACCTCATCGTCGGAATATTCCACCAGGCGCACGCCGAAGGACGCCCCCGAACCGCGTGCATCGACATGGACGAACGCAAAGCCGGCTTGCGCGACGGCCTCGCCATAGGCGCGCGGCTCCGGGCCATCGCGCAGCATGGCGCGCCAATAGCGGGTGAACCAGCACAGCGTCGTGACGCGCTCAGCGGTCTCCACGGTGCCGGGCGGCAGCCAGATCTCGACCGCAAGGCGCACCCCATCGCGCATCGCGACATAGGCGGAGTGGCGCGTGGAGACGGCGGCCGGGTGCGCCTGCGCGTGCGATGTCATGCCGAACGCCACCCTCCCCAGCCGCAGCGGGCGGCCGGCGTCAGCATTAGTACATAATGTTTTTGATGCAAGCCCGCCGCGAAGCGCTAATGCAGCGTCTGGCGCCCCCGCACGAGCACGCCCGGCAAGGCCCCGGTGTGCGCGCCGCCCTCGAACACGGCCACGCCGCGCTTGAACGTGAAATCGTAGCCCGAGGCGTCCTGCATGAGTCGCGTGCCGCCCGCCGGCAGGTCGGCGACGATGCGCGGCGCGGTGAGCGCCAAACGGTCCAGGTCGATCACATTGATGTCGGCGAGATAGCCGGGCGCAATAACGCCGCGATCGAACCAGCCAACATGGCGCGCCGCACGCTGGGTCTGCTGATGGACGACATATTCCAGCGGCAGCCGCGGACCGCGCGTGCGATCCTTGGTCCAATGCGCCAGCGCGGTGGTGGGGAAAGTGCCGTCGCAGATGAAATTGCAATGCGCGCCGCCGTCGGACAGCCCGAACAGCGCATGCGGCGACGTCATCATCGCGCGCACGTCCTCCAGATCGCCATGCGCGTAATTGTTCAGCGGCAGGTAAAACATCACCGCGCCATCGTTCTCGATCAGCCGGTCGTAAGCGTGCTCCAGAACGGGCTTGCCGAGCCGCGCCGCCTCCGCTGCGAGCGAATGCTCCGGCGTCGGCTCGTAATCCGGCCGCGCGCCGAACGGAAACAGCCGGTGAAACGCCGACAGCGTGAAGCCGGCAAGGCCGTCCGGCAGGCTTGGCCCGTGCTCCGCAAGAATGCGCGCGCGGCGCGCGGGATCGCGCAGCGCCGTCAGCCGCCCGGCGAGCGGCAGCTTCGCGATCTCATGATAGGACGGGCACGCCGAAAAGCTGTTGCGCGAGCACATCAAGCCGAGGGTCAGACCGATCGGGCGCGGCGCGACTTGCGCTTTCACGTCGAGACCCTCGGCGTTCCAGCCAGCGATCGCATCAAGCATTTCACGCCAGCGATCCGGCGCCTGATCCACCTGCTCGACCGTGAACGACAACGGCCGGCGCAGCGTGCGGGCGATGGTTCCCAGAAGCGCGATCTCGCGCCTCGCCTGCGCCTCGTCAGTGGTGAGATAAAGGTCGGAGACGAGCTGGAACACGCCAGCGCCGGCGTCGTTGAGGCCCTGCCCGATGCCGGTCAATTCCTCAGCGCTGGCCGTCATGGTGCCGACGAAGTCGCCGCTGCGCGTGCGGTGGATCACCGTGCGCGATGTTGCGAACCCGACGGCCCCCGCCTGCACGCCCTCACAGACAGCGCGGCGCATCGCGGCGATCTCGTCGGCGGTCGGACGCTCGGTATGGTCGGCGCCGCGCTCGCCCATCACATAAGCGCGCAGCGGCGCATGCGGCACGTGCGCTGCGCAATCGATGGCGAAGCGGCGCGAGGCGAGAAAGTCGAGATATTGCGGAAACGTCTCCCACGCCCAGGGCAGACCTTCCGCCAAAGCCGTTCCGGGAATGTCCTCGACGCCCTCCAACAGGCCGATCAGCCAATCGTGCTTGTCCGGCGCCGCGGGCGCAAAGCCGACGCCGCAATTGCCCATCACGACCGAGGTGACGCCATTGGTGGACGAGGGCGCGAGCATGGAATCCCACGTGGCCTGGCCGTCATAATGGGTGTGCGGGTCAACCCAGCCAGGCGTCACGAGACGTCCGCCGGCGTCGATTTCGCGCCGTGCGCGGCCTTCAACCTTGCCCACCGCGACGATGCGCTCGCCCTCGACCGCCAGGTCGCCCGAAAACGGCGCGCCGCCCTGGCCGTCGGCGATCAGGGCGTTCTTGATGATCAGATCGCGCATGGAGCATCCTTTCCTGACGGCGCAGCCCGCCTCCGGCGCCCGATCGCGCGGGCGGGATCGGCTAATTACATAATCATCTTATTTTATTGGACGCCAGGATTTTCACCCGCCGCCATCGCGCTGTCGCCCTGTCGCAACGCCCGCGCCCGTCCTCGCCGGCGCGCGCCGAAAAGGCTTGACATAAAACATAAGATAATTTGCCTATGTTTTTTGACGGCCGCCTCCGGCCGACTGCGAGGAGAGCCGGCGATGCTCAGAATCATGCTTTTGGGCGGCGCAGCGCTGGCGGCCGCGGTCTCGCCCGGCCCGGGCGCCTACGCCCAGGACGGCGCGACGGAAATCATCGTCACCGCGCGCAAGCGCGAAGAGCGCCTCTTCGACGTGCCCGGCCCGGTGAACGCCATCGCTGGCGCCCAGATCGAGGCCTTGCGCGTCCAGGACGCGCGCGATCTCTTGACGCTCACGCCCAACGCCTTCCTGCAGGAGAACAACGCCGGCACCGCACGCGACATCTCGTTGCGGGGCGTCTCCACGCCCAGCCTGTTCGCCGAGCCCGGCGTCTCGCTGTACGTGGATGACGTCTATTCCAGCGGATTCATCTCGTTCCCGACGCAGTTCATCGACGTCGCCCGCATTGAAGTGCTGCGTGGCCCGCAAGGCGCCCTGTATGGCCGAAACGCCGTCGGCGGCGCGGTCAACGTCCTGTCCAACGGTCCCGGCGAGGACTTCGAGGCCGCGATCTCAGCCGTCTACGCCAGCAATGATCGCACCGAACTGCAAGGGATCCTCAGCGGCCCCCTGGGCGCGCGCGCTGGCGTGCGCCTCGCGGCCTGGAGCGCCAACCAGGAGGAAGGCGACTATTTCAATCCCGTCTCGCGCCGCTATCTCGACTCCAGCGAAACCAGCGGCGCACGCCTGGTGTTCGAGGCCGCGCCCGTCAATGCGCTGAGCCTCAGCCTCATCGCGGAAACCTCCGGCGGCGACATTCCGGGGACCTATCTCTATTTCCCGACTGCAGGCGAAACCAAGGAAACCGTGCGCCGCGACACGCATCCTGAAAACGACTATGACGCCACCCGCTTCGTCGCGCGGGCGGATTACGAAAGCGAGGCCGGAATCGTTTCGGCGATCCTCGGCTGGCGCGATTATGCGCTCGACGGCCTGGAGGACACCGATCTGTCCGACCAGGCGGCATTCGGCTCGCCGCTGGCTGCGCTCGGCCAGCAGATCACAACGCGCACGAACGAAAGCGAAAGCACGTTTGCGGAGCTGCGCTGGCTGTCGCCGCAATTCGGCGCGACCACAGTGCTCGCGGGCCTGACCTATTTCGACGAAAGCGCAGTGGGCGACATCGCCACCGATCTGCGCGGGGCTTCGCTCGCGTTCACCGGCGGCGCATTGCCTGCGGTGCTCGCGATCAACAACGATCAGACCGTCGAATCGCTCGCGGCCTTCGTTGAAGCCACGATGCAGCTCGATCCGACCTGGAGCCTGATTGCGGCGCTGCGCTACACGCGCGACGAAAAGAGAGTCGACTTCGCCTTCAACCCCTCGCCGCTGCTCGCCGGGTTTGGGCTGTTTCCCTCCACGCTGCGCACCAGCGACAGCTTTGAGAACGTGTCGCCGGGCGTGACCCTGGCGTGGTCCCCCGGCGAAGACACCCGCGTCTACGCGCGCGTGCAAAGCGGCTTCCGCGCCGGCGGGTTCAATTTCAATGTCGGCTCGACGGCGAACCTGCCCTACGAGGAGGAAACCTCGATCAATTACGAAATCGGCGCCAAGCAGCGCTTCGCCGACGGCCGCGGCTTTGTCGGCGCCACCGCGTTCTGGTTGACGCAGGAGGACGTGCTCGTGCCCTTCTTCGATCTGGCGCAGCCGACCGGCCTGCAGGGCTATCTCGACAATGCCGGCGACGCTGAAACGCTGGGCGTCGAGCTTGAGGCGTCTTGGCGCTTGACTGAAGCGCTCACGATCGGCGGCTCGCTCGGCTATCTCGACGCGCAATTCACCACCGGCGCGTTGGACGGCAACGATCTGCCGTCCGCGCGCGAATGGACCTACGCATTGACGGTCGCGCTCGACCAGCCGATCAACGACCAGTGGCGCGTGCTGGCCGACGCCGCCTTGACGCACCGCGCCGATGGATTCCAGGACGCTGCAAACGCGTTCGCCATCAGCGCCGCCGACATTCTCAACGTGAGCGCAGGGATCGGCTTCGGCCATGCCGAGCTTCGCGCCTTCGCACAGAACGCCTTGAACGACGATTACGACATTGCGTTCGGCGGATTCCGCGCGCCGTCGGCGACGGGCGTGATCCGCGCCCCGGAAGCGACCTATGGCGTTCGTCTCCGCCTGGCCTATTGAGGGCTTGCGCGCCGCGCGTGGCGAAGCCACGCTGCACGCCGTCCGATAGGGAAAGGCTCCGCCGTGACGATCGTCGTGCTGCGCAACGCCCGCATTTGGGACGGCGTCTCTGAGGATTTGTGCGCCGGCGGCGAGGTTCTCATCGAGAATGGGCGCATCGGCGCCGTCGGCCGCGTGCGGATGGCGCGCACGCATGAGACGATCGACATGCGCGACCGCTTCGTCATGCCGGGGCTGATCGACGCGCATTTTCACGCTTATTGGGGGCCCGCGAGCGTGGCGCACGTGGAGACGCTGCCGCTGTCCTATCTCGCGCATCATGCGCGACGCCTATTGGAGAACGCGCTGCGTCGCGGCTTCACCACCGTACGCGACGCCGGCGGAGCCGATTGGGGCTTGTGGAAGGCGCATCAGGACGGACTGTTTGACGGCCCGCGACTGTTCTACGCCGGGCGCGCGCTGTCGCAGACCGGAGGCCACGGCGACGGCCGCATGCAGCATGTCGAGCCGTGCGGCTGCCGCTTCATCGCCAATCTCTCCGAAGTGGCCGATGGCGTCGACGACGTGCGCAAGGCGGCGCGCGAAACGCTGCGGCGCGGCGCGCACCACATCAAGATTTTCCTCTCCGGCGGCGTCGTGTCGCCGACCGACCCTTTGACGGCGCCGCAATATGGCGATGACGAAATCGCCGCGGTGGTCGAAGAAGCTGCACGCCGCGGGGCGTACGTCATGGCGCACGCCTACACCGCGGAGAGCGCGCTGCGCGGCGCCCGTCTCGGCGTGCGCAGCATCGAGCACGGCAATCTGATCGACGATGCGGCGGCTGAGGCCATGGCCCGAGCCGGCGTGTTCCTGACGCCGACGCTGATCACGTACGCCGCGCTGCGCGACAACGCCGAATCCCTGGGCTTGAGCGCCGAGTCCGCTGCGAAACTCGATCTCGTGGCCGAGCGCGGCGCAGACGCCGTGCGGCGCGCCCGCAAGGCCGGCGTGCAGATCGCCTTCGGCACCGACCTCGCAGGCCCGCTGCACAGCCTGCAGCGCGACGAATTTCGCATGCGTGCGGCCATCGAGGCCCCAATTGACATCCTGCGTTCGGCGACAAGCGTCGGCGCCGCGTTGCTGCAGCGCGGAGAGGAGATCGGCCGCCTCGCGGAGGGCGCGCTCGCCGACATCATCGCCGTCGATGGCGACCCACGCCAAGACATCTCAACGCTGTTCTCCGACCGGGCCGATCCGCCCTTCATCATGCAGGCCGGGCGCGTCTTCGCGCAGCACTAGAGCGCGGGCGAGCATGACGCAGAGATCGTCCTGCAGCGACAGGGGCGCATCCCGTGCAGGCGGCGTCGCCGCCGATGCGGTGCGCGCTTCCGTCACCGCGGCGTAACCGCCGAAGCCCTGCGACGCATTGGCCTGATACGCGACGCACAGATCGTGCCGCGGAAAATAGGCGAACTGGCTTTGAAAACCTGGAAAATAGCCGCCGTGGCCGTAGCTTTCGCCCAGCGACGTGCGCGCGGCGAACAGGCCGAGACCATACCCGCCGACATGTCCTTGCGTCCAGCTGAAACGATTGAGCGCAGCGACAGGCGCGACCCCGCCAAGGCGCCCGCTCGCATAGGCCCAGCCGAAGCGCGCGAGATCGGTCGCCGCCGTGATGAAGCCGCCGCCCGCCCATTCGATGCGCGGGGAATAGCGCAGGCCGCCGCCTTCGCCGACAAACGGCCGCGCGCCCGCATCGCCGAAGATGTGGCCGGTCGCGAGATTCAATGCGCGACGCGCGATGGCGGGCTCGGTGGCGCGCAGGTCGAGCGGCGCCAGCACGAGGCGCATCGCCAAGTCGTAGAGGGTCTCTCCGGTCGCAGCCTCGATGGCCAGTCCGGCGAGCACATAATTCGTGTCCGAATAGGCGAACCCAGCGCCGGGCGCATGCAGCGCGGGCGCGTCGAGGATAAAGCGCAGCGCCTGCTCCGGCGTCAGCCACGCGTCCGGACCTTCCGCATCGAACAGCGCCGCAAGCGCTTGCGCCAATGCGGGCGTTCCCATGTGATCGGGAAGGCCGCTGGCGTGCGACAAGAGCAGCCGCAGCGTCAATGCGTCAGCGTTTGCGATGCGGCGAAACCAATCGCGCGCGCCGAGCCAGGTCGAAACCGGCTGGTCAAGCGCGATCGCGCCGGATTTGGCGAGCAACGCCGCCGTCGCCGCGAAAATCGATTTTCCCGTCGAGCCGCCGGGCATCCGATGCTGCGGCGTCATCGCTGCGCCGCGCGCTTCATCGTCAAAGCCGACGGCGCAGACGAGAACGCGCCCATCCCGCACGGCGGCGGCGGTGAGACCCGGCGCCTTGATTGCGCCGCGCACGGCTGAAGCGGCCTCCTCGAATGCGCAACCACGCGAGGCGTCGGCGAAGGACAACGTGTTCACGCGCAAAGCTTAGGCGCAGGCGCGGCCGGCGTCCAACAATAATATAATCTTCTTATGTTTTATTCGACCTTGGCGGGCCGGAACAGGACGGGGCGCCAATGCGCCCACATCTCCTCTTCCAGGCGTTGGGGCCGCTTCGTGATCGGCCGCATTGTCGAATCGTCGCCGAAATAGAGATTTTCCAGAAAGCCCTCGAGGCCGGAAAGCAGCAAATGGACGTCGAGATAATCGATCGGCGCGGGCTTTCCCGCGCGCCCGCGACGCTCCGCGAGGCGCCCAAGGAGCAACGCGACAACGCGTTTGCGCGCCTCGATCCAGGCGCGATAGACGTCCATGCTCTTGGGCACAAGGATGTAATTGGCCCGGAACATCGCCGGATTGCGCACGCACGCGTCGATCGAGGCGCGCAGAATCAGCCGCGAAAGACCCTCCAGGTCCTCCGCAGCGCCGCGATCGGCGATCGCGCCGTAGAATTCCGCCACATGGTCGATCGCCATCTCTTCGAGCGCGGCGTCCTTGTTGGCGAAGTGAAAATAAAACGCGCCGATGGTGAAACCTGTCTTGGCGCAGATGTCCTCGAGCGTGAAGTCGAGAGACTGGCGCTGCGCAATGAGCTCGGCGATCGCCGCCTTGATCGCGGCGCGCGTGCGCCCGCCTTTTGTCAGCCTGGCGTCGGCGCCGGCGGCGGGCTTTGCGGGCTTGCGCCGTGCGGGCGTCTTTTTCATGGGGCGCGTGTCCAATCGATGATGTTCATATAGGTGGTCTGATAAGGATTCATGCGCACGCCCTGCAGATCGCGCCGGTGCGCGGCCAGCGGCAACGTGGCATAGAGCATCACCACAGGTCTTTCTTCAAGCAGCCGCGCCTCGATTGCGCCATAGGCGGCGGCGCGCGCGACAGGATCGGTCTGGGCGAGCGCCGCGTCGAGGGCGGCGTCGAAGGCCGGATCGCCGAACCGCGAGGCATTCACCCCCGATTCGATATAGCGCGTCGAGAATGCAAGATTGAAGAAGATCGCGGGATCGGGGACGTCCATCACCCATCCGTCATAGAACAGGTCGAAATCGCCCGTCGCGCGCGTCGCTTGAATGGCCGACGGCGCAAGACGCTGCAAGGTCACGTTCAGCCCTGCCTCGCGCAATTGCGCCTGGATGAATTCGGCGACCGGGCCATAGGCCGTCACCATCATGCGCAGCGCAACGCTGGGATCATACCCTGCCTCCGCGAGCAGCCGGCGCGCGCCGTCCAGATCGCGCGTCTGCGGCGGACGATCCGAACGCGCGCCGGGCACATTCGCCGGCAGGTAGCCCGTCATCGGCCCCACCTGTCCCGCCAGCACATCATTGCGCAAGGCTTCATAATCGATCGCCATCGCGATCGCCTGACGCACGCGCCGATCGGCGAGCGCCGGCGACTTCGTGTTGATGGTGATGAAACGCATGTCCATCGTGAAATCGGCGCGCGCGACCACAACATCGGGAATGCTTGCATAATTGCGCGAGGCCACGGCGCCGAGCCCGCCGACATAGTCCACGTCGCCGCGTTCGAGCTTCAGGCGGCGCGTGCCATCATTGGGAATGACCGAGAACACCACGCGCTCGAACTGCCGCGGCTTCGTCGATGCGTTGGGATTGGCCGTCAGCGTCAAATCCTGGCCGCGCCGCCAAGCGCTCAGCTGGAACGGACCCGATCCCGCCGTGTTGGCGCCAAGCCAGGCGAGCGCATTGTCGGTTCCCGCATTCGCCTGAACGACCGACGGATTGACGATCGAGAACGACGGCAACGCCAGCATCATGGGCGCGGCGGGAAACGGCTGGGTCAGCGTCATTTGCACAGTGCGCGCATCGACTGCCTCGACGCCGCCGAGCCAATAAAGGGTCTGGTCTGCAGCCCGGCCGACGGCGCGAATGCGGTCGAAGGAATATTTTACGGCTTGCGCGGTCACCGGCGTTCCGTCGGCGAAGGCGGGGCCCTCGCGCAGAACGAACGTCAAGGTCAGGCCGTCCTCGCTGAAGGTCCAACTTTCGGCGAGTTCACCCATGATGCGGCCGTCCTGGGACGTCGCATCGACGGCGGTGAGCTGCTGATAGAGCAGATCCAGAATGGCGCCGTCGAAGCTGCTCGACGTATTGGCTGGATCGAGCGAGACTGGATCGGCGCCGATGGCGATGATCACTTCAGCTGCTGGATCGCCGCGCTCCGACTGCGCTTGACAGGCAGCCAGCGCGCAGGCGGCGGCCAATGTTATGAACAGACGTCGCGCGATCATGATCCGCTCCCGAAATGCTGCGCCGGCGTGCGGCTCCATCTCATGAACCGCTCCGCTTGTGCGGAACAGCCGACGCGCCGATAGGGATAGCGCAAGAGTCGCGTCATCGTGACCTCCATAATGTGCGGCGCATCGGTGAGATCCGGCCAGAACAAGTGCAGATCGAGCGGCGCGTCATCCGCGCTTCCAGCGTGCGCGAAAGCACGCCAGACGGCGCGATGCAGCGGCTTCAAAGCCAGCGGCGCCGCCTGCGGCCATGCGGCCCCGACCTGCACGACCGCGCCTTCGCCGACGCGCGCGATCGCGATGCAGCCCGGCAGCGCATCGGCTTCATAGACGCCTGCAATGGCCGCGCTATCGGCGCCCTCGGGGTCGGCGCGCCGGTAATGGGCCTGCGCCTCGCCCTCGGTGAAGCGCACGCTCGCCGGCGCATCCTCGCCGATCGCATCGAACGCCATCCTGATCGGCTCGACGCCGACCGTGCGGATGAAGTCGCCATCCGGCGCCCGCGGCACGCGTCGCCCTTCATAAGCAATTTCGCCGTTCGCGCCGGAGAGCGCCAACCCGTGGCCGTTTGCAACATCGACATAGTGCGCGCGCCATGCCTGGGGCGGCGCGTCGCGCGCGATGAGGCGCGGCGTGGCGCCGGGATCGGGCGCGAGATCAAAGGCCAGGCACAAGGCCTCGCGCGCACGCTCGTACCAATTGAGATCGTTTCGATTGGCAAGAAGGATCACTGTCGCATCGAGGCTTGGAACGTGGATGAAATCGCTCGCCCAACCGCGCAGGCCGCCAGCATGGCCGAACGTTTCCAAGCCCGACAAACGCTTGCGCTCGACGCCAAGCCCGTAGCCCGACGCATAATCGCCCGCCGCGAATCCCGGCGCAGTCATCTGCGGCCAGACGGGATCGCGCCGCAGCGCCGCCGCCCACTTCACAAGATCCTCGACCGTCGAGGCGACGCCGCCCGCCGCCGTCGCCTCGGCGAGATACTCGAGCGGCTGCAGCGTCTCGTCGCGCAGCGCGTGGCCAACGCCAAGATCGCCTTCCGCCCAGACGTCGCGCGCGAGAAAGTCGCTGCGTGTCATGTGCGCGGGCGCAAACACGATCTTGTCAAGCAGCGCCGCGAAGGATTGGCCCGAGACCGCTTCGGCGATGCACTGCAGCAGGGTGTATCCTGTATTGGAATAAAGCGTCCTGGCGCCCCGCGCGAAATTGAGCCGCGTTTGCGCGGCGATCAGCGCCAAGCGCTGATCCAGACTGTGCGCGGATTCAGCGCCGGCCCCATGCGCGAGATAAACGAGTGGAAACTCCTCCAAGAGTCCGGACCGCATGCACAGCATGTGGCGCAAGGTGACGTCGGCTTGCGGCGGGGCCAGCCAGTCGAGATAGTCTCCTGCGCGGGCGTCGAGCGCCACCCTGCCCGCGGACGCCAGATGCAGGATCACCTGCGCCGCCATCGGCTTCGACAGCGAGGCGATCCGCGCGCGCGTGCGCAGCGACCACGCCTCTTTGCGGCGAGGATGGGCGAGCCCGGCCGTGCGCGTCGCCACCACCGCGTCGCCGACAATCAGCGCCGCCGCGCCCCCTGGAGCGCCGGGATCGATGTCGCTGAAGATGAAATCCAGCGCCGCGGAGGCTTTCTCCCTCATCGGCGTATGCTCAAGCGCGCCGCCGCTCCAACGAGGGCTCTGGTGTAATCCTGCTTGGGGTCTGAGAAAATTTCATCCGCGCTCCCCGCCTCCACCACGCGTCCGTCGCGCATGACGGCGATCCGCGTGCACAGATGACGTACGACGTCGAGATCGTGGCTGATCATAACCAGCGACAGCCCGCGCCGCTCCTGCACGTCAAGCAGCAGATCGAGCACCTGCGCCTGCACGGAAACGTCGAGCGCGGAGGTCGGCTCGTCCAGAACCAGCACGTCAGGCTTGACCGCAAGCGCACGCGCGAGCGCGACGCGCTGGCGCTGGCCGCCGGAAAGCTCATGCGGCTTGCGATCGAGGAAGGCGCCGCTCATCGCCATCTCCGCCAGCAGCGCTTCAGCGGTTGCGCGCAAACCGGCTGGGCGCGCTGCGCCGCGCAGGGCGAGGCCCTCGGTGACGCTGCGCCAAACCGGCCATGTGGGATCGAGCGATGCGGCGGGATCCTGGAACACGATCTGCAAGGCGTTCAGCTGCGCGGGCGTGCGCCTGCGCACGTGGGGAGAAAGCTTTTTTCCGTGCAGAAACACATCGCCAGACTGCGCGGTCTCCAATCCGAGTGCGACGGCCGCGAGACTGCTCTTTCCCGATCCCGATTCTCCCACGACGCCCACGCATTCGCCGACGCCGACATGCAACGACACATCATCCAGCGCGGGCTTCGTGCGGCCGCGATAGGTCAAGCGGATGTGCTCCAGCGCGAGCGCGGCGGCGGTCATGGCGCGGCCCGTTGCGTCAGCCGCGTGCGCGGCGGCGCAGCGCCTGGCAGGGCGGCGAGCAGCGCGCGCGTATAGGCATGCTGCGGCGCCGACAGGATTTCACTCGTTGCGCCGCTCTCGACGATCGTTCCCGTGCGCATCACGATCAAGCGATCGCACAGACGCTGCGCCACGCCGAGATTGTGCGTGATGAACAGAACGCTCAACCCGTCGGCGCGTGCGGTGGATTCGATGAGGTCAAGAATTTGCGCCTGCACCGTCACATCGAGCGCAGTCGTCGGCTCATCGGCGATCAACAGCTTCGGCTTCGCCAGGAGCGCCATCGCCAGAAGCGCGCGCTGGCGCTGTCCGCCCGAGAGCTGAAACGGGTACGCGCGAAGAATCGTCTCTGGGTCGGCGAAACCCATGCGTTGCAGAGCGCTCGCCGCTGCCGCATGGGCTTCGCGCGGCGCGATCCGCGGCTGTATCAGCCGCATATGGCGGCCGATGCGCATGATCGGGTTCAGCGCCGACATCGGATCCTGCGGTGCGAACGCGACTTCCCGCCCCCGCAGCGACAGCCATTCCTTTTCCGACAGGCGCGTCATGTCGCGGCCGTCGAAGACGAGCGCGTCGGCGGAGACGCGCGCCGCCCGCGGCGGCAGGAGGCCGAGCAGCGCGGTCGCGGTCGCGCTTTTGCCCGAGCCGCTTTCGCCGACGCATCCAAGGATTTCGCCGCGCGCAATGTCAAATGAGACGCCATCGACCGCATGCGACCAGCTTTGTCCGCTGCGAAACGCGACGCGCAGATCCGCGACCTGAAGAAGCGGCGCGCTCATGCATCGCCCCGCGGATCGAGCCAGTCGCGCAAGCCGTCGCCCAGAAGATTGAACCCCAGCGCCGAAAGCGCCACCGCAATCCCCGGAAACACTGCGACCCACCATTCGGTCAAAAGCGTTTGGCTGCCGTCGAAAATCAGAGCGCCCCATTCCGCCATCGGGGGCTGCGCGCCGAGGCCCACGAAGCTGAGCGCGCTCGCGGCAAGCACCGCGCCGGAGAGCCCCATCGTGCCGTACACCGCAAGCACCGGCGCGAGATTGGGCGCGATGTGGCGCACCGCGAGCCACAAGGGGCCGGCGCCCATCGCGCGCGCCGCCTTCACGAAGCCGCGCTCGCGCAAGGTCAGCGTTTCGCCGCGCACCAGCCGCACATAAAACGGGATGCTCAGCACGCCCAGCGCCAGCGTCAGATTGACGAGCGACGGCCCAAGCGCGGCGGTGAGCGCAAGCGCGATGACGAGACCCGGCAACGCCATCACGATCTCGGTGACGCGCATCACGATCTGTTCGGTCGCGCCGCCGATGAGCGCCGCAAGCGCGCCGATCAAGGCGCCGCCGCCGAGGCCGATCGCCACGATGCCGACCGCCGAGAGCAGCGATGGCCGCGCGCCATGCACGATGCGTGAGAACACATCGCGCCCCAGCCCATCGGCGCCGGCCCAATGCGTCGCGGACGGCGGCGCAAAGGCCATGCCCGAGTCCACCGCATTCGGCGGATACGGCGCAATCCAGGGCGCCAGCAGCGCACACGCCCCCAGGGCAGCCACGATCGCCGCGCCGGCATACAGGACGAATGGCGGGCGGCGCATCACACCGCCTCCTGGATGCGCGGATCGAGCACGGACTGCGCGATGTCGGCAGCGAGATTGAACGCCACATAGGCGATCGAGGCGATCAGCGCGAAACCCAGGATGACGGGATAATCCAACGCGAAAATCGCCTGCACCACATAGGCGCCGACGCCAGGCCAGCCGAACGTCGTTTCGATCACCACTGAACCATAGAGCATCTGCGCCAGAGACAGCGCGAGGATGGGAACCAGCGGTGTCAACACGTTGCGCATGGCGTGATGGCGCACGGCTTCGCCCTCACTCAAGCCGCTGGCGCGCGCCATACGCATGTAATCGGCGCTGAGCACGCTCAAAGTCTGTGCTCGCACCAGTCGCGCCAGCGCACCGATATCGGCGATCGCGAGCGCCGCGACCGGCAAAGCCAGGTGCGCAAGCGCATCGATAAAGCCCGCCGCGTCGCCTGCCGCGAGCGTGTCGATGAGGAGAATACCGGTCGGTCCGCCTGGCTCGACGCCGCCGAAGCGGCCATTGGCGGGAAGCCATCCGAGTTCGCGATAGAACAGCAAAACCAGAAGCATTCCGAGCCAGAAGCCAGGCATCGAAATGCTGGCGACGGAGACCGCGCGCACGACATGATCAGGCCATCCGCCGCGCCGTCGCGCCGCCCACACGCCGAGTGGAATGGCGATCGCAGCGGCGACGATCAGCGCGGACGTCATCAATTCGATCGTCGCCGGCGCACGCGCGGCGATCTCTTCAAGCACCGGCCGTCCGGTCTGCACCGAGACGCCGAAATCGCCGCTCAGCACGCGCGCGAGATACGCGCCGTATTGCGCCCAGAGCGGTTGATCGAGGCCCAATCGCACGCGCAATTGCGCCACCGCCGCTTCCGTCGCCTGCGGGCCCGCGAGCAGACGCGCCGGATCGCTGGGCGACAAGGCGAGGATCGCGAACGTGATCGCTGTGACCGACAACAGCACGACCGCCGAAAAGCCGGCGCGCTGCGCCAGGCGGACGACGCGCGTGCTCACGTGCGGCGCCCAATCCGCGGGCCCAGCGCCGCGAATAGCGCAAGCGCCAGCACGATCACGATCGTGGTGCGCAGGTCGAGCGCACGCAGCAGCGGATGCACGCTCTCCATCCAGCCGCCGAACACCGCCCACGCGCCTTCGCCGAACGCCTTGCTCCACACATTCGTGCCGCCGTGGATCATGATCGCCACCCACACGCTGCCGCCGACGGCGTTCCACGCCGCCGCGATCACGATGCTGAGCGCGAGGCAGAGAACGAGAAACACGCTTTGGCCCACGACGAAATCCTGCAGCGGCGCACCCGACAGGATTGTCAACGCCTCGCGCGGCAAGTGCCAGGCCCACCACAGCACGCCGACGAGCAGAGCCGTCGCCAGGGGCGCACACTTTTCACTCAGCACATCCTGCAGAAAGCCGCGCCAGCCCAATTCCTCCAGCGTCCCGCCCTCGTCGAGGAACATGCCGAAAAAGAGACCAAGCCCGCTCACGCCGAACGCGGTCGTCCCCAGCGCCGTCAACGCCTCGCGCAGCGCCGCATCGCCGCCATGGCGCCACGTCATCCAGCCGAAGAGCGCCGCACCCGCCGCATAGACGATGAGAATCGCCGCATAGACACCAAGCCCGCGCCGCCAAGTGACGTCGTTCCACGGCCGCAGCATCGCTGCGAGCCGGCCCAGACGTCCGCTCGCCGCGGCGACCGTCAGTGCAGCGATGCTCGGCGCGGCAGCGAACACTAAGACGCCTGCAAGGCTCGGCTCGGCGGCGACGAAACGCGCGATCCACGGAATGGAGACATAGCCGCCTGCATTGGCGATATCCCCCGCCAGGTACGCGAAGGCCGCCGCGGCGTCGGCGTCTCCGGACATGACGACGATCCCGTTCGCCATCACCGCGCACACGATCAGGACCGCCAGCACATAGAAGCACGTGGCCGGCCGCCTGCGAACAAACCCGGCCATTGCGCGGCGTCCTCCCTCTCCCTCTAGCGCCCGCATGCACTGGACCCGAGAAATGCGGCTTGCGCAACCAAAACAAATTATGATTATGTTTTTTATGCCCCGGCCCGGCCCTCGCGGCTATTCCTTCGCGACGCTCGCCCGGCAGGCGGCGACCGGCCATGCCGGCTGGCGCCCCGCCTGGCGCACGCCGGCGCTGCGCGAGGCTTATGATTTCGTGATCGTGGGCGGCGGCGGCCATGGCCTGGCGACCGCCTATTATCTTGCGCGCCATCACGGCGCGCGCTCGGTGGCGGTGCTGGAGAAAGGCTGGATCGGCGGGGGCAATACCGGCCGCAACACCACGATCGTGCGCTCGAACTACAAGCTCGAGATCAATCAGCGCTTCTATGACTATTCCCTCGGCTTGTGGGAGACGCTGACCCGCGAGCTCAATTTCAATGTCATGTTTTCGCCGCGCGGCGTGTTGTTCCTCGCCCATTCCGACAGCGACATGAATGCGCTGGCCGAGCGCGGCGATGCGATGCGCCTGCGCGGCATCGATGCTGAACTTTTGTCTCTCGGCGACGTGCGCCGCTTTGCGCCGATCCTGGATTGTTCGCCGCAGGCGCGCTTTCCCATCCATGGCGGCCTGCTGCAGCGCCGCGCTGGAACCGCGCGTCATGATGCGGTCGCGTGGGGCTATGCGCGCGCCGCCGATGCGCTCGGCGTCGACATCATCCAGAACTGCGCCGTCACGGGCTTCGACATCGCTGGC
This sequence comes from Hyphomonadaceae bacterium, assembly GCA_033764725.1. GTDB lineage: Bacteria > Pseudomonadota > Alphaproteobacteria > Caulobacterales > Aquidulcibacteraceae > RI-43. The sequence goes on from JANRIR010000084.1 coordinate 170,534, forward strand.
GGACGCACGATCGCGGTGCGCACGACGCAAGGGCGCGTGGCGGCGGGACGGATCGGGGTCGTGGTCGCCGGCGCCAGCAGCACGGTGATGGCGATGGCGGGGCTTCGGCTGCCGATCGAAACGCATCTGTTGCAGGCGTTCGTCAGCGAGCCGGTGAAGCCGATGGTGCACAGCGTGCTCTTGTCCGGCGCGGTGCATTGCTATTTGAGCCAGACTGACAAAGGCGAAATCGTTCTCGGCGGCGATCTCGATTTCTATCCGAGCGTTTCGCAGCGCGGCGGCTTGCACCGCATCGAACAGGTCGCCGCACAAGCGATCGCGATGGTTCCTGCGCTCGGCCGCTTGCGCATGCAGCGCGCCTGGGCCGGCGCCATGGACATGACCATGGACGGCGCGCCGATAATTGGAGCAACGCCCATCGAAGGCCTCTATCTCAATGGCGGCTGGTGCTATGGCGGGTTCAAGGCGACGCCGGCCTCCGGCTACACGTTCGCCCACACGCTGGCGACCGGCGCGCCGCATCCGCTCAACGCGCCCTATTCGCTCGATCGCTTCGCGCGTGGCGCAACGATCGACGAAGCCGGCGCCGGGCCGACGCCGCACTTGCACTAAAGCGCATGATGGTGATCCCTTGCCCCCATTGCGGCCCGCGCACGGAGATCGAATTCGTCTTCGGCCGCGCGCTCGAAGCGGCACATGCGCATGACGATCCCGCAGCGATGATGCGCCGCGCCAATCCCGCAGGCTGGACCGCTGAAGTGTGGCGGCACATCCATGGCTGCGGCGCCTGGATCGTGGTGGAGCGCAACACGGCGACCCATGCCGTTAAGGGCACGCGTCTGCCCGAGGTCCCGGCGCCGTGAGCGCCTATCGGCTTGCGGATGGCGGCGCGATCGATCGCGACCGGGTTGTGCGCTTCACCTTTAATGGCCGCGCGATGAGCGGCTTTTCCGGCGACACGCTGGCCTCTGCGCTGCTCGGCGCCGGAGTGATGCTCGTTGGGCGCAGCTTCAAGCGCCATCGCCCACGCGGCGTCTTGAGTGCGGGCCCTGAAGAACCGAACGCGCTGGTCGGCGTCGGCGAAGGCGGCCGCTTCGAGCCGAACACGCAAGCCACGCAAATCCGGCTCTATCCGGATTTGATCGCCAGAAGCCAGAATCATTGGCCCAGCCTTGGCTTCGATGCGCTCGCCGCGCTCGACGCCGCGTCGGCGCTGTTTCCCGCCGGATTCTACTACAAGACCTTCAAGTCGCCCTTGCGCGCATGGCCGCTCTATGAGCGCGTGATCCGCGCGCTTGCGGGACTGGGCGAGCCGCCGAAACTGCCCGATCCAGATTCGTATGGAGAACGCTTCGCGCATGCCGACGTGCTCGTCGTGGGCCTTGGCCCGGCAGGCCTCGCGGCGGCGCGCGCAGCGGCTGAAGCCGGCTTGCGGGTTATCGCGGTCGAGCAAGACTTTCGCCCCGGCGGCGCGCTTCTCGCGGCGGCAACCCGGATCAATGGCGCGCCGAGTGATCTTTTCGTCGACCAGCAAGCTTCGGCGCTGCGCGAGGCGGGCGCGCGCGTTCTCACGCGCACGACCGCGTTCGGCGTGTACGACCATGGGCTTGTCGGCCTCGTGGAGCGTCTCGCCGAGCCTGGGCAAACGCCATCCGGGGCGATCGCGCAGCGGCTCTGGAAAGTGCGCGCGGGGCGCATCATTCTCGCCGCAGGCGCGATCGAACGCCCGCTCACGTTCGCCGACAACGACCGCCCCGGCGTGATGCTGGCGCATGCGGGGGCGGCGTATGCGCAGCGCTATGCGGTGGCCGCCGGTCGGCGCGTCCTGTTCGTCGCGTCGAGCGACGCCGACTACGCCGCGCTTGACGCCCTTTTGCGTTGCGGCGTTTCAGTCTGCGCTGTGATCGATCCGCGCGAGATGGCCGCGATTGCGCCGCCGGCGCGCGTGATCGCCGCCCGCGCCGGCGAACACCGAACGGAAACGACTGTGATCGGCGCGCTCGGCGGCGCCCGGGTGGAAGGCGCGCGCGTGCGGCGTCGCGGCGTCGACGGGACGCTTGACGGCGATGCGATGCTCGTCGCCGGCGGCTGGACGCCGACCATCCATCTCCATGCGCACATGCGCGGCGCGCTTGCCTATGACGCCGCACGCGGCGTGTTCCTGCCGCAGAGCGAGACCGACACCGTGCGCGCAGTCGGCGCCTGCGCGGGCGTTGCAAGCACGGCGCAATGCTGGCGCGATGGTTGGCGCGCCGGGGCCGACGCCGCGCGCGCGCTGGGGCGATCCGCGCCCGACGATCCATCGCCCGAGATCGACGCGCCGCTGGATGAGCATGACGGTTTCGCCCTCCCCATCCCGCCGCGCGGAGCCGACAAGCAGGCGTTTGTCGATTTTCAAAACGATGTGACGATGGCCGACATCGCGCTCGCCGCACGCGAAGGCTATCGCGCGGTCGAGCATTTGAAGCGCTACACCACGCTCGGCATGGGCGCTGATCAGGGCAAGACAAGCAATCTCATCGGGCTGCATGCGCTCGCCGCAACGCGCGAGGCCACGCCCGGCAGCATCGGCCTGACGACCTATCGCCCGCCCTTCACGCCTGTCACCTTAAGCGCGCTCGCCCACGATCAGACCGGGGCGAACCTGGAGCCGACGCGGCGTTCGCCGATCTTCGACGATCTGGTCGCTGCAGGCGCCGTCATGCAGACGAGCGGCTTGTGGCTGCGTCCGCGCTATTTCGCGACGCACGGCGAGACGCTGCATGAGGCGGCGCTGCATGAGGCGCGCGCCGTGCGCACAGCGGTCGGCGTCGCCGATGCATCGACGCTCGGCAAGATCGAAATCGCCGGCCCCGACGCCGGCGCGCTGATCGATCTTGCCTATGCGACCGGCGTGCGCACGCTCCAAGTGGGCAAGGCGCGCTACGCCGTGATGTTGAACGACGATGGATTTGTGTATGACGACGGTACGATCTGGCGCCTCGGCGCCGAGCGCTATCTCGCCACCGCATCGACAGCGCGCACTGCGGGCGTGCTTCAGCGGCTCACCTTTCTCCGCGATGTCGTTGCGCCGCATTACGATGTCGATGTATTCGACGCCACGGAAGCCTGGGCGGCCCTCGTCGTCGCCGGGCCGCGCGCAGCGGACGTCTTGCGCGCAACGCTCGGCGACGTGCCGCCGATGGCGCCGCAGGCGGTTGTCGAGACGCCTGCGCTGCGCATCGCGCGCATCTCCTATAGCGGCGAACACGCCTATGAACTCTATTGCCGGCCCGATGCAGCATCGGCGCTGTGGCGCAATCTGCATGCGGCCGCGCGTGCTGCGCAGGGCGCGCTCTATGGTCTGGAAGCGCTTGAATGGCTGCGCATCGAGAAGGGCCACGTCGCTGTCGGCGCGGAGATCGACGGCCGCACGAGCGCAACGGATCTCGGCCTGAAGGCGTTCATCAAGAAGGCGCCGCATGCCGGCGCGCGCGCCGCGCAGCGCCCGGCCTTCACGGCGGAAGGACGCTGGCGTCTCGTGGGCTTGCGCAGCGCATACGGCGCCGACATCCCCGAAGGGGCGCCGCTGGTGGACGATGCCGGCGAGCAATGCGGGCGCGTAACGTCGAGCGGATTCGGCGTCGGCGTCGGTGGGGCGGTCGCTCTTGGCCTGATGCGCGACGGGCCGGCCCATCACGGCGCGATCGTCACGGCGGCGTCCGCCACGCGGCGGCGTCATGTGCGTGTGCGCGTGGGCCCGTCGTGCGCGTACGATCCGGAGGGCGCGCGCCTTGCCTGAACGCTGCGCCCTCTCTGCGCCAACCTATCCGAACGTGATGCGCATCGCTGCATTGCGCGCCGCGAACGCGCACACGGCCGATTGGCCGCCGCCGGGTCGCTCGGCGACATTGCCCGACGGCGCACGCCTAGTCTGGTGCGCGCCGCGCGTATGGTTGCGCATTGAAGGAAACGCAGCTCTGGACGCAGCGGAGGGTTTCATCGGCAGCGACATCACCGGATCGCTCGCCTGCATTCGCTGCAGCGGCAGAGCGTGGCGCGACATGGTGCAAAGCGCGTGCCCGCTCGATCTCGACAAGGATTTTCCCGCCGACGCGTCGGCATCGAGCGTCTTCGGCCATTTCACGATCCTGATCGACGTCGTTGCGGCGGACGCGGCCGATCTCTACGTCTCGCGGTCATACGCGGGAGACTTCGCGCACGCGCTCGACGCCGCGCGCCACCGCGCCTAATCATAGAGATCCGTGCTCGCATATTTGAGCCCGCTGTCGCAGATCAGAATAGCAACGACGCCGCCGCGCTCGGGGCCTTCGAGCAGGCGAAGCGCCGCGGCGACATTCGCGCCAGCGGAATAGCCGCCCAGAATGCCCTCGACGCGCGCGAGGTAGCGCGCCGCATTGCGCGCATCTTCGTCATCGACGGCCAGAAACCCGTCGATGCGCGCATCCTGCAGCAGCGGCAGATGCGGCATCGCATAGCCGCCGCCCTGGATGCGATGGTTCGGTCGGGTGACGGCGCCGCCCGCCAGCGCCTGCGCGCCCGCCGGCTCAACGACATAGGCGCGCACACGCGGATTGCGCGCGTGCAGCGCGCGCGACACGCCGGCGAACGCCCCGCCGGAGCCGACGAAATCGCAAAACGCGGTGACCGAACCGCCCGATTGCGCCCAGATCTCGGCGCCCGTACCGTCTTCGTGCGCCGTCCTGCTGCCGGCGCGATGAAACTGATCGATGCGAAACGCGTTGCGCCGCGCGACGATCTCGATCGTGCGCGCCTCGACACGGGCGAGATCGTCGCCGCTCACCTGACCGACCTGCCCGCCACGGGCCTGATCGACGATCACGACCTCCGCGCCGTAGGCCCGCATCATCTGGGCGCGCTCCGGCGAATTGCCCGCCGACATCACCGCAACGAACGGATGGCCCAGCACCGCGCACACGATCGCTGCGCCCACGCCCGTCGAGCCGGACGTGAGCTCCACGACCGTCTGCCCCGGCGCGAGATCGCCGTTGGCGCGGGCGTCCTCGATGATGCGCCTGGCGATGCGATCCTTCTTCGACAGGCCGGGATTGAAAAACTCAAGCTTTGCGACAATGCGGCCGTCGAGACCCTGGGTTAGCCGATCGAGCGCCACCAGCGGCGTTGCGCCGATGGCGTCGAGCGCGGAGGCGACGAGGCCGGTCACAGCACGCCGCGCGGATAGAAAATCGCAAAGCTGATCGCTTGCATGATGTCGCGCACGCTGCCGGCTTCGAACCGGGCGGTGAACGGATCGCGCGCGGTGAAGCAGGGCAGCAGATCAAGCAGGCCGGCGGTGACGCGATTGGTGAACGTCATGTCGAGCGTGAATGGCGGATCGAGTTTGAAGGGCGCGATTTCTGCGCGCCGCGCGAGTGCGCGACTTGTGGCGGCGGCGACGGCGGCGGCGCCCTCCTTTGGCGTCATGCTTTCTGCGGATTTCCATGAGATCGCGCGCTTCAACACGCACGTCTCCACCGCAGGAATCGCGTCGCGCAGTTGCGCGCAAGCGGCGTCGTCGCCGGTGATCAGCACCGTTGGCACGCCATACTCGCCCGCCAGCGCGGCGTTCAAATAAGCTTCCGAGAACGCGACGCCGTTCAGGCGAAGTTCGGCGAACAAACCGCCATGATAGGTGTGCGCCAGCACGCCTGCTGCGCCAGTCGCCGAACCATGAAAGCCGATCATCAAGCACGCATCCACGCCAGCGCTTTCGACGCCCTCCATCTGCAGAAGCGGCCGCGGCCAGGAGCGGATCAGCCGCGTGCGCGGCGGCAGACCGTCCGGCAGAAGATTGAGCGCATTGCCGTGGCCGTCGGCGACAATGACCTCGTCGTAGCCGGCCTGCAGCGCGACCGTCGCGGCGGCGCCGACTTCCGCCGTCATCCATCCGCGCGCAGCTTGCCACTCGAATTCTTTCGGCCCAAGCTGGTCGACGCTGGCGACGCCCGCCACGCCCTCAATGTCGGCTGCAATGAAAAGCCTGCGCATCCTATCCGCCTGTCAGAAACGATCCATCCGCCGATGACCGCGCCCTCGCCGACAGACATCGTCGATGCGCAGATTGCCGCCTATGTGGCCGGAGACGCCGCGGCGTTCGCTGCGTTTTATGCGCCCGACGCCGTGTGCGTTTCCCTGCCCGCCGACCGCGTCGTCGCGCGCGGCCGAGAGGACATCGAACGCGTGTGGGCTGAAGTGTTTGCGCGACGACAGGTGCAATTCGCCCTGCTGAACCGGATCGCGCACGGCGATTTCGTGATCGACCACGAGCGCGTGACCCGCACCGCGGACGGCGTCGCTGTCGAAGCGATCGCGACCTATGAGGTGCGTGCGGGCCTCATTCGCCATGTCTGGTTTTTCGAGCCGCATCCCTGAAACCTTATCGCGTCATGTTCCGTGCGCAAGCGCTGCAGCGTGCGCGCCGCGCAGCGCCTCGTCGATGGCGAGCGACAGGATCGGATCGTTCCAAACATGCGCCGCCGCCGGAACGATGCGCAGGCGCGCATCGGGCCAGGCTTGCGCCAGATCATAGGCGCCGGAGGGCGGTGTGCAGGAATCGTAGCGGCCGTTGACGATCCATCCCGGCAGGCCTGCGAGCCGCGGCGCCTGAGCGAGCAATTGCCCCTCTTCGAGAAAATGCGCGTTGGCGTCGTAATGGCCGTACAGCCTGCCCATGGCCGCCATGTTTTGACTTTCCTGCAAATTTTGCAGACGCTGCCAATTGGGAAACAGGTCGAGCATCTGGGTTTCGTAGGCCAGCATCGCCTTGAGTGCGGCGAGGCTTGCGTCGGGATCGTCGCCGAGGATGCGCGCAAGGTACGCCTGTCGCAGATCGCCGCGCTCCGCTTCCGGGATGGCGTCACGCAAACCTGCCCAAAGTTCGGGGAAAAGCGCGCGTGCGCCGCGCCACCACCAGTCGCGATCCTCCGCGCGGGCGAGAAACACGCCGGTGACGACGAGCGCCGCGCAACGCGTGCGATGCGCTTGCGCGTAGGCGAGCGCCAGCGTCGAGCCCCACGACCCGCCGAGCACGACCCAGCGCTCGACCCTGCGGGCGATGCGCAGCGCCTCCATGTCGGCCACAAGATGCGTGGTGGTGTTGGCGGCGAGGGATCCGTAGGGAACCGATCGCCCGCAGCCGCGCTGTTCGAACAGGATGGCCCGCCACTGCGTGGGATCGAACATTTGCCGGTAATACGGATTGATCCCGCCGCCCGGCCCGCCATGCACGATGAGCAGCGGCGTTCCGTCCGGATCGCCGGCCTCCTCCCAATACAGCTCATGTCCATCGCCAACGGCGAGCATGCCGCTGACGTACGGCGCGCGCGGGGGCTTGAGGCCTGTATCCAACCGAAACATAATCATGTTATCTTATTATGGATGGCTGCCCCGCGCTATCGGAAAGTGGTTTTCGTTGCGCGGGCGCGGCGGCGGCTTTAGGGACCTCGCCATGCGCACGGCTCGCCTCTTTGCAGCGCCGATTATTCGCCCCCTCGCGGGGCGAAACGGCGCATGACACCCCTTTAGCGCCGTTCGCGCCCCGCCCGGATCGGGCGGCGGGCGAGCAAGACGCGGCCACGGTCCATTCCAACACAGGACCGCACCCTATGACCGCAGCGCCCGCCCATACGCTCGTCGTCGACACCGACCCCGACGCCGCCACGCTGCTGCGCGTACTCAACCTGCTGCTGGTGGCCGGCATCGATCACGCCGGTCTGCGCAGCTTCAAGCGCGGCGGGACGCGCACGCTGGTGATCGAAACCGAGCCGGCAGCGCAAAGCGCCATCGCCGTCGTGGTGCGCAAAATGGCCGGAACCTATGGCGTGCGCGACGCCCGCGCCCTGCCCGCGCCGGCGTTCGCGGAGGATTGAACAGTTTCCGGGTCGGCGGGCGACGGCGGCGCACAAAAAATGGTGGACCTGAGCGGAATCGAACCGCTGACCTCGTCATTGCGAACGACGCGCTCTCCCAACTGAGCTACAGGCCCGCCTTCGGCGTTTTGGGAGCGCGGGTATAGGCTCGCCCGGCCGAAAGCGTCAAGGTTCCGGGCGGCGGCGGCCATGGGGGGCAGGGGCGATGCGGCTGTTGTTGAAATTTCTGCATTCGCTGGCGGGCGCGGGGCTGTTGGGCGGGGCGCTGGCGATGGCGGTCGTCGCGCTCTGGGCGCAGCGGCCGGAGAGCGCGGCGGCCCATGCGCCCGTGATCGCGGCGCTGGCGCAGATGGCGGCCTGGATCATCGGGCCGTCGATGGTGCTGACGATCGTCACCGGCCTGTTGGCGATGGCGGTCACGCGCGCGTTCCAGGACGTCGGCTGGGCCTGGGCGAAGGCCGCGACCGGCATCCTCGTGCTCGAAATGGGCCTGCACGTGATGGGGCCGATCCAGGAAGAGGCCAAGCGCAGCGCCGGCCAGCTCGCGGCGACCGCCGACCCCGCCAGCGCCGCGCGGCTGCTGGCGGCGGAGGCGAACACGCTCCTGCTGCTGGCGGGGGTCGCAGCGGTCAATGTCGCGCTCGGCGTGTGGCGGCCGAAATTTCCCAAATACACGGTTCGCTAGACCTGCAAGGGGCGCCTGCTTGCCGAATCCGGCCCTGGCGGGCATGAGACGGGCCCACGCCCACCCCGCCGCGCGGAGCCGCCGCCCTTCATGCTGACGCCCTTCCTCAATCTCATCGATGCGATCCTGGCGCTCATCATCGTCGTGCTGATCGTCAATGTCGTTTTGAGCTGGCTCTATGCGTTCGACATCATCAGCCGCCGCAACGCCTTCGTCGACACGATCTACCAGGTGACGACGCGCCTTTCAGCGCCGCTCTTGCGGCCGATCCAGCGCTTCATTCCGCCGATCTCCGGCGTCGATCTGAGCCCGCTGGTGCTGTTGCTCGGCATTCAATTCATCCGCGAATTGCTGCCGCGCGTCGCGTACGCCATCTTCTCATGAGCGCAGCGCTGATCGACGGGACCGCGATCGCTGCACGTTTGCGCGCGCGCGTGGGCGAAGCGGTTGCGGCCTTGTCGGCGGCGCATGGCGCAAGCCCGGGGCTCGCGGTCGTGCTCGTGGGCGACGATCCGGCGAGCGCGGTCTATGTGCGCGCGAAAGTGAAGGACACGCAGGAAGCCGGCATGCGCTCGCACGAAGTGCGCCTGCCGGCGGACGCGCGCGAAGACGACGTGATCGCGCAGGTGCGCGCGCTGTCGGCCGATCCGGAGATCGACGGCGTGCTTGTGCAATTGCCGCTGCCCAGGCACATCGACGAGGCGCGCGTGCTGGCGCATCTCGATCCCGCCAAGGACGTCGACGGTTTGACGGAAGCGAGCGCGGGACGGCTTACGCTCGGCAAGCCGGGCTTGCGGCCGTGCACGCCGGTCGGCTGCGTAATCCTGGCGCAGAGCGTGCGCGCCGAATTGAGCGGCGCGCACTGCGTGGTGATCGGGCGCTCCATACTCGTCGGCAAGCCGGCGGCGCTTTTGTTTCTGGAGCAGAATTGCACGGTCACGATCGCGCATTCGCGCACGCGCGATCTGCAAAGCCTCTGCCGCAGCGCCGACATTCTCGTGCCCGCGATCGGCAAGCCTGAGTTCGTGCGCGGCGATTGGATCAAGCCGGGCGCGATCGTCATCGATGTCGGCATCAACCGCATCGCGCGCGCCGACGGCAAGACGCGGCTCGTCGGCGACGTCGCCTTCGATGAAGCGCGCGAGGCGGCGGGCCATATCACGCCAGTCCCCGGCGGCGTCGGCCCGATGACGCGCGCCTGCGTGTTGCGCAACACGCTGATCGCGGCATGCGCCCGCCGCGGCTGGAGCGCGCCGGCGCTGTAGCGACGGCGATTGCGTTCCGCCCCCATCGACCAGCTTCGCCGGCCACTTCCCCCGCAAGCGGGGGAAGAAAGAGAGCGCTTTGCTCCCCCGTTTACGGGGGAGCTGGCCGCGAAGCGGACTGAGGGGGCAGCGCCTCACGCATCCACACGTTCACGCGCAGCGCGCATCGCGAGCGCAGGGACGTTGCGTCGTCGCACAATGCGCGCGCGCCGTTTGCGCAGCCAGATCAACACGCCGGTGACGCTGAGCATGACGGCGACGAGCCCCATGAGGCACACGAAGATGCGAAACGGCAAGCCGAACACCTGGCCCATATGCAAGGCGAACAGCCACGTGGTGATGGATGCGCCGAGATTCTGCCCGGTCGGCGCGATGAAGCGCAGCATGCGCCCGTCGCGCGCGTCCATGAACAGCATGGTGTTGCCGAGCGTATCGCCCACATCGCGGCTCGATTTCACGCGATAGCCATAGACGCCCGCGCCGGGATCGTAATGGATCAGGCGCTCATGGTGGATGGTGAACCCGTCCTGCGCGGCGCGCGCGATCATCGCGGCCTGCAGGCGCCGATGCGCGTCGCGAAAGTCGATCGGCGGCGCATCCAGCGGCGCAGCGAGCGCGGGAAAGTCGCGCCGCGGCTCTTCATAGCCGACGGCGAGCTTCATCACCGGCCGATAGACCTCATGCAGATTGAACGCCACGCTCGACCAGGCGAACACAAACAGCATCGCCCACACCCATAAGCCCCCGGCGCGGTGCAGATCGAAGGTGAATTTCGCCGCGCCGCTCTGCGTGCGCAGGCCCCATGCAGGCCGCCAGCGCGCAAACCAGCGCCCGCTTCCGCGTGGAAAGGTCAAATAGGCGCCGATGAAGCAATCGATCGTCCAGAGCAGCGCGACGAACCCGAACAGGTATGTGCCGATCACGCCGGCCGCGAGCGAATAGTGGAGCTGATAGACGAACGGCATCACGTTCATCGCGCCCTGCGAAAGGTCGCCATAGCGCCGCTCGGCGACGATGCTTCCGTCATAGGGATTGACGAACACTTCATCGAACGCGGGCGGCGCGGCGCCCGGCTTGGCTTCGACAGAGAACGTCGCCGGCGTTTCCGGCGGCTGATGCAGATCGACCCACAAGACGTTGGTGTTCGGATCGCGCGCGGCGACGGCGTCGCGCAGCGCGAACGGATCGAGCGGCTGCGCGCCGGCATGGGGCGCTGCGACATGATGGAGCTGGGGCGCAAGCGCCGCTTCGAGCTCGTGATAGAAGGCGATGAGCGCGCCGGTCGCGCCGGCGACGATCAAAAAGCCCGCCATCACGAGGCCGATATAGCGATGCGCGAGAACCCAGAAACGGCGCATCGGCGCTACAATTTCACGCGCACGCTGGCCAGAACGCTCAAGGGCGCGCCGGGATAGAGCAGATTGTCCTGGCTGTCGTAATAGGTTTCGTCGGTGAGGTTCTGCACGTTCAGCGCCGCCTCCACGCCGTCTTGCACGCGCCAGAACAGCGCCGCATCGAGACGCGTATAGCCTGGAATGATGAACGTGTTCGGCAAGGTCGCCTCGCGCTCGCCGACATGATAGGCGCCGAAGCCTACGCCGATAGGCAAAGTGGCGGCATCATAGCGCAGCCACAGGCTCGCCTGATGCTGCGGCACATTGACCAGCGCGTCGCCGACGGGAAGATCGTTGTCAGCCGTCACCTCGGCGTCGATATAGGCGTAGCTGGCGATCAGGTTCAGCCCGTCGATCGGGCGCGCATTCAGATCGATCTCGGCGCCGCGCGAGCGTTGCTCGCCGCTAAGGATCTGGAAATCGGGATTGGACGGATCGGTCGTCGCCACGTTCGTCTTGGTGATTTCAAAAACGGCGAAGGATGCGCTCAGGCGCCCATCCAACGCGGCGTAGCGCACGCCGACCTCGACCTGCTCGCCCGCGGACGGATCAGGCGTCTCGCCATTGGACAAGCGCGTGAAGGGCTGCGGATTGAAGCTGCGCGCGACATTGCCGTAGATCGACCACGCCGCGCCGGGACGATAGACCAGCCCAATTCGCGGCGTCGTCTCTTCCTGGCTGAAGGTCGTACGCGTAAGCGCCACCGCATCGTCGTCGCGATAATCGTAAGCATCGTGGCGCACGCCGATCAGAAGTTTCCAGCGCTCGCCCAGCGAAATCAGATCCTGCGCGTAGACGCCGACGCTTTCGGTGACGCCCACGAAGCGGCAGCAGGACACGGGCGCGCCTTTGACGCCGCCATAGACGGGATCGAATATATCGATCGGCTGGAATACGTCCTGGCTGCGGAAGTCATAGAATTGCCGCTGCCGCCCCCAATCGACCCCCGCCACGATCTGGTGCGCCAAGGGGCCGGTTGAAAAGCGGCCGCGCAGATCGGCGAACGCTGCGGCCGTGTTGGCGCTGCCGGGAACGGTGGTGTAGTTGCGCCGTGCGGTGCGGCCATCCGGTTCGAGGCCTGTGACCTGCACGTTGTCCCGGTAATCCGTGGTGCGCCCATGCTCGAGGCCGGCGCGCAGCGACCAAGCCGCGTTGAAGGCGTGATGGAGCACGAGCGTCAGTTCGGTCTGGTCGAGGGTGTAGAAATCGCTCGGCTCGCCAAAGAAGCGCTCGATCGGCAGATCCAGAATAACTTCCCCGATCGAGAAAATATAAAGCCCGCGATCGGGGACGGATTCCGACTCGAAATAAATCGCGCTCGCCTCCAGCGTGGTTGACGGCGCAAGCCGCCAATCGAGCGCGGCGCCGAGCGTCTGGCGCTCGGTTTCGACGAAGTCGCGGAAGCTCTCCGCACTTTCCGCAGCGCCGGTGAAGCGCAGGCCGATGGCGTCGCTCACGCGCCACGTCGCATCGCCCTCCACGCGCACGCGCCCAAACGAGCCTGCGCTTGCGCCAAGGCGGGCTTGGTCTTCCGCGCCCGGACGTTTGGTGACGACATTGACCACGCCGCCGGGCTCCAGAAAGCCCGTACTCACCGAAGACGGCCCCTTGATCACCTCGACGCGATCGACATGGATGAGGTCGATGACGCCGCCATAATAATCGTGGCGGAAGCCGTTATAGAGCCCGGTCGCGGCGTCGAAGCCGCGGATCGCGAAGCTGTCGGTGACGCCCATATAGGCTTCCTTGCGCACCACGCCGCTGATCGTGCGGACAGCGTCGCCAAGCCGCGTGAAGCCCTGATCCTCGATGGTGGCGATGGAGACGCTCTGGATCGCCTGCGGGACGTCGAGGGGGTCGGCGTCGAGGCGCGTCGCCGCCACGGCCGGCGCGCGGCGCTGTCCGGTGACCACGATCGTCTCGCGGCTGGCCGCCGCACCCGGGGACGCGCTCTGCGCCCAGGCTGGCGCGCTTCCCCACCCGGCCGCCAGCGCCATAGCCGCCGCGCCATAAACCCATCCCCGCATCCGCACGCCCCTTCTTGCAAATTGTTCGCAACAAGAACTGCAAATGCTTCTGCGAGTCAATCTTAAAAAAGAAACCGAAAAACGCCGCCGCAGGGGCGCTGCGGCGGCGTCGGCTTGGCTTCGGACGTGCGGCCCGGGCGGCTTTACTCCGCCAGCGTTTGCGTCGGGGCCGGGTGGCTGATCTTGGAGTTGCGGTAGCCGAACAGTGCATAGACCAGAACGCCGATGACCACGTAGCAGAGCAAAAGGATGCTCGGCAGCGGCTCGACCGGCACGCGCCCATCCTGCCCCGGCGCCAGGCCGAAGATCGACGACCAGTAGTCCACGCCGGTGACCTGCGAGGCGAGGCCCAGAAGGATCGGCCCCATCATGAACACCACGCAGGCGATGACGCCGAGGATCGGCGTGATCGGATAGAACGGGACACGGAACGGCCGCGCGATGTCGGGATGCGCCTGGCGCATATAGATCACGGTGATGCACACCATCGCGAAGGCGAGCGCGGTGCCGAGGCTGACGAGATCGCCCAGAAGGCCGAGCGGCAGCGTCGCCGCGGCGATCGCGATCAGCGAGCCGAGCAGCAGCGTACCCGCCGCAGGCGTACGGAAGCGCGCGTCGATGCGCCCGAAAATGCCCGGCACGAGGCCGTCCTTCGACATCTGATAGAACACGCGCGTTTGCGCATAGATCAGCACGAGCATGACAGAGGACAGGCCCGCGAAGGCGCCGATCTTGATCAGGAACGAGAAGATGTTGAGCGTGCCGCTGTCGCTGAACGGCCAGGGCACAATCGCCCAGGACGGGTTCATGCGGTCGATCGCGACCGCGATCGGCGCGCCGCCGGCGAGTTCGCGGAACGGCACGACGCCGGTCATCACCGCCGCCACCGCCATATAGATCAAGGTGCACGCCACCAGCGAGCCAAGGATGCCGATGGGAATGTCGCGCTGCGGATTGCGCGCCTCGCCCGCCGCGGTCGACACAGCCTCGAAGCCGACATAGGCGAAGAAAACGATAGACGCCGCGCGCAACACGCCCTGCGCGCCGAAATGCGCGCCGCCTTCGTTCGGGGGAATGAAGGGATCCCAAAACGCGGTGTTCACATAGGCGATGCCGACCAGAATGAAGGCGAGCAGCACGGTGACCTTGATGGCCACGATGATGTTGTTGGCCTGCGCGCTTTCATGCACGCCAAGCACGAGCAGGCTCGTCACCGCCATGATGCCGAGCGCGCCGACGAGATTGACGTGCCCCGTCACCACCATGGCGCCGTCGCGATATTGCAGCGTCGATTGCGACAGCGCCTCGGGGATCACGAGGCCGAAATCGGCGAGCATCGAGACGACATAACCTGTCCACCCCGACGCCACAGTCGAGGCCGCAAGGCCGTACTCCAACAGCAGAAGCCATCCCATCGCCCAGGCGAACACCTCGCCCAGCGTGACGTAGGAATAGGTATAGGCCGAGCCCGAGACCGGCATGGTCGAGGCGAGTTCGGCATAGCACAGCGCCGCGAAGCCGCACGCGATGCCCGCGATCACGAAGGACAGCATCACCGCTGGGCCGGCGTAATTCGCCGCCGCATTGCCGGTCATCACGAAGATGCCGGCGCCGATGATGCCCCCGATGCCGAGGCTGACCAGATTGAGCGGGCCCAGCGTGCGCTTCAACTCCCCCTGGTTGAACTCCGCCTGCACATGCGCGACCGATTTTTTCGCGAACAACTGGCCTTGCGCCATAAAGCGACCCCCTCAGCGCGGCCCGGCCGCGTGTTCTTGACCGGAACCCTAGGCGCCGCCGCCGCCTGCCGCAAGCCGGCTCACCCGCCCGCCGCGGCGGCCTTCCGCAGAAGCCGCATCTGGCGCAATTGTTCGGGCGTGATGCCCATTGCGTCGGCCATGGGGCTGGCGGCCTCGGGATCCCAGCTGTGGCGGGGGCCGATGAGGATGCCGCCATCGACCGTCAGGCAGATTCCGGTGACGAAGCCGGCCGCGTCGGAGGCGAGATAGGCGACCGCCTCGGCGATGTCGCGCGGCTGGCCGGCGCGGCCGGCGGGCTGGATCGGGCCGAATTTATCCGCGAGCATCGCGCCCATCTGCTTGGCGGCGGCTGCGTCGAGCCCCATGCCGGCGCCGAAAATCGAGGTGGCGATGAAGCCGGGCGCGATCGCGTTGACGCGGATCTTGTATTGCGCGAGCTCGGCTGCGGCGAGCGTGGTGAAATGCTTCACCGCCGCTTTCATCGACGAATAGGCGATCGGGCCGTAGCCGGCGTTGAACGCGGTCACCGAGGAGGTGTTGACGACCGCGCCGCCGCCGCGCGCCTTCAGGTGCGGTATGGCGTAGGACGTGCCCGCCGCGACGCTGCGCAGGAGCAGCGCGTGCGTGCGGTCCCATTCGGCGAAATCCATCTCCTCCAGCGTTTCCGTCGCGCCTGCGGCGCCGGCATTGTTGAACACGATGTCGAGCCCGCCGAAATGCGCCGCGCCGGCGTCGACCGCGGCCTTGATCTGCGCAACGTCGGTGACGTCGCAGCGCTGAAACAGCAGCGCATCCTTGAAGCGCTGCGCGAGCATCGCGCCCTGCTCGTCATTGATGTCGGCGGCGATGACGCGCGCGCCTTCTTCGATGAGCAATTCGACGGTCCCAAGCCCGATGCCGGACGCCGCGCCGGTGACGAAGGCGATCTTGTTCGTGAAGCGTGCGGTCATGGCGTGATCCTCATGCGTGCGTCTCATTCATCGTCGTGTCGCAATCACCCCTCATCCGTCTTGCCGCTGCGCGGCAATCCACCTTCTCCCACAAGGGGAGAAGGAGTGGGTGCTCGTCCTTCTCCCCTTGTGGGAGAAGGTGGCCCGAAGGGCCGGATGAGGGGTGCTTGCGCAAACAAACAAATTTTTTCACCCCTCACCGCGCCGCCGTCTCGCCCTTGTTTCCGCCGACGCGGGCTTGCGGAAACACGCTTTTGATCCAGGCGATCTGCGTGGCGATGCGGGCGAAGTTCGACAGGTCCTGATAATCGGCGCCGGGATCCCCAGACGAATTGACGCCGACGAGGCGCCATTCGCCGTCGAAATTCATCCATAGCGACCCGCCGGAATCGCCTGGCGCGAGGATGCCTTCCAGCGCGGAGATCGGCGCGAGATCGCCGGTGCGGTTCTTGCCCGGACCGTCGGGCTCGTCGAGATCGATGGTCAACGTGTCGCCGTTCGCTGCGCCCCTGATGCGATCAACGACATTCTCCGCCGCCGCCGCGCGATCGCCGTGGCGCGGTCCGAAGCGATAGCCGTGGCCGAACGGCGCGACGCCGCGCGTGCCGTAGCCGACGATCACGCCCGTGCGCCCCAGTTCGTCGCGCCCGCGATAGAGGATCGGCGGATCGCCGGCGTCCTCGATCGGGCCATTCAGTTCCAGAATAGCGAAATCAAATCCGCCGGAGCCGTCGATATCGTCGTCCCAGCCCGGATGCGTGAAGCTGCGCAGGCCCGCGCGCACCGTGCCGCCCGCGGTGCGCGCGCGATACTCGCCCGGTTTCGAGCCATCGCCAAAGACATGCGCGGCGGTCAGCACATAGGCCTTGCCGTCGGCGTTGCCGAGCCACACGCCGGAGGCCGCGCCATACTCTGCCCCGCCATCCATCGACAGCGACACCATGGCGCGGAATTGCGGCTCCGCCGCGCGCGCTTCATGTGCGGCGAAGCCGTCGTCCCACTTCTCCTCCGCCCCGCCATTGGCGCGCCAGGCGGCTTCGGTGATGACGATCGCCTCGGCGGGCGCGGCGCACGCGAGCGCGCACGCGATCAGCGCAGACCTCATTCAGGCACGACCACGATCTTGCCTTGCGCGTTGCGGTCCATCAATTCGCGGATCGCTTCGGCCCCGCGCGACAGCGGATAACGCTTCGACACGCGCGGCTTGATCTTGCCCTGCTCATAGAGCCGGAACAGATCGGCGATGTTCTCCGCGTTCGCTTTCGGATCGCGCGCGACGAACGCGCCCCAGAACACGCCCACGATCTGGCAGCTTTTCAACAGCGTGAGATTGAGCGGCACTTTGGGAATCCCCGCCGGAAAACCGATCACAAGAAAGCGACCGTCCCAATTCATCGCGCGGATCGCGGGTTCAGCATAGTCGCCGCCGACGCCGTCATACACGACATCAACGCCGCCGCCGCCCAAGCGCTTGATGTCGTCGGACAATTTGCGCTGCGCCTCCTTGTCGAGCGTGCGCGGATAGACAAGCCCGATATCGGCGCCGGCCGCCTTGGCGAAATCCACCTTCTCCTGGCTCGACGCGGCCGCGATCACCGTCGCGCCCATCGCCTTGCCCAGCTCCACCGCCGCAAGCCCCACACCGCCTGCGGCGCCGAGCACTAGCAGCGTTTCGCCCGGCTTGATGGCCGCGCGATCCTTCAGCGCGTAATGCGACGTGCCGTAGGTCATCAGCAGCGAGGCGGCCTCGTCGAACGGCATCGCATCGGGAATGGCGTAGACGCGCCCCGCCTCGGCGACCTTCGCCTCCTCCGCAAAGCCGCCGAAGCCGGTCGAGGCGAGCACGCGGTCGCCCGGCTTCACGCGCGTGACGCCTTCGCCGACGCTCTTGACCACGCCGGCGACCTCGCCGCCCGGCGCGAACGGGCGCGGCGGCTTGAACTGGTACATGTCCTGCACCATCAGCGCGTCGGGGAAATTCACAGCCGCCGCCTTGATCGTGATGACGATCTCGCCCGGGCCGGCGACCAGATCGGGCACCTCCTCCAGCACCAGATCCTCAGGCTGCCCCACCGCCTTGCTCAACAATGCCCGCATCGCGTCTCGCTCCTCATGTCGCGCGCGACGCTAGCGAATGCGCCCCGCGCTGCGCAACCGCCCCCGCGCGGCGCGCCCGCCCCCATCGGCCGGCTTCGCCGGCCACTTCCCCCGCACGCGGGGGAAGAAAGCGCGCCTCTTTCCTCCCCCGTTTAAGGGGGAGGTGGCCGCGAAGCGGACGGAGGGGGCGACCACGCAGACGCCGCCTGCGCAACTTGCTAAACACGGACCATGACCGCACCCCTCTGGACTCTCGCGCTGCATGGCGGCGCGGGGCCCGTCCGCTCCAAGGACTACGCCGCCGAAGAGGCGCACATGGCGGCCCTGCTTGACCGCATGGCCGCTCAGCTGGCCGGTGGCGCGCCCGCGCTGGACGTCGTCGTCGCGGCGGTCGAAGCGCTGGAGGCCTCGGGCCTGCACATCGCCGGCAAGGGCGCGGCGCCCAACGCTGACGGGGAGTGGGAGCTCGACGCCGCCCTGATGGACGGCCCGACCCGCAAGGCCGGGGCGGTGGCGGCGCTGGTCGGGTTCGCCTCGCCCATCCGCGCCGCGCGCGCGGTGATGGAGCACACCCCGCACGTGCTGCTCGCCGGCGCCGGCGCTGCGTCCTTCTGCGCCGCCCAAGGCCTGGCGCGCATCGCCGATCCGCAGGCCTATTACACGCCCGCCACCGTGCGTCCCGTGAAGCCGGGCGAACTGGCGCACGGCACGGTGGGCGCGGTCGCGCGCGATGTGAACGGCCGGCTCGCGGCGGCGACCTCGACCGGCGGCCTGATCGGCAAGACGCCGGGCCGCGTCGGCGACAGCCCGCTGATCGGCGCCGGCACCTGGGCTGACGGGCGCTGCGCGGTGAGCTGCACCGGCCAGGGCGAATTGTTCATCCGCGCCAATGTCGCCGCCGACGTCAGCGCCCGCATGGTCTATGCCCGTCAGAGCCTGCACGCCGCCGCCGCCGGCGCCCTCGCGGACATGGCCGCGCTCGGCGGCGACGGCGGCCTCATCGCGGTCGATGCGGACGGTCATGTCGCGACCCCGTTCGTGTCCGAAGGCATGAAGCGCGCGGTGGCGACCAGCGCAGGCCTGCGCGAGGTGAAGACGTTCCGATGAGCGCGCTTTTTCGATTTTATGAAACAATCGATCCCCCTCCTTCTCCCCTTGTGGGAGAAGGTGGCCCGAAGGGCCGAATGAGGGGTGAAGGCGCTGATGCTTGCAAGGTATCGCAAGCACCCCTCATCCGTCTCGACCGCTGCGCGGTCGATCCACCTTCTCCCACAAGGGGAGAAGGGGTGCTGGCTGTGTTTTCGCCCCCTCGCAAAAACCGCTCGGTCCTCGCCTGCGCGAGCACCGAGCGTCGGCGCAGCAGCAACCGCAGGAGCATCATGCATGAATCGCGTTTTCGCCGCCGTCGTCGCCCTCGCCGCTGTGGCGGCCTGCCAGACCGCGCCGTCGCCTGACGCCGCCGGCCAGACTTTCATTTGGGTTTGCCCAGACAACACCGAGTTCGAAGTCGCTTTCGATGCTTCCGGCACGGCGAAAGTGTTCGTCCGCGGCCGCTCCTATGACCTGCCCGGCGTTCCCGCCGGCAGCGGCACGCGCTACAGCGATGGGCGCGTCGAATACTGGGAGCGCGGCGGCGAAGCGATGCTGACCGGCGCGCCCGGCGGCGACCTGTTCCAGTGCACGCAGCGCTGATGCGCGGCTATTTCGGCGTCGGCGTCGAGGCGATCTCCAAGCCGATGAATCTCGGCGCCCTGATGCGCACCGCGCACGCCTTCGGCGCGAGCTTCGTCTTCACCGTGAACGCGGCGCCGAAGCTGCGCGAAGCCTATCATGCCGACACCTCGCGCACGTTCGACGCGGTTCCGTATTATCCCTTCGCAACGATTGAGGAGCTGCGCCTGCCCAAAGGCTGCGCGCTCGTCGGCGTGGAATTGACCGACGACGCGGTCGACCTGCCCAGCTTCCGCCATCCGCACGCGGCGGCCTATGTGCTGGGGCGCGAGCGCGGGTCTTTGTCCGATGCGATGCAGGCGCGCTGCGCGCACATCGTCAAAATTCCCACGAAATTCTGCATAAACGTAGCGCTCGCGGGCGCGCTCGTGATGTATGATCGTGCGTTGTCTTTGGGCGGCCATCCGCCGCGTCCGCTGATGCCCGGCGGTCCGCCGCCGGCGCTGGTCGAACCGCCCAAGGCGAAACGCTGAAGGAGCCGCGCATGGATCGCACCCGCATCACCGCTGCAGACGCCCTCGCCGCGCTGCCCGGCTGGGCGCAGGTTCCTGGCCGCGAGGCGATCGCGAAAACGTTCCGCTTCGCCGATTTCAAGGCCGCGTTCGCCTTCATGACGCGCAGCGCCTTGAAGGCCGAACAGATGGACCACCACCCGGAATGGTTCAACGTGTACAATCGCGTCGAGGTCACGCTCGCCACGCACGACGCCGGCGGGATCACCGCGCTCGATGTCGCGCTGGCGCGCTACATGGACGAAGCCGCCGGCTGATCCTTGCCAAACGCCGCCCGCCTCGCCAGGGTGCGCGCCAAACAGTACAGGGAGACGCAAATGGGCGATCGTTTGGCCGGCAAGAAAGCATTCATTTCCGGCGGCGCGCAGGGCCTCGGCGCGGCGATGGCCAAACGCTTCGCCGAGGAAGGCGCCAAGGTCGCGTTGGCCGACGTCAATTTCGACGGCGCGCAAAAGACAGCCGCGGAGATCAACGCCGCCCATGGCGGGGGAACCGCCTTCGCCGTCGCGCTCGACGTGACCAGCGAAGAGCAATGGATCACCGCGCTAGAGGTCGCCAATGCGGCGATGGGCGGCATTTCGATCCTGGTGAACAACGCCGGCATCTCGCGCGGCGGCAATATCGAGCAATTGTCGTTCGAGGACTGGAAGCTCGTGATGAGCGTGAACGTCGATTCCGTGTTTTTGGGAACCAAGCACGCGCTGAAATACATGCGCGACCATCAGCCCGGTTCGATCATCAACATCTCCTCCATCGCCGGCCTGATCGCGGCGCACAATTCGCCTGTCTACAACGCGTCGAAGGCGGCGGTGTGGCTGCTGTCCAAGGGCATCGCGCTGCATTGCGCCAAGCAGGGGCTGGCGATCCGCTCCAACTCCATCCACCCGACCTTCATCGACACGCCGATCCTCGATCCGCTGCGTCAGACCTTCGGCAAGGAGATCGCCGAGGGCAAGCTGGCGCGCCAGATTCCCGTCGGCCATATCGGCGAGCCGAACGACGTCGCCAATGCCGCGCTTTATTTGGCTTCGGACGAAAGCAAATTCGTCACCGGCGCGGAGATCAAGGTGGACGGCGGCATTTCGGCGCAATGAGCGGCGCCTTGCGGCCGCCGGCCGCGGCGCCGATATCGCATGCGAAGGAGCCAAGGATGTTCGCCAGGGTCTGCGCCGCGATCGCCGCCGCCTGCATCGCCCTTTCCGCCTGCGCGCCCGAGGCGCCGCCCGCCGCGCAAGCGCCGGGGCAGGAAGGGCAAGTGCGGCTTGGCTCCACCCAGGCGCTGCAGGACTGGCTGATGATCGCCCGCACGCAGGACGGCGGCTTCGTGCATTTCAACCAGCAATCGATCTTCCGCGAAAACGGCCAGGCGCGCATCGACGTGCAAGTCCGCCATGGCGCGCCGCAATTGTACGAAAGCGAAACCGACCGCACCGAAACCACGATCCGCTACACGCTCGAACGCATCGGCTTCGTGTTCAATTGCGCCGACGAAACCTTCGCGATCCGCGAACGCCAGATCGTGGACGAGAACGGAACCGTGCTCGCAACCATCCCAGGCCGTCCCGATCTCTTCCGGCCGACGCCCGCCGGCGGCGTCGCCCGCCTCGTTCTGCCGCCCGCCTGCCGCGGACGGTGAGGCCAGATTCCTTCTCCCCTTGTGGGAGAAGGTGTCAGCGAAGCTGACGGATGAGGGGTGTTTGCGAAACGCGTCAAATGATGGCGCCAGCACCCCTCATCCGGCCCTTCGGGCCACCTTCTCCCACAAGGGGAGAAGGACGCCCTGGCTAGCGCCGCGAGCGCTGATAGATCACGCCCGACATCAGGAAGCGCGCGCCTGGCGCGCCGAGTGCGCGGTCCACCGCCGCCTGCATTTGGCGCGCCATGAGATCGGGGTCGGGCGCGGTGTCGGCGCGATAATAGGTCGATGCATAGGTCGCCACCGCCTGGCGCAACGCATCGCTCAAGCGCGGCCGGCTTGCGGTCGCGCGCGCGCGCAGCGCTGCGTCGGGAATGTCGAGCCCGCCCTCGACCGTCAACACGCCGACCGCGCCATAACGCCCGATCACGCCGGCGTTGATCGCCGGCAAGGGCAGATAGGATTCCGCCGAGGTCAAACGTTGCTGATCGCGCGCGGCGTTCGAGGGCGGCGGTTGCGCCGCTGCCGCGCCTGCGGTCGCCAGCGCGCCCGCAAGCGTCGCGGCCAGAAGACTGCGCCTGGTAGCCATGATGCGCGCAGTATCGGTTCGGTCGGATTGACGTTTCGTTTACGCCGCGCTCACAGATACATCCGCGTGATGTCGACGCTCGCGCGCTGACCGACAGTGCGCCAATGCGCCTTGAGCCACGCCTCCGCCCGCGCGCGGCCCAGCGCGAACAGTTCCTCGAAGAAGCTCCAATCGGCGTTGAGATCGGCGCCGGCGCCGAAATGCGACAGGGCGGCGTCGTCGGCGATCTCATGCATCAGAATCTTCTTGTAGCGCGGCGATTCCAGCCGGCCTTCGTCCAGCAGGCGCCCGACGAAGGCGATCGCGTGCAGTTCGCGCATCAGGCTGGCGTTGAACGTGATCTCGTTGAGCCGCGCAACGATCTCGCGCGCCTGGGTGGGCGGTTCGGGCCGCGACAAGGGATTGAGGCGCACCAGAACGATGTCCTGCGGATCGCCCTCGAACAGCGGAAACAGCGCCGGATTGCCGACATAGCCGCCGTCCCAATAGCGTCGCCCGCCGATCTCCACGGCCTGGAACAAGGTCGGCAGGCAGGCCGAGGCCATGACGTGGTCGGGCGTCAGCACGGCGTTCTCGAACAGCGCGATTCGCCCGGTTTCGACATCGGTCGCGGAGATGAACAGCCGCATTTGCGTGCAGCCGCGCACGCGCTCGAAATTGACGAGCTCGGCGACGAGCTCTTTCAGCGGATTGATGTTGAGCGGATTGGAATTGTACGGCGAGACCATCGTGGTCACCGCGTCGGTCCAGGCGGAATAGGCCGCGCTCCAGCCCGGCGCGAAGGCGCTCATCAGCGCCATCAGCGGCGTGCGGCGATACGGGCTCGCGCGGCCCGCTTCGGCGACGCCTTCCCAGAATTTTCGCAGCGCCGCGCGTGCGCCTTCCGCGCCGCCTTCGGCGTAACCGTCCGCCAAAACCACCGCGTTCATCGCGCCGGCCGACGCGCCGGAGATCGCAGCGATCTCAACGCGCTCGTCCTCCAAGAGACGATCGAGCACGCCCCAGGTGAACGCGCCGAGCGCGCCGCCGCCCTGCAGGGCGAGCTTGATGCGTTTTTTCTCGCGGGGCAAAACTAATCCAGCCGCGGCAGATCGTTGAGCCGCACGGGAAGCGCCGGCGCGCACAAAGGCGCCACGCTCTCGGCCGCCGCGATCGTGCGCACCTCGCGATACGCGCCGTCCTGCGGCGCCCGATGCACGATGATCGCCTTGGCGGCCACATCGATGACCCAGTAATCGGCGATGCCTGCCTGCGCGTAGAGCGCGGCCTTCACACCGAGATCGAAATCGAGGCTGGTATCGGCGATCTCGATCACCCACACGACATCGGTGGCCTTCAGGTCCTTCTCGTGGATGGTCTCTGCATAGACGTGAAAGTCGGGCTTGGGGCCGTTGCTGCCCGCGATAGGCAGCGTCTGATCGATCGAAACGGCCCAAGGCTCCGGCAAGCTGCGAACCAGAAGGCGCGACAGGGCGAGCTGGTAGCGCTTATGGCCGGGACCGTCTGCAGGCATCTCGACCAAATCCCCATCGATCAACTCAAGCTCAATGTCGCGCGGCAGCACGCCGGCGGCGTCCATCGCGGCCCAAGCGTCGAGGGTGAATTTGTGCCGGGTGCGGCCAGAAGAGACGGGCGCGTTCATCGCTGCGGACTTTACTGCGCCGTCCAACCGCCGTCGAGCGACAACGCCGCGCCGTTGAAATTGTCGCCTGCGGGCGAAATCAGGAACGCGACGAAGGCGCCGATATCCTCCACGCGCACGAATTCCTTCGTCGGTTGAGCGGCGAGCAGCACATCATTGATGACCTGTTCGCGCGTCATCCCGCGCGCCTTCATGGTGTCGGGAATCTGGCCTTCGACGAGCGGCGTCAACACATAGCCCGGGCTGATGGCGTTGCAGCGGACGTTGAACGTCGCGCCTTCGAGCGCTGCGGCTTTGGTCAAGCCGACGACGCCATGCTTGGCTGCGACATAGGCCGATTTGAACGGCGAGGCGAGGTGGCCGTGGGCGCTCGCGATGTTGATGATGCGGCCATAGCGCCGCGCCTTCATGCCGGCCATCGCCGTGCGGATGGTATGAAACGAGGACGACAAATTGAGCGCGATGATCGCATCCCATTTGGCGACCGGGAAATCCTCGATCGGCGAGACGAACTGGATGCCGGCATTGTTCACCAGTACGTCAAGTTTTCCGAAGGCGGCCTCCGCAGCGCGCACCAGGCCTTCGCAGCCCTCGGCCTGCATCAGATCGGCGCCGTCATAGCGCACCTCGACGCCCGCCTCCGCCGCCAGCGCGGCGCGCGTCTTTTCGATCGCGGCGGCGTCGCCGAAGCCGTTCAACATCACGTCGCACCCGGCATGCGCCAGCGCCTTGGCGATGCCGAGGCCGATGCCGCTGGTCGATCCGGTGACGAGGGCGGCTTTGCGTTGGCTCATCTGCTTCTCCTGTTCATGGCGGGGCGTCGCGCCGGGCGGCCGGCTTGCACGGCGTCGCCGCAGGCGCTACCCCGCCTGCCGGCCCGCGCCAAGCGGGCGCGCGCCGAGGCGAGGACCAAACCGCATGCTGTCGCTGCCCGATATCCGCGCCTTCGTCGCCGGCTTTCCCGATTTCCTCATTCAATTGGCGGTCGCCTTGGGCCTATTTGCGGCGGCGCTGGTGATTTATGTACGGCTCACCCCGCACAAGGAAATGAAGCTGATCGGCGACGGCAATCCCTCCGCCGCCCTGGCGTTCGGCGGCGTCGTGGTGGGGCTTGCGATCCCGCTTGGCGCCTGCCTCGCCAACGCGACCGGGCTGATCGATCTGTTGATCTGGTCGATCATCACGCTGCTGCTGCAATTGTTGACGTTCCGCATCACCGACATGCTCCTGCACAAATTGCCCACGCGCATCGCCGACGGCGACGTCGCCGCCGCCGTCACCTTGATGGCCATGAAGCTCGGCGTGGCGATCGTCATCGCCGGGGCGATCCAGGATCCCAATCTCGCTTTGATCCGGGCGGGGTAGCGGATGCGCTTCCTGCCCGACTGGCTGGTCTACGCGATCGCGATCGGCGCCATCGTTTTCGCGCTGTTCTCGCTCGACCGCCGGGAGATGGCGCCGCCGGCCGCGCCGGATGCGCCCGCTGCAGGACAAGCGCTGCCGCCGCCCTCCGTCTATGACCCCGAACTGCTGGTGAATGTCGGCCCCGCGGAATCCGGCATGGGCACGGCCTTCGCCATCTCCAGCGACGGCTGGTGGCTGACCGCGCGCCATGTAGTCGATTCCTGCCGCCATGTCGGCGTGATCGTCTCGCGCGGGATGGCGGTGAACGCGGAGGTGCGCGTCGCCCGCTTCGCCGACCTGGCGCTGCTGCGCACAAAATATCGCCCTGAAGCCTTGGCGCTAAACGTAGACGAGAATGCGCTGCGGCTGGGCCAGCGCGCCTATCATGTCGGCTTCCCGCAGGGGCGCACCGGCGAGGCGACGTCGCTGCTGATCGGCCGCGAGCGGTTGATCTCGCGCGGCCGCTACGCGCTCGATGAGCCGATCCTCGCCTGGGCGGAGGTCGGCCGCACCGAGGGCTTGCGCGGCACCTTGTCGGGCATTTCCGGCGGACCAGCGCTCGACAGCGCCGGGCGGGTGATCGGCGTCACCATCGCGGAATCGACGCGGCGCGGACGCATCTACACCGCCGCGCCCTCCACCATCGCGCGCTTGCTCGATGTTGAAGAGGTCGAAGCGGACGGCGGGCGCGCCGATCAATTGACCAGCCTCAATTACGGCACCAAGGCCGACGAAATGCGCCGCGATCTCACCGTCGCGCAGATCGTGTGCGTCGCCGATCCCGGCGCGGCATCGTGACGGCGTTCGCCGATCGGCTGATCGACGCGGTGCGGCGCAACGGCGCGCCCTTGTGCGCGGGGCTCGATCCGTTTCCCGACAAAATCCCCGCGCTGTTTGCGCGCAAGGGCGATGCGCTCGCCGCGGTCGCGGATTTCTGCGCGGCCTATATGGAGATCGCCGCCGGCCGCGCGGCCTGCCTGAAGCCGCAGCTCGGCCTGTTCGAGCGCTTCGGGCCGGACGGCTATGCGCTGGCCCGCGATGTCACGCGCAGCGCCCGCGCGCGCGGCATGATCGTGCTGCTCGACGCCAAGCGCGGCGATATCGGGACCACTGCGGACGGCTACGCGGCCGCCGCCTTCGATCCCCATCCAGCGTTCGACGCCGATGCGCTGACGGTGAACCCCTATCTCGGCTGGGATTCGCTCGAGCCGTTCGTGGCCGCGGCGGAAGCGCGCGACCGCGGCGTCATCGTGCTGGCGCGCACCTCCAATCCCGGCGCGGCCGATGTACAGGACATCGCCGACGCGCGCGGCCCGGTTTGGGCGCACGTCGCCGCGATGCTCGCCGCGCACGCGCCGCGTCTGGCAGGCGAAAGCGGCTGGTCGGGCCTCATGATCGTGGCCGGCGCGACCTGGCCGCAAGACGCCGCCCGCTTGCGCGCGGCGCTGCCGACATCGCTGTTCCTCGTGCCCGGCTACGGCGCCCAGGGCGCCGGCGCGGCGGATGCGGTGGCCGGATTCGCGCAATCGCCAGAGGGCCGCGTGGGCGGGGTGGTCTCGGCCTCGCGCGCCCTGCTCTACCCGGATGCAGCGCAGCGCGCGGGCAACCTTCAGTCGTGGCGCGAGGCGGTCGCTGCGGCGTTCGACCGCGCAAACGCCGAATTGCGCGCCGCCTGTCGCGCTTGAAAGGCGACAGCGCCTGAAAGTTTGGTTAATGCTGCGCGCCTTCGGGGATAGCGCGGCGCGCCAAGCGCACGAACCATAAGAGGAGTGGGGACGATGAAGCGGTTGATTCCGGCTGCAATCGCCATCAGCGCATTGACCGCGCTGCCGATGCAGGCTTTCGCCGACGGTCGCGCGCGCGGCCCGACCAGCCAGCGCGCCGCGACCCCGGCGCCGCCGGCGGTCGCGCCGCTGACCGC
>JANRIR010000090.1:0-43493 GCA_033764725.1 Hyphomonadaceae bacterium
CCGCCCCCCTCACGCCGCATACCCCTGAATATTCGCCGTCGTGCCGCCCAGCGTGAACGACCCGATCGTCATGTTCGCGTACCTGAGTTGCGCGTTGGCGTAGCAATACAGGTCGTTGCTCAGCCCCGCGCCGACGCTGCAGGCGTCGAGCCACGTCTTGGCCAGCTCGCTCCCGCCGTCGCTTAGCGACGCCACGAAGCCCGATTTTGCGACGCCCGCTGACGCGCGAGACGGCCCAGCCACGCAGCCCAGATACCAATTCTGGCTGGAGTTCACGTCATGGCATTGGCGATCTGCATTGTTCCGATAAAGCCCATTGACCCGGATGGCGCGGCAATATTCGTGCGTCGTGGTGCCGTTGTTCGTGCCCGCGCCGTCCCAGCCGTTCCAATCGGAAATGCAATCGATCTCCAAAGCGGTGGGGCACGTCGCGGTGGACGTGTTGGCGCCCTTGTAGGTGATCCCGTCCGCCCGGTTCCATTTGGCGCGCGCCCGATTGAGCACGATGGTCGATGCGCCGCCGTCCGTGTGCGCGAAGCCGTCGCCGTGCGCATGCGCAAACCAGCAATCCTGGGCGCGGATGGTGTGGTTCACCGTCGAGCCGGAGCCCTGCACGCGCAGCGCGCGGTCGCCGCCGATGAACCGCACATTCTCCATCCAGAGCGTGCGCGACGCGGCGCTGTTGATGTAGCCGTTCGCCGACGCGATGAGCGAATAGAAATCCCCATCCGGTGCGCGATCGTTGAACAGCCGCACCCAGATGCGGCGCAGCGCGGCGTCGACATACACAGCCCCTCGCCCGTCGGCCGCTGCGGCTGCGGCCAATTCAGGGCGCGGATCAGCGCTGTCGACGACGCTCTCCACCCGCGACAGCGCGATCGGTACGCCGTCGGAATCAAGATTGGCGAAGTCCGCCGCCGTGTTGGTCGGAACCAGGCTGCCGTGCGTCGAATGATAATACGGCTCGCCGGCGAAGGGCTGCGTGAACGCCGGCAGGAGCAGATTGCGGATGCAATAGATCGGCAAGCCGTCGCCGCTTTCGATCACGAGATTGACGGTCGGCACAAAGCCCGCCCAGCCGTCCTCGATGCTGGAGACGATCACCGACGACAGGTAGCGCTTCTCGCCATAGATCAAGAGCCGCACCGTTTCGCCGGTGAAGGCGTTGGCCTTCGAGATCGCGCTCTTGATCGAGCGCACGGCGGTGGCGAAGGAAAGCCCGTCGCCGGTGTTGTTGGCGACGTTGCGGACATAAATCGTCTGCGTGTAGGCTGGCTTTTCCGCCGCGTGATTGTAGTTTGTCGAGAAGATGTTCCCGCTCGCGCGCAGGATCGTCGGGCGCGTGAAATCCGAGAAGCCGGAGGGCGCGGAGACGGCGATGGCGGCGCTGGCGCGTGCGCTGCGCGCGGCGACGCCGAGACCGAGCGATAGGCTTGTCATTGCGCGCGCTTCAGCCGATCAGCGCGACGATCTGGCCGGCGGTGGTGCCGGTGGCGAGCACGCGCCGCGCCTGCACCGGCAGCCAGCCGACCGGGCAGTTCGCGAACGTGACGCCCGCATCGGTGCTCGCGCCGACGGGGACCACGACCAGCGCGCCGGCTGTTCCGACATAGAGCGCCTTGGCGTAGGCGGGCAGATCGGTGGAATCGCTCGGCGTGACGGCGGCCGCGTTGCGCGCGGGGCCGGCGCTGTCGCTGGCGTGTGTGGCGAAAATGTCTTTGGCGGGATCGTAGGGCATGAGCGGATGCTAGGCGGCATCCGGCCCGGTCGGATCGATCGCCCGCGAAATGTTTACAGGGCGTAGAAACTATTCATGAAAATCGAAAATGCTGCAGGCGCCGGGCAGGGATTCGGCGCCGCCAATCCGCCGTTCAGGGCTGGCCCGCCGCGCCGCCGATCATCTGGCGCTCCATGGCGAGGGACCAGCGGCTCAACACGTCCTGCGCCCCCGGCGCCGCCGCCGACATGATCGCAGCGAACCAAAGATAAAGCAGCATGGCGCGTCTCCTTGCCTCCCCTGCAGGATGACGCGCCATGCTTACTCCGCGGTAAATTCCGCGCGCGACGCGCCTAGTTGGCGAGCGCCACGCCCAGGATCACGCCGGTGGCGATGCCGACGAGCAGGTAATCGCCGCGATCGTCGCGCACCCAGTGGTGACCGCGCGGCGGCGCGCGCAGGCCGTAGCCGTGGTAGTTGTTCACCACGACATAGCGCTCCCGATAATAGGGCGGCAGGCGATGCCCGCGCGACCAGCGCACATAGCCGGGGCGAAAGTGCGGATCGTGATAATAGGCGCGCGGGGGCGGGCCATAGCGCCAATCGCCGCGATAAAAATAGCCGTTATAGCGGCGATCATCCCAGCGGCCTTCGCGATAGCCATCGCGATAGGCGCGGCGCTCGTCGCGCCGGTCGTCGCGATCGTCATAGTCGCGGTCGTATCGGTCATAGCGGTCATAATGGCCGCGATGGCGGTCGTGGGCGGCCGCTTCCGTGGCGGCCAGCGGCGCTGCGAAGGAGGCTGCAGCGGCCGCGGCGATCAAGAGCTTTTTCATCTCTTCTTCTCCGAGTTGCGCATGCTGCGGGCGGCGCCCACGGCCCATGCGACAGGTTGCAGGCGAACGATGCGGCGGCCGCGCTGAACCCGTCCTGAATGAATCGTTTAGCCCACTTCTGAGTTCGGCCGCCGCGCTCACGCTTGCGTGATCGCAGGGCGCCGACGGCCGCGTCGCGCGATCATGCTTGATGCGCCGGTATCCCTTCTCCGCGTTTACCGCGTTGAAACGGCTGATGTGCTTTCTGCTTCTCCGGCGGCGCGAAAAATGCACGCCGATGGGTCGATGTGGGCCGGGACCGGATGACGCGACAGCGCGGCGTTCCCGGATGAGACAAGGGAGCACGTGTCATGGCGTTTACGGACGTCGAAATTGCGGAAGCGCATCAGGCGGCGCGCGTCGCCGGCGATTGCGGCGATCTCTACAAGCTGGGTTTGATCTATTCGACCGGCCAGGGCGGCGAGGTCGATCTGATCCAGGCGCACATGTGGTTCAATCTTGCAGCGCTGCGCGGTTCAGACGCCGCCAAGGAATGCCGCAAGGAACTGGCCGACCAGATGACCACGTCGGAAATCGCCGCCGCGCAGCGCAAGGCGCGCGAATGGCTGGAAACCCGCCACTAAGGTTTGCAACCGAACGGCGCCGCCGTCTGGACGTGCGCCTGTACGCTGGAGGCGCCGTGCGGCGGGGTCTGCGCGCGCGCCGTGGCGGCGCATCCTGCGAAGCCGGCTGCAACGAGAACGGCGAAAGCGGCGACGGCGTTGCGTGACATGACATTCCTGCTGCGGCTGCCTTGATCGGCGCTAGGCTGCTTTGGTGAAGGCCGCCTTAATGCGGCGGCGTCATCCCCAAGCAAGCGCGGCGCCGCGCGCGCCCATCGCGATGCGCGCCGCGATCCGCGCCACCGGCGCAATCTCGAACCCCGCCCGCTTGGCCACATTGACGAGCGCATCGAGCGTGGCCGGCGTGACGGCGTGCGGCGCGGGCGCGTCGCGCACATCGAGCGCGTGAACCACCACCCAGCCGCGGCGCACGCGCGCGCGCTCCAAAGCGGCCGCGATCGGCGCAAAACTTTCAACGGCGCACAACGGATACGACGCGATCGCGGACAGATCCGTCCATGCGCCGTTGAGCCCAGGCGCCATGCTGCGTGCGCTGAGAATGCGCGGCGGCAGGCGCAGCTTCAGCGCCGGCGAGAGCGCGCCGTGCGGATACGCCAGCGATGCGATCGGCGCCTTCACGCCCAGTGCTGCGAGTGTCGCGGCGTTGCGGTCGAGCTCGGCTGCGGCCTCCGCGACAGGCATGGCGACGAGGCTGCGATGGCTGAACCCGGCGCAGCCGATTTCATGGCCCGCCTGCGCCAGCGCCAGCATGTGGCGCTGTTCGAAATAGGGGCCATATGGGCCCTGTGCGCCGGCGCAACCGGCGGCGGCGTAATAGGTCGCGCGCACGCCATGGGCTTCCAGAAGCCGTCCGCCGATCTCGGCGGCGCTGGCGGTGAAGCCGTCGAAGGTGATGCTCAGGGCTGGCCGGTCGAGGCGCAGACGCGCGGGCCGCGCCGGCGTCAGACGCGCCAGCCCTTGGGTCCAGTGTTGCGGCCAGGCGTGCGCGCCGGCGGCGCGATCTCCAAGGGTGCGCGCATCGCTGTCGGCGCCGAACGGCGTCATCGCAAACGCTCCAAGCTGAAACCGCCCATCCCCACCAGAGGTCAAGGAGCAAGTTCCGCGCCGGAATTCGGTAAGCTTAACCGGTGCGTCGGCGCGGGCGCAGCGCCGCGCGCGCCAGCGCATAAAGGTCCACCCAGACGCTGGCGTGCGCCATGTAGCGCATGTCGGCGCACAGCAGCGCTTCCGGGGTTGCGCTCCAGCCGGCCGGCACCAGCGCGACGAGGCCGGCGCGGACGCCGAACCGGCGCGCATAGTCCTGCGCGACGGTGCGCGCGGCGATGCAGTCTCGCCAGCCGCCCAAGGGGGCGGCCGCCGGGCCCACCAGCGACGCCTCCCCGCGCAGCACATCCGCCAACATCGGCGCGCTGGAGAGGCCAAGCGCATCCAGCGCCACGCCCATGAAGGTGCGTGCGCCGTCATTGGCCGGGCGCGTTTCCGGGGCGCCGGGCGCGGCGAAATGGGTGCGGAAGCGGTGCAGCGTGACGACCCGGCCGTCGATCGCGCGGCGGTGGATCTTCGCCAAAGCCGGGCCGCGGCTCTCCATCCGGATGGCCGCCGCCGCAAGGACGAGGATCGGGGCGAGCGCGGCCAGCGCGGCGGCGCTGACGCCGATGTCGAAAGCGCGCTTGGCGAAGAGCGCGCCCGCACCGGGCCCCTGCGCCGGCAAGAACGCGAGCGCGTGGCGCGGCGCAACGCCGGGGGCGCCGGTGAAATCGACGAGAATGTCGGCGCGTCGGGCGGCCCAGGCCATGCGCTCGAGGCGTTGGGTCGAGCCGGCGTCGTCCAGCGCGTCGACCGCCACGATGATGCGGTCGAGCGCGCCCTGGTCGCGCCAGTCGCGCAAATCCTCAAGGTCGCCGCACACCGGGGCCCCCGCAAGGGTCGCTGCGGTGCGCGGGCGGCGGTCGGCTGCGGCGGCGACGAGGCGAAGGCGCGCGTCGGCGGTCATGCGCTCCAGGGCGCGGATGGCCGCCGGCGTCGCGCCGGCGAGGGCGGCCAGCGGCGGGGCGCGGTGTGCGCAGCGCCGCATCCACGCCGCCCACAGCGTGTGGTGCAAGGCGATGGCCGCCGCCGCAAGCGGCGCGATGGCCGAGAGAGTCGCCGCCGCTTTGGCGGTCGGCGCGGCGGCCGCTGCGGCGGCGAAGGCCAGAACGGCGCCCAGCGTGACCCCGCCGAGCGCGATTTCGGCGCGCGACGGCCGTGGCCGCGAATCATAGGCGGCGGCCGCCCACAGGCCGAGCTTCAGCGGGGCGAGCACGGCGAGGATCGGCCCCGCCTCGGCCAGGCTCCAGGCTGCCGGCGCGGCCGCAAAGCCCCAGCGCCCGGCGAGCGTCGCGGCGATCGCCAGAATGGCCCAGTCGCCTACAGCCAGCGCGCGCGTCGCCGCAAAGGCGGCGAGGCTGGGGGGCGTGGGCGCGATGGCGGGGAACGTCGCCGGACGCCGGCGCGGCTTGGGCGCAGGCTCCGGCGCGGCCCGCGGCGCTGCCGTGCGAAGCCGGAAAGGATCGGGATCGGGGGCGTCGAGGACGCGGCGAGAGGCCGTGGCCATGGCGGAATTCTCCCCAGCGGCGAGAGCTGCGCTGGAGCGCTCGCAAGAGGCGTGCCGGGAGCGCGGCGCCGCGCCTGCCCGCAGGCGCGGCCGATGCGCCTTGATCGCACCCGACCGCCCGAGTAAGCCGAACTTCCCGGAGACGTGGCCGAGTGGCTTAAGGCGGCGCCTTGCTAAGGCGTTGTAGGGGAAAACTCTACCGAGGGTTCGAATCCCTCCGTCTCCGCCACTTTTCGTTGTGCCGAGCCGCCACGCCAACCCTGCGCGCGGCTCCGGGTTCGGACTTTGTCCTTCACCCTCCGCCACGAGCGGCTGCTCAACCGGGGGGCGACTGGCGCGACCAGGCCGTGGGCCGACCGGGTCGCGCTCAAGACTGGCCTTCCTGATCGCCGCGCTGGATCAGCGTGCGCCTTGCGTCACGGTTTTCAGGTGCGCCGCAGGGCGTTCGACTGCGGGCAGCAGGCCGTTTGCCCGAAACCAGGCGATCTCGTCCCGCAGCGTCTCGTCGACGGGGCGGAACGTCAGGCCGAGTTCACGGTGCGATTTATCCGGGCTGAAGCGCGAGCGGTCGCGTTCCTGCGCCATGATCTTCACCGTCGCCAGGCTGAGCAAGACCGGCCGCCCACTGATCCGGGCGACAGCCTCGTTGCCAAGGGCCACTGCGTAGAGAAGTGCGGCGGGCAACCGTCGTGTCGGCGCCTTCACACCCGAAACGGCCTCAAGACGCTGGTACAGGTCCGCCGCCGTCATGTGCCGCCCGGCGGCGAGATAGCGTTCCCCACGTCGCCCCTTCTCGGCGGCGGCGATTTGGGCCAACGCCACATCGCGCGCGTCCACAAAGGCGAAGGTCGCCGGGACGATGCCGGGGAGTTGGCCGGAAACGAAGTCGATCACGGTCTGGCCGCCGGAGGTCGGGCCCACGTCGCCCGGCCCATGCATCCACCCCGGCAAAACAAATACAGCGAAAAAGTCAGGGTGAGCGTCAAGGAACCGAAGCACCTCGGCGTCCGAACGCATCTTGCTGCGGTAATAGTCGTCGCGCTCGGGCTCGCGGCGCAGCATGGTTTCATTCACCACGGCCCCGCGCGGCCCATCGAGAACGGCGATGGATGAGGTGTGCACCATCCGCCGCACACCCTGCGCATGGGCATGGGCGAGGAGCTCGCGCGTTCCCTGCACATTCACCCGCTCCAGCATCGCGCGGTGATCGCCGCCCTTGTAGCTGTCGCGGAAATGCGCAGCCGTGTGGAACAGGACGTTGACCCCCGCAAGCGCCGGCGCGAAGCGCGCGACATCGGTCATGTCGCCTTCCACGATCTCGACGCCCGCCAGTCCGGCAAGCTGCCGATCCGCCTTGGCGCGGGACCGGGCCAGCGCCCGCACGCGGAAGCCGCGCTCGGACAACAAGCGCACGAGGTTGTTGCCGAGGAGGCCGGTGGCGCCGGTGACGAAGGCGGTGGACTGGGTCATGTCGGTTCTCCCATGGACAATTCGAGTACCGAGTAGTATCTGGATTTCGGTCGGCATCTGTCAAGATGCTGTTCGGTATGTGAATGCTATTCGGTATTTTAAGAGAGACGGCCATGGCGAGGACGCGGCGTCTGACGCGCGAAGAGACCCAGCATCTGACCCGCGAACGGCTGCTCGAGGCCGCGCGGCGGCTCCTGGCGCGCAGCGGCTTCCATGGCGCCAGCGTCGAGGCCATCGCGGCCGAGGCGGGCTACACGAAGGGCGCGGTGTACTCGAACTTCGCCTCCAAGGAGGCGATCTTCCTGGAGCTCTTGGGGCGTCACATGCGCGCCGAGACGGAAGAACTGGGCCGGCTGGTGGACGGGGAGATCGCGCCGGACCGGGTCATCGCCAATGTGGATCGCTGGCTCGAGACGATGAACGCGGACGCCGATTGGGCGCTTGTGGCGATCGAATTGCAGTTGCACGCCCGCCGCTCTCCCGCCTTCGCGCTGGAGTACGACGCGCTTTACGCAGCGCACCGAAACCGTCTCGCGGACCTGCTCGAGACGGTGTTCGCGCGCGCCGGCCGGCAGCTTCCGGCGCCGGCCCGCGCCATGGCGGCGGGCTTCATTGCGCTGGCCCACGGGCTTGTCCTGGAAGGCGCGCGCAAGCCCGGCGAGGGCGATCCGGCAGGCCCCCTGATCAAGACCATCCTGCGGAGCCTGCTGGCGGCCGCTCCCGAGGTTGAAAGGTAAGGTGCGCGCACACTGCGTCCGATGCGTCTTCAGGCGATGACGCAACGCGCACATGGGAGGGATGTCAGAGCCATCCTCCCCGAGAGAACGCGCCAGCGTGACACCGCCCCACCCCGCCGCCATCATCGGCGCGTGCACGGTCTGGTTCTTCACCATCCCTACGTCACGCCGCGCTTCGAGCAGGATTTGCTGGCGCAGGTGGCGAAGCGTCCAGGCTTCGTCGTCGCGCCCGCGATACTCGAGGCGCTCGACGCCGGCGTGCTGGCGTCGCCCGGCGGCGCCGTAGCGTTAGAGGCTTTTGACGCGGTCATCGTGTTCGTCGCGTTTCGCCGCCTCAATGCGGCCAAGACGCTTGATTGGCGCGGCTATCGCGGCCTGCGCGTGCTGATGGATCATGACGTGATCCAGAACTACAGCGCCATTTTCGACCGCACGCTGCAGGGCGCCTGGCCGCCGGCGTTTCGCCGCCACGGCTTCGACAGCGTCGTCGCTTCGGGGCGCGCCGTGACCGCGCGGCTGGAGGCCGACGGCGTGCCGGCCGATTGGGTTCCCAAGGGGTTCGAGCCCGCGCGGTTTGCCCCGCGCGCGGGCCGGCGCGCGGGGGTGGCGTCGTATGGCAGCGCCTATGCGTGCCGCCAGGTCGCGGAGCGCGCGCTGAAGGAGGCGGGCGTGAAGGTGACGCGCCTGCCGCCGACGCCCTATCCGAAACTCGGGGCCAAGCTCAGCGGCTTTCTGGCCTGCATGGCGGTGTCGTCCGAGCTTTGCGCAGCAGACGAGGGCGCGCCCGCGCGCGACGCGCCGATGACGCCGGGGCTCGAGCCGATGGCCAAATTCTTCGAAAGCGCGGGCGCGGGGGTTTGTCCGGTTGCAGACGCGATGGAGGATCTCGACGCGCTCGGATTCCGCGACGGTGAAAGCGTTCTGACGTTTCGCACGCATGGCGAACTCGTCGACAAGCTCGCCGCCGCGCTGGCCGACCCGAAGCGGCTGCGCGCGTTGGGCGAGGCGGCTGCGGCGCGCGCACACGCCGGGCACACCTGGGCGCATCGCGCCGCAGCGCTGCAGGCGGCGATCGAACGGCGCGCAGCGCTGCGCGGTTCGCCTGCGACGTGAGCCCCTGTCGCCGCGCGGCGCGGCTGCGCTAATCTGATGCGCCGCCGCCGATGACACAATTCGCCGCCTTTCGCCTGTCGCCGATCTGGCGCCTCGCCGGATCCCGGCTGGCGCCGGCGCCGCTCGTCGTCGTTCTGGGTTTGACCGCCGCGGCGCTGGAGGGCCTGGGCATCGGGCTCGTCATTCCCCTGCTGGGCGTGCTGACGGGCGCGGACCAGGCGGGCGGCGAGGGGCTTGCGGGTTGGCTGCGCGGCTTTGCGAGCGAGCTTGCGCCGGGCGCGCGGGTCGCAGCGATCGCCGGGCTCATGTTCGCGCTGATCGCGTTGAAGAACATCGTCGCTTACGCCAACGCCGCGTTGACGCACTCTCTGTGCGGCCAGGCCGGCCACGCCATCCGCAGCGCGCTCGCGCAACGCCTGTTGCGCGTGGATTACCCTTACATGCGCGACGCCGATGCGGGCCGGCTCATGAATGTGCTCGCCAACGAATCCTGGCGCGCCGCCGACGCCGTGAACGCGGCGCTGACGCTGCTCGTCAACGCCGCCGCCGCCGCGATCCTGTTTGCATTTCTGCTCGCGCTGTCTTGGCCTTTGACGCTGATTGTCGCCGCCGCGCTCGCCCTGATCCTCGCCGCGCACGGGTTTCTCGCCAAACGGCTGCAAGCGCCGAGCCGCATCGTCAGCGCGCGCAACAATACGCTGTCGGCGCGCATGCTCGATGTGATCCACGCCGCCCAACTCATTCGACTGTTCAATCAGCAGGCGCGCGAACAGGCGCGCTTCGACGCTGCGTCGGAAGACGTGCGCGCCGGCGTGCTGCGGCTGCAGATGCGCGCGAGCCTGTTGGCGCCGTTGAGCGAGATCCTGTTCGCGGCCATCGTGCTTGGCGTGATCGTCGCGGCGTGGGGCTGGGGCTTCGGTTTTCCGCTCGTGGCGGCGTTCATGGTGCTGCTGTACCGTTTGCAGCCTTACGTCAAAGGCATGCAGGCGAGCTGGGGGCAGTTGCAGGGCTGGAGCGGCGCGTTGGAGGCGGTCGAAGCCATGCTCGACGCAGATGCGCAGGCGCCGCCGCCCACGG
Source organism: Hyphomonadaceae bacterium (assembly GCA_033764725.1). Taxonomy (GTDB): domain Bacteria; phylum Pseudomonadota; class Alphaproteobacteria; order Caulobacterales; family Aquidulcibacteraceae; genus RI-43. The sequence goes on from JANRIR010000090.1 coordinate 10,167, forward strand.
GCGGCGTACGCGATGCGCCATTGTCCACTGCGATCACGTTCAATGCGGTGAGCTTCGCCTACAAGACCGGCGCGCGCAGCGGCGCGGCGCTGCGCGGAGCGAGTTTCGTTCTGCCTGCCGGCCAGGCGACGGGCCTGATCGGCCGCTCCGGCGCCGGCAAGAGCACCATCGTGCATCTGCTCACGCGGCTGGCGGAGCCGACCGCCGGCGAGATCCGCATCGACGACATTCCGTTGCGCGACATCGATCCCGCGGCCTGGCGCGCGCGCATCGCCGTCGCCAGCCAGGATCTCGATCTCGTCAATGCGAGCGTGTTCGACAACATCGCCTACGGCGCAGCGCATGCTGCGCAACACGACGTCGAACGCGCAGCGCGCCAGGCGGAGGCGCATGACTTCATCCGCGCGTTGCCCGACGGCTACGCCACGATCGTCGGCGCGCGCGGCGTCGGGCTGTCGGCGGGCCAGCGCCAACGCATCGCGCTCGCGCGCGCCATCCTGTGCGAGCCGGAGGTGCTGGTGCTGGACGAGGCCACGAACGCGATCGACGGCGTGTCGGAGCAGGCGATCCTGGAGACCATCAAGCGCCGCGCGGGCCGCTTCACGACATTGCTGATCAGCCATCATCACCGCACCTTGTCGGTGTGCGATCGCGTTGTCGTGCTCAAGGAGGGGCGCGTGGCTGCGGAAGAAACCTGGGCCCGCGTGCGCCATCTCGGCATGGACGATCTCTATGCGCTCGAGGCGCCTGCGGCTCCATGATGATCGTGCCGTCCTGGGGCTGGCGGGGCGGCGCGACGCGGCGCACGCGCATGCTGGCGCTGATCGCCGTGCGCGACGGCATGCGCTTTCTTCCTGGTTTCGTGAACAATGTCGCACCCCAAGTCGATGGGATCGTGGCGCTGGATGACGGCTCCAGCGACGGCTCGGCGGAATTCCTGGCGCAATGCCCCGCAACGCTTTCGCTCTTGCGCAATCCCGTCGAGCGGCCGGTCTGGGATGAGGTCGCCAATCATCGCGCGCTGGTGGCGGAGGCCTTGCGCCTGGGCGGGGAATGGGCGGTCTGCATCGACGCCGACGAGCGCCTCGAGCAGGATTTCCGCATCCGCGCCGAACGCGTGATCGCCCGCGGGGCCGCGCTCGGCTTTTCGGCCTATGCGGTGCATCTGCGCGAATTGTGGGACAGCCGCGGCCAGTATCGCGCCGACGGCGTTTGGGGCCGCAAGATGGTGGCGCGCCTGTTTCGCCTGCGCGCGGACCACGCCTTCGATCCAAGACCGTTGCACGGCCTCAAGGCGCCGCTGCAGGCGCGCCGCGGCGGCCGCTTCCCCAAGGCGGATCTGATCTTCTACCACCTCGCCATGGTGCATGCGCAGGATCGCGCGGCGCGCCGGCGCCGCTACGAGGAGGCCGACCCCGACAAGCGCTGGCAGAGCATCGGCTATGAATATCTGACCGACGAAAAAGGCTTGTCGCTGCGCACTCTGCCGAAGGGGCGTGGCTTTCACGATTAGTCTGCGCTCAACGCAGCCAACGCAGCCACGACAACCGGCGCCGCTGCGGCTGCGGCGACGGCGCAGCGGGCGTCTCGGGCGCTGGCAGATCGCCGTACAGCGCCGCCTCGCCGCTCTCGGCGATGAACGCTTGTAGAAGCGTGCCCCCGATCGGATCCGCCGCGAGGCGCGCGATGCGCCGATCCATCTCCCAGTCGGCGTATTTCAACTCCACGAGAAGCGTTTTGAAGCGGTCTATGACGTCGACCGAAAACGCATTTCCGGTCAGCGCGTGGACATAGGCTTCCTTCGCCCGCGCGCGATGATCGGCGATGTCGGGCATGTGGCGGTCGTGAACGAACTGGGCGAGAATGAAATTCATGTCGAACAGAAAGTACGACAGAAGCGCCAGCGGCGAGTCGTTCGGTCCGGCGATGTGGGCGGTATGGAAATCCTTGCGGATGAACGCATTGTGGTGCGCGACCAGGCCGCTCAGCACGAGATAGACGTCGTGGCGTGCAAGCTCGCGCTGCGTCTCGCCCAAGGCGTGCGCGGCGCGCAACGCGCCGTCGCGGTCGCGCGTCAGCGTCCACCAGTCCGGCGCGCCGTCGCGCGGCCAATCGAGCGCGCAGAACCAGCTGACGCCCCCCTCGCGCCGCACCGCGCCGTAGCCGAGCGCCGGAAACACGCGCACCCCGGCCGCCGCAAGATGGCGTGCAACCGCGACCTCGTGGCGGGCCTGCTGATACGACATCGCGCCGCCGAGCGCGCGGCCGTGATCTTTCGCGGCGTCGATCGTGGCTGCGCCTTCGGCGTCGTAGCGCGGCAGCGGATATGGCTTGTCGTGCCGGCGATCCATGCGCACGCGTCCGCCGCGAAAGCCTGCGCCTTTGATCTTCACCCCGCCATGAAGCGTGTCGCCTTGTGCGGGAAGGATTACGGAGCGATCGCCGTCGAGCGTGCGGCCGGGAATTTGGCGTCCGCTGAATTGCGCAAATATCTGCGCGACGTCCGCTTCGCTCAGGGCGGGAAGCGCCAGCAGGTCGATGCGCATGTCGGCGGCGCTGTGCGCATGATGGCGAAGATCGCAGGCGCGCATGGTCAATCCCCCGCGTCGGCGCCGAAGGCGGTCAGGGCGCCGGCGCTGTAGGCCATGCCGCCGGCCACGACCAGGGGCAGCGCTTGCAGCATCGCGGCGCGTTCCGACCCGCGGCTGCGCATTGCGAGAACGGCGGCGCGCGCGAGGTTCCACGGCGTGCGCAGCGCCACGCGCAAGCGTTGCGGCCCGCGCGCCTCGATCGCGCCTTGCGTGGCCGCATGCAGCCGCCCGCGCCGAAACGCCTCGCGCATGAGCGCGTCGGCGCGCGTCGGGTAGCGATGAGCGGTCAGCGCGTCGGCGGCGAAGGCGATGCGCACATCCGGCGGGATGCGCGCATTGAATTCGGTGTCCTCACCGGCGCGCAGATCCTCGCGAAACGGGCCCATGCGGTCGAGCAGGCTGCGCGCATAGGACATGGAATAGTGCAGGCGATGTTTCGCGCGCGTCAGCGCCAGTCGGCGATTGTGCAACAGCAGAAGTGCGGCCCAGGACGCGACAGAGTCCGCGTCGGCGGCGGTCATCGCGCTGGCGACGGCGTCGGCGCCATCGCGATGCGCGCGCAGGCGCGCGTCCGCCCAACCCGGCGCCGCCAGACAATCGGCGGCGAGAAACGCGACATAAGGCGCGCGCGTGTTGGCGATGCCGAGATTGCGCACCGCGCCGGGATAAAGCCGCGCGGCTACAGTGTAGGTCGGGACGTCGAGCCCGGCTGCGCGCAGGCGCGCCTGCGGATCGCCGCCGCCGGAATTGACGACGACGACCTCGACCGCCACGCCCTGCGCCAGCACCGAGCGCACCGCCTCGGGCAGAAACGGCTCATCGCGATAGCTCAACACCGCGCACGCGAGCGTGGCCGTCATCGCTGCGCCGCCTGGCGCGGATGGCGCCACACATAGGGACGCCGTGCGATGTGCGAGGCCACGCCCACGACCGAACACGCCAGATCGACGACGAAGAAAAGCGCGGTCGCGGCAAGAAACCGCGGCGCCGCGCGCCCGGCGCCGGCCTTGTGCAGCGCGGCGAGGATGCCAAGGCCAGGGACCGCGAGATACAGAAGCGGCGCCCAGAGCGGCGCGACGCCGAACGCTGCGCCGCCCAGCGCCAACGCGAAGACGATACGGTCGGCGTAGCCGAGCGCGGCCGCCAAGGATTCCAAGCGCTGGGCGAGCGGTTCGGCCGGCTGGTCCGGCGAGCGCGGCTGGCGGATCTGAAAGGTGCCGCGCGACCAGCGCAGGTGCTGGCGCCAGTATTGGCGCAGATCCGCAACCAGCGTGTTGTCGGCGACGGCGTCGGCGACGAAGCGGATGCGCCAGCCGCGCTGCGAGAGCGCGCCGCTGGCGGCGACGTCGACGCCGACCGGCGCGACCGGGAAGCCGCCGATCGCCTCGAGCGCTGCGCGGCGATAGGCGGCGGCCCCCAGCGTCGGGGGATTGAGGCCAAGCCGGTCCGTACCGGCGGAGGTGACGAGCTGGTGCACCCAGGTCGTCACCGCGGCGTAGCGGGTGACGATGTTTTCATCGGCGTTGCGCGGCGCGAGATAGGCGGCCGCGGCGCCGACGCGTTCGTCCGTGAACGGGCGCGCCAGCGCGCGCAGGAAATCGGCGCGCGGCTGCAGGTCGGCGTCGACCACGGCGACGATGTCGGCCCGCGCCGCCCGCAGCCCGGCGTTCAATGCATTCGCCTTGCCCGATGGGCCTGAAAGGACGAGCGCCTGCGCATCGCTGCGGCTTGCGGCCCAGGTGCGGAACAGGGCGGCGGTGTCGTCGCTGCAGCCATCCGCGATGAGCACGAAGGACAGCTTGTCGGCGGGGTATTCGAGCTGCGCGAGCGCGGCGAGCAGGCGCGGCGCGGCCGCCGCCTCGTTGCGCGCGGGCGCCAGCACGGCGATCGACGGCCAGGCGCCGGAGGACGTCGCGGGATGCGGCGGCAGCGGTCGCGGCGGGAGCAGGGCCGCGACCAGGAAGGCGCTGCGCCGCAGCGTCAGCGCCAGGATCGCGGCGACCACGATCGCCTCGAATGCGGCGATCATCGGCGCGTCCCAAGGCGGTGCGCGCGCGGGGAAGGGATCGTCATCCGCATGCCCATGCTGGAACGCGTGTCGCGACCCCCCTGTCTCGCCTGCCCCGGCGCGCGGTTTCTATCGCGCATCCTAGCCAAAACCGTCTGCGCCGTAAGGGCGCATGCGCCCTCGACGCCACGCCCGCGCCGCCTAAGTCCGACTGCGAGGCGGGACAGCGATGAACCCAGACGACCACGCGCCCGAAGGCGGTCCCGCGGGCGCGGTCCAGTGGACGCCGACCCGGGCCGCGGGCCTGCAGCGCCTGGAGGCGTTCGCGCCCTTCGCCGGCGGCGCCTACGCCCGCGGCCGCAATGTCGACCGCGGACCGCAGGACCGCAGCAACGTGTCGGCGCTGTCGCCCTGGATCCGCCGGCGTCTGATCACCGAGCAGGAGGTGATCGCCGCCGTGTTGCGCCGCCATCGTTTCGTAGCGGCGGAAAAGTTCATCCAGGAGGTGTTCTGGCGCAGCTATTGGAAGGGTTGGCTCGAAATGCGCCCCGGCGTGCTGACCCGCTTCGACGCCGAGCGCTTGGCTTGGAAGGCGCGCGCAGCAGAGGATGCAAGCCTGCGCGCGCGCCTTGAGGCGGCCATGCACGGCGCAACCGGCATCGCGTGCTTCGACGCCTGGGTGGAGGAATTGCGCACGCAGGGCTGGCTGCACAATCACGCGCGCATGTGGTTCGCGTCGATCTGGATCTTCACCTTGAAGCTGCCCTGGCCGCTGGGCGCGGATTTCATGTTCAAGACCTTGCTCGACGCCGACGCCGCCTCGAATACGCTGTCCTGGCGCTGGGTGGCGGGGCTGCACACGCGCGGCAAGGCGTATGTCGCGCGCGCGCAGAACATCGCCGACAACACGCTTCAGCGCTTCGACCCGAGAGGCCAACTCGATGAGCGCGCAGTCCCGCTGGTCGAGGATGCGCCGCCGATGCCGTCCGCGCCGCTGCCTGCGCCGCAGGCGCAACGCGACAACCGCATCGCGCTCTTGCTGCACGAGGACGATCTCCACCCCGAAAGCTGGGCTCTGCGCGGTGTCGTCGCCGGCGTGGCGGGCCTCTCCATAACGCCTGTCGGCGATCCCGAAGGGCCGCCGGCGCGGTTTGCGCGCGGCGCGCTGGAGGATGCGCTCGCGCGCGCGGCAGCGCATTTTTCAGCGCCCGCTGAAACGATCGCAGCCGATGCGGTGGGGGCCTGGGCGACGGCGTGCGGCGTGCGCGAGATCGTCACCGGCTACGCGCCCATGGGCCTTGCGGCGCGCGCGCTCGACGCGCTCGAGCCTGCGCTCGCGCGTGAGGGCGTGCGATTGACGCGTTTGCGCCGCGGCTTCGATTCCCGCGCCTGGCCGCATGCTTCGGCAGGTTTTTTCAAGTTTCGCGAGCGCATCCCCGCGCTCATCGCAGCGCGCGATCAGCCGTGATCGAGGTCGTCTGGTTCAAGCGCGATTTGCGCGTGCACGATCACGCAGCGCTGGCGGCGGCGTGCGCGCAGGGCAGGCCGGTTCTTGCGCTCTACATCCTGGAGCCGGAGCTCTGGCGCCTGCCCGAAGCGTCGGGCCGGCATTACGCGTTCCTGCGCGAGAGCCTCGACGATCTCGACCAGTCTCTGCGCCGATGCGGCGGGCGCCTTGTCGTCAAGGTCGGCGAGGCGGTTTCGGTTCTCGCGGATGTGCACGCGCGCTTCGGGATCGCTGCGCTGCACGCGCACGAGGAGACCGGGCTCGCCTTCACCTATGCGCGCGACCGCGCCGTGCGGCGCTGGGCGCGCAGGGCCGGCGTGCCGTTCATCGAACAGCGGCAGTTCGGCGTGTTTCGTGCACTTGGTCGCCGCGACGGCTGGGCCGCGCGCTGGGAGACGCTGATGCGTCAGCCGCGTCTGCCGGCGCCGGCGCAGGCGCGCTGGGCCGAAGCGGCCTGCGACGTCATCCCCGATGCGTCCGGCCTTGGCCTCGCCGACGATCCCTGCCCGGAGCGTCAGCGCGGCGGCCGCGGCGAGGGCGCAGCGCTCTTGAAAAGCTTTCTCGCTACGCGGGGGCGCACCTATCGCCGCGCGATGTCGACGCCTCTCGAAGGCGCGCACGCCTGTTCGCGCATCAGCGCGCATCTTGCGCTGGGATGCTTGTCGATGCGGGAAACTTATCAGGCCGCATTGCGCGCCCAGACACGCTGGACCGAAGCAGACGATGCGCCGTTCGCGCGTTCCATCGGCGCGTTCGCGTCGCGGCTGCATTGGCATTGCCACTTCATCCAAAAACTCGAAGACGAACCCGATCTCGAACGTCGCGCGCTGCATCCCGCCTATGAAGGCCTGCGCCCTATCGGCGATGATGACGCCGCGATCGCATCCGCCTGGGAGAGCGGCCGCACGGGCTTTCCCTTTCTCGACGCCTGCATGCGCTCGCTCATCGCCACGGGCTGGCTCAATTTTCGCATGCGCAGCATGACGATGGCGTTTTCGAGCTATCATTTGTGGCGCGATTGGCGATTGCCGGCGCAGCGCCTGGCGCGCCTCTTCACCGATTTCGAACCCGGCATCCATTACCCGCAGGTGCAGATGCAGTCGGGCGTCACCGGCGTAAACACGGCGCGCATCTATAATCCCGTCAAGCAATCGCACGACCAGGACCCCGACGGCGTCTTCATTCGGCGCTGGGTTCCCGAACTCGCCGCCCTGCCGAACGATTTCATCCATGAGCCCTGGAGCGCGCCGCGAGATTTTCTGGCGCAGCGCGGCGTGACGCTGGGCGAAACCTATCCCGCGCCGATGGTTGATCATGTCGCAGCGGCGGCGCGCGCGCGCGAGGCGGTCTATGGCGTGCGCCGCGGCGTCGCGTATCGTGCGGCGGCGGACGCGATCCAGGAAAAGCACGGCAGCCGAAAGTCCGGCCTGAAACAGGTCGGGCGCCGCCCACGCCAGGCGAAAGCCAACCGCCAGACCGCGTTCGATTTTTGAGTCCTGTTTACACGCGCCGTGCGACGGCGACTGCAAACGCCGATCCGGCCTGCACGAGCCGCGTCCAGCCGTCGATCCAGAGCGGCGGCGCAGCGTGCACGCGTCGCGCAGCGTCGTCACGATGCGCAACTTCATCGCCGCGCCACGCGTCGAGCGCAGCGGCGAGAGCCGCGTCGACGCCTTCGCGGCGCAGACGATCGATCTGCTGCTGGTAGTGGGCGTCGACGAACGTCTCCACCGCCGCGATGGTGGCGAACACCGCCCTGCGCCCGACAAGCGCCGGCGCAAAGCCGGTCACAAAGCCGAGCACGCGCCACAAGCCGACGAGCCGCGACCGCCGCGCCGGCGGAAGGATCGCTGCGATCTCGTGGAGATGCCGGCTTTCCGTCGCCAGATGTGCGCGCGCAAAGGCGACCACCTCAGGGTCGCGCGATGCGGCGAGTATGCCGCGATAAATCCACACCGCGCCGGTCTCGCCGGCATGGTCGGTTCGCAGCGCAACCCACACCCAGTGCGGCCACGCCGCCGACCCCGCCGCGGTCGCAGTCATGCCCGCACGGCGTCGCTGCGTGCGGCGCTCGCGCGCGCGGGCGCCAGCACGTCCGCGAAGCCATGGTTCACGTCGCGATGGCCCGCCTCGTCGGCGCGCACGGCGAGCACGACGTCGCGCAGCCGCGCGTCGGCCGGAAGCCGCCAATAGCGGCGCGCAATCTCGGGCGCGGGCGGATTGTCGGCGCGCCCTGAATCGATCTCGGCCAGATAGGCCGTATAGCTGACGACGGCCTCTTCCTCGAAATAGCCAACGAGGCGATGGGCGGTGCGCGGCGACACGAGATACAGCACGAAGAAGGCGTTGAAGAACACGCCCTGTGCGAGGAGCACGAGGGCGCGTTCGAAGGCGCTGGGCTTGGCCACCGCGATGAACGTCATCAGATGCATGCGTTCGTTTTCGGCCTCGTCGAGCAGCGTCTTGATCCAGCCCCGGTCATCCTCCAGGCGGCGAAGGCTCTTGAGATGGTTCAGCATGCCGCCAACCATCCCGGGCACCGCCGCGACCGTCTCGAGCACCACGGCGCGGTGGCCATAGCGGGTGCGGAAGAACGCGTCGGCGAAGAAGCGCAGGAGGCGCGTCAGCCCGTAGGCGACGCGGTCGGAAAGGTCCCGTGGGCGTCGCCGCGGCGCGAGGTCGTCAGGGTGGGATGCGGCGGGGTCGGGGCGGCTGGCCATCGGCTCTCCTCGGCGCGCGGGCGCGCTTGCGTTTGCAGAGAAGATGGCGCGCCGGCGCGTCGCCGCCCTAGGGCAGGTTGCCGCAACCTTCAGCCCCGCCGCGCGCGACAATGCGGCGCTGGCGCGGCGTGGCGGGATGCACGCATAAGACCGCATGGTCCGGGGCATGCCGCATCGCAAAGGCATCGCGCAGGCGCTGGCGGCGTTCGCTCTGCTGGCGCTGGCGGTCCGCGCGCTCGTGCCGGCCGGCTACATGGTTGCGCCGTCGCAGAACGGCCGCTTCCTGACGGTGGCGCTGTGCTCGGGCCAAACCCAGGCGCATGCCGTCATTGATCTCGTCAGCGGCGCCGTGGTCGATCCCGACGCGCATGAGCAGAGCCCTGCGTCCGACACGGGCGACGCCGATGCGCCCTGCGTGTTCGCCGCCGCCGCGCCGGTTTCGGTTGCGCCCCTTGCGGCGTCGATCGCCGCACCGCCGCAGGCGCCGTCGCTTGGCGCTGCGGCTGTCGAAAGCCTCGCGCCTGGGCGCGGTCTTGCTGCGCCGCCGCCCTGGTCCACCGGACCGCCGCTCTCAGTCTGACGACGGCTCGCGCCGCGGACCCGTGAGGTCCTGCGGCCGATGCGCGCGTGCGCTTTGCGCACGCTTCGATGCGCTCCGCGGGCGTCGCGCTGCGTTGCCCGCGCCAGATTGAGATGGATTTTTTCAATGAAAACTCTGCTTCTGTGCAGCGCCGCCGCGCTGTGCTTCACGCCTGCGGCTGCGCACGCGCAAAACGCAACCGACCGCGAAACCTGGGCCAGCGACGTCATCGTGGTCACCGGCCAGCGCCCAAGCCAGACGACCGACGAAGCCGCGACGCTGCGCCTGCCCGTTCCCATTCGCGAGACGCCGCAATCGATCCAGGTTTTGACCGATACTCTTCTGCGCGAGCAGCAGCTGACGACGCTGGCCGATGCCGCGCGCAATGTTTCGGGGGTCGTTCCCGCGCTGCCGTCTGAAGCGGTGCTCGCCAATCCGATCGTGCGCGGCTTCGAATCGGAAGTGTTCTTCGACGGGCTCATCGCCTATGGCGACACGGCTGTCGCCGATCCGTCGAGCCTTATCGCCGTGGCGCGCATCGAGGTCGCTAAGGGGCCGACGTCGACGCTGTTCGGCGGCGGCGCCGGCGCGCCGGTCGGCGGCTTGATCAACCTGATCAGCAAGACCCCCGAGCCGGAGCGCGCGGCGTCGTTCGGGCTGCGCTTCGGCAGCTTCGACACAAGGCAAGCGTCCGCCGACATCAATGCGCCGATCACGGACGTCGTCGGCTTCCGCGTCACGGCGGACGTCACCGACGCGGAAGACGCAATCGACCGCGTAACCGTTGACCGCGCCTCGATCAATCCGAGCTTCAAGTTCGATCTCGGCGATACGCGCATCACGCTGATCGGCGCCTATAATCGCACCGAACAGCTCGAATATGCGGGGCTGCCCGCAGCCGTCGCCGGACTTCCGGGCGTCGATCCGTTCCGCTTTTCTGGCGCGACGGATGCGCCGCGCACGACCATCGAGAACCGGACGCTCACGGCGACCATCGCGCACGATTTCAGCGACGGGTTCACAGGCGCGGTTCAAGTCCGCCGCTACGAAAGCGACTTCAAGGAATATGCGTCGTTCCCGTTCTTCGCGTTCTTCCCGCCGTCAGGAACGCAATATCCGATCATTCGCGGGTGGCTGCCGGTCGAGATCGGGGAGTGGACCGTTGATGCGAGCGTCACGGCGCGCTTTGCGACAGGACCTGTGGATCACGCGCTGCTGGCCGGCGCGCAGTATGACGCCACCGATTACGACGGCGCGACCGCATTCGGGTTCACGCCGATCGGCGTCATCGATTACGCCGATGCCGCGAGCGACGTTGCGTTCACGAGCGTTCCGCCGATCGGCTCGATCTTTCAAAACGAGTATCGCACAGCGGCGCTTTACGTGCAGGACCAGATGACGATCGGCGATCGGCTGCATGTGCTGACCGGCGTCCGCTTCAGCCGCCTCGGACTGACCGAACTGCAGGGCGGAACCAACGATGTCGAGGAGGATCGCATCGATCCGCGCCTTGGCGTGACGTATGACGTCACGGACGCCGTCTCGGTTTATGCGGGCTGGGCGACGGGTTCGCGGCTGAGCCTTTTCTTCAATGGCGGCGGCGCGCCGCCGAAGCCGGAAACTTCGGAGAACGCGGAACTCGGCGTCAAGATCGCTGCGCGCGGGCTCGGCCTCTCGGGTACGGTCGCGTGGTTTACGCAGACGCGCGAGAATGTGCCCACGCAGGATCCCACGAGCCCCTTCAGTTCGAACCAGACCGGCGAACAGGAAGCGACCGGCGTCGAGATCGACGTGATCTGGGAACCCGATCCGCACTGGTCGATCCTGTTCAACTACGCCTACACCGATGCGACCGTCAGCAAGGACACAGACGCGGCGATCGTGGGCGACCGGCTGCCGCGCGTGCCGGAGCATGCGAGCCGCCTTGCAGGCCGTTACCGCTTCAGCGGCGCGCTGGACGGATTGGGCTTAGGCCTCGGATTGACCTACGCGTCGGCCGCCGAGATCACCTTGCCGAACACCGAGCGCGGCGATGACTACGTCGTCGCGGATGCGCAGGCGAGCTACGATTTCGGGCGCTGGCGGATCGGCCTCTCCATCGAGAACATCGCCGACGAGGAGTATTTCATTCCCTACCAATATCTGGCCCAGGCCGTCGTGCGGCCGGGAGCGCCGCGTTCCGCGTGGCTGAGCCTTGACGTGGATTTTTAACGCCTTCCGTAAATTTTTGAAAGCAAGAGAACCATCATGACCATCGCACTTGACCGGAGAGTGCTGCTTGCGTTCGGCGCCGGCGGGGCGCTTGCGCCCTTCCTGGCGCTGGGCGACGCCGCCGCCCAAGAAGGCATCGATCACGCCGCCAACGCCGCCCATGCGGGCTTCGGCGCGATCTCCGATTTCCAGATGACCGGGCGAGAGCAGATTGCGATGCTGCTCTATCCGGGTTTCACCGCGCTCGATCTTGTCGGGCCACATTACATGTTCGCCTGCATGATGGGCGCGACGGTGCATCTGGTGACGACCGAGCGCAACTTGCGCCCTGTCGCCAGCGATCTTGGGCTCGCCATCGCGCCGACGACGACGATGCGCGGATGTCCGGAGGCGCTCGATATCCTCTTCGTCCCCGGCGGAACGCAGGGAACGCTCGACGTGATGCGCAACGAGGCAGCGCTCGCCTTTATTCGCAATCGCGCGGCGCAAAGCCGCCATGTCACCAGCGTCTGCACGGGCTCGCTCATTCTCGGCAAGGCGGGGCTCTTGGCCGGCAAACGCGCGACGAGCCATTGGGTGACGCGCGACATCCTCAGCGTCTTTGGCGCCACGCCGGTCAATGCGCGGGTGGTGACCGACGGCGCCGTCACCACCGGCGCGGGCGTTTCGGCGGGCCTCGATTTCGGGCTCGCGCTCTTGGCTGCGCTGCGCGGCGCCAACTATGCGCGCGCGATCCAGTTGCAGGCCGAATATGCGCCCGCGCCCGGCTTCGACGCCGGAACGCCCGAGACGGCGCCGGAGGGGGTCTCTGCGGCGATGCGGACCCTCTTCGCCCCGTTCGCCGAGGCGGCGCTGCAGGCGGCTCGCCCGCGCTAGGCTGTGCACGCCGTCGCTGCTGGAGCAGGCGCGTCGGAGACGACGGCGCTGGCTTCCTGCGCGGGCGCGAGGATAAGCGCGGCCGCCTTTTCAGCGATCATCATCGTGGGCGCAGCCGTGTTGCCGCTGATGATGCGCGGCATCGCCGACGCATCGACGACGCGCAAGGCTGCAACGCCGCGCACGCGCAACGCCGCATCGAGCACGGCATGATCGTCGCCGCCCATGCGGCATGTGCCGACCGGATGGAAAATCGTGTTGGCGTTCGCGCGCACCCAATCGTCGATCTCGGAATCGCTCTCGACGGCGCGGCCAGGCGCAAGCTCGTCGCCGCGCCAAGGCGTAAGCGGGGCTTGCTCAGCGATGGCGCGCGCCAGGCGCACGCCGTCGCGCAGGCAGCGGCGATCCTCCTCCGCGCTCAGATAATTGGGATCGATGATGGGCTTGTCGCGCGGGTCGCTGCTGGCGAGACGGATCGAGCCGCGGCTTTGGGGACGCAATTGATACACGTTGGTCAAAAAGCCATGTTGCATTTGTCCGCGTTGCGTGGCGGCGAGCGAAAGTCCGGGCACGAAGGTGACGTGCACGTCCGGCGCATCGAGCGTCGGCCGCGTGCGCAGAAAGCCGCCCGCCTCCAGGGGCACGCTCGCAGCTGGACCAGAGCCGAAGGCCCAGGCGCGAAAACCGGCCGCAAGCGCGCGATCGGGCCGCATCAATCCATAGAGCGTGACGGGCTTGAGGCAGGCATGCTGCACATAGACGCCGAGATGATCCTGCAGGTTTCGGCCGATCTCCGGCCGATTGAGGATCGGCGCGATGCCCAGCGCCTGCAACGCCTGCGCATCGCCAAGTCCGGAGCGCATCAACAGCAGCGGCGAATTGACCGCCCCGCCGCACACGAGCGTCTCGCGGCGCACGGCGATCCTGATCTCGCGCGATCCCCGTCGCACCAGGACGCCCGTGCAGCGGCGCCCCTCGAAGGTCAGGCGCAGCGCTTGCGTGTTCAGCCAGACGTCTAAGTTGGCGCGCCCGCGAATGGGATCGAGAAAGGCATTGGCGGCGGTGACGCGCCGTCCGTTGCGGATGTTGAAATCATAGAGACCGACGCCCTCCTGCGCGGCGCCGTTGAAATCGGCGTTGTCGGGAAAGCCCGCGGCGCGCGCCGCGTCGAGCCAGGCGCGATAGAGCGGATGGTCGCCGCGCGCCTTTTCGGTGTACAGCTCGCCATCGGCGCCGTGATAGGCGTTGCGGTGCGATGCGTTGCGTTCGAAGCGGCGAAACGCAGGCAGCACGTCGTCATAGGACCAGCCCGCAAGGCCGAGCTGGCGCCAATCGTCATAATCGCGCGCGTTGCCGCGGATATGCATCATGCCGTTGATCGCGGTGGAGCCGCCGCGCACCCGGCCGCGCGGCCACACGATCGAACGTCCGGCCAGACCGTTCTGCGGCGTGGTCTCGTAGCCCCAGTTCACGCCGGGCCAATGATACAGAACGCCTGCAGCCATCGGCACCTTGATCAGCGGATTGAGATCCGCCCCGCCGGCTTCGACCAGCAGCACGCGATGGCGCGGATCGGCCGAGAGCCGATTGGCCAGAAGCGCGCCAGCGGCGCCGCTGCCGATGATGATGAAATCCGTCTCAACCTCAATCATGACGTCCTCAAAGTGTGCAGCGCTTCGGCGCGCCAGCAGCGTGACGATCGACCGGCGCCGAGATCGCGCAAGGGCGGCGCATCCGTGCGGCATCGCGCCTCGACATACGAACAGCGCGGCGCGAGCGCGCAGCCAGGCGCCGCCGCCTGCCGCACGGGCCCATCGCCGGCGAGATCATGGGGTTGCGGCCTGTCGATGCGGCGGTTGTCGACGTCCTCGCCGAGTTCCGCCGCCAATAGCGCCTGCGTGTAGGGATGGCGCGGATCGGCGAAGATCGCCGCCGCAGGCCCGCTCTCCACGATCCGGCCGAGATACATCACCGCCACGCGCGCGCACAGGCCGCGCACCGATTCCAGATCGTGTGAAATGAACAGCAGCGTCGCGCCGTCCTCGTCGCGCACGCGTGCAAGCGAAGCGACCAGCGCGCGCCGCACATCCGGCGTCAACAGCGCCGTCACCTCGTCGAGAACGATGAAGCGCGGCGACGTCGACAAGGCGCGCGCGACGGCGGCGCGTTGCAGCTGCCCTGGCGGCGCATCGCGCGGATAGGCGTCGCAAAGCGCATGCGGCAGGCCGACGCGATCGAGCAAGGCGAGCGCCCGCGCGCGGCGCTGCGACCGCGTCATGCGCTCGTGCGCGGCGATCGGCTCGACGATGCTGTCGCCCAGCGTCCAGCGCGGGTCGAAGCTGTCGAGCGGATCCTGCTGCACCAATTGCACACGCCCGCGCAGCCGCCGGCGCGTCGCGTCATTGGATTTCGTCAGCGTGACGCCGTCGATGCGCACGTCGCCGGCGTCTGGCGCGAGCAATCCGACGAGGATGCGCCCCAAGGTCGATTTGCCGGAGCCGGATTCGCCGATGAGGCCGACGCTGTCGCCCGGAAACAGATCGAGATCCGCATCCGCCACCGCTGGAACGCGCGCGCGCGCCGATCCGAATGCTTTCGAGACGCCGCGTGCGGCGATCAGCGGCGCATCGGCGGTTGCGGGCGCGCGCTGCGCCGGCGCCGTCGCCTGCGCGTGCGGCGCGCGGCGCGCGAAATAGGACCTGACCGGTTCATCCTGCGTGATGCGGCCGGCCTCGATCGATATGATTCGATCGCAATAATTCGCCAGCACGCCCGGCTCTTGGCTGGCCAGCAGCACGCTGACGCCGCGCGCACGGGCGCTGCGCCACAAGGCGTCGAGGAATTGCGCGCGCACGGTGACGTCGAGGCCGGTGGCGGGTTCGTCGGCGATCAGCACGAGCGGATCGCTGGCGAGCGCGATGGCGATCACGGCGCGCTGGGCCATGCCGCCGGACAATTCATGCGGATAGGCGTCCAGTCTGCGCTCGGGATCGTTGATGCCGACGCCGGCGAGCAGTGCGATGGCGCGCTCGCGCCTGTCGGCGGCGTCGCCGACATCGTGGGCGGCCATGACGCGCACGATCTGCGCGCCGATGCGCGCCAGCGGGTCGAGCGCTGCGCGCGCGTTCTGCATGATCAGCGCGATCTGCTTGCCGCGCAGGGCCCGTTGCGCGGCGGGCGACGCGGCGAGCAGATCGACGCCGCCCACCGTCACCGCGCCGTCCGCGATCCGCAGGCCGGGCCGAACGAGACCCAAGAGCGCCAGCGCGAGCACGGATTTTCCGCTGCCCGACGGCCCGACAAGGCCGACGATTTCGCCCGGCGACAGCGCGAAGGACGCCGCGTCGACGATCTTCGCATCGCCGGCGATCACCGTGAGGCGCGCAGCGCGCAGCGCGGCTTCAGCGGCCATAGCGCGCCTCGAGCGACTGGCCCATCGCGGCGAAGCCGAACACGGTCAACGTGATGGCGGCGCCGGGGAACAGCGCCGGCCACCAATCGCCGAGCACGATCTGGCCTGCGCCCTGCGCGATCATCAGGCCCCATTCCGGCGTCGGCGGACGCACGCCTGCGCCCACGAAGGAAAGCCCGGCCGTGAGCAGGATGGCGAAGCCGATCGTTACCGACAATTGCGACAAGGCCGGCCCGAGCGCGTTCGGCGCGACATGCTGCAGCGCGATGCGCCAACCCGGCACGCCGGCGATGCGCGCCGCCTCGACATAGCCGCGCGCGCTGACCGCCAACGCCTCCGCGCGCGTCAGGCGCAGAAAGATCGGCGCGTAAAGCAACGTCATCGCGAGGACGATCGACGCCCATGACCGCCCTGCAAGCGCAACGAGCACCATGGCCGTGATGAAGACGGGAAACGATTGCAGCACGTCGGATGCGCGCGCGAGCGCTTCGGTCGCGGGCGTGCGCACGGCGCCGGCGATCACGCCGAGCGGCGCGCCGATCGCGGCGCTGATCGCGGCGGCGGCGACGGCGATGAGCAGGTCGGTGCGCGCAGCCGCAAGCGTGCGGGCGAACACGTCGAAGCCGGCCGCATCGGTGCCGAACCAGTGCACGCCCTCGCCGCCGAGCGCAGCGACGAACAGATTTGGCCAGTCCGCGATCGGCGGCGGCGGCTCGGACACGATGTCGGTCACTTCATCCGGCGAAAACGGCGTCAGCCAGTGGCCGAACGCCGCGCTCAGCGCAGCCAGCGCCGCCAGCGCCGCGCCGGCGATGAACAAAGGATCCGCGAAGAGCCCATCGCGGCGGCCCGGCTTCGCGATCATGTCGCAACTCGCGGATCGATCAGCGCCTGCGCCGCGTCGGTGATGAGGTAAACGAGCAGCGAAACCGCTGCGATGGTGAGCACGACGCCCTGGATGGCGGGATAATCGAACGCCAGCACGGAGCGCACCGCGTACTGCCCCAATCCGCCGAGCGCGAACACGCTTTCGACGAGCACGGCGCCGCCAAGCATGAAGCCGAACAAGATCCCGATCAGCGCCAAGGTCGGCGCCAGCGCCGATTTCAAGGCGATCGCGCTGACGCGGTTTTCGCTCAGCCCCGACGCGCGCGCGAACAGGACATGATCGGATTTCAACGCCCTGCCGAGGGAATCGCGCAGCATCTTGATGATCGGGCCCGACAGCACGATCGCCAGCGTCGCCGCCGGCAGCGCAAGGTGCGCGACCGCATCAGAGAAGGCCTCAAAGCGCCCCGCAAGCAGCGTGTCGATGGTCATGAAGCCGGTCACAGGTTCGGGCGGTTCAGCGAACGGCGACAAGCGCCCAAGCGGGCCGGGCGCCAGGCCCAGCTGCGCGAAGAACACGAACACTAGCCCGAGCGCCCAGACGAATTCCGGCTGCGATCCGGCGAAAAGGCCATAGATCAGCACGGCGCGATCGGCGCCGCCGCCGGGCCGGCGCGCGCTGAGCAAGGCGATCGGAAACGCAGCGAGCACTGCAAGGGCGACGCCGCATGCGACGAGCTCAAGCGTGATCGGCAAAGCGGCGGCGATCTCGCGCGCCACCGATTCGCCGCTGACCCAGGACCGCCCCAGATCGCCGTCGATCAGGCCGCGCGCAGCGCCGAAGCCCAGAAAATCGGCGAACTGCGCCAAGAGCGGCTTGTCGAGGCCGAGCGTCGCGCGCGCCGCGGCGTACGCTTCCGGCGAGGCGCCGAGGCCGACGAAGCGCGCGGCGGGATCGGCCGGCATCAAGCGGATGACGAAAAACACCAGCGCCGCAAGCGCGGCCATTTGCATGGCGCCGATCGCGATGCGCCGCAACACAAGGCGCGCGATCATGGCGCGAACCTCAGATCGTAGAAGCGCAGCGCGTTGTCAGGCCGCCAGGACCATCCCTGCACCTGCGCGTCGCCCACCCAATGCGTGCGGTATTCCACGATCGGCGCCCAGGCGACGTCGGCGCTGGCGAGGCGCTGAATGTCCTGGATCAGGGCCGTGCGCCGCACGCGATCGGTTTCGCCGCGCGCGCGCGCCCACAGCGCATCGAGCGCGGGATTGGCGTAGTTGACCATGTTGTTCACGCCGCCGGCGCTTGCTGAAACGAAGAACAATTGCGCGGCGTAGCCGGCGTCGACGACGACCGGCTTCTCCTGGTCGTTCAGCGCAAACGGCAAATCCTTCTTGACGAGTTGGCGATCGCCGAACTGCGCGGAGGGAATGGGATCGAGCGTCGCCGGCACGCCGAGGCGGCGCAGCGCCGTCTGCAGGCTGGCCGCGATCGGGCCTAGCACGGCTTCGCGCTCGGCCACATAAGCAAGGCGGAACGCATCGGGGTAGCGCTCCAGGCCGCGGCCGCCGGGATAGCCGGCTTGCGCCAGCAAGGCCGCCGCGCGCGCGGGATCGTCGGTCGTCACGGCCCCGGACGCGGCGCCTGGATAGCTCGACGGCGCAACGCCGGTCCAGGGAACCGCTGCGCCGAAATAGCCGTTGCGGATGATCTGCCTCGTGGGGATCGCTGCAGCGATCGCGCGGCGCACCAGCGGATCATCGAACGGCGGCGTGGCGAAATTCATGTGCAGGAAAAGCGATTCGTTGCCCTGCACGCTGCGCACGGCAAGGCCGTCGACATCTTCGATCGCGGCGACCTCGCGCGGCGTCAGGCGCTCGGCGACATGCGCCTGACGCATGCGCATGATCATGTAGCGATTGGCCGATTGGGGGACGCGCTTGATGACGATGCGCGCGATGGGCGCAGCCCCGCGATAATAATGCGGATTGGCGCGCAGAACCAATTCGCTGCTGCGCACCCAGCGCTCGACGCAATAGGGCCCGAAGCTCGGCGGCGCAGCGTTGTTGGCGTAATCATGCGACCAGGGATCGTCTTCGGTGGCGCGCGCGCGCATCTCGACGCTGTCGAAAATCAACAGACCGAACGTGGTGAGAACCGGCAGCAGCAAGGGATTGGGCTGGCCCTGGCGAATTTCGACCGTGTGCCGGTCGATGGCGCGGACTTCGTCCCCCAGCGTGCGCGCCGCGGGGTCCGTGAACACGTCGCCGTCGAAATCGGCCACGCCGCCCGCGTTGGCGAGGAACCAGCCGATCGGCGCCGCGCCGGACACCGATTTCGCGCGTGCGAACGTGTACACGACATCCGCCGCGGTCAACGGATTGCCCGCGCAGCTCACGGCGTCGCGGCGCAGATGCAGCCGCAGCACGCCGCGTGCGGCGTCGAAGTCCCAGCGCTCGGCGAGGCGGCCCTCGAAGCGTGTGAAGTCGGGTATGCGCACGCCGCTGTCGTTGACCGCTCCCGGGGCGTAATCGATCAGCGGCTCCATCAGGTTGACGATGCCGGTCTGGCTTTGCGGAATCGCCGCCGAGGGGCCGTCATAATCGAGCCCGGTGGGCGTTTCGTCGGTCAAGACGAGCAGCCCGTCGGCGTTCGTCAGGGGCGGCGATCCGCATCCCAGCAGCAGAGCGCACGAGACCGCCGCCACGCTCAGCCGTGCGCGACGCAGGCCGAAGCGGAGACCCGCGGCGCCAAGGCGAGCGATGCGCATGGCGCCGCAGCCCGCCTTAGAAGCGCACGCGCAATTCCGCTCCGTATGTGCGCGGCGGCGCCTTGAACACGGCTTGGGTGAAGAGGGCGGGGTCGTCGAAGACAACGATCACATCCGAATTGTAGCGCTCGTCGGAGAGATTGCGGCCCCAAATCGACAGCGTCCAGCGCTCCGTTTCCAAGGCGACGCGGGCGCTGAACAGGTCAAGCGGATCGCGCAGGGCCTGCGGCGAGTTGCGCGCGTCAAAATTGATCTCGCCGATATGGTCCCAAGAGGCGTCGACGATGACGTCAAGGCCGTCGGCCAGCGGGCGTACATAATTGACCCCGAAACTCGACCGCAGATCCGGGACATAGGGCGCGTCATTGCCCACGCTGCCGGGATCGCCGCGATATTCCGTGATCTCGGCGGAGACGTAGCCGAGCCCGCCGCGCAGCGTCAGGCCGTCGCCCACGCGCCAGTTCGCCTCGATCTCCACGCCGTCGGCCTCGATCTCGTCGATCACGGTGACGGCGTTGAGGAAGCCTGTCGGGATGAAGCGGAACAATTGGCTGTTCTGCTTGATGGTGTGGAAATAGGCGCCGTTGAGGGTCAGCGCGCCGCCAAGCCATTCGCTCTTGAAGCCGGCTTCGTAATTGTCTGCGGTTTCGGCGGGGTAATCGTTCGGCGCTGCGCCGCCGGTGATGGTGAAGGCCTGCGCGGCGTTGAAGCCGCCGGCCTTGTAGCCGCGCGCGAAGCTTGCGTAGAGGTTCAGCGTGTCGCTGGCCTGCCAGGCGAGGCCGATCTTCGGCTGCCACTCGGAGAAGGTTTGCGAACGCACGACGCCGGAGGTCGCCGAGAAGGCCGGCGGCGCCACGTCGATGGCGCTTTTCTCTTCGTGGTCGTAGCGCGCCGCCAGCGTCAGCGTCCAATCCGGGGCGAGATCCCAATCGAGATTGCCGAAGAAAGCGTAGGCTTCGCTTTCGACATTGTCTGCGGAAAATCCGGTGGTCTGGTTGGGCGCGCCGGCGCGCGGGCGATTGGCGGGAAACACCCGACCTGTATCGTCGACCCCGACCGCCGCCAGCAGGAAGGGCGTTTGGCTGATGTCGGCGTAATAGGCGCCGACGATGTAGCGCAGCGCCGCTTCGGCAGGGGAGGTGAAGCGGATTTCCTGCGTCCAGGCGGAATGCTCGCGGCGATTATATTGCGTGCCTTCGGCCGTGCCCGGCTGATAGGGAAAGCCGTCGCTGGCGAAGATGTTGTCCTGCGTTTCGCGCGCGGTGACGCTGGTGATCGTGCCCCACGGCCGCGCATAATCGATGCGCAGGGCGTAGAGGTCGTCCTCCTTGCGGTTGTAGTTGCCCACGTTCGCCACAAAGCGACCGTCGGCATAGTTCGCGTCGACGGGAATCATCCCGCCGGTGGCGACGCCCGGAATGACGGACTGGGACAGATAATTCGTGGCGCTGCCATTGATGCGCGAGGAGAAGGCGCTCGCCTGGATCGTGAGCGAATCCGTCGGCGTCCAGTCGACGCGCAGGCGCCCGGAGGTCTCTTCGTACGGATCGACATTGCCGCCGACAGTCTCGTTTTCATAGAAGCCGGCGCTGTCGCGATAGGCGGCCGCGACACTGGCGCCGAGCACGCCAGGAATGACGGGTCCCGACGCCGCGAGCGCGCCGCGCGCCGTTTCGCCATTGCCGTAGCCGACGAGCGCCTGGCCCTCGAACGTTTCGCTGGGTGCCCTCGTGGTGATGTTGATCGCGCCTGAGATCGCGTTGCGGCCATAGAGATAGCCTTGCGGGCCGCGCAGCACTTCGATCTGCGCCACGTCGAGCAGATCCTTGTTGAGCCCGGTGGCGCCGGTGAGCACGACGCCGTCGATCACCACCGCGACCGGGGCGTCGGTGTTGAGCGCCTGCGCGTCGCCGCGAATGGTGATGCGCAGATCGCCGGCGTTGTTGGCCTCGACCGCCGTGAGGTTCGGCGTCGCGTTGATGAAGTCGATCGGGCGGGTGATGCCGGCCTCCTCGATCGCGCGCGCGGTGAACGCGGTGACCGAGACCGGCGCCTCCTGCAGCGCCTGGTCGCGCTTGAGGCCGGTGACGATGATCTCCTGCTCTGCGGGGGCGGGGGCCTGCGCCCAGGCGGGGCTCATGGCGGCGAGCGCGACGCCGGCGGCGAGCGATCCGGCGAGGGCGGCGCGGCGGGCGGCGGGGGCCGCACCGGGGCTGATGGGCTTCGGCGACAGGCTGTCAGAGATCATGGCTTTCCCCTGCATGGCGTCGCCTCGAGGATGAGGGCGGCGGTCCCGAGATGGCAGGTTCGGGCAAAATATCTTTTTGTCAAGCAATCTGGAAAGGGAATCGCGCTAGTGAAGAGGCATCGCGCTCGGCTAGCGTGCCGCGCTGATCGCGGCCGTATTGGAGATCTGTATGAGTGCCCGAGACCGCTTGGATTTCCTCAGCGATTCATGGAACCGGACGCGGCCGGAGCTGGATATCTCACCCTGGCAGGTGTGGGGCCGCGTGACCCGGGTGCACGAACTGTTTCAGCTTGCCGTGGGCCGCGTGCTGCGCGGCCACGGGCTCGCCTTCACTGAGTTCCAGGCCATGGCGGCCTTGGTTTTGTCGGGTCCGCCCTACGAGGCCAACCCCAACGCGATCGCCAGTTTCAACCTGCTGACGTCCGGCGGGCTGGCCAATCTGTTGGGCCGCATGGAGCGCGAGGGCCTGATCGAGCGGCGCACCAATCCCGACGATCGCCGCGGCGTCATCGTGCGGCTGACCGAGAGCGGCCTGGAGCATTTCGACGCCGCCGTGCTGGAGGAGAACAGGGTCGAGCATGACATGCTCGCGGCCCTGTCCCCGGAGGAGCGACAGGTGCTGTCTTTGCTTTTGAGAAAGCTATTATTGAGCATCGACCCAGACATGTTCGGCGATCCGGACGGCCTGAAGCGGAAGGCCGAGGCCGGGCCGCCTCGGCCCGCGCGGCGCCCCGCCCGTCGCCGCCCGCGCAACGCAGCCGAATAGGGCGCGCACCGCCGCCGCCGAGGTCGGCGCCGCGCGCCTGCAACCCACCCGAAGGCCTTGAAAGCGCCCCCACGCCCCTGTATCACCGCCCCCTTCGCGCGCCCGTAGCTCAGCTGGATAGAGCACCAGACTACGAATCTGGGGGTCAGGAGTTCGAATCTCTTCGGGCGCGCCATTTTTAGATCATCACGACGAGCGCACACGGACCTGGCCACGAATTGGTCACGACCTCTATTTTTCTTGAGAGTCCGTCCGAGTTCGTCGAGACCTGCCGTTGATCGACTTCGAGTCAGATGACGGGGACCCGCGGTAAATCGACCTTGACGAGCGTGTGGCGCACACCCACGCTCGCAAGCGTCACGTCGGAAGCCTCGCGATGGGTACTGCCGTCGGCCCCAACCATCCGGATCATTCCAAGGCGCGCGGCACGGCGCTGATCGTCCTCGCAGTCCTTTCGGCAGCGCCAATTTGGTGGCTCGTCGCGCTGCCCGTTCTCGACGGGGAGGCTGCGCCGCGTTTCGCGGGCCGCTGGGGCTATGTCGTCGCTCACGCCATTGGCGGCACTCTCATGCTCTTCGTCGGGGCGCTCGCGCTCTACGTGGGCTGGACCAAACGCGGGCAGAGGTTTCATCGCTGGATTGGCTATGCCTATTTGGCTGGCGGGGCGCTGGGCGCCGGCATGGGTCTTTACCTGTCTTTGCGGCCGAACGATTTCTTGCCCGGAGTCGGCGTAGCGACCGGGACACTTGCCTGTGCATGGCTCGCCGTCGCCGCAATGGCCTGGCGCGCAGCCATGAACCAGCGCTTCGAATCGCATCGCGAGTGGATGGTGCGCTCGTATGTACTGACGTGGACTTTCGTGTTCTGCCGCATTGTCATGCGTCTGCCTGCGCTTGCTGACATCGAACCTGCCACGATTGTTGCGGTCATCTGGGCCTCTTGGATCACGCCGTTGGTCGCTTGTGAAATTGCGCTGCAGTGGCGACGCGGGTCGAAACTCAAAGCGTCCGCTTAGCGCCAAGTTCGGCCGCCGTGCTCCGACTATCGATTGAGCCCAACTCAGTCATTCATCGCGGTTCGTGCACGGCGCCTTCCGAGACGAGAGGAAAACAAGGATATACGCGTTCCCGGTTTCATCCTCACCGGTGCGCCATTTGATTTGCGATCGCGTGTTCGCCTTTCCGCATTTCCTGATGGCGACGGTGCATCGCTTTGCAACGCATCGCCGTGAATCAAATGCACCCCCTCAAGGCCCCTGTCCTAAACCCAACGCCGCAGCCAGCGCCGCCGCCGCGCGCGCGCGCTCCGCCTGCGCTTCGGCTTGGGCGGATTGGGCGTCGTAGAGCGTGCGGTCGGCGGTCAGGACGTCGAGAAAATTCGTCAGACCCGCGCGATAGCGCGCCAGCGCGAGCTGTGCGGCGTCGCGCGCGGAAGCGACCGCTTGGTCTTGCGCTGCGGCGCGCGCGTCGGCGTTGCGCAGCCGCGCGCGTTGGGTTTCGACATCGGCGATGCGGTCCACAACGGTCTGGCGCAGACGCGCGGCTTCCGCTTGCGCATTTTCATTTTCGGCGGCCGCGAGCGCGCGCAGCTGGCCGAAATTGAACAGCGGGGCGATCAGCGTCGCTTGCGCTTGGGTTCCGTCGATCGCGCTGGAGACGCCCACCGGCGCCGCGACCTCGGAGAGCGCCGCCCCGATGCTGATGCGTGGCCACAGATCCGCGCGCGCGGCGGCGGCGTTGAAGCCGGCGCGCGCCAAGCGCGCTTCCGCCGCGGCGATCTCGGGATGCGATGCAAGAACAGCCGCGGGCGAGGCGAGCAGCGAATCGGAGGCGATTGCGGGCGTCGGCTGCGGCGCATCCAGCGCGGCGGCGAGCGCGCCGGCCGGCAGGCCGAGCAACGCTTCGAGCGCAAGACGGGATTCGGTTTCGGCCTGTTGGAATTGCGGCGTGCGCGCCCGTGCGGCGTCGCGCGCGGCGCGGGCCTGCGCCTCGGCAAGACCGCTTTCGAGGCCCGCGCGTTCGCGCAGCGCGGCGAGATCGAGGCTTTCCTCGCTCGCCGCTGCGCTGGCGGCGGCGGCGGCCTTTTGCGCCTGCGCTGCGCGCAGCGCGATATAGAGCGCCGCCGCATTCGCCCGCGCATCGATGCGCGCAAGGCGCAATTGCGCCTCCGCTTCCAGCGCCGCAGCGTTGCGCGCGCGCACGCGATTGGCGGTCGCGCCGAACAGATCGAGATCGAGCGTCAGATCGAGCGATGCTTGCTCGATATCGTAACCATCGCCAGCGCTGGGATCGACCTGCGCAGCGCTTGCAGTCGCGTCCAGGCTGGGCAGCAGGCCCGCGCGTGCGGCGCGCACCCGCGCACGCGCTTCCCGCACGCGGGCGGCTGCCTCCTCCACAGTATTCACGGCGCCGGCGCGCGCGATGAGATCGGCCATCAGCGGATCGGCGACGCTGGCGCGCCACCAGGCGTCGCTTGCGGCGGCGGCGTCGGTGCGCGCATCGCCGGTCCAAGCCGCGGGCAGCGGCGCGGGGCGCTCAAGATCAGGTGCGCTGACGCAGCCCGACGTCAGCGCGAGCGCAGCAAGCGTTGCGGCGCGCGCGCTCATGGCGTTTGGCCTTGCGCGATGAGCGGCCGCGCGGCGACGAACACATCCATCTGCTGTCCCACGAGCGCAGGCAACGCCGCAGGGTCGAAGGCGTAGATGGCCTCCGCCACGCGCGTATCGACGCGCTCTGCGCCGCCGTTCAAATTCGTTTTCGGGCGCGCCTGCGGCTCCATGCGCACGAACGTCAACGCCACGCGCCGGCTGGCGTCGCCGCGCAAGGCGCCTTCCGCGCGCGCACCGGCGGCGATGCGCCCGACATCCTCCTCGTCGATCTGCACGCGCACATGCAGCGTCTCGGTGGCGCCGAGCGCGATGAGAGGATCGCTTGCCGCGCCCGCAGCGGCGAATTCGCCGGGCCGCACGTTCACGCGCAGCACCTCGCCGGCGATCGGTGCGCGCGTGGTGTGGCGCGCAAGGTCGACCTCCAATTGACGCGCGCGCGCGCGCGCGACGCGTGCATCCGCTTCCGCGCGTTGGGCGGCGAAGCGCGCGCGGTCGCGCTCATCGGCGCTCGCGGCGCGCGCATCGCCCAGCGTGTCGAACAACGCCAGCCGCGCGGCGGCGTCGCGCGCGGCGATCTCTGCGGCGTCGAGCGAGGCGCGCGCTGCGGCGAGATCGGCCTCCGCGGCGCGCGTGTCGAGACGGAACAGCGCTGCGCCCGCGGCGACAGTCTGTCCAGGGCGCACCAGAACCTCGCGCACGACGCCCGATACTTCCGTGGCGATGGCGATGGTTTCGCTGGACGGCTCGACCACGCCGACCGCCGCAACGCTGGCCGCCATGTCGGCGCTTGCGCTCGGCGGCGCGATGGCGGGCTCGCCGACGGCGGCCTCCGGCTGGTCGATGGCGAACACGGCGAAACCAATCGCGCCGAGCGCGGCTGCGGGGAGCGCGGCGCGCTTGAGGAGATCGAGATCAATGCGCATGGCGCTGGTCCTCCGAAGATGATGCAGGCGGGGAGACGATGCGACCATCCTCGATGGAGAGGATGCGGTCGGCGAAGCGATAAATCCGGTCGTCGTGCGTCACGACAAGAACGGCGCGGTCCGCGCTTTTGGCGGCTTCCTCCAAAAGACGCATCACGCCCTGGCCTGCCTCCGCGTCGAGCGCGGCGGTCGGTTCGTCGCATACGATGAGCGCGGGCTCGTGCACCAGCGCGCGGGCGATCGCCACGCGCTGCTGCTGACCGCCGGACAATTGGCGCGGAAACTTGCGCACATGATCGGCAAGCCCGAGCCGCGCCAGCGCAGCCTCCGCACGCTGCACCGCTTGCGCGGCGGGCACGCCGTCGGCGATGAGCGGGATGGCGGCGTTCTCCCCGGCCGTCAGCGTCCCGATCAGATTATATTGCTGGAAAATGAAACCGATCCGGCGCCGGCGGAAACGCACCAGCGCGGCGTCGGACATGCGGTCCAGCCGCTCGCCCATCACCTCGACGGCCCCTTCGGTCGGCGACAGCGTGCCGGAGAGGATCGACAGCATCGTGGTCTTTCCCGAGCCGGACGGACCGACCAGAAAGGTGATCGCGCCGAACGGAATGTCGAGCGACACGCCATGCAGAACACGGATGCGGTCGCCGCCGCTCTCGAACTCCATCACCACATTGTCCGCGCGCGCCGCTTGCATGGCCTATCCCCGAAACACGATGGCAGGATCCATCTTCAGCACGCGCCGCACGCTGAAGAAGGCCGACGCAGTGACGATGGCGAAAACCAGAACCGCCGCGCCAGCGACCACCTGCCAATGCAGGCTGAAACCCTGCAGGCTGGGATCGCTGCGGCCGAAATAGATGAAGGCCGCCGTGCCGCCGATGCCGAGGCCGTAGCCGATGAAGCCCACGAGCCAAGCCTGCCCCATCACCATCTGCAGGATCTGCCCGTTGGTGACGCCAATGGCCTTCAACGCGCCGAAATTCTTCAAATTCTCGGTGATGAACATCGCCAGCGTCAGCGCGGTGATGACCACGGCGACGACCACGCCGAGCCCGATGGCGATGCCGAACGACAAAGGGATGCCGGTATTGTTGATGATGTAATCGACGCCGGCGCGGGCGAATTGCGACCGCGTCTGTGCGCGCAGGCCGGTGGCGGCTTCGATCCGCGCGGCGAGCTCCTCCGGCGAAACGCCGGCGCGCGCGCCGACGAGAACATAGGACAGCTTGTTGCGCTCGGGCGGCGTCACCGAGATGGCGTCGGTGTATTTCATGTAGACGATCGGCAGGCCGGCGAAGGCGGTCAGCGCGCGCGTCTCGCCGGCGATGGTGACGCGGTTGTCGTTGATCTCGGCGGTCTGGCCGACAGGGTCGCGGCCGTCGGAAAAGATGAGGCGCGCGGTGTTGCGGTCGACGATGATGGCGTTGCGGCCGCGGATCGCCTCGGCGGCCGCTGCGCGCCCGGACGGGGGCAGGCCGATGAGGCTTTGATTGTCGAGCCCGATCAGGGTGACAGCCGCCAGCGCCCCATCGGCGGAGCGCAGGGTCGAGGGGCCCCGATAATAAGGGGCAGCCCAGGCGACACCGTCGACCGAGCGCACCCTGTAGAGCGCCTGGTCGCTGATCGCTTCGGGCTGGTCGGCCTGGCGGACGCGCGGATCCATGACCCACACCTGCGCCTCGCGGACATCGAGCACGGGATTGGCGCCCCACGTCAAAAGGCCAATGAAAATAGAGGTTTGTTGGGTCATCAGAAGGGTGGCGAAGCCTATGCCCAACGCCAGGCCGAGATATTTCACCCGGTCTCCCATCAGCATCTTGAGTGCGATGCCCAGCATGGGCTCCCCCGCGCGCCGACGCCGGCCTGGATTGACCGGCGATGAACTGATACGTTCAGTGTGCTAGCATGGATCAGACTGTACGGTATAGTATGGCGAAAATTAAATCCGGCGCGGCGCGCGCCCCGGCGCGCCGCGATGCGCAGGGGTCGGCAAAGCGGGAGGCGATCCTGGAGGCGGCCAAGAGGCTGTTCCTGTTGGAGCCCTATGACCGCGTCAGCATGGATGCGATCGCCGCCGCGGCCGATGTGTCGAAGGTGACCATCTACGCGCATTTCGACAGCAAAGAGGGCTTGTTCATCGCCGCCATGGGCGCGGGCTGTCTTGCGCTGTTCGATGCGGCCGCGATCGATGCGAAGCGGTCGGGCGATCTGCAGGCCGCGCTCGCCGATCTCGGTTTCCGCTTCGTGGAGAACATCACGAGCCCCGACGTGAGCGCGCTGCATGGCGTGATGATCGCGGAGAACCAGCGTGGCGGCGGGCTGACGCAGATGTTCTATGATGCGATGGTTGCGCGCTCGATCGAGACCCTGGCGGCGCTGCTGGCGCAGGCGGCCGCGGAAGGCAAGCTCGATTGCCCCGATCCGCGCTGTGCTGCAGTGCAATTCATCGCCATGGTGCAGGGCGATTTCTTCTATCGCCACCAACTCGGCCTCGACGGGCCGTCCAAAGCCGCGCTGCGCCGCTATGCGCAGGATTGCGCGCGTGTGTTCGTGCGCGGCTATCGCCCGGGCTGAAAGCCGCCCCCGTCAGCCGAGACGATAGCCGAACCCCTGTTCGGCGAGCAGCAGGCGTGGCGTCTGCGGGTCGTCTTCGATCTTGTCGCGCACCTGGCCGACATAAATGCGCAGATACCGGATGTCGGCGGCGTCATCGCCCCATACGGCGCGCAGCAGGGCTGCGTGCGGCACGGGCTTCCCGACATGGATGGCGAGTTCGGCCAGAAGGTCGAATTCCTTGCGCGACAATCGGATCGGCGCGCCGCTTTTGGTCACCGCGCGCCGCGCCAGATCGATGCGCAGATCGCCGGCCTCGACGATCGGGGGCGCGCCGCGCGCCTGCACGCCATGCCTCAGCGCCGAACGCAGGCGCGCCAGCACTTCGGCCGTTCCGAAGGGCTTGGTGATGTAATCGTCGGCGCCGAGATCGAGCGCGCGGACTTTCGCATCCTCGTCGCTGCGTGCCGTCAAGACGATGATGGGCGTGAGATCGCCGCCCGCGCGCAGGCTTTGCAGCAGGCTCAAGCCGTCGCCGTCCGGCAGGCCGAGATCGAGGATCATGAGATCCTGCGCGTGATGCGCCAGCGCATGGCGCGCAGCAGCGACCGAGCCCGCTTCGGTGACCGCGTAGCCTTCGGCCTTCAGCGTCGCGCACAGCGTCAGGCGCAACGCCTTGTCGTCCTCGACGAGCAAGAGGCGATGGGCGGCGGCGGTCACACGGGCTCCTCGATCGGCAATCGGACGCGCACGCACGCGCCGGCACGGTCCTGACGGTTTTGCACCAGGATGGCGCCGCCCTGGGCCTCAAGGAAGCCCTTGGCGATGGCGAGGCCCAGCCCCGTGCCCGGCGGGCGCCCGTCGCCGTCGACGCCGCGCGCGAATTTGTCGAACAGGTTCGCCATGGCCGCCTCGGGGAAACCTGTTCCCTCGTCGAGGATTTCGACGATGACGGCGCGTCCTTCGCGATAGGCGCGCACGTGGATCGCGGAGCCGTCCGGCGCATATTTGCCGGCGTTCTCGAGCACATTGGCGATCGCGCTTTCGGACAGATCGAGATCGATCAGTACGCGCGGCAAGCCGCTCGACACGTCGCGCACGATGCGTTTGCCCGTGAGCGCGCTGCGGGCGCGGTCCAGCGCGTGGTCGACGAGATCGGCGACTTCACGCGCTTCGCGCCGCGCCCGGACCGCGCCGGCGTCGATGCGGCTCATGTCCAAGAGGTTTTCGATGAAGCGCTTCAGCCGTCGCGTTTCGGCGGCGGCGGTTTCGAGCAATTGATCGCGCGTATCCGGCGGGTGCCGTTCGCCGAATTGTAGCAGGCTTTCGATCGCGCTTTGAATCGTCGCCAACGGCGTGCGCAGATCGTGCGACACCGAAGCCAGAAGCGCGCCCTTGAGCCGCTCGCTCTCGGCCTCGATCCGCGCATCGGCGGCCTCGCGCTGAAAGCGCGCGCGATCCAGCGCGACGCCGGCCTGCGCCGCCAGCAGATCGAGGATGCGCCGCTGTTCCGGGCTGAGGCGCGCGGCGTCGTCGGCCGGGCGCACGCCAATAACGCCGACGAAGCCGCGTTCGCCCGGCACAGGCAGAAACAGCCAGCGCGCGCCGGGCAGCGAATCGGCGCCGCGCCCGGCCTCGCGCTTTTGGGAGAAGGCCCATTTGGCGGCCGCGAAATCGTCGGCGCCGAGCATTTCGGGGCCGGGCGATTCACCGATCACGTCGAGGTCGTCGTCGCGCACGCCCAACACCACGACCCGCGCGAACAAAAGCTTGGCGGCGGCCGCCGCGGTGCTCTCGGCGATCTCGTTTTCTTCTTCCTGACCGACAAGGCCGCGCGCGAACGATTCCAGATCGGCGGACAGCCGCGCCTGCTTGCGTGCGATCACCGCGAGCGCGCGCGTGCGCGCCGCAACCGCGCTGACCGCAGCGCCCACCAGCAGGAAGAAGATCACCGCATAGACATTGCCCGGCTGCGCGATCACGAACGTGTAATAGGGCTCGGTGAGAAAGAAATTGTAGGCCAATGCGGAGATGACAGCTGTGTAGAGCGATACCGCAAGGCCGTAGCGCGCCGCCGCCGCGATCACCGAGAGCACGAAAACAAGCGAGATGTTCGGGATCGCGACCGCCTGGTCGACGGCGACGGCGAACGCCGCCGCGATCGCCACGAAACCCGTCGCAGCAGCGTAGCCGCCGAGATCGCCCAGCGGCGGCGGCCGCAGGGCTTCGCCGAGAATCGCTGCGGATGAGCGCGTCTCGCGCGGACAGATCTCGATGGCGATGTCGTCGGCGCTGCGCACCAGCTTGCGAATGAGCGAGCCGCGGATCAGCTCGATCCAAAGCGGGCGCGAGGCTGCGCCGAGCACGATATGGGTGACGTTATTGTCGCGCGCATGCGACAGGATCTCCGCGGCGGGGTCGTCGCCGGTGAGCGAGCGGGCGCCGGCGCCGAGCTCTTCGGCGAGCCGGAAGGCGTCGAGCAGCGCATCGCGCGCCGCCTTCGATGCGCGCTCCGAATCGGGCGTGGCGACGTGCACCACCTCCCATGGCGCGCGCAGACGATCGGCCAGGCGTTTGGCGCGGCGCACAACGGTGAGGGCTGCCGGCGTGGCGTCGATGCAGGCGAGGATGCGATCGCTGACCTCCCATGGTCCTTCGATTCCATGCGCGGCCATGTGCGCGCGCATCGCGTCGTCGACGCGCTCGGCGGCGCGGCGCAAGGCGAGTTCGCGCAGCGCGGTGATGTTTCCGGCGCTGAAGAAATTGGCCAGCGCGCGCTGTGCGGTTTCCTGCGGGTAGATCTTGCCGTCGCGCAGCCGCTGGCGCAGCTCCTCCGGGGTGATGTCGA
Organism: Hyphomonadaceae bacterium; assembly: GCA_033764725.1. Taxonomy (GTDB): domain Bacteria; phylum Pseudomonadota; class Alphaproteobacteria; order Caulobacterales; family Aquidulcibacteraceae; genus RI-43. The sequence continues at coordinate 41,626 of JANRIR010000090.1, forward strand.
CGATTTCGATGTCGTCCGCGAGATCGAGCACGCTGTCGGGAACGGTCTCGCGCACCTGGACGTGCGTGATCTTGGCGACGATGTCGTTGGCGCTCTCCAAATGCTGGATGTTCATCGTGGAGTAGACATCGATGCCCGCATCGAGCAATTCCTTGATGTCCATCCAGCGTTTGGGGTGGCGCACACCCTCGGCGTTGCTGTGCGCCAGTTCGTCGACGAGAACGAGCGCCGGTTTGCGCTTGAGGATGGCGTCGAGATCCATTTCCTTCAGCGTTTGCCCGCGATACTCGATATGACGCCGCGGGATCAGTTCGAGGCCGGCGATCAGCGCGCGCGTCTCGTCGCGGCCATGGTGCTCCACCACGCCGATGACGACATCGACGCCCTCGCGCTTCTTGTTGTGCCCTTCGAGAAGCATTTCATACGTCTTGCCGACGCCGGGCGCCGCGCCAAGAAACAGCTTGAACCGGCCGCGACCTTCCTTCGCCGCCAGCTTGAGCAGCGCGTCCGGGGAGGGTCTGTCGCCGTTTCGTGTCGGCATGGTCAGCGCTCGCTTGGCGCTTCGGCGTCGAGCGCGAGATTGAGGGTCAACACGTTCACGGCGGGCTCGCCGAGCACGCCGATGAAGCGGCCGCTCGTGTGCTGTGCGATCAGCGCCTCCACGCGCGCCCGCGGAAGGCCGCGGGCAGTCGCCACGCGCGGCGCCTGCGCTTGCGCCGCAGCCACGCTGATGTGCGGATCGAGGCCGGAGCCGGACGCTGTCGCCAGATCGGCCGGAACTGCGCCCGCGACGCCGGCGGCGCGCAGGCGCTCGACATCGCCTGTGATGCGCTCCTGCAGCGCGCGCGACGTCGGGCCCAGATTGGAGCCGGACGACGCGGCCGCGTCATACCCGGCGCCGGCGGCCGAAGGGCGCGACCAGAAATAGTCAGGCGCGGTGAAGCTTTGCCCGATCAAGGCGGAGCCCACCACGCGGCCGTCGCGCTCGATCAGGCTTCCATTGGCCTGATGGGGAAACAGCGCTTGGGCGACGCCCGTGATCGCGAGCGGATAGGCCAAGCCCAAAAGTGCGGTGAACAGCACGAGCAGCGCAAGCGCGGGACGAAGAGTGCGCATGAAGCGATATCCTTACGCCAGGCCGGCGGCCGACACGAGCACGTCGATCGCCTTGATGCCGATGAAGGGCGCGATCAATCCGCCCAATCCGTAGATCGCGAGATTGCGCGCCAAAAGCCGCCCGGCCGGCGCAGGCCTGTACGGCACGCCGCGCAGCGCCAGCGGGATCAGCGCCGCGATGATCAGCGCATTGAAGATGATGGCGGAGAGGATGGCGCTTTCCGGCGAGGAAAGCCCCATCACGTTGAGACCCGTGATCTGGGGATAGAGCGCTGCGAACATCGCCGGGATGATGGCGAAGTATTTGGCCACGTCGTTGGAGATCGAGAACGTCGTCAGCGCGCCGCGCGTCATCAGCAATTGTTTGCCGATGCCGACGATTTCGATGAGTTTCGTGGGGTCGCTGTCGAGGTCGATCATATTACCCGCCTCGCGCGCCGCCACCGTGCCGGTATTCATGGCAACACCGACGTCGGCCTGGGCGAGAGCGGGCGCGTCGTTGGTGCCGTCGCCGCACATGGCGACCAGCTTACCCTTGGCCTGGTCGTCGCGAATCAGCTTGAGTTTTGCTTCCGGCGTGGCTTGCGCGAGAAAATCATCCACCCCCGCTTCGGCGGCAATAGCGGCGGCGGTCAGCGGATTATCGCCGGTGATCATCACCGTGCGGATGCCCATGCGCCGCAGTTCGGAAAACCGTTCGCGAATGCCGCCCTTCACCACGTCTTTGAGGTGAACAACGCCGAGCGGTTGGC
>JANRIR010000005.1:0-140986 GCA_033764725.1 Hyphomonadaceae bacterium
CTTCGCGATCGGCTTCCTGCTGATCCTGCCGATCGGCGGGGCCGACATGCCGGTGGTCGTGTCGATGCTGAACAGCTACTCGGGCTGGGCGGCGGCGGGCATCGGGTTCACCCTGGGCAACAGCCTCTTGATCATCGTCGGGGCGCTGGTCGGCTCCTCGGGCGCGATCCTGTCCTACATCATGTGCAAAGGCATGAACCGCAGCTTCATTTCCGTCATCCTCGGCGGTTTCGGCGGCGAGACCGCCGCGGCGGCGGGGCGTGTCGAGACGCGGCCGGTGAAGCAGGGCAGCGCCGACGACGCGGCCTTCATCATGAAAAACGCCGGCAAGGTGATCATCGTGCCGGGCTACGGCATGGCGGTGGCGCAGGCGCAGCACGCCGTGCGCGAAATGGCCGACATGCTGAAGAAGGAAGGCGTCGAAGTGAAATACGCCATCCACCCGGTCGCGGGCCGCATGCCGGGGCACATGAACGTGCTGCTCGCGGAAGCCAATGTGCCGTACGACGAAGTGTTCGAACTGGAAGACATCAACAACGATTTCGCGCAGGCCGACGTGGCCTATGTGATCGGCGCCAACGACGTGACGAACCCATCGGCGAAAACCGACCCCGCCTCGCCGATCTTCGGCATGCCGATCCTGGATGTCGAAAAAGCCAAAACGGTGCTGTTCGTGAAGCGCGGCATGGGCTCAGGCTATGCCGGCGTGGAGAACGAACTCTTCTTCCGCGACAACACGATGATGCTGTTCGGCGATGCGAAGAAGATGACGGATGAGATCGTGAAGGGGTTGTGAGTGGATGTCCACTCAACGCTACTCTGTCACGCCGCACCCGATTGATACGCTGCTCACGTGGGTGAAGTCCGGCGAGATCGCGATCCCCGAAATTCAGCGTCCATTCGTTTGGGAGGCGATCAAGGTCCGTAACCTTCTGGACTCGCTCTATCAGGGCTATCCGGTGGGATATCTCATTGCGTGGCGAAACCCGACGGTGCGCCTTAAGGATGGCACCCCATCCGCCGGCAAGCGAATTTTGATCGATGGGCAACAGCGCGTCACCGCGCTTATGGCCGCGCTGCTTGGCTTGGAAGTCCTCAGCAAGGATTATGAGACGCTGCGAATCCGCATCGCATTCCATCCGCTTGAGGAAAAATTCGAGGTCAGCAACCCCGCAATTCTAAAGGATACAGCGTGGCTTCCGGACGTCGCGGACGTGTTTGCCCCGGGCGCAAAACTCTTGCAGATCACCAAAGCCTACATCGCCGCCAATCCGGGCACGGATGAGGATTTTGTCTTCTCTAGGCTCGAGCGCTTGCGGATGATCATCAACAACCATGTCGGCATCATCGAGCTTGCCGAAGATCTCGACATCGAGACGGTCACAGAAATTTTCATTCGGGTGAACTCCGCTGGGGCGACGCTGAGTCAGGCGGATTTCGCTATGTCCAAGATCGCGTCGAATCTCGCCTATGGCGGCGCGCAGCTGCGCAAGGCCATCGACTATTTCTGCCATCTAGCGATCACGCCGGATCACGCCGCGCGCATCGAAAAGATCGACCCTGAGTTTGCCAAGAGCGAGTTCTGGTCAAAGATCAAGTGGCTGAAAGACGCCAATGACGATCTCTATGATCCGTCCTACACGGATGTGTTGCGCGTGGCGTTTACGTCCAAATTCGGCCGCGGCAGAATGCAAGATTTGGTGGCGCTGCTTTCCGGTCGAAACTTTGAGACCAAGGTCTACGAAGACAGTGTCGCGGAAGCCTCGTTCGCAAAGCTGAAGGAGGGCGTGCTCGACTTCATCAACAAGACGCACTTCGATCGCATCACAATGATTCTGCGATCAGCTGGCCTTCTGATCAACGGCATGATCAGCAGCCAGAACGCAGTGAACTCCGCCTACATCATCTATCTGCGTGGGCGCGCAGAGGGTTTGAAAGCTGATGATATCGAGAGGCTTGTTCGGCGCTGGTATGCGATGTCCATTTTGCGTGGGCGGTACTCCGCAAACCCAGAGGGTCAGTTCGACTTCGATATCCGCCAGATCGAGACCCAGGGCGTGGCGGCTTATGGGGCGTCGGTGCTGTCGGCAGAGCTTTCTGACTCTTTCTGGTCGACACTCCTTCCGCAATCGATGGAAACGTCTTCCATCAATAGCCCTTACCTGCACGCCTTCAAGGCCGCGCAAGTGGTGCTGGGCGACAAGGGGTTCCTCTCCAAGGCGATCACTGTTCGTGACCTGCTGCTCAATCGCGTTGATCACCACCACGTCTTTCCGCGCGACCTGCTTAAGAAGCAGGGTCTACCTGCCGGCCGGTACAATCAGATCGCCAACTTCGCGATGGCGCAAAGTGAGATAAACATCGCCATCGGCAATCGTGATCCGCGGGGCTATTTCGCCGAGTTGCGCGCGCAAGTGAGTGGCGGTCCGCTGCGCTATGGCGGCATCACCGATCTTGCGGAGATGGAGAAGAACCTTGCCGAAAACTGCATCCCGATGGCGCTCTGGATGGGCGAGGACATGGACTTTGACTCGTTTCTGGTCGAACGCCGCAAGCTTATGGCGGCGCGCATCAGAACTTGGTTCGAAAGACTTTGATCCGCGCGCAGCGGTCAGAGGGATTTGACGAAGTTGAGCATGCTGCGCAGATGAGATCGTGAAAGGGCTTTAGGCTGCGAACGGATTGATCACGCGAACGCCAGCGATGGTTTGGCCGGCGTTCAAGTCCTCTGAGTATAGCGCCTCGCATCCTGCGCTTGCGGCCGCTGCCACAATCATTGCGTCCCAGAAGGAAAGACGCGCGCTCGCGCAAATCGCGAGACCGGCATCGACGAGCGCCAAGGTGTTGTCCACAATCGGATAGCGCCGCCATGTCGCCATCAGCGCAACGGCGTCTTCGTGCGTCAGCGCATCGATCCGGCGCGCGTGGGTGGCTTGGACATAGAATTCCTGCAGCACCTGCACCGACAAGACGAGTTCGCGTCGCCGCAGAAGTGTTGCCGCGGCTTCGCGTTTCTGCGGCGTCTTCGTGTCGAGACTATACAACAGCACGTTCGTATCGATGAAGGCGGGCATTTATTCCCCGCGCCGATGCGCGTCCTCGCGGTCGAGCCGGGCGCTTGCGTCGAAGGTTTTGATGCGGGCGCGGATGGCGTCCTCGCTCGCTACAAGCCGATCAAACGCATCGCCACTTTCAGCGAGCGATTCCAGGTAGCGGCGAACCAGGGCGGAGACCGACGTGTCGCGTTCGGCAGCCTTGATGCGGGCGAGGCGGTAGGTCTCTTCGTCCACAGAAACTGTGATGTTGCGCATGTTACACAGTACCCGTGCGGTTGGCATCCGTCAAGGGATTGGGCGACGTCCTAGACAGATCCGATCGACGCGCGGGACCGATGGCGCCTGCATCGATACCGCGCCGGCGCGCCGGACGACCGCACCCGATCGCTTACCAACTCTACACATCCCCCCGCTGCACGCCTCTGCTAAGCCCGCGCTCGGCTTTGGGGGATGGAGGCGCAGGCATGAGTTTCGACATCGGCAAGGTCGCAGGACACTTGGGCGAAGAAGCGGTGGCGCGCGCGGGCGAGCCGTTGGGGCTGGACAAAGATCAATCCAATCGCGTGGTGAAGGCGCTCGCCGCGCGCGCGGGGCTGGGCGGACCGGAGGCGATCGCTGCGGCCGCCGCAGACACCGGCATCGACGAGGAAGTCGTCTCCGCGCTCGCTGAAAAACTTGTCGAAACCGGCAAGGAAAAATTGCTTGAGGAAAGCGGCGCGACCGCTGCAGTCGATGCGGCCAAGGACCAGGCGATGGCGGCGGTCGCGACTGCCGGCGGCGGTCTCCTCGGGCGCCTGTTCGGCCGGAAATAGGCGCGCTTCACACCGCTGCAGCGCACGGCTATGGGAGCCGGCGGGGCGCCCCGGAGTGCCGATGGCGGACGTCTTCATCTCCTGCAAAAAATCCGACAAGGATCGCGTGCGTCCGCTCGTGGAGCATTTGCGCGCTGCGGGCCTCGACGTCTGGTGGGACGAGGGCATCCAGCCCTCGATGTCGTGGCGCGGCGAGATCGCGCGGCAATTGCAGGCCGCGAAATGCGTCGTCGCGGTGTGGACGCACGACAGCGTCGATCACGAGTCCGGCCAATGGGTGATGGAGGAGGCGACGCATGGTCTGCGCCGCCGTATCCTCGCCCCGGTGCGGCTTGACCTGGTGGAGCCGCCGCTCGGCTTCGGGGAAGTGCAATACGCCGATCTCGCCGCCTGGGATGGGGCCGCAGCCGACCCGCGTTTTGCGCATTTTCTGGCCGTCGTGAAGGCGATCGCCGCCGCCGAGCCGATGCCGGCCGCGCCCGCGCCGACGCAGTTCGCCGCGCCCGGGATCAAGCTGCAAAACGTCCGGATGGAGAATGTCCGCATTCAGGTCGGCGCCCAGGCCGATGCGGAGGACGATACGCCCCCGGAGCGGGTGCGGCTGGTCGCCGATCCGCCGAAGTTTTCCCTGTCCGTTCTGGTCACGCGCGCCATCGGCGTGATCCTGCCATTGATCGGCGTCACGATTTTCGTGTTCACTATGGGCAACATGGCCTGCGATCAGGGCAATGCGCCGGCGTTCTTCTGCCGCGCGCTCGACGCGGTGACCGAGAGGCCGGCACGATAGGGAGCGCGGGCGGTGGCCGAAGCGAAAACGCAGAAATCCGATGCGTCCGTATCGGCCTTCCTGAACAAGATCGAGGATCCCCAAAAGCGGGCCGACGCCAAGGCCGTCGCCAAGCTGATGGGCGACATCACCGGGTTGGCTCCCAGCCTGTGGGGCGGGACCATCGTCGGATACGGCTCGTATCGCTACGAATACGCCTCCGGCCGCGCCGGCGATTGGCCGCTCGTCGCGTTCAGCCCACGCAAACAGAACATCGTGCTCTATATCATGCCGGGCTTTGCGGAGTATGAGGAGATGCTGTCGCGTCTCGGCAAACACAAGACCGGCAAGTCGTGCCTCTACATCAACAAATTGTCGGATGTGGATACGACCGTTCTGGGCGAGATCGTCTATCGCTCCGTCGAGCACATGCAGGAGAAACACGGATGAGGCTGCTTGCGATCGCCGCTGCGCTCAGCGCGTTCTGTGCGACGGCGTCGGCCCAGACCGCGCGCCTCGACGTCGCCGGCGTATGGCTCACCGAAGCGCGCGACGGACGCATAGAAATCGCCGATTGCGGCGACGGCACGCCGTGCGGGCGCATCGTCGGGGGCGGCGACGGCGTCACCGCCGAGCGTTTCGACACCGCAAATCCGGACCCGGCGTTGCGGTCGCGGTCGCTGATGAATTTGCGCATCCTCAGCAATTATCGCCGCGACGGCCAGCGCTGGGTGGGCGGCCGCATCTATGAGCCGGACACGGGGCGCACGTACGGCTCACGCCTGCATCTTGGCGAGGATGGCGCCTTGCGCGTGCAAGGCTGTCTCGGGCCGATCTGCCAGACGCAGCGCTGGACGCGTGTGCGCTGATCAGGGCTTTACGCCGCCCATGCGGCACACGATCGCCCATTCTTCGTCAGTCACCGGCTGCACCGACAGCCGCGTGTTGTTCACCAGAACCATGTCGGCCAAGGCCGGTTCTCGCCGGATCGCGTCGAGCGTCACCGGCGATTTGAACGCGGTTTTCGCAACGACGTCGACGCACACCCACGGCGTCCCCGGCGCCGCGGTGGGGTCTGGATAATGTTCCCGCGCGATCGTGACGGTCCCGACGACCGCCTTGCCTTCATTGGAATGATAAAAAAAGGCGCGCTCGCCCTTCTTCATGCGCATGAGGTTCAGCTTGGCCTGGTGGTTGCGCACGCCGCTCCACGCCTCGCCCGCGGCGCCTTTCGCGACCTGCTGCTCCCAGGACCAGGCGTCCGGTTCGCTCTTCATCAGCCAGTACGCCACGCATCTTCCTCGCGTCCAACGCGCCCGCTCTAGCGCCGCGCCGGCGCAGCGCGTACCATGCTTGCGTCGCTTGCGCGAGATTTGAGGGGATCGCCGCCGCATGCCGCCGCAACAAAAACCCGCGCGCCGCATTGCGGTGCTGATGATCCACGGCCAGGGCGATCAGACGCCGATGACCGGCGTCACCGAACTTGCACACAGCGTCTGGGAGACCGACGAGCGCGCCATCCCGCCGGACGCAGACCCGAAAGCGCCGCCGCTCGGCAAGGTGTGGTCGGTGCCGGTCGACGACGGCGACATGGAGGACCAACGCCGCATCGCCACCGGGTTCGACACCAAGGGCGAAACCCGCGTCGATTTCTACGAATTGTATTGGGCCCACCTGATGCCGGGAAACCGGCTTCTGCATGTATGGCAATGGCTGATCGAATTGCTGCGCAAAGGCGGCGGCGAAACGCCGAACGCGCTCAAGCCGGCGCGCGCAGCCTTGATGTCGATCGCGTTCGCCACCTGCCTCGCCGCCATCGGCCTCGCCGCGACCACTGTCGCGCGCTTCGCGCCTGCGGTGTTGTACGATGCGCGCACTTTGTTGCTCTTGGCCATAGCGGCGTCCGGCGCGTATGTGCTGTGCGTGCTGTCGAGCAAGCGCCTGCGGCTGCAAGGCCTCTATGCAGCGCTGCTGGCGATCGGATTGTCCGTGATTGCAGGCGCGGCCTGGACGGCGCCGCGCTTCGACGGCGCCTTGGCGCAAGGCGCGCTGGCGCTGTGGCCTGACGCTGCGGGATTTCGCGCAGCGCCCCTTGCGTTCACGTTGACTTTCCCAGCGGCATCCGAACCGCTGTTGAGTGCGATCGTTGTCGCGCACGCGGTGTTTTATTACGGTGCCGTGGGGGTGTTCGCGTTCGTGGCGCTTGCGGCGATTGCGATCGGCGGCTTCCTCATCAACACCATGGCCGACAGCGCGCGGTATTTTCGCGCCACGCCAGACAATATCGACGCGCGGCGCGCGATCCGCAAAGCCGGCGTCGACATGCTGCGCCACATCCATGACTCGCCCAAAGCCTATGACCGCGTGATCATCGTGGCGCACAGCCTGGGCTCCGTGATCGGCTATGGCGTGCTCAGCCAGTATTGGGGGCTCGTGCGCGACAAGGTCTCCAAGCCTGGCCTGCACGCGCCGCTCGCCGCGGTCGAGGCGGCGGCTGCGCCGCTTTGGCAAGCGTGGTCGACCTATTGGAGCGCACGCGTCGCATTCAAATACGCCAAGACCGGCGCTGCGCGCCGCGCCGCGCGGCGGCCCTTGCGTGAGGCGGAGAAGGCGCTGCGCGACGCCGTCTATACCGATGACGGCGCCTTCGACGCCGCGCGCGCCGCCTACGCCAAGGCGCTGGCGCAGCCGAGCGTCGGCGCGGACGGCGCGCGCGCCCTTTCGGCGTGGCGCGTGAGCGATTTCATCACGCTCGGCAGCCCGCTGACCTATGCGCCGTTCTTTCTTTCGCGAAACGAGAAAGATTTCTGGGACGAAACCTACCGGATGCGGCGCTATTCCTCGGCGCCGCCGGTGATGGAAACGCTCGACAATGACGGCGACGGCCGCCCGTCGCTGCGTTTTTCCTATTTGACCAAGGGGCCCGACGGCGAGGTTTGGTCGCCGCACCATTCAGCTGTGTTCGGTGCAGTGCGCTGGACGGCGCTGCACGCACGTACCGCGCTCGTGTTCAAGGGCGATCTCGTGAGCGGGCCTTTGGGCGGCGTGTTCGGGCCGGCCGTGATCGACGTATCGCTGCCGCTGGCGATGTCCGCCCCTGACAAAAAAACCAGCCCGCAGAAATTGCCGCCGCCCAGAACCTTCATGCACAACGCCTATTGGAAATGGCCGGCGCCCCGATCGCAAATGCGGCTGAGCCCACGCAAGCGCGATGCGGTCGACGCGCATACGAGACAGGACGAGATGCCGGATTCCGTCCTGGCGCTGCGCTGCGCGATGGCGCTGTTCGACGATCCCGACGCGCCGGCGGTGATGTCGTCGCTGCGCAAGCTGCGCGCCAGCATTCGGCCGGACTAGCCCCGCGGGCTTGCGGGCGCCGCGCTTTCCCCTGATCGGCCGCATCGGCTTGCCAGGGCCGCGCGGCTGCGCTTGGAAAGCGCCATGCCCGACGCCGCCGGCCCATCGCCGCATCAAAAGCCGCCGCACATCAAGAAGCAGGCGGTGCTTTTGATCCACGGCATCGGCGAGCAGCGCCCGATGGCGACGCTCTGGAAGCTCGTGGATCTCGTCTGGCTCAAGGCGCCGCGCGCGCCCGGCGCGCCCGAGCGCAAGGTCTATTCCGAGCCCGACGAGGCGTCCGGCATGTTCGAGCTGCGCCGGCTGTCGACCAACGCCGCCGCCGACGGCAAGCGCACCGATTTTTTTGAATTCTATTGGGCGCATTTGATGCACGGCAATGAATTGTCGGACGTGCTCGCCTGGCTCGGCGCGCTCGCGATGCGCAAGCGCGACACGGTGCCGCCGCACCTGCACAAGGCGTGGCGCACGCTGCGGATCGCCGCCGTGGCGCTGGCCTTCGTGCTGGCGATCGCGCTGGGCGCAAGCCTGTTCGCGGGCCTGGGCGGGCAGGCCGCGCTGCTTGGGCTTATTGCGTTGGCGGCGGGCTGCAGCGTGATCGCGGTGACGCTCGCTGACCAGATCTTCTTTTCGCCCGTGCTGGGGGACGCCGCGCGCTATCTCAGCCCAGCGCCCAAGAACATTCTGTCGCGTCAGCAGATCCGCGAGCAGGGGCTGCGGCTCCTGGATTCGCTTCACGCCAGCGGCAAATATGACCGCATCATCCTGGTCGGCCATTCGCTCGGCGGCGTGATCGCCTATGAGCTGATCCATCACTATTGGGGGCGCCGCAACCGGATGATGACGCGCGACGGCGCCGTGCAAGATGCGCTGGCGCAGGTCGAGGCGGCGGGCCTGGCGCTCGAGGCCGACGCCACGCCGGAGTCTCGCGTACGCTGGCGCGGCGCGCAGGACGCTCTGCGCACCGCGCTCGCCGCAGAGACGGCGAGCGACGGCGCGCCGCTGTGGCTGATCTCGGATCTGGTGACGCTGGGATGCCCGCTGGCCCATGCCGAGACGCTGCTCGCCGAAGACCCCGCCGCATTCCGCGCGCTGCTCGAGCGGCGCGAACTGGCCTCCTGCCCGCCGATCTATGAAACCTTCGCCGACGGCCGTCGCCGCTTTTCCTATTGCCGCACGCCCGGCGCCGCCGACGATCCCGACGCTGCGCCGCGCGCGCCGCACAATGGCGCAGCCTTCGCCGCGGTGCGCTGGACCAACATCTATTTTCCGATCGCCGGCATCCTGCGCGGCGATCTGATCGGCGGCCCCTCCGGCGGCTGCTTCGGCGCCGGCGTGCAGGACGTGCCGGCGCGGGCCCCGCGCGCGGGCGGCTGGTTTCCGCACATGCACTATTTCGAGGCCGACGCCGACCCGGTCTGGGGCGATCCCGCCTGGGCTGACCATCGCGCCGCCATCCGCGCGGCGATCGCACTCGAGCGCCAGCTTGATCACGCGCCGAATGCGGCTAAACACAGCCCATGAGCGCCCTGATCGCGGCCGAAAGGCTCACGAAATTCTACGGCGCCCGCGCCGCGGTCGATCAGCTCAGCTTCTCCGCCGAACCGGGCCGCATCTGCGGCGTGCTCGGCCCCAATGGGGCCGGCAAGAGCACCACGCTGCGCATGCTTGTCGGCATTCTGCCGCCAAGCGGGGGGCAGGTGCTGTTCAAGGGCGCGCCGCTGCGCCGCGATGGCCAGAAGCGCCTCGGCTATTTGCCGGAAGAACGCGGTCTCTACCGCAACATGACCGCACGCGCGGCGATCACGCATCTGGCGCGGCTGAAGGGCATGCACGCCGTCGACGCCCGCAAGCGCGCCGATGCGCTCCTGGAGGAGCATGGCCTCGGCCCGTATCGCGGCAAGAAGCTCAAGACGCTGTCGAAGGGCATGGCGCAGAAAGTGCAATTGCTCGCCGCGATCGCGCACAAGCCCGACCTCATCGTGTTCGACGAGCCGTTCTCCGGGCTCGATCCGGTCAATCAGCGGACGGTGGAGGACATCATTCGCGGTATCGCGCGCGACGGCGGGGGCGTGTTGTTCTCCACCCATGTGATGGAGCACGCCGAACGCATCTGCGATCGCATCGTGCTGATCGCGCACGGCGCCAAGGCGTTCGAGGGCGCGGTGTCGGAAGCGCTCGGCGCGCTGCCGCGCACGGCGATCCTGGAGACGGAAGGCGCCTACGATCTGCGCGCCGCGCTCGCCAGCGCCGGCATCGCCATCAGCGAGGATCGCGCGCCCGACCCTGCGCATCGGCGCTGGCGGCTCGATCTCGACACGCCCGACATGGGCCGGCGCGTCTTGGCGGCGTGCGTGCAAGCCGGCGCGCCGCTGACGCTGTTCGAACCCGCCCGGCCCACGCTGCATGACGCCTTCGTCGCGCTGGTGGGCGATCGCGCCGCGCCGCCGGCGTGAAAAGGATGTCTCATGCGTGAAATATTCCTGATCGCGCGCCGGGATTATCTGGCGGTGGTGTCGGCCTGGGGCTTCTGGCTTTCGCTGTGCACGGCGCCGCTCTTGTTCGCCGTCGTGGTGTTCGCGCCGATCCTGCTGAGCCGTTCGGAGCCTGCGCGCGCCTTGGCGATCGCCGCCGATCGGCCGGCCGACGAGGCGGCCGTGATCGCGGCGTTCGACCAGGCCGATCGCGTCAACGCGCGCGAAACCTTGAACGCGTTTCTCGCCGCCGCTGCGCCGGGCGCGCAGGCCGAGGCGCTCGCGGCCTTCGACGCCGCCGCCAACACGCAGCAAGGCTTTGCTGCGGCGCGCGCGATCCTTGCGGCGCGCGCGCCGGCGGCGGCGCAATCCATGCCGCAGCCGCAACAGCGCTATGTCATCGCGCCGGCGCCCGCGCGCGATATCGACGGCCTGCGGCCTTATCTGCTCGGCGAGCGCCAGATCGCGATCGCGGGGCGGCAGACGCCGTTGTTCGGCGCGGTCTTGATCACGCGCACGGAGGGCGGCCTTCGGCTCGCCTATTGGAGCGCCAATCTCACCGACCCGACGCCGCGTCGGCGCGCCGAACGCGCGCTGACCGACATCCTGCGCAGCGAAGCGCTCGCCGCGCGCGGCGTCGATGCGCAGGAGGCCGCGCGGATCGACGCGCTCGCCCCGCAGGTCGAACAATTCGATCCGCGGCGCGCGCAACGCGACGGCGCCGTCACCATGCGGGACCGCGCGCCCTATATCGTCGCCATCGTCATGGCGTTCGTGTTGTGGAGCGCGGTGTTCGGCGTGGCGAACATGCTGTTGACCAGTGTGCTGGAGGAGAAATCCAACAAGATCCTCGACACGTTATTGACCAGCGCCAGCCCGCTGCAGATCCTGATCGGCAAGCTCGCCGGCACCGCGGCGGTGAGTGCCACGCTGTTCGGCGTGTGGGGGCTGCTCGGCGGGTCGCTGGCGAGGTTCGCGGCAGGGCGTGCGCCCGACGGCCTGATGGCGGGCATCGCCGGCGCTGCGCTCGATCCGACGCTGATCGGCACGTTTTTGGCGTGTTTTGTGGCCGGCTATCTCATGTACGGCGCGCTGTTTCTCGCGCTCGGATCGCTGTGCGAAACCATTCAGGAAGCGCAAACTTTGCTCGGCCCGGTGATCTTCGTGCTGATCATTCCGATCATTCTGCTTGGCCCGGCGTTCGACAATCCCAAGGCGCCGTTCTTCGCCTACGCGTCGTGGGTTCCGCCGCTGACGCCGTTCCTGATGATGGTGCGCGCGCCCGCCGGCCTCTCCCCGGCGGAGATCGCCGGGCCGTTCGTCATGCTCTTCATCGCGGTCGGGTTCATCTTGTGGGGCGCGGCGCGCGTGTTTCATGCCGGCGTCGTCGACAACGCCACCGCGGCGTCGCTGCGCAATCGCATCCTGCGGCGCGCCGAGCAGCGCCCGGCGCAACCCTAAGCCCTATTCGAATCGGTGGCGCAGATCGCGGATGCGCTTCTCGAACGTGTGGTAGCTCAAGAACGCAAGGCCGATCGTGATCGGATAGGCGGTAAGAAAGATCATCAGGCGCTGGATCTTGTCCGCATCCTGGCCGCCGCCGCCGAACCAGGGCACGAATTCGCTCAAAAGATAGATCACGATGGCGTGGTAGATGTAGGCCCCGTACGACACCCGCCCGATCGCCTGCAGGCCGGGAATGCGCGCCAGCCAAGTCAGCCATTGGTCGCGCGCGATCAGCAGCCAGATCAGCGCGGCCGAAATCCCCCAGATCGCCGGATAGAGGAACACTTCGCGCAGCTCGCCGAAATTGTGGTGCGGGAAAAGCGTGTTGTAGCCGGCGAAGAACGATCCAAGCGTCTTCTGCTGTTCGATATAGAGATACGACGCCATGTAGATTGCGGCGTAGATCGCGGCGCCTGCGAACGCGAGCCGCGCCCACAACAGCTTGGTTTCAAGCTGCGGACGCAGAATCGCGAGCAGGCAGCCGATGGCGAAGGAATCGAACTGCGCGAAGGGGAACATGTAGACCGCGCGCCCGACCGAATCGAGCGACCAGCCCTGCGCCAGCGCCCATTGACCCCAGAAGTACCGCACGAACGGCGCAGCGATGATGACGAGGATCAGCCCCAGGATTACACCACGCCTGTTGGTGAACGCGTAGAGGAACGGGAACAGCAGATAGAATTGCTCCTCCAGCGCCAGCGTCCAGAGGATGGAGAAGGGCAGCCAGGAGATGTCATAATCCCGCTGGATCATCAGGTGCAGGTTTTGCGTGTAGGTCAGGATCCAGGGCAGGTGATTGAACAGGCTCGTTTTGTTCATCCAAACGAGAACGATGCACATCAGCGCGACGTAGAAGAAGTAAAGCGGCCAGATGCGCAACGAGCGCCGGATGTAGAAATTACGCAGAAAGATGCCGCGGGTCGGGCGCTTCAATTCCGAGTTCAGCAGCGACGTGGTGATCGCAAAGCCGGAAATAACGTAGAACAGCCACACGCCGGCCCAGCCGAAATGCATGATCTCGCAGTGGAAGATGATCACCGCCGTCACGGCCAGCGCGCGCAGCGCATCCACCTCGCCGAGATACTCGGCCTTCGCTTCGGCCTTCGGCGACATGCGGACGGCCGCCTGTTCGGCCTGCATTGGAAGTGAGCTTTCCGCCATTGCGTCGATCCACCGCTTGCGTTGATCTGTACTTGTCTACCGGCTTCGGCCACACTTTTCCCGGCAAAGGGATGTGGGCGTCGAGGCGGTGCAGAACACGATTTTCCCCTGGGACGCGACTGACCGCTACGACCTTGTTCTCGTTGGCACCGGTTTCGGCTCCAGCTTCTTCTTGCAAAAGGCGCTCCAGGTAAACAGGCGGCGAAATTTTCGCGTCCTGTGCCTGGAATGGGGCGGCGTCGCGTCGCACGCCTGGCGGATCGAGCACAAGAAATTTGCACCCATCGACGCCAGTGAAACCTATGTGACATCGAGCCCGGGGAAGCCCTGGTGGTTCACCATGGGCTTCGGCGGCGGCACCAATTGCTGGGGCGCCAACGCCCCGCGCTTCCACCCCACCGATTTCGCGCTCAAGACGCGCTACGGCGTCGGCCGCGATTGGCCGTACTCCTACGACGACCTGGAGCCGTATTATTTGGAGGCGGAGCAAATAATGGACATGGCCGGCGACGACGACGTCGCCGCCGTCCTGCCGCGCTCCGGCCCCTATCCGCAGCGCATGCACCGCTTGTCCACGCCCGACGAGGCGATGAAGCGGGCCAATCCGCAATGGCATTTCGGATCGGCTTCGGCGCGGATGATCGCCGCCAAGGGCGACCGCGGCGCGTGCTGCGCCATCGGCAATTGCAGCTTCTGTCACGTCAACTCGAAATTTACCGTCGAGAACGGCATGCCGGATCTCTACGCCGATCCGCGGGTGTCGCTGATCCCCGGCGCGCGCGTGCTGCGCGTGGAGACTCAAGGCGATGTCGCATCCGGGGTGATCTACGCGTTCGACGGCGTCGAGCATCGCGTCGCCGGCGACATGATCGTGCTCGGCGCCAACGCCATCCACGCTCCGTTCATTCTGTTGAAGTCCGGGTTCGATCACCCGCTCATCGGCCGCGGCCTGCACGAGAAGGCGGGCTTCGCCGCCGAAGTGCTCCTCGACGGCATGAACGGCTTCGATGGCGCGGTGTTCAATCCTGGCGTCAATTATGCGCTCTATGACGGCGAGCATCGGCGCACCGCGGGCGCGGTGCTGATCAGCACGCAGAGCGCGGTGTGGTCGCACGGCCTGCGGCTGGAGCGCGGCCGCTGGCGCCAATCGCTGCCGCTGTCGGTGTCGGTGGAGAATCTCGCCGAGGACGTCAACGGCGTCACCGCGGAAGGCGATCTGCCGAATGTGACGCACGGCGATTTCAGCGCCTACGCCAAAGCCGGCATCGCGCGCGCGCGCGCGGCGTTGGCGGAGGTGTTCTCCGCGCTGCCGGTGGAGGACGTCGTGTTCCGCTACACCCATCGCACGCAGGGGCACATGCAGGGCACGCTCCGCATGGGGACGGACCCGGCGGAGTCTATCGTCGACGGCAACCAGATCCATCACCGCTTTCGCAATCTCGCGGTCGTGGGGTCGTCGGTGTTTCCGTCCTGTTCGGCGTCGAACCCGAGCCTGACGGTCGCCGCCACCGCCTTGCGCGCGGCCGATCGTCTGTATCGCTCAGGGAGGACGTGACGTGAGCGACGCCGAAACCTCGCGCCGGCGTTTCATCCAGGCCGCGACCGGCGCCTGGCTCGTCGCTGCGGCCGGCGGCAATTATGCGCTGGCGATGCGCGACATCAGCGGCGTCGTCGGCGCCATTCTCGATCGCCGTCTCGGCCCGTTCGTCATGGCGCCGGAGGCGCGCGCAAGCGCCATCGCGCGCGCGCTGGACGATGTCCGCGCCGTCGGCGCGTCGGAAACGAGCGCCTGGGCGCTGAACATTCTCTATCCGCTGATCTGGGCCGCCGAGGCGCTGCCCGAGCCCTTGGCCCAGCGCATCGAAAAGTTCGAGCGCCAGGTCGTCACATCGTTTCTGATGTCGACGAACTATCTCCAGCTTGCCGATCCCGAGACCGAAGCCGTCTCGTTCGATCCCGCGCCGGTCCTGTGCAGCCCGTTCGCCCGTCTGTAGGGCTCATCATCCGCGCCATGCAAAAGGCCCCGCGCTTCCGCCGGGGCCTTGTTTGTTCACAGCCTGGGGCGATCGCCTATTTCTTGGCGATCAGACCCTCGCGCTGCGCGCGCTTGCGCGCCAGCTTGCGGGCGCGGCGGACGGCCTCGGCCTGCTCGCGCGCCCGGCGCTCGGACGGCTTTTCGAAATGGTTGCGGCGCTTCATTTCGCGGAAAGTGCCTTCCCGCTGCATCTTCTTTTTGAGCGCTTTCAACGCCTGATCGACGTTGTTGTCGCGAACGAAAATCTGAACGATGACCGATCCTCCTGGCTGATGCCCGCAACGCGCAGCGGGCCGGACCCGATGCGCGCGCGTCCCGGCCATGACCGGGAGCGGGGCGGATAGCAAAAAGCCGCGGGGAAGTCCACCAAGGCGCGTGTCGACGCGGCCCCGGCCTGCGCCTATCTCTAGGCCATGAAAGACGCCGTCCGCCCGCCTTCGGAGACCTATCGCGCGCAAATCCTGGAAGGGCTGCCCGCGCACGCCGCCGCGCTGGGGTGGACCAGGGCGGCGCTGGAGGCCGCCGCCGCCGAGGCGCAGCTGGGCCCCGGCGAGATCGCGCTCGCGTTCCCGCGCGGCCCCCTCGACGCCATGGACGCCTTCGCCGACCGCGCGGACCGGGCGATGGAGGCAGCGCTGGCGAGCCTCGACCTCGCCGGCATGCGCGTGCGTGAGCGGGTGCAGGCCGGGATCACCGCGCGCCTGGAGGCGCAAGCGGGCGCCAAGCCGGCCTGCCGCGCCATGACGCGGGCGCTGGCCCGCCGTCCAGGCGAGGCGGCCCGCCTGGTCGGGCGCACCGCCGACCGGCTGTGGCGCGCCCTGGGCGATCCGTCGACGGACGAGAATTTCTACTCCAAGCGGCTGATCCTGTCCGGCGTGCTCGCCGCGGTCTACGCGCGCTGGATGGCCGAGGACGACGCGACCGTGGAGAGCATGGCCCCGTTCATCGCCGCGCGCATCGAGAACGTGATGCAGTTCGAGAAGCTCAAGGCGCGGGTCAAGCCGCTGTCGCGGGCCGGCGAAACCGCTGCTGCGCTTGCGGCGCGCCTGCGCTATGGCGGCGCGTGACCAAGGAGCCGGCGATGACCCACGATTACAAGGCGCGCATCGCCGAGGTCGATGAATACGCCCTCAGGCTGCGCGCGCTTATTCCCGATACGATGAACGCTTTCGGGGCGCTCACCCGGGCGGCGCAAAAGCCGGGCGCGCTCGACGGCAAGACCAAGGAATTGATCGCGCTCGGCATCGCGGTGCGCACGCAATGCGACGCCTGCATCGCCTATCATACGCGCAGCCTGCATCGCCTCGGCGCCACGCGCGAAGAGATCGCCGAGGCCGTCGGCGTGGCGGTGCAGATGGGCGGCGGGCCGGCGGTGAATTACGCCGCCGACGCGCTGCGCGCGTTCGATCAATTCGCCGATTGAGCGGCGCCGGAAACACCTGGATCGCCCCCATCGGCCGGCTTCGCCGCCCACTTTCCCCGCAAGCGGGGGAAGAAAAAGCGCGTCTTTGCTCCCCCGTTTACGGGGGAGCTGGCAGCGAAGCGGACTGAGGGGGCGCAGCGCCACTACTTGTGCGTCCCATCAAACCCTGCGCGTAACGTGGCCCATTTTGCGGCCGGCCGGCGCGTCGCGTTTGCCGTAAAGGTGCAGGCGCGCGCGCCCATCGTGCGCAAGCTCCGCCCAGCGCGCTGCGTCGTCGCCGATGAGATTGATCATCTCCCATGCGAACAGCGCGTCCGTTGCGCCCAGCGGCCAGCCGGCGACGGCGCGGATGTGCTGCTCGAATTGCGAGGTCGCCGCCGCTTCGATCGTCCAATGCCCGGAATTGTGCACCCGCGGGGCGATCTCGTTGGCGACCAGCGCACCGTCCGGCATTACGAAGAATTCGATCGTCAGCACGCCGACATAATCCAGCGCCTCGAGCACGGCGCGGCACGCCGCCTGCGCCTGCGCAGCCACGTCCGCAGAGGCGCGCGCCGGCGTCGAGCGCACCAGGATGCCGCCGGCGTGGGCGTTTTCGACCAGATCATAGGCGCGAATATCGCCGTCCGCGCTGCGCGCAGCGATCATCGACACTTCCGCCTCGAAGGCGCACACGCCTTCCAGAATGCACGGCGCGCGCCCGAACGACTCGAAGGCGGCGAGCGCCGCATCGGGCGTGGCGACGCGCGCCTGGCCCTTGCCGTCATAGCCCATGCGGCGCGTCTTCAGGATCATCGGCGCGCCGATGCGCGCAAGGGCGACGTCGAGATCGTCGACGGCGTCGATCGCCGCATAGGCGGCGGTGGCGATGCCGAGGCTGTTGAGGAAGGTTTTCTCCAACAGCCTGTCCTGCGCGATCGCCAACGCGCGCGGATTGGGCCGCACGATCGCCCCGGCGTCGATCAGCGCCTGGGCGGTGTCGGCCGGCACGTTCTCGAATTCGGTCGTCACCACGTCCACGCTGCGCGCGAAGGCGGCGAGGGCCGCATGGTCATGATAATCGCCGACCGTCGCGCGCGCGCTCACGCGCGCGGCGGGGCTGTCGTCGTGGTCGACATAGATGTGCGCGTCGAAGCCGAGTTGGGCGGCCGCGATCGCGAGCATGCGGCCCAATTGCCCGCCGCCTAGAACGCCCACCACGCCGCCGGGAGCCAGCGCTCTCATTCCGGCGACAATGCCACGGACTGGGTTTGCGCCGCGCGCCAGGCGTCGAGGCGTTCGGCCAGCGCGGGATCGGCGAGCGCCAGGATCGCGGCGGCGAGCAGGGCGGCGTTGGCCGCGCCGGACTCTCCGATCGCCAGCGTCCCCACCGGCACGCCCTTGGGCATTTGCGCGATCGACAACAGACTATCGACGCCGTTGAGCGCTGCGCTTCGCACTGGCACGCCGAGCACCGGCAGCGGCGTCATGGCGGCGCACATCCCCGGCAGATGGGCGGCCCCGCCGGCGCCGGCGATGATCACCTTGAGGCCCCGTTCGCGGGCCGATTTGGCGTAATCCGAGAGCCTGTCGGGGGTGCGGTGGGCCGAGACGATGCGGGTCTCATGGGCCACGCCCAGCGCGTCGAGCAGATCGGCGGCGTGGCGCATGGTCTCCCAGTCGGAGGCCGAACCCATGATCACGCCGACAAGAGGCTGCGCCGTCATGGCGTGCGCCCTTTCCTAAAACGGGGGCTGATAAGCCGCGTCGCCGCCGCCGTCCAGCGCGCGGTTAAAACGGCCTTTACCAGCCAGGCGTTAACGTCTGGCCATGGCGAGCCGGCTCACCACCCCCGCCCAAGGGTCCGTCGCCCCGGGCCCCGACACGCCCGACCCGGCCGAGGCGCTGCTCGGCGGGGCGGCGCGCCGGCTCGATTCCGTCGCGCGCGAGGCGCTCGAGGCGCTGATCGCCGAACGCGACCGGCTGAAGCGCGCGCTCGCGGAGGCCGAGACGCTCGCCGATCGGGACGCGCTCACCAACACGCTCAACCGGCGCGCCTTCATGCGCGAATTGCATCGCACGCTGTCGACGGCGGAGCGCTACGGCACGCCGGCGGCGGTGCTCTATATCGATCTCGACGGCTTCAAGCGCATCAATGACGGCCACGGCCACGCCGCCGGCGACGCGGCGCTGAAGCATGTCGCGCGGCTTTTGCGCGATCAGCTGCGCGAGAGCGACATCGTCGGGCGCATCGGCGGCGACGAATTCGCCATCATCCTCAATCATGCGAGCCTCGAAGACGCGCGCCGCAAAGCCGAAGCGCTGGAGCGCCTGCTCGCCGGCGCGCCGGTCGTTCACGCGGGCGTGAAGCATATCGTCGGCGCCTCGATCGGCGTGCACGCCTGCCGCGACGCCGAAGATCCCGAAACCGCGCTCGCCCGCGCCGACGAGGCGATGTACGCGGAAAAGTGGGCGCGCAAGGCTGCGCGCGGCTGATCACGTAGACCGATCAGGTCGGCGCGCCGCTCTTGCCGAGGCGCACGCGCAAGGCCGGCGGGCCGTTGGTGATGAGGCCCACTTCGGCGAGCACGACCGGCATCGACCACGCGCCCGGCGCCGCCAGATAGCGCGGCTCCCAGCGCGGCGCGAATTTGTCCTTGTATTTGCGCAGGCCCTGAAACCCGTAGAACGGCTCGCCGTGCTCGTAGACAAGGCGGCCGAGCCGGGCGAACAGCGGCGCGTCCTCCGCGTCCGGCAGGCCAGCCAGCGGCGCCATGCCGAGATCGAAATCGCGAAAACCCTCGCGCTGCGCCCACAAAAGACATTCCGTGAAAGTGAAATCCATCAAGCCGCTGGGCGAGGCGGCGGGGTCGTAGCGCATCAAATCGATCGCCGCGTGACTGCGATCGGGCGTCGTCCAGATATTGCAGAAGGCAAGAATTTTCCCGTGCGCGCGCACGATCGCCAACGGATGATCGGCGAGATAATCAGGATCGAATCGGCCGAGGGAAAACTGCTTTTCCTGGCCGCCATGGGCGTCAAGCCAGGCGTCCGACACCGGACGCAATTGCTCGATCAGCCGCGCCTCGTGCGGCGGCGGACGCACTTCGAACGCGGCGTGTTCGCGCTCGGCCATTTTACGCCGCGCGGTGCGCAGGTCCTGTTTGCTCTTTCCCGACAGCGAAAACCCCGCAAGATCCACGACGGCGTTTTCGCCGATCTTGTCGATGCGGAACCCGATATCGAGCAGATCAGGGAGCGTCTCCGGCGCCGCCGCATAGACCACGGGACGCAGCGCCAGGTCGTCGGCCTCGCGCCGCAGCGCCGTCAGCGCATCGCGCCAGCGCGCGCGCGCGCCCACAGGCCCGCCCATCGCGATCAGGCTGCCGCCGCTGCGCGCCGCCATCATGAACGCGCCCTCGACGAAGATGAAGGATTTGTCGCCGGACAGCGCGAGATGCATGTCCGGCCGCGCGGCTTCCGCGCTGCGCATCAGCGCGCGCACGCGGGCGAGGTCGTCGGGCGCGGGCCGCGCAGGGCGACCGCGCGCGCGTTCTGTGATGAGGCCCGCCAGCGAGATCACGCCGAACGCCAGCGCCCCGGCGGCGACGACGCGTCCAGGCTCGCCCAGATGCGGATCGAGAAACAGCGCCTGCCAAGCCGCTTCGCGAAAGCCGGGGCGTCCGCCCGCCCACAACAGACCGCCGACGGCGGCTGCGCCGAGCGCGGCGGCGATTCCGACAGCGACGCGCGGGCCCGGCGTCAGCGCCGACAGGCGCGAGCGCCGGAAAAAGGCGGGCCGCGCCGCAAACAGCGCCAGCGCCGCCGCGCCCGCGCCGAGCCCGGCGATGAGATGGGCATGACGCAGCGCCGCATAGAGCGCGAGGGCGCCGAGCAGGGCGCAGGTCGCGGCCCAGGCCGTATCGATGCGCCGCCTGAGGCCGTTGGCGAGCACCATCAGGATTACGCCGGCCACGCCGGCGCTCAATTCCGGAAACTCGGCGATAAAGCGGTCGAACGCGGCCAGGCCTGCGACGCGCGGCAGATGCGGCGCAGCCACCGCGATCAGCGTGGTCGCGCCGGCGAGAAACGCCACGATCGCGGCGGCCTGCGGCGCGCGCTCGAAGACCGCCGCACGCCATCCGCCGGCTTTCGCGTCCGGCGCGTCGACGAGCGTGGTCAAAACCGGAAGCTCAGCGACAGCGCGCCGAAATCCTGCAACGCCGATTGCGTTTCGAACTCTTCGGTGCGCGTGACATAGGTGTAGGCGAGGCGCACGTCCTGCACCTGCACGGTGAAGCCGAGCTGCGCATCGAGCACGAAATTGCGCTTCTCGACGCTGGCGCTGTCGCGATAGGTATTTCCGTCCAGAAACAAGTTTCGCCCAACGGCGCGCCCGTCCACGGCGGCGAACACGCTCCACGCAAACGGCCGCGCGGCGAAATGGCCGACGCCCGTGAGCCCTGGGCGCACGCGGGTGGGCCCGTAATCGCCGTCGAGGCCGTAGCCCACGCGCAGCGCCACGCCTGCCTTCGCTTCGGTGCGCAGCGTGCCGAGCGTGATTCCGGCGTTCGGCGTGAGATCGAGCTCAAGCCCGCCCGGCACGTAATCGGTGTAGAGCCGCAGCGCGCGCCAGCGCCGCTCGAAGGCGAGCGCAAAAGCGAATTCGTCCTCCAGCTGGAAATCCCATCCTTGGGGATCGGGCGCGCCGAGCGCGGCATGGATGCCGCGCTGCGCCTGGCGTCCTTGCGCGCCAGGGCCGACGATGCCGAGTTCAAGCTCGTACAGATCGAGATGGCCCGGCGCGACGCCGGGCGCGGTGTCTTCCTCCGCCGCCATCATGATCTGCAGATAGAGCCAGCCGGCGTAGGGGTGTTGATCCGTCGGCGGCGGCACGGACTGGATGTCCTCCGGCGTGAAGATCGATTGCCCGATGGCGACGCCCCAAAAATCGGGATCGGACCCGGAGATCGGGCGGGTGATCCCGTCGCGATCGCGGATCCAGTCGGGCATCACATCGGCCGGCGCCACATAGGCGAGCTTTACGCCGCTGGTGTAATTGCGATCATTCCCCGACGAGAGGCTGTCGTTCTCCACCACGAAGGACAGCACGCCGCGGTCCTGCGTGGGTGGGGGGCCCTGCAGATGCGGTTCATCCTGCGCCGCCGCCGTCCCGATCGCCGCGGCGCCCGCAACCCCCGCCCACAGCGCGCGCTGGAGCGCCGGGCGCGCGCTCACGCGATGATGTCGGGCGTCAGCCGATCTTCGATCCATTGGATTTGGTCCTTCAAGGACAGCTTGCGCTTCTTCAAGCGCGCCAGCTGCAGCGCGTCGCCCCCGGCGCTGTCATGCAGCGCTGCGATCGCGGCGTCGAGGGCGCGATGCTCTTCGCGCAATTCGGCGAGCCGGCCCTTGAGCGCGCGGATCTCGGGCGTGTCTTCGAGGCGAATGTCCTCGCCGTCTTCGCCCGTCAAAGACCCCTCCCACGTCCGAAGCAGGGCGCTGAGCTAAGCCATAGGGCGCATCCAGCGGCAAGGCGCCGCGGCTTGCGGCATTCACGTTAACGCGGGGCGCCGTAACTTTTCGTGAGGGGACAGGTGCGGCGTTCGGTGTTTGACTTTCCTTCCCAGCAACAGGAGGCGCCACCGATGGCTCTCGAATCGCGGCTGCGCGAATTGGACGCGCGGCACCGGGACTTGGACGGCCGTATCGAATCCGCACTGCGGCACCCGTCCGCCGATACGCTCGAAATTCTTGAGCTGAAGCGCCAGAAGCTGAAAATCAAAGAACAGATTGAAGAAATCCGCGGCCGACTTCGACATTAACCGCCGCTAAACCCCAACCCGATCAGCCTCGAACGCCCGCGGGGCCGAGGTTATTCCTCGACCGACGCCTCCGCTTCGGCCGTTTCGCCGGCGGGGCGCAAGGTCGGCCCTTCGGAGCGCTTGCGCGCGCGGGCCTCGGCGCGCGCCTTGGCGGCGGCGGCCTCGGACACCACGGCGTCTAGTTCGATCTGGCTGCACAGGCCCAGCGAAACCGGGTCGACCGGCTTGATCTGCGAAATGTTCCAGTGCGTGCGGTTGCGGACCTGCTCGATCGTCGCCTTGGTGGTGCCGATCAGCTTCACCACCTTGGAATCCGGGACCTCGGGGTGGTTGCGCAGGAACCAGGCGATGGCGTCCGGGCGGTCGCTGCGGCGCGCCACGGGGGTGTAGCGCGCGCCTTTCCGCTTCACGGGCGGCAACTCGATCTTGCGCTGCTCGAGCGGCTTCATCCGATAGGCCGGGTCGCTTTCGCCTTTGACGATCTCCTCGCGCGAGAGAAATCCTTGCGCGATCGGGTCGACGCCGCGAATGCCCTTGGCGACATCCTCGTTGGCGATGCCCTGAATCTCGAGCGGATGCAGGCCGCAGAAATCGGCGATCTGGTCGAAGGTGAGGGCGGTTTGTTCGATCAGCCACACGGCGGTGGCCTTGGGCATGAGCACGGTCGACATCGGCATGGTCCTTCGCAAACGCGCGCGCCCGGCGTCGTCGCCAGGCTAGGACTAACCTTGATGCGGGACGGCCTGCCTGGCGCGCATGGCGGATTGGCTGGCTGCGGTCGGATATAGCGGGCGCTGCGGCGAAGGGGAAGGGGCGCCGGGCGCAGCCGGGTGGTCAGCAATCCTCGTCGCGATCGGGGTCAGGCCGGGTCGAGGCGGGATGGCAGCGGGGCGGGCCGATGCCGTCATTGTCGGCGCGGCGCTCATGGTCGCGCAGGGCTTCTTCCCGGCAGGCGCGGCGTGCGGTGGGGTCGAGGATATCGTCACAATAGGAGCCGTCGGCGGTCTCCCAGGCCGCGCATGCCGTTAGCGTCAGGGCGGCCAGCGCGAGGGCGGCTGCGCGGCGGGGCAGGGTGCGCGGCATGCACGGCTTTCCGCAAACGCCGCGACGCTGCGGCGGCGCTAATCGTCGCCCCAACGCCCGGCGCGCGCAATGTCCGGCATGCGGGCGCCGGGGAAAAACGCAAAGTAAGGCGCCGCCTCGCTGAGCGTGCGCGCGACCGGAGGGTGCGCGATCAGCCGGCGCAGATAGGCGCGCAGGCGCGGATGATCCCGCGTCAGCGGCGCCACGAGGTCGCCATAGAACAAGGCCGGCAGGGCGGCGCAATCGACCAGCGAGAACGCCCCGCCCAGCGCCCAGCCCGTCTCGGGGATCTGCGTTTCGAGATAGTCATAGGCCCTCCCGAGCAGCGCCTCGGCTTCGGCGACGCCGTGCGGGTCGCGCGCGTCCCCCGGGCGCAGCGCATCGCCTGTCGCCTTCTGCATCGGGATTTGCACGTAAAGATCGAGCACACG
The DNA here is from genome assembly GCA_033764725.1 of Hyphomonadaceae bacterium. Taxonomy (GTDB): domain Bacteria; phylum Pseudomonadota; class Alphaproteobacteria; order Caulobacterales; family Aquidulcibacteraceae; genus RI-43. The sequence continues at coordinate 23,909 of JANRIR010000005.1, forward strand.
GTCGAGCATGTGCGCGCGCAGCGCCGCCTGCGGGTCGGCCGGAATGAAGCGCGTACGCCCCGGCGCGACGGCGTCGAGATACGCGATGATCACGCTGGCCTCGCCGACGACCGCGCCGCGCGCGCGATCCTCCAGCACGGGAAACTTCGTCATGGGCCACAGCGCGGCGAACGCCGCACGCTCCGTCGGATCGCCGAGATTGACGATGACCGGGTCGAACGGCGTGTCGTTCTCATAAAGCGCGATCAGCGCCTTCCAGCAGAACGACGACAAAGGATGGTGGTGCAGCGCAAGGCTCATGACGCCCGATCTTGCGCGCAAGGGCGCGCCGGCGCCAGCGCGGCGCGCCATTTGAGCCGGAGCGCGCGGCGGTGCATAAAGCGCCGGTGACCCCTCTCTCTCTTCTCGACTTGTCGCCCATCGTGGAGGGCGGCGACGCCGGCCAGGCGCTGCGCCAATCCATCGCCTTGGCCCAGCATGCCGAGCGCCTCGGCTTTCGCCGCATCTGGTACGCCGAGCATCACAACATCCCGAGCGTGGCGAGCGCAGCCACAGCGGTGCTGATCGGCCAGGCGGCCGCGGCCACGTCGACCATCCGCATCGGCGCCGGCGGCGTGATGCTGCCCAACCACGCGCCGCTGATCATCGCCGAGCAATTCGGCACGCTGGCGGCGCTGTTCCCGGGACGCATCGATCTTGGGCTCGGGCGCGCGCCGGGCGGGGACGGGGCGACGGCGCACGCGCTGCGGCGCACGCTCGTCGGCGGCGAGGATCGCTTTCCCCAGGATGTGCTCGAACTGATGGCCTATTTCGAGCCGGCCGAGCCGGGCCAGCGCGTCGTCGCCACGCCCGGCGCGGGGCAAGATGTGCCGATCTGGATCTTGGGCTCGTCGACGTTCGGCGCGCAGCTTGCGGCCATGATCGGCTTGCCGTTCGCCTTCGCCTCGCATTTCGCCCCGGCGCAGATGATGGAGGCCGCGATGCTCTATCGCCGCCTCTACAGGCCGTCGGCGCGCCATCCCAAGCCGCACCTGATGCTGGCGATGAACATCATCGCCGCAGAAACCGATGAAGAGGCCCACGTGCTCGCCACCTCGCTGATGCAGGCCTTCGCCAATCTGCGTCGCGGAACGCCAAAGCCCCTGGCGCCGCCGCGCGCGGATTTCGTCGCAACGCTGACGGCGGCGGAGAAGGCGATGCTGGACGCGGTGCTCACCTGCTCGGCCATTGGCGGGGTGGAGACGGTGCGGCGCGGGATCGAAACCTTCGCGGCGCGCATCGGAGCCGATGAAATCATGGCCGCGTGCACCTGCTATGACGCAAACGCGCGCGTGCGCTCGCTGGACTTGACCATGCAGGCCTGGGCGACCTCCACGCTCGCGCGCGCACACGCCGCGTGAGGCGTCTCGCGCTATCCGCGGCGTTGGCGCTGGTGGCGCTGAGCGGCCTCGCGCACGCCGACGAGATCACGCTCGACGCGCGCGCCGGCGCGCCCATCGTGGACGTGACGATCAACGACCGTACGGTGCGGCTGCGCGTGGATGCGCGCCTGCCCGACGTTGCGGTGATCGATCCCGACGCGGCGCGCCGGCTGCGTCTGCGCAACATTCCGATGGTGTCGGCGGCGGTGTCGATCGACGGCGACAATGTCCTGCAGGGGCGCATCGCGCGGCCGGAGGTGCGCTTCGCCAATGGACGCGCGCGGCGCGTGCTCTCGGGCCTCTTCGGCGTCGACGCCGCCGAAAACGCCGATGGCGTCATCGGGCCCGGCGCGCTGCCCTATGACCGCATCATCGTGCTGTTGAGCGACACCGCAGGCGCCGGCGCGCCGCGCGTCGTGGCGTTGCGCGACGCCGATTCCTGGATCTGGCGCGATCGGCTTGGCCCGATCCCAGAAGCCTCCATCACCTTTGATTTCGGGCGCGAAGAAACATTTTTCTCCCGCCGCGCCGCCGCGCGCCTGGCCGATGCGGGCGCGATCGTTCCCGAAGGCGCGCCGGCGCAGGCGCCTTATGTGCTCGGCGTATTCGTGATGGCCCAATCGGCGCGTGCGGCGGTTCCGCTGACCAGCCATGGGTTTTCCATCGGCCGCGCCGCCGCGCACACGGATTCGCCGCTGATCCTGCCGGAGGACGCCGACGCCATCGTCGTCACCGCCGACGCCGGCGAGAACGATCCCCCGCTCGTGCATTTCGGGCGCGAAACGCTGGCGGGATGCAGCACGGTGATCGTCGACCGCGCCGCGCGCACGCTGACCGCGACGTGCCCGTGAGGCCGAACCGCTTCTAAATTTTCAGAACGATCTTGCCGGCATGCGCGCCGGCCTGCATGCGCGCCTGCGCCGCCTCGGCCTGATCGAGATCGAACACGCTGTCGATGATCGGCGTCACCGCGCCGCTTTCGATCCACGGCCAGACGATCTCGTGCACGCGCCGCCCCAGCCGCGCCTTCTCCGCCACCGGGCGTGCGCGCAGCGTCGAGCCGGTCACGATCAGGCGCTTGAGCATCACGCGCAGCATATCGACCTCCGCGCGCGAGCCCTGCAGGAAGGCGATTTGCGACAGGCGGCCCTGATCCTTCAGAATGTTGATGTTCTTCTGCACGTAAGGCCCGCCGACCATGTCGAGGATCACATCGACGCCGCCTAGGTCGCGCAGCACCGCCTCGAAATCCTCGCTGCGATAATTGACGCACCGCGCCGCGCCCAGGCGCTCGCACAGCGCAACCTTTTCCGCATCGCCGGCGGTGGCGTAGACGACCGCGCCGTGCGCGCGCGCCATCTGGATCGCGGTCGTGCCGATCCCGCTCGCGCCGCCATGCACGAGGAAGGCTTCGCCCGGCTGAAGCGCGGCGGCTTCGAGCACGTTGGCGTACACCGTAAAGACCGTCTCGGGCAGCGCGGCCGCGGCTTCCATCGCAAGGCCGCGCGGCAACGGCAGGATCGAGCCTTCGGGCGCGAGCGCATATTCGGCGTAACCGCCCCCGCCGAGGAGCGCGCACACTGTATCGCCCTCGCTCCAGCGCGTGACGCCCGCGCCGACCGCGACGATGGTTCCAGCGACTTCGAGCCCCATGGTTTTTGGCGCGCCCGGCGGCGGGGGATAGCCGCCCATGCGCTGCAGCAGATCCGGCCGGTTCACGCCGGCCGCGGCCACCTTGATCAGCGCCTCGCCCGGTCCTGGCTGCGGCGTCGGCAGGCGTTCGATGGTCAAAGGGCTGGCGCCGTCATGCGCCACCGCGCGCATGGTTTCGGGGATGGTCATCGGCGTCCTCTCGCTCTATCGCTGGAGGGGTACGTTACCGTCGAGCTGGAGGTCAGGCCATGCGTGACGAGGACCCATTCGCTCCGCCGCCGAAGCGCGAAACGCCGATCGAACTGATGTCGATCGTCGATCTCGAGGCGCGCATCGAGGCGCTGAAGGCCGAGATCGGCGCCTGCGAGCGCGCCATCGCCGCCAAGCGCGCCCAGCGCGCCGCCGCCGAGGGCTTGTTCGGCCTCGGCGGGCAGGCTTAATCGGCCCGCTGATTGCACGGGCCCCCGGATGACCGATTTCGCACGCCCCTCTGACCCGCCGCGCGCCTTGCCGGACATGGGCCGCCTCCTGGACTTCGCCCGCTCGGAAGTGTTCGAGCGGACGTTCCGCGAAGGCATGGCGCTGGTGGAGGAGACCGCCGCCTATCTCGACGGCCCTGGGCGGGCCTTATCGAAACGCATGGAGCGCGCCGCCGCGCTGGCCTATGCGGGAGAAAGCATGCGGCTCACCACGCGGCTGATGCAGATTGCCTCTTGGCTCCTCGTGCAGCGCGCGTTGCGCGACGGGGACATGACCCTCGCCGACGCGGCGGATGCCAAGTACCGGCTGTCGGCGCGGGTCGGCCTCGAAGCGCCGTCCTTATCGACGCTGGAGGAGCTGCCGGCGGCGCTGCGCGATCTCATGGACCGCGGCGCAGGCCTCTATGACCGCGTGCGTCGCCTCGACGCCGAAATGTACGAAACGAGCGCGGCGGCCAATCCGGTGACCGCACAGATCGCGCAATTGAAGGCGGCGTTCGGCGGGTGAGCCGTCAGCCCTTCTTCTTCATGAAGGCGCCGAACTTGTCGTTAAAGCGCGAGACGCGGCCGCCGCGATCCATCAGCTGCTGATTGCCGCCGGTCCAGGCCGGATGCGACTTCGAATCGATATCCAGGCTAAGGGTTGCACCGGCTTCGCCGTAGGTCGACCGGGTCTTGTAGCTCGTCCCGTCGGTCATGACGACCGTGATGAAATGATAATCGGGATGGCCTTCGGCTTTCACGGCGCAAATCCTGGGCTGGGGCGTGGGGCTCGAGGCCCCTCAAAGAAGCGGGGCAGATAGCGGATGCGCGCGATGAGGGCAAGTGCGGGCGCGCGGCGAGCGGGGTGGGGCGCGGGCGCAGCGCTGGCCCTGGGTCTGCTCGTGGGCGCCGGCGCTCCGGCCGCGGCGGAGCCGCCGCGCATCCTGTCGAGCTTCGACGGCGACGACGCGGTCGCCTGGACCTTCTCCAACGGGCCGGAATTTCCCGGCGCGCGCGGCGGTTTGACGACGGTGCGGGGCCGGCAGGGACGCGGCCGGGCGTTGACGCATGTGTTCGACTGCGCGCGCGGGCGCCCGTGCGGCCGCTATGTCGCCGCGGTCGCGCAGATTCCGGCCCCCATTCCGCTGCCGTCCGCGGCGGCGATCGCCTTCCGTCTCGACCAGCGCAGCGCGGCCGATGTGCGCGTCAGGCTCACGGACTCCACCGGCCGCACCTTTCAGATCGACCTTTCGCCGCCGGGCTGGCCGGACGATGGCGAACGCTGGCGGCGCGTCATCCTGCCGGTCTCGTCGTGGGCGCGCGACGCCTGGGGCGGGACCGAGGAGGCGCCGTTCACCGGCGCGCTCACGGGCTTGGCGATCCTGGCGGTTCACGCCGGCGGCGACGGCGAGGGCGTGGTCGCCTTCGACGACGTCGCCGTCATCGACCTTGCGGACAACGCTTATGCGCTGCGCCGCTTGAGCCCGCTCGCAGCCCGACTCGACGCGCCGGCGCCGGCCTGGGGCGCAGCGCTCCACGAGGTGGAGGATTGGCGCGTGCTGGATGCGGCGCGCGATGCGGGCTTTTCCTTCGTGCGCACCGATTTGTTCTGGCACGACGTAGAGACCGAACGCGGGATCTATGAATTCGCCCGCTATGAGCGGCTGATGGACGAGCTCGACGCGCGCAATCTCGGCGCGCTGTTCATTCTCGATTATTGGAACGATCTCCATGGCGGGCGCGAGGGGATCGAGACCGGCGCGGCTTTTCCCGCCTATGAGAGCTATGCACGCGCCGCCGCGGCGCAATTCGCGGGGCGCAATGTCGTTTACGAAATCTGGAACGAACCCGACGTGGAGGAGCGCCTTGACATTCCAGGCGCACATTTCGCTCGACTGATCGAGGCCGGCGTGCGGGGCGTGCGCGCCGCCGATCCCGCCGCGCGCATCATCACCGGAGGATTGTCCTTCTTCGATGCGCCTTATGTGGAGGAGACGCTGGCGGCGCTGGCGCCGATGCGCGAGGCGCGCGCGCTGATCGGTTTCGGCGTGCATTATTATCGCGGCGGCCGGCCGGAAACGGCCTATGCCGACGATCTTGCGTTGAGCGCGCTGTTGTCGGATCGCCGCCTCGGACGGCTTGGGGTGTGGAACACGGAATGGGGCTATTCCTCCGCCAATCTTCCCGATCTGCCCAAACGGATGGGCCATGCCGGACCGCAACGGCGGCGCCAAGCTGTGCTGGCGGTGCGCAGCTTCCTGACGGCGTGGGCGATGCAATTGCCCGCCAATGTCTGGTACGATTTGCGCGACGACGGGCTCGATCCGCGCGAGAACGAGCACAATCACGGCCTTTTGACCTATGAGGGGCGCACCAAGCCGGCGTTCACGGCGCTGCGCGCGTTCCTGCGTCTGACCAATGGCGCGCGGCTGCGCGGTTTCGTGCGCGATGCGCCGCCCGGCGTGCACATCGCCCGCTTCGATGCGCGCGAGACGGTGACGTTCGTGGTGTGGTGCGAATATCCCGGCGGGCGCCTGCGGCTGTCGCCGCCGCCATCCATGACGGGCGCCTATGATCTCATGGGCGATCGCGTGCGCCCCGATCGCACGGGAACCATCACCGTCGATGAGGCGGAAGGGCCGGTTTACATCGTCGTCGAGCGCTGACGCGCTAACGGGCCGCTGAAAAAGTCGCGTTCGCCCCCATCGACCGGCTTCGCCGGCCACTTCCCCCGCAAGCGGGGGAAGAAAGGCGACACCTCTTTGCTCCCCCGCTTGCGGGGGAGCTGGCCGCGAAGCGGGCTGAGGGGGCGAACGCGGCTTTTTCCGCAACGTGCTAGAATTTCTCGCCGCGCAGAACCGTCACGTCGGATACATAGACGACGCCGGGATAATCCTGGAAGAAGCCCGTCAGCGCCTCGAGTGCGGCCTGTGCGGCGGCGTCCGAAACGACGGCGATGACGAGGCGCTTGTCCTGCGCGTCGCTCAAGCCGTCGCTGCGCCAATCGCCGTGGCTGCTGTGCCCTGCAAGGCTGGCGAACACGCTCCACCCGCGCGCGCCGCTTGCGCCAAGCAGCGCCTCGACGCGCCCCAAAAGCGGCGCCTCGATGATGATCTCCAGTTTTTTGCGTGTGGTCGGCGTCATGCGATCACCCCAGGAGCATGGCCGTCACGGCCTGATAGAGCGGTATGCCGATGGTCAGGTTGAACGGAAACGTGATGCCCAGAGACAAGGTCAAATACACGCCCGGATCGGCCTGCGGCAGCGCGATGCGCATGGCGGCGGGCACTGCGATGTACGACGCGCTGGCCGCCAGGATCGCCAGCATCGCGGCGTCTTCCTGGCGAACGCCCAACGCCAGCGATATCCCCACCGCGCACGCGCATGAGACCAGCGGCATCAACAGGCCGAACGCCACGAGCGGCGCGGTCAAGGCGCGCGCTTCGCGCAGCCGGCGTGCAGCGACCAGCCCCATGTCGAGCAGGAACAGCGTCAGCACGCCCTGGAACAGCGGATTGACGAACAGATCCAGCCGCTGCATCCCGCGCTCGCCCGTGATCGCGCCGATCGCAAACGCGCCGATCAGCAGCACGACCGAGCCATTGAGCGCCACCTCGCGCAACAGCGCGCCCTGCATGCCTTGCCGCTTGGCGGTTCCGCCTTGCGCAAGCATCAAGGCGACGAGGATGGCCGGCGTCTCCATCAGCGCCACGACCGCCACCATGTAACCGCCGAAATCGACGCCGCTGGCGCGCAGGAAATCCGATCCCGCCGCGAAGGTGACGACCGACACCGAGCCGTAATGCGCCGCCGTGGCTGCGGCGGTCGGCCGGTCGAGCGTGGAAATCGTTTTCAAGGCGTAGAAAGCGATCACCGGGATGGCGAGGCTGAGGATCACGCCGGCGGCCGCAGCGGTAGCAAAATCCGCGCTCAGCCCCGCGCGCGCCGCTTCGACGCCGCCTTTGAACCCGATCGCCAGCATCAGATAGAGCGACAGCGTCTTGGCTGCGGTTTCAGGAACCGACAGATCGGACCGCAACAGCCCGGCCGCGAGCCCCAGCGCGAAAAACAGGATCGCCGGCGACAACAGGTTCTGCGCCGCCAAATCGAACATTCGGTCCTCGCTCGGATTTGCGCGCTAGGGCTGCGCCGGCCCCAGGCCGACAGTCCCCAAAGCCGCCGATTGGCGCGCCTCTAGCGTGCTTTCCTGAAAGCCCGCAATGGAGTCCTGGAACAATCGCGCAAAATTGAGTTCGGCCTTGAGGTGTAGGAAGGCCGCGCCCAGGCCGATCGCGGCGCGATCCATGAACACGAATTCGCGCGGCACGGTCACTGGGCCCAGCGTGCGCAGGCGCGTGCGCACCTCCATCACTTCCCTGCGGCCATACTGCGCCGGCGCGACGCCGTCGGCCACGGTGCGCACGCGGTCGTCAAGGAGCGGGGCGAAAATGAACCGCGCCCAGATCGACAGCGCATCGATCAGATCCTGCGACAGGTTCTTGAAGCCCCAGGCCTCATAGGCCGCGGCGATCGCGTCGCGGTCGTTCTTCAGGAGGGCCCAATAGAGCGCCACCACGCCGCCGACAAAGCGCGGCGGAAAAATGCGCACGCAGCCGAAATCGAGGAGGTTGAGTTTCGTCGCGTCGTCGGTGAACGAATAATTGCCGAGGTGCGGGTCGCCATGGATCACGCCATAGGCGGTCATCGGCTTCCACCAGGCGCGAAACAGAAGCGCCGCGAGGCGATTGCGCACGGCGGCGTCTTGGTCGAGATGCGCCATCAGGCCTTCGCCGTCGAGCCATGTCATGGTGAGCAGGCGCTTGGTGCACAAATCGACGATCGGCGCCGGCGTGGCAATGGCGGCGTCGCCGTCATGGATGGCGGCGAACAGCGCCATGTGCCTGCGCTCGCGCTCGTAATCGAGCTCCTCGCGCAGTCTCGCGCTCACTTCCTCGATCGCTTCGGAAGAATCGATGCTGCGGTCGACATTGCGGAACATGGCGAGCAGCGTGCGCAATTGCGCGAGATCGGCTTCCACCGCACTCGCCATTTCCGGATATTGCAGCTTCACCGCCAACGCGCGGCCGTCATGCGCGCGTGCGCGATGCACCTGGCCGAGCGACGCGGCCGCGACCGCTTCCTGATCGAAATCGGCGAACTTTCCCCGCCAATCGGGGCCCAGTTCGGCCTGCATGCGACGACGCACGAAGGGCCAGCCCATCGCCGGCGCCTGCGATTGCAGCTTGCGCAATTCCGCCGCGTAGGTTTCGGGCAAGAGGTCGGGAATGGTGGCCAGCAATTGCGCCACCTTCATCAGCGGCCCCTTGGAGCGGCCAAGCGCGTCCTTCAGGGCTTTCGCCATCCGCGCGTCGTCGCCGCCGAACAGCCGCGCAGCGCCCGCCGCTGCGGCTGCGCCGGTCACATGTGCGCCGACTTGCGCCACCCGCCCGATGCGGGCGGAGAGGCGGTCGCGTTCGGGATCGGCATCGTCGGCCAAGCAGCGGCTCCGTTAGGGGTTTGAACACCATGTAGGGCGCCGAGCAGTGAAGAAAAATTGTGCCATTTTAACGCGACTTGAACGACCGGCCCGTATGGTGCGCCCAAACGCACGCAAGCGCCCATCGCAGGCGCTTGGGCGGGGTTATGGTGGATGAGATATGAAGACGCTCCTGATCGTCGATGACGATCCAACGCAACGCCGTCTGTTGCAGGCCGCCGTCGAGCGCCAGGGCTTCAAGACGCGCATGGCTGAGTCCGGCCAGGCTGCGATCGACGCCGTCGACGCCCATCCCGACATCGATCTCGTGCTGCTCGATCTCGTCATGCCGGGCATGAGCGGGCAAGAGGCGCTGCGCGACATCCGCCGCCGCCGCGCCGATCTGCCGTGCATCGTGCTGACGGCCTCTGGCGGCATCGACACCGTCGTGCAGGCGATGCAGGCCGGGGCGAACGATTTCTTCGTCAAGCCGGCGAGCCCCGAGCGCGTGCTGGTGTCGATCCGCAACGCGCTCGAGATGAGCAATCTCAAGACGGAAGTCGTCCGCCTCACCAAGAAGGCCTCCGGCGCGCTCGGCTTCGCCGATATGGTGGCGAATGCGCCCGCCATGGGGCCCGTGATCCGCATGGGCGAACGCGCCGCGAAATCGACGATTCCGGTTCTGATCACCGGCGAAAGCGGCGTCGGCAAGGAATTGCTGGCGCGCGCGATCCAGGGCGCCGGCGACCGCGCCGGCAAGCCGTTCATCACCGTCAATTGCGGCGCGATCCCGGAAAATCTCGTCGAGTCGATCCTGTTCGGCCACGCCAAGGGCGCGTTTACGGGCGCTGTCGACAATCACGCCGGCAAGTTCGTCGAGGCGCATGGCGGCACGCTGTTCCTCGACGAGGTCGGCGAATTGCCGCTCGACGTGCAGGTGAAGCTGTTGCGCGTGCTGCAGGAAGGCGAGGTCGATCCGGTCGGCGGCAAGCGGCCGGTGAAGGTGGATGTGCGGATCATTTCCGCCACCAACAAGGATCTCGCCAAGCTCGTGGAGGCTGGCCGCTTCCGCGAGGATCTTTATTATCGCTTGAACGTCTATCCGATCGAGGCGCCGCCCTTGCGCGAACGCCGGGAGGACATCGAGGCGCTCGTTGCGCGCTTCGTGGCGCGGTTCAACGCCGAAGAGGGGCGCGCCGTGCGCGGCTGCGCGCCGGATACTTTGGCGATGCTGAAAGCGTTCGATTGGCCCGGCAATGTGCGCCAGCTGGAGAACAGCGTGTTTCGCGCGGTGATCCTGTGCGAGGGCGAATGGCTGCAGCCGCAGGATTTCCCGCAGATTTCGGGCCTTGCGCCGCTGTCGTCGCCGGCGCCGCACGCCGCCAACGACGCGCGCGATCCCGACGCCATGACGCCGGCCAACGATCACGACGCCTCGGCCGTCCCGCCGGCCTTCGCTGCGACGGCGTCGCGCGCGCCTGACGTCGCGGTGTTCGACGGCGCGGGCCATCTGCGCAGCCTGGAGGCGGTGGAGCGCGATCTGATCGCGCTCGCCATCGATCATTATGCCGGCCACATGAGCGAAATCGCGCGCCGTCTCGGCATCGGCCGCTCGACGCTTTATCGCAAGATGCGCGAGTACGGCCTCGATGACGGCAAGGTCGCCGCGGAAGGCTAGGTGTCGCTCTCGCCGTCGGCGTCGCCGTCCGGCGGCGCGACGGCGCGCTTCTTCCAGCCCAGGGGTTTGCGCGTTTGCAGGCCTTTGCGCGGCTTGCCTTTCGCCTTGGCCTCGATCTCTTTGAGCTTGGCGGTTTGCAGGCGCGACAAGGCGTCCTCCGGGGCGCCTTTGGAGAGATCGGCGAAGGCGGAGCCGAACTTGTCCAGCCGCGCGCCGACCTCCTGCAGGAATTCATTCTCCCAGCCGGAAAAGTCCTCTGCGGTCGCGCCGCCCTCCTGCGCGGCCTTGAGGCGCTGCAGGGCGCGCATCGCTTTGCGCGTGCGCCGGGGATCGACCGCGCGGGGCATGCGCGGATGCTAGCATGAAAAGCCCGCGGCGGCTGCGCCTCAAATCTCGCCGAGCGCGGCCAGATAGAGGTCCATCATCTGTTCCTGCTCGGCGCGTTCGCGGCGGTCCTGCTTGCGCAGGCGGATCACCTTGCGCAGCACTTTCGTATCGAAGCCGATCGATTTCGCTTCGCCGTAAATGTCTTTGATGTCGGCGGCGAGCTGGGCCTTTTCCTCCTCCAGGCGCTCGATGCGCGCGACGACCTGGCGAAGTTTCTCCTTGGTGGTTTGCGTCAACGCCTGCGGCGCCGTCACATCGTCGCCGCCGAACTCGCTCGCGCCGAAATCAGCCATGATCGTCCCCTTGTTATCCCCAGAATCGGTCGTTGGGGACCAAGGTTATTCGGCTGCGCGCGCGGCGTCGATTTCCGCTACGCGGCGGACTGCGGCGGCGATCAGGTCGGGGCGCTTCTGGTGCGGCATATGGCCGACGCCCGGCGTGGTGACGAGCTCCGCCGCCGGCAGGTCTTCGGCGAGCGCGCGCGCATGGATGCGTGGACTGACCACGCGATCGCGGTCGCCGGTGATGATGATGGCGGGTTGCCAGATGTCGGGATAGCGCGGCGCCTGCGCGGCGAATTCCTCGCGCGAGGCGGTGACGTCGAGCGCGCTTGCGCGAAACGCCCCGCCGCGAAAGGCGAGCGGCACGCCGGCGTCGTCCGCATAGGTCGGCGGCGGCCGGGCGGGGCGGAACGTGTTGCGCACCGCGCCCACGCTTGCGCCGCTGGCGAGGGGAACCACGCCATAGGCGAAGGCGTGGCCGAGGACAGGCGTCGCCGCGAGCGTCGCCCACCAGGCGTTGCCGCCGGGATAGGGGTGGCTGGCGGGCGCGGCGAGCACCAGGCCGCGCACGAGATCGGGCCGGTCGAGCGCCAGCCGCAGCGCCACGGCGGCGCCCAGCGAGTGCGCCACGACCACGGCGCCGCGCGGCGCGTCCTGCTCCAAAAGCGCCGCCATCAGCCGCGCCTGCACCGCCAGCCGCCGGCTGCCGGGGGGCCGAGACGAATAGCCGTAGCCTGGGCGGTCGACGATCAGCAGGCGGTGGTCGATCTCCAAGAGCGACGCCACCGCGCCGGTGAACTCGCGGGCGTTTGCGGAGGCGCCGTGCAGCATAAGCACGCGCGGCGCGTCGGCGGGGCCGCGCTCAATGACGTGCAGTCGTGCGGCCTCGACCCGCACGAAGCGGCCGATGGGCGGCCAGCGCTTCTCCACGCGCCGGCCATAGGCCGCGCTGTTGAGCGCCAACACGATCGCCGCGACCAGCGCGACGATCGCGGCGATTTTGATCATGCTTCGGTTCCGTTGACCTGCGAGCTGAGGCGCGCGACGCCGCGCCGCGCCTCGTCATAGTACGGATGGATGGCGAGGGCGGATTGATAGGCCTCGAGCGCCGCGCGCGTCTGGCCCATCTCTTCATAGATAAGGCCAAGCCCGGTGAGGGCGCCGAAATGGCGCGGCTCTCGTTTCAAGGTTTCCTGGATCGCGTCGATCGCGGTGGTGAAATCGCGCGCGTCATACGCGATGGTGGCCTGGCGGTTCCAGGGCTCGGCGTAGCGCGGCGCAAGATCGCCCGCTTCGCGCAGAAATTGCCGCGCGAGGCGCAGATCGCCATTGGTCTGCGCGGCGGCGGCGCGGTCAAGCAGGACGTCGACAGTGGCCGAGCCGGAGCGGGACCAGTGCGCCCAGATCTGCTGCTCCGCTCGCGCCGCTGCGGTCGCGTCGGGGGCGTCCTTCAAGGCGGCGAACAGGGCGTCGAGCTGCGGATCGGGCGCGGCGCGCGGCGCAAGCAGCCCGCACGCCGCAAGCGCGCAAGCGAGCGCTACCGCCGCCAAAGCCCGAATCCAGGAAATCATGCGCGCACCATACACTGCGTCGTGCGCAACGCAGCCGGCCGTCACCTTAAATTTTGCGCGGATGTCAGCCTTGCTTCGCCTTGAAGCGCGGATCGACCTTGTTGATCACGTAGACCCGGCCCTTGCGGCGCACGACGCGGCACGCGCGATGGCGCGTCTTCAGCGTCTTGAGGGAGGACTTCACCTTCATGGGATTGCTCTAGCGCACGGTCCGAAAAACGAAGCGCGGTGGATACGGGCCGGGTCGGGCGAAGTCAAGGCGGCTCAAGGCGGGGCCGCGGCCGGAATCAGCGCGTCGTCCAGCGCCTTGGCGCGGGCGAAGGCCGGCCGGCTCGTCAATCCTGCGGCGTAGGCGGCGAAGGCGGGGCGCGGCTCCAGCCAGCCGAACTGCAGCCCCCAGCCGATCTGGGCCCCGACATAGACATCGGCGGCGCTGAAGCGGTCCCCGGCGATGAAGCTTTTGCCGGCGACGGCGCGCTCGAGCGCGTCGACCGTATCGGCGAGCGAGCCGTAGCCCGCCATCGCCTTGCGCTCGTCCGGGACAGCGAAGCCAAGCGCGGCGTTTGTGCTCGCCTGTTCGAGCGGCCCCGCCGCGAAGAACAGCCAGCGGTAATAGGCCCCGCGTTCCGGCGCGCCGGGCGGCGGCGCAAGCCCGGACTCGGGGAAGGCGTCGGCCAGATAGGCGCAGATCGCCGCGCATTCGGTGACGACCACATCGCCGTGCGTGATCGCCGGCACCTTGCCCATCGGATTGATCGCCAGATAGGCCGGCGCCTTCATCGACCCGCCATACTCCAGACCGACCGTCTCATAGGCCTGGCCCAACTCCTCCAGCATCCAGCGGGCGATGCGGCCGCGCGACATCGGGTTGGTGTAGAACGTGAGCGCGACGGCCATGGGCGAACTCCTGCTGGATGGCGCGAACATATCATGAACAATATGCCGCGCAACACCGGCTTTCGCGTCAGCGCTCGAAAAAGCGCACACGCACGCCCGGGCGCACCTGAGCGAGCGCGATCACCCGCGCGCCGGGCGCCACGGCGATCAGCCCGCCATTGGCGCCGGAGACGAGCACGACCACCGGCTCGTCGGCGTCCGGCGCCGGCGCATCGTGCAAAGCGGCCGTCTTCATGCGGAAAAACGTCACGGCCTCGAGGGTCGGCGGCGGCCCGGCCGGCCGTGCGGGCGCCAAGGTCTGGCTCATGCGCGCTCCCCGGTCCCGAGCCCCGTCACGTACTTAACGCCGCAGCCCGCTTTTGGCGAGACCGCGGGGCGTGAATGCGGCGAAACGTTGGCACTGTCTCAGTTTGAATTTGGGTCAGGAGGGATGGGCGGAAGCCCTTGCTTCCAGTAGAGCGCGTATGGATCGCGCTCCATCATCTTTTCCAGTTCGATGATGACGATCGATGTTGCGACGCCAGTTCGGGTCTTGCCCAGGTTCGTCCCGACTATGTGGATCAAGTAATCCAAGAATTCTGCGGTGCGTTCTGAAACAGTAACATTGAGCCCGTAGGCGTCGGCGGGACGCGCCATCTTGTTTCCCCACAATATTGTGGGAACAATCTGTTAACCGGCTCGTGCGACAAGGCAAAAAGAAAGGGCGGCCCCTGCAGGACCGCCCCTTCACCGGGGTACCCCGGCTGCCAATTTGATGTACTGGCGGGCCGCCTCCTTCTGGAAGGGAGCGCGGCCCATTTCGCTTGGCTTCCCATCCGTAAAGAAACGGGGTTAAGCGAACGTTTCCGACTCACGCCGCCCGCTTCTTATATGGCCCGCGCTTCTTGGCCGGCGCCGCCCGCGCATCGATCGCCGTCACGATATCTTCCACGCTCCACAGGCGATCCGCGATCCCCGCCGCCATCGCGGGCGAGAGCTTGTGCGCCTTGTGCTGGCGCACGAAATTGTAGTGCATGAAAAACAGCGCCAGCGCGTAGAGGTGGTTGGCGTACTTCTTGGAATGCGCGTTGGTCAGCCGCGTGAAGCGGCGCATGCCCATGCGCATCGTGAGATTGGCGCGCTCCACATGAGACGTTGAAATGTGCTTGGGGTCGGGGTTGCCGATCGCGCCGACCTTGTGCGCGCCGACGCAGACGGGTGGGGAATATTTGCGCTCAGGGCCGGCGCCCGGCGCTTCGCCATAGACCTTCACGAGCTGCGCGAAATCGACGTTCTCGCCGAAGGCATAGTCGACGGCGCGGCGATACATCCCGAGCCCGTCCGTGGTGAGCTGGACGCGACCGCTCAGGCGCGCCGCAAGATCGGACATGAGCGCGTGCGCCGCTTCAGGCGTGCGCCCCGCGACGACATAAGCCAGCATCAGCTTGGAATCCGGATCGATCGCGGTCCACGTCCAGATATCGCCAGCGTCGGCCGGCGCCGCCTTCGCCGTCGCGACGTTCTTTTCCTTGGCGTAGTTGAAACTCCAGATTTCATCGCACTGGACGCGCTGGGCGGCGACGCCGCGCACGAGCTCGTCGTGCAGGTCCAGGCACGTCTCGCCCGCGTCCGCTAAAAGCTTGGAGACCGTGTTGATCGACACGCCCACGAGCCGGGAGATCGCGCGCATTGAGACCCCCTCGCAGAGCATCGAAAGGATTTGGGCGCGCTTTTCGAGGGGCAGGACGTTGGCCATGCCCGCAACATATGAACTTTTATGCTTGGCGTCAAGCATATCGCGCCAGATTCACAAAATGCGGCGGCGGTGATATGCTCGCCGCCGCCAGTTCGGATGGAAATCGTTCTTGGCCCACATTGACGCCGTCGCCCCTGATCCGGGCGGCGGCGTCTCTCATTTTGCCCGCCCCAGCGCCGTGGACGTTGCGCCGGCTAGGGCGACCCTCATGACCATGGATTTCCCCTTTCTCGCGCGTTGCGCGGCGGAAACCATACGCTCACGCGAAACGAAGTCAATGAGGATATCCGCAAACAGGTAAGCCCAGTCTTCTGAAAAGCCCATTATTGTTTGACGATTTGGCTTTTTGGGCATATACCGCACGCATGACCCGCCTTCCGCGCGGGCGCTGCATGCCCGCCGTACGGGCGGAGACCGCCTCGATGACCGAAGAACAAACCGCGCCCGCGAATGACGCCGCCCCCGAAGGTGATGCGGGGGTTCAGAAGCGCTTGATGTCCACAATCGAGTTTCCGTATGGCGACTTGGACGATGCGATTGATTTTGCGCGAGCGATCCGCGACGTCGGCGGCGTTGAATGCGGTATTGATCAGGTCGCAGGCTATCTCAAACAGGTGCCGTCTAGCGGCGCATTTCGCCTTCGCCTGTCCTTCCCCCGCATCTTCGGCCTGACCGAAAATGAGCGCGGCATTGTGCGCCTAACCGACTTGGGACGGCGTATCATCGAGCCGGCGCATGAAAAAGCTTGTCGGGTGGAGGCGTTCCTAACCGTTCCACTCTATCGAGCGGTTTTTGAGAAGTACAAGGGGTTCCAGCTTCCTCCTCCGGCAGCGCTAGAACGCGAAATGGTCGCGCTTGGCGTCTCGCCGAAGCAGAAGGATAAGGCGCGCCAGGCGTTTGATCGCTCAGCTAAGCAAGCGGGATTCTTCTGGGCGGGCCCGGATCGCTTGGTTATGCCCGTCACAGGAAAGCAGGATGCGCCGCCCGAAACTCGCCCCATCGAAGCGGGAGCGCCTGGAGCAGATGAAGCCGCAGTTGAACGAGCGCGACGTAATAGCGGTGGAGGCGATGATGGCGGGCGCGACGATCTCGACGTGGTCGTTGCGGCGCTGATCAAGAAGCTGCCGCCACGTGGCGAAAAATTTCCTGCAGACGCACGCGTGCGTTGGCTTCGGCAAATAGAAATGGCTTTCCAAGACGCCTACGGCGACGCCGATGAAGTCGAGATCAAGAAGGCTTCTTCCAACGCTTAGCCGCCGCCTTCTTAGCAATCTCCGCCCGCCGTTCCGGGCTCATGGCCCTCGCGCGCGCTGCACCGCCCTTCTTCCCCAGCGCCTTGGCGTTGGGGTCTTTCCCGTCATCGGGCGCCGGCCTGTCTTCGTCTTCGCCGACGGCTATGCGGCCGACCTTGATCGCGCGTGCGATGGCGTCGGCAGGGCGCTTTTCGCCTTTTGGTCCGGTGGGCATGGGGCAAGCTCCTCTGCGGCCAGATGCTCAAGCATGGCCTCTGTGAGATAGGCGCGCCGCTGGGCGCGGTCGCGAACGTGAACGGTCATGCACAGCGCGGCATAGCGGCGCGCGAGCGCCAAGGCTTCTGCCGCGCAGTCGGTGTTCTTTCGGATCGGGAAGCGGCTGTCAGCGTCCGCCGTCAGCTCATAGCGAAGCGCCAGGTGCGGCCGGCGCACAAAGCGGCCCGGCGCCCATGAGCGCTCATAGGCATAGATGTTCGAGCTGACCTCTGGCCGATCCATAGCGCTAAGCATGCGCCGCGCCGTGCGTCACTTCAAGGCCGGGTCAGCAGCGCCAAAATTCAATCTGAGACAGTACCGAAACGTTCTGCTTGCGTTCCAGAACAAAATAGGTACATTGCGCAGGTCATTGGCATGATGCGCGCAGCGGACTGGCCCTCGCGTCGGACTCAGGCCTACAGGGAGCGATCACAATGGCGGCGTTGAGGCTGGTGGAAGAGATGGAGACCGACAAGCAGAAGGCTTTGGCGGCGGCGCTTGGGCAGATCGAGCGCGCGTTCGGCAAAGGCTCGGTCATGCGGATGGGCGAGAAGAACGCCGCCGTGGAGATCGAGGCGGTGTCGACCGGCTCGCTCAGCCTCGACATCGCGCTGGGCATCGGCGGTCTGCCGCGCGGCCGGATCGTGGAGATCTATGGGCCTGAGAGCTCCGGCAAGACGACGTTGGCGCTGCATTGCGTGGCCGAAGCGCAGAAGAGCGGCGGCGTGTGCGCCTTCGTGGACGCCGAGCACGCGCTCGACACCGTCTACGCCAAGAAGCTCGGCGTCGATCTCGACGACCTTTTGGTGTCGCAGCCGGATAATGGCGAGCAGGCGCTGGAAATCACCGATACGCTGGTGCGCTCCGGCGCGATCGACGTGCTGGTGGTGGACTCCGTCGCCGCGCTGACGCCGCGCGCGGAGCTTGAAGGCGAAATGGGCGATTCTCTGCCGGGCCTCCAGGCGCGGCTGATGAGCCAGGCGCTGCGCAAGCTCACCGCCTCGATTTCGAAATCGAACACGCTGGTGATCTTCATCAACCAGATCCGCCAGAAGATCGGCGTCATGTACGGCAATCCCGAAACGACGACGGGCGGCAACGCGCTGAAATTCTACGCCTCGGTGCGCCTCGACATCCGCCGCACCGGCTCGATCAAGGAGCGCGACGAGGTCGTGGGCTCCGAGACCCGTGTGAAAGTGGTCAAGAACAAGGTCGCCCCGCCGTTCAAGCAGGTGCAGTTCGATATCATCTACGGCGAAGGCATCTCCAAGACCGGCGAGCTGATCGAATTGGGCGTCAAGGCTGGCGTGGTGGAGAAATCGGGCGCCTGGTACGCCTACGGGTCGCAGAAGATCGGCCAGGGCAAGGAAGCCGCGCGGCGGTTCTTGAAGGAGCACCCTGACGCAGCGAACGCCATCGAGGACGCCATCCGGCAGAAATCGGGGCTGGTCTCGGAAGAGATGTACGCCGGCCCGGAGGCTGGCGAGGACGAGTAGGCGCGCAACCGGGGACGTGGCGCGGTCGCGGCGTGCAGGGTCCGCCGGCGGAGCCGCCGGGCCGCGGCCGCCCCCGCGCAGCCGCGCCTTCGCCGGCGACTTGGCGCGCGCAGCGGCGCTACCTATACCAAGCGCACGCGCGGGTCGTGCGCCGTGGGAGGGCCCGCGGCGCCAGCCTCGCGCGCGCGTCGCCTGAAGCCGCTCCGGCTGAAGCGCCGCCCGTGCAGGTCTAGTCGGTGCGAAGGTGTTCATGTCGGGATCGTCCCCCAAATCCGGCGCGCAGCGCCATAGCGGCCCGCATGGCGCGGCCGGCGCGCCGAGCGTGAACCAGATCCGCAGCCGGTTTCTGGAATTTTTCCACGCGCGGGATCATGCGCTGCCCGGCTCCTCGCCGCTGGTGCCGCACGACGATCCGACGCTGCTGTTCACCAATGCCGGGATGGTCCAGTTCAAGACCTATTTCACCGGCGCTGAGACGCCGCCTTTTCCGCGCGCCGCGACAAGCCAGAAATGCGTGCGCGCCGGCGGCAAGCACAACGATCTCGACAATGTCGGCTACACCGCGCGCCACCACACCTTCTTCGAGATGCTGGGGAATTTCTCCTTCGGCGATTATTTCAAGGACGGCGCGATTGAGGCCGCCTGGACCTTGCTGACGCGCGATTTCGCGCTGCCGAAGGAAAAGCTGCTCGTCACCATCTATCATGACGACGACGAGGCCCACGGCCTGTGGCGCAAGATCGCCGGCCTGGCGGATGAACGCATCATCCGCATCGCCACCAGCGACAATTTCTGGTCGATGGGCGACACCGGCCCGTGCGGACCCTGCTCGGAAATTTTCTACGATCACGGGCCGCATATTTTCGGCGGTCCGCCAGGCTCACCCGACCAGGACGGCGACCGCTTCATCGAGATCTGGAATCTCGTCTTCATGCAATTCGAGCAGTTCGCCGACGGCCGGCGCACGTCGCTGCCGAAGCCGTCGATCGACACCGGCATGGGGCTCGAGCGGGTCGCCGCCGTCCTGCAAGGCGTGCACTCGAATTATGAGATCGATCTGTTCCGCACCCTCATTGCGGCGTCCGAGGAGTTGACCAAAACCCGCGCCGAGGGCGCGCAGGCCGCCAGCCATCGCGTCATCGCGGACCATCTGCGCGCGTCGTGCTTTCTGCTCGCCGACGGCGTGTCGCCGTCGAACGAGGGGCGCGGCTATGTGCTGCGCCGCATCATGCGCCGCGCCATGCGCCATGCGCACATTCTGGGCGCCGCCGAGCCGCTCATGCACCGACTCGCGCCGACCCTGATCGCCGAAATGGGCGCGGCCTATCCGGAGCTGGAGCGCGCGCGCCCCGTGATCCTCGATCAGCTGGAGCAGGAAGAGGAGCGCTTCCGCCGCACGCTCGGCAACGGCCTGCGTCTCTTGGAGGATGAGATCGCCGCGCTCAAGCCGGGCGCTGCGCTCTCGGGCGAGACTGCGTTCAAACTCTATGACACGTTCGGCTTTCCGCTCGATCTGACTCAGGATATTCTGCGCGGGCGCAATCTTTCCGTAAACACGGAAGAATTCGACGCCGCGATGGAGCGCCAGCGCGAGCAGGGCCGCCAATCCTGGGCCGGCTCCGGGGAAGCTGCGGACGACGGCGTGTGGCTGGCGCTGAAGGATGCGCTCGGCGCAACCGAGTTTCTCGGCTATGGCGGCGTCGAGGGCGCAGGCGTTCTCGCGGCCATCGTCAAGAAGGGCGCGCGCGCCGAAACGCTCGCGGCCGGCGAAGCGGCGGAGATCGTGTTCGACCGCACACCCTTTTACGCCGAATCCGGTGGACAGGCCGGCGATCACGGCGAAATCCGCTTCGCCGATGGCGCGACCTTCGTGGTCGAGGATACGCAGAAGCGCGCCGGCGCGCTGCACGGCCATGTCGGGCGGCTGACGTCAGGCTCGGTGAAGCTCGGCGCGCAAGCGACGCTGAAGGCCGATGCGGAGCGGCGCAGGAAGATCCGCGCCAACCACTCCGCCACGCACCTGCTGCACGCCGCATTGCGCCACGTGCTCGGCCCGCATGTCACGCAAAAGGGCTCGCTGGTGGAGGCCGATCGCTTCCGCTTCGATTTCTCGCACGGCCAGCCCGTCACGGCGGAAGAGATCGAGCGCATCGAGGACGAAGTGAACGCGGTGGTGCGTCAGAACGCCGAGGCGCGGACGCAGGAAATCGCGCCCGCCGAAGCGATCGCGGCCGGCGCGCTGGCGCTGTTCGGCGAGAAGTACGGCGAACGCGTGCGCGTGTTGGCGCTCGGGCAAAACCTCGCCGCCGACGACAAGCCCTATTCGGTGGAATTGTGCGGCGGCACGCATGTGTCGCGCACCGGCGACATCGCGCTGTTTGCGATCCTGTCGGAGAGCGGCGTCGCGGCGGGCGTGCGCCGCATCGAGGCCGCCACGGGCGCGGCGGCGCTTGCGCATCTCAAGGCGCAGGCCAATCTCGCCAAGGCGATCTCGGCGACGCTGCGCGCGCCGCTGCCGGAAGCGCCCGAACGCGTCGCCAAGCTGGCCGACGAGAACCGCAAGCTCGAGCGTGAATTGTCGGAAGCGAAGAAGAAGCTCGCGCTCGCCGGCGACGGCGGCGGCCAGGCGCAGGCGGCGCCCGAGACGGTCGGCGGCGCGGCCTTTCTGGCCCGCGCACTGAGCGGCGTGCCGGCGAAGGATTTGCGCGGCCTGGTGGACGAGGGCAAGGCGCAGATCGGTTCCGGCGTCGTCGCCTATGTCGCGGTGGAGGACGGCAAGGCCGCGCTCGCGGTCGGCGTCACCGACGATCTGAAGGCGCAGATCTCCGCGGTCGATCTGGTGCGCGCCGGCGTCGCAGCGCTCGGCGGCCAGGGCGGCGGCGGACGCCCCGACATGGCCCAGGGCGGCGGCCCGAATGGCGCTGCCGCGCAGGACGCGCTGGCGGCGGTGCGCGCGGCGTTGGCGAAAGCGCGTGGCGCGTGAGCCTTGTTCTGCGCGCGGCGCGCGAGGAGGACGCCGCCGCGCTCGCAGACATCGCGCGCGCCACCTTCTTCGAGACGTTCGGCCATCTCTATTCCGCAGCCGACAGCGCGGCCTACGCAGCCGCGACCTATGGCGAGGCGATCCAGCGCCGCGAGATCGCCGATCCCGAAACCGCCCATTGTCTCGCCTTCGAAGAGGGCGCGCTGATCGGCTTCGCCAAAGCGGGGGCCTACAAGCTGCCGATGCCGGTTCAGGATGCGCGGCCCTATGAATTGCATCGTCTCTATCTGCGCGCCGAGGCGAAGGGGCGCGGCGTCGCCGACGCGCTGATGGAGTGGACGCTGGCGCGCGCCCACGACGCCGGCGCCGATGCGATCTATCTCGGCGTCTATCAGCACAATGCGCGCGCGCAGCGCTTTTATGCGCGTCACGGCTTCGTCCAGGTCGGCTCGTACTTTTTCGCCGTGGGCGCCGCGCGCGATCCGGAATTCATCCTGCGCCGGCCCCGGTGAGTCGGAGCGACCGTGAGTCGTCGTCCCTGCGACGCGCGTCACGGGCCTGCCCACGCCCATGCGCGGTAAGGTCTACGCAACCAAATCAGAGTCAGGTCGTGACTCCGATTCGCGAGGGGATGACGTGTCGGCACAACCGGATGCTCTGGCGGCCTTTCTGGGCCCCGAAGTCTATGACCGCCTGCGCTGGCCCGCCTTGAGCGATGATCAGCGTGGCGCGATTCTGTCCGTCTTTCGACTCGGCCTCAATGCGGGCGCGGCGTCGGGTGCGATCGCCGCGATCGACTCGATCCTGGCCGAGGGCCGCGTCGTGCTGTGCGAGGACGGCACGCAATGGGAGGCGCGCGCGGAGGACGCGGGCCTCGTGCAGGAATGGGGCGAGGGCGCGCTCGTGGCGATCCATCGCGGCATGCTGTACCGGCTCGACGAATGGGAGGCGGTGGAGGTGGAGCCGCTCCGGCTGTAGGCGATCAGCGCTTCCGCTCGGCCCTCGCGGAGGCGAGGGCCCATCCTTGTTCGCATGTGATGCCACGACATTTTCGACAGCAGGAAATTCTTTGGCGCGATAGGCCCTCGCCTGCGCGAGGGCCGAGCGTTCCGGGCTTTAGTCGGCGCACGGCGCGTTGCGGTCAGCGACGGTATTGAATGAAGCCGGACGCCTTGGCGACGCGGTCGTACAGGAGCCGCGCGGTCGCGTTGCTCTCCTGCGTCAGCCAATAGACGCGCGCGCAGCCAAGCGCGTCGGCGCGGGCGTAAACCGCCTCGATCAGCGCGCGCCCGACGCCCTGACCACGCGCTTCCGGCGCCGCAAACAAATCCTGCAGATAGCAATAGTCGCCGCGCGTCCACATCGAGCGGTGCAGGATGCAATGCACGATGCCGATCAGCGCGCCGTCGCGCTCGGCGACGAGCGCAAACATCGGCTCTGTCGGATCGAGCAAACGCGCGAAGGAGAGATCGGCGATCTCGGCGTCGAACGGCGCTTCGTAGAAATCGAGATAGCCGCGCCACAGCGGCAGCCATCCCGCTTTGTCGCCTGCGCGGATGTCGCGGATCGCCGCCATGTGTGCCTCTCTACTGCCCAACATCGGGAACGATCGCGCCTGGCGGCGGCGGGAAGGCGCGGCCGTCCGGCGCCGCGAGCGGGCTGTCGCCGATCGCGAGCGCATAGAGCGCATCGCCCAGCGGCGAAAACGCGATAAGCCGGGCTGCGATCAGCGCTGCGATGAGCGCGCCCGCGCTCCACAGCCAGGCGGGATGCACGCGGCCATGCACGCGCAGATCGCGCCCGGCGCCGATCAGCAACACGATGATCGGGATCAGCGCGGCGATTTCGAAGGCGTAAGGCGTTAAAAGGGGCATCGGCAGGATGCGGCCGACGCCGGGTCCCATGATCGCGGTGAACGCGCCGATCTGCAGCCGCGCGTGCCAATCGGTGCGTTTGCGCAGCGCGATGGCGGCGGCGAACAGCGCGATGAAGGCCGCGATCGTTGCGGGATCGGCGAACAAAAAATGCTGCGGCTGGAAAAAGAAAGGCACGCGCCCGGCCTGCGCGGCGGCGATCGTCACCCACGGGCCCAGCACGAGCAGCGCGCCAGCATAGACCACGGCGAGGCGGCCCAAGGTCCGGTGCAGGCTAAGCGCCCCGGTCGCGGCCAGCCAGACTTGTGCGACCGTGATCCCCACCCAGCCCATGAACGCGACGGCGTGCGCGTGCACGATCAAGGGCGCATTGAAGCTAGAGCGTCCCGCGGCGAGCTGCACGATGAAACCGCTGACCAGCACCGCCGCCATAACGGTGATCGCGGCGCGCAGGAAGCGCGCATCCGCATCGGCATGCATGGTGATCGCCATCGCCTTCGCTCCCCGTCGCAAGGCGATGTCCTAACGCCAAATGATCTGGAAGTCAGCCTGATGCGGGCCGCCGCGATGACGGCGCGGTTATGCCGGCTCCATGTCCTTGGGTGCGCGGGTGCGGCGCGTCTTGGCTTCGAATTTCGGCTTGGGCAAAAGCCGGAAGCGCGACTGGCACCACGCGAAGTCGACGCCGACGTCGAGCAAGGCGTCTGAGCGTCCGCACGGGCAGGCGAAATCCAGCACCGAGCGGACGCGATACGTCTCCCCGGCGACGAGTGGAACCGGCTCCCCCGTGACATGGTTCGGCGCCGCATTGACGCACAGAACGAGATCGCCAGGGCCGACGGCATCGCTCATGGGGGCGGTCCCTTGCGGCTGGGGAGGGTGGAGCACCGGAACGCACTTTATCTCAACGGCCGCCGCGCTCCAATGCAGCCGCTGCGTGCTGGCGTCAGTATGCGGACTCACACTCGCGACTGCCTCCAAGCAACGAATGGCTGTTCTTCCTGGCGCTCGATATAGAAGCACCACAGATTCTGCATGAATTTGTGTCCGCGCGACGCGTAGGAGTCCAGCCAGTCCTCTTCGAAGAACCCGGCGATCTCATACGGGCGATCTTCAGTTGCCGTCGCCGGAGATGTATCGTCTCGTCGCCCATGTGCGGCCAACAATACGATCGACGCCAGTTCAAAACACGTTGCTGCGATTGTCTGAAAGACAGTCACGCAGTCAAGCGTCCTCGCCGGGAGCATAGGTCGCGCCGTTCTTCCATCTTCCCATTCTACGTAGGCGTTCAGCATCGGCCCGATATGGCTAGGGTGCTTCAGCGCGCCAAAGAGTCGATTCTTGTGGTGCATCCAATCGGCGGTGTCCACGTCGCGGGGGGCCAGATTGGTTAGCGCCTTGTCAACGGCCTTTCTCGCCTTTCGGATCGTCGAAAACCAAACGTCGTTGGCCTCATCTAGGGTCTCCGCGCCAACGAACACGTCTGCGGCTGACGGGTCGAGCATGAAGAGAGCGCATGCTTCCATAGATTCCTTGCAGGACTGGGCAATCACGGCCGATTGTGCAACGTAGCCGTGGTCCGCCATGTGAAGCACGCAGATGGCATCGCTGGCCGCCTTTACATGTTGCGAACACAGCGCCCGGAACAGATCCTGCTGAAACTTCTCGTTCCGAACTAGCTGCTGGAAGGCCAGCGCGTTGATTGAAAGGTAGTTGATGCATTCCACCATCAACCTCCGCCAGGGCCACACCGCCAGCA
Source organism: Hyphomonadaceae bacterium (assembly GCA_033764725.1). Taxonomy (GTDB): domain Bacteria; phylum Pseudomonadota; class Alphaproteobacteria; order Caulobacterales; family Aquidulcibacteraceae; genus RI-43. The sequence goes on from JANRIR010000005.1 coordinate 49,089, forward strand.
AGTAACCCTTTTCCTCGCCGACGTGTTCCGGCACTTCCGGTTCGTCGCCAAGCGTTGGCCCCCAGCCTGCGTAGCCATCCTTATTGAGCACGATGCCGGAATCTGTAGCCAGCTTAGCGATACTCTTTTCCAGTGCTCGAATATCCATTGTCCCTGCCGGAGATACGCCGCGCGATTCCGCTCCAACCGCCCGCTTTCGACCAATCCCGGATATCCGCTCGGCGCGTCGCGAACGTCCGAAATGGCGGGCCCCTTACGCCATCGCCTTCCGCAAATTCGCATCGACCGCATCCAGGAAGCCTTCCGTCGTCAGCCATTTCTGCTGATCGCCGACGAGCAGCGCGAGATCCTTCGTCATCTGGCCGGCTTCCACGGTGTCCACCGTCACCTTCTCCAACAGCAGCGCGAAATCGATCAGCGCCTGGTTGCCGTCGAGCTTGCCGCGATGGGCGAGGCCGCGCGTCCAGGCGAAGATCGACGCCACGGAATTGGTCGAGGTCGGCTCGCCCTTCTGGTGCTGGCGGAAGTGGCGCGTCACCGTGCCGTGCGCGGCTTCGGCCTCCATCGTGCGTCCGTCCGGCGTCAACAGCACGCTCGTCATCAGGCCCAGCGAGCCGAACCCCTGCGCGACCTGATCGGATTGCACGTCGCCGTCATAATTCTTGCACGCCCACACGAACGCGCCGGACCATTTCAGCGCCGAGGCCACCATGTCGTCGATCAGGCGGTGCTCGTAGGTGATTTTCGCATCGGCGAACTTTTGCTTGAACTCCGCCTGATACACTTCCTCGAAGATGTCCTTGAAGCGCCCGTCATAGGCTTTGAGGATGGTGTTCTTGGTCGACAAATAAACCGGCCAGCCCTTCAAGAGGCCGTAATTCAGCGACGCGCGCGCGAATTCGCGGATGCTCTCATCCAGATTGTACATCGCCATGGTCACGCCGGCGCCCGGCGCCTTGAACACTTCGCGCTCGATCACCTGGCCGTCCTCGCCGACGAACTTGATCGTCAGCACGCCCTTGCCGGGAAATTTGAAATCGGTGGCGCGATATTGATCACCGAACGCGTGGCGGCCCACCACGATCGGCTGCGTCCAGCCCGGAATGAGCCGCGGAACATTCTTGCAGATGATCGGCTCGCGAAAGATCACGCCGCCCAGGATGTTGCGGATCGTGCCGTTCGGGCTCTTCCACATCTCTTTGAGGTTGAATTCCTTCACGCGCGCTTCGTCGGGCGTGATGGTGGCGCATTTCACCGCCACGCCGTGCTTCTTGGTGGCGTTGGCCGCGTCGATCGTCACCTGATCATTGGTGGCGTCACGATGTTCGACGCCGAGATCGTAATAATCGAGATCGATGTCGAGATAGGGAAAGATCAGCTTTTCCTTGATCAGCGCCCAGATGATGCGGGTCATTTCGTCGCCGTCCATATCGACGACGGGGTTTGCGACTTTGATCTTGGCCATGGCGCGATCCTGAAAACTGCGGGAAAACTCGGCGCGTGTGGTAGCAGCTTCGCCCCCATGCGCAAGCGCAAGCGCTCAGCGCACGATGACGTTGCCCGGCAGGGTCGAGCATGCCGCCGCCAGCGGCAGATACGTGCGCGTGGCGCCCGTCGTTGCAGGCCGCGCCGCCGCTTGCACGTGCGCCTCGCAGGTCTGGAGGTTCTCGCGGGTCAGCGCGCCCGGGGATTGGAACAGCTGGGTCGACGACAACAGCGCCCGCTCGGCGGTTGAGATCCGCCCGTCCGCTGCAAAGCCGGTCGCCGGCGGCGAGCAATAGCGCGCAAGCTGGTTGAGGCAGCGATCCAGTTGGGCGTCGATGCCGGCGATGCTGAGCTGCACGCTGGGCAGCCCCGGCAAGGGCGTGCGGGTGGCCAATTGTTGCGCTGCGCTCTGCGTTTGAGTTTGCGGCGGCGTGGTCGCCGTTGGCGCGCTTTGGCGGGAAGGCTGCGCTTGCTGCGGCTGGCTCTGCGCCGGATCGCGCGTTTGTTCACGCGTTTGTTCACGCTGGGCGAGCAGGCCCGGCAATTGGCGGATCATGCCTTCGACGAGTTGTTCGCCGACGCCGCGGGTGGGCGCGGCCGGCTGGGCCCCGGCGGGATCGCGCGTGGGCGTCGCCGTTGCAGGCGGGGTCGCGGTGACCTGCGTCGGCGGCGCGGGCGTCGTGGGGTAGATCAGCGTACCGCAGGCCGAACGCAGCGCGGGCGACGGCGCGCTGGCCTGCAGCGCCGCCTCGCAGGTCCGCACCGAGCCGGAATCGGCGGGGTCGAGCGCGACCCCGAGCGTCGCGAGGAAGCGGCGCTCGGCCGGATCCACCACGCCGTTGCCGCGAAAACCCAGCGGCGCACGCCCGGCGGCGGCGGGGCAGGCGAATGCAAGGCGCGTGGCGCACGCCTCCAATTGCCCACCCAGAGACGCGCCCGGATTGGCGCCGGGCCGACGCGGCGGCGTCGCGGGATCGGGCGCGGGCGCAATAGGCGCCGGCGCCACGTCAGGCGGCAGCTCTTCCAGGAGGGTCAAGGCCGGCGGGGCGGCCGGCGGAGTCGGCAAGGCGGCTTCCTGGATCGGGTCGACCGTGAAGGGCGCGGACTCGGCCGGCGCCGGCGGCGCCGGGAAAATCTGCGGCGCAAGGCGGTGCGCCCAGGTCGCCAGAAGGCCAGGCGCGGCGGCGTCGGCGGCCCACAGCCCGCCGGTGATGACCACGCCGACGACAACCGCCGCCAGCACGAAGCGCGAGGCGCGCGGCTTCATCCGGCCGCGCGTCTTCGACAAGGCGTATTCCGCCGGCGGCGGCTCGGCCTGGGCGGTCGCGCCGACGCTCGCGGCGCCGATGGCGGCTGCGCGAACGGCCGCCTGCGCCTCTTCAGCCGTCGGCGCCGCGACCGGCGGCCGGCGCTTGCCTTCGATGGCGGCGCGCACGCGCTCGAGCGCAGCCACCCATTCCGCGTCGTCGGGATCGCCGCGCCAGGCGGTGAGGTCCGATGCCTGGATCACGTTGAACGGCAGCGGCGGCACGCAGGGCTTGAGCATCACCGGCACGAATCCGCCGGTGGCGTAGGCGTGATGGCTCTCGGCGGCGACCCAGTCCGACTTGGCCGACGCCGGCGACCAGCACGTCACCACGCAATCGGCCCGCGACAGCGCCTTGCGGATGGCGTCGTTCCACTTCTTGCCCGGCTTGATCTCGGGGTCCCACCAGACGCTGAATCCTTCCTTCTGCAGCGCCAAGGCGATGAGCCGCACATGCTTGCGGTCGGCGCGCGCGTAGGAAATGAAGACTTCAGGCATCGCCAGCCTCCGTGACCGCCCGTTCATAGCACCGAAATGCGACGATGACCCGCGCGCCTGATATGCCGCCCCCGATCGCCGAGCCGTGGCCGGCCATTGCGCTGGTGCGTCCGCAGATGGGCGAAAACATCGGCGCGGCGGCGCGCGCGATGGCGAATTTCGGGCTGGCGGGGCTGCGGCTCGTCGATCCGCGCGACCGCTGGCCCAATCCCAAGGCGTACGCAGTGGCCTCCGGCGCCGACGCCGTGCTCGACGCCGCCAAGCTCGACTGGACCCTCGACGCGGCGCTTGCGGAGGCCACGCTGGTGGTGGCGGCGACGGCGCGTCCGCGCGACATGGAGAAGCCCGTCTGGGGCCCGCGCGAGGCGGCGCGCCTGTTGCGTGCGGCGGTGGCGGCCGGCGAAAAGCCGATCGTCCTGTTCGGCGCGGAAGCCTCGGGCCTCACCAATGACGAGATCGCGCGCGCCGACGCGATCCTCACCATGCCGGTCAATCCAGGCTTTCCCTCGATCAATCTGGCCAATGCGGTCGCCATTTTCTGCTTCGCTTGCGGCGAGGCGCGCCAGGAGTCTGACGCGCCGCCCTGGTTTCGCCCCTCCGACAGCCCGCCAGCCACGCAGGCCGAACTCGAAGGGATGTTTCAGCATCTCGAAGAAGAGCTGGACCGCGGGCGCTTCTTCCATCCGCCGGACAAGACGCCCCTTATGCGACGCAATCTGCGCGCGCTGTTTCTGCGGTCACGGCTGACGCAGCAGGAGGTGCAAACGCTGCGCGGGGCGATCAAGGCGCTGACGGTGGGGCGCGGCGGGCGCAAGCGCGACGACGCATGAGCGGCGATCGGCTGCAGCGCACGATGTTCGCGCACGCCCCGTTCGGCTAAAAGCCGCGTCGCGGAGGAGGATCGATGTCGCCGTTGAAGCGCCTGTTCGCCAAGCGCGATGCGCAATCGGCTGCGCCGCCGGCGCCGTGGAACGGCGAAGTGGTTGATGTCGATTCCTACTGGGCGGAGGCGTGGCGCGCGCTGCATGCGCGCCAGACGATGCTGGGCCACGACATGAAGCTCGCCGGCGCGACCTGGGCTGTCGATCAGGAGCGCGGGCTCATTCGCTTCGAGCGCTTCGATGGGGTGAAGCTCGCAGCGCCGGTGCAGATCATCGGCTCGTGGAATCCACGCACCAGCGCGTTTTCCTGGGGCTGGGATCATCCCAGCGTGCAGACACGCCTGCGCGCCGCCGCCGAGCGCACGCGCTGGTTCGGCGAGAAGCACGCGCTCGCCGATCTGACGACGCCGCAAGTCACGATCTCGGAGCTGGAGGCGTGGCGCTTCGCGGCGATCGCCATGCGCATCAACGCCGCCGGCGGCGTCTATCGCGGCCCCACCGACGGCCCGACCGTGTTCATGACATTCGGGGATTTGAACGAGGCGGGGTGACGGCGCGCCACGCTTCAGTCCTCGAAGCCGACGAAGCGCGCGGCCTCCTGCACGGACTTGCGCTTTGATACGACCGGATTTGCGGGGAAGTTTTCATCCGGATAGCCCATGGCGACGCAGATCATGATCACCTGATCGTCGGGAATGCCGGCATGTTCGCGCACGACGGGCGATTGCATGATGCCTTGGCTGTTGATCACGCAGCCAAGGCCGCGCGACCACGCGGCGTTGACAAGCGCGTTCGTCACCGCGCCGCAATCGAAGGGCGCGATGTCGCCGCCATGGATCGTGCGGTCATAGGTGATCACGATCGACACCGGCGCATCGAACTGGCGAAAGCCCCGAAGCACCCAGTCCTGGCGCGCCGCCTTGTCGTCGCGGGCGATGCCCATGGCGGCGAACAATTGCTTGGCGATTTCGATCTGGCGCTCGCGATGGGCGCCTTCATAAGGCGGACCGCGGCGAAACTCGCGGCTCTCCGGCACGCCGGCGAGGTTGCGCTCGGTGTTGCCGGCGCGGATGCGGTCGAGCGGCGCGCCCGCGACGATGGTGAAATTCCAGGGCTGGGTGTTGAGCGAGGACGGCGCACGCATCGCCAGCGCGAGGATTTCCTCGATCAGGGCGCGCGGCGGCCGCTCGGGCTTGAAGCCGCGAATGCTGCGCCGGCCGAGAACGACATCATCATAGCGCATCGGGTCGCCTCATAGGTTTGCGGACGCGGATCGTCCCGCCCTGCCTAGCAAACGCCGCCCTCGCCGCAATCCCGGCCGTAGCGTCAGGCGGCGAGGGGATTCATCCAGCGCAGGCCTGGAAAGCGCGCGAAGTCTGCGTCGGCGCTACACACAGTGAGCCCGTGTTCGATCGCGAGGGTAGCGAGATGTGCGTCGGTGGTGAGGTTGCCGCGCGCTCCCGAAGCCCGCAGCAAGGACCCGAGTATCTCCGCATGTCTCGACGTTGGTTGCGGAATCCAGACAACTTCAAGCGCCAGCCAGGCCTCGATCTGCGCGAACGCGCGGTCGACGCTTGCAGGCTTCGCGTAGGCGCGCGCATTGGTGCTGATCCGCAGAAACGCCAGCAGACTGGCCCACGGCAGGCCAACGGGCGCTGGCCCATTGATTACATCATTGAGCCACGCGCGCGCGGGCGTGTGACGCAAGTCGGCGTTCATATAAGCGTAGAGCAACAGATTGGCGTCGACGAGGATCAAGTCGCAAGCTTTTTGCGATCATACTCTTCGTCGAGCATCGCCAACGCTTCCTTGACATCCATCAACACAGCGCCGGCGTCATGCACGCCCGTTTCGTACCGCGGTGCCTTCGGCCGCTTCGCCAGATCCATCAGGCCGCGCCGCAGCGCTTCGTTGACGACGTCCTTGAGCGCCATGTCACGCTCCTTGCGCAGGCGTTCGATCTGGATGGCGACGTCGTCGTCAAGGGTCAGCGTTGTTCGCATGGGCCCGCCAATAGCATTTTGAAGTCTTGATGTCTACGCTTTGATGTCTTGATGCCTCAAGATGCGCTCAAGCCCGCCCCGCCAATTCGTGCCCCGCGGCGTCGGTGATCTCCACGCGCACGATGTCCCCTTCCGCCAGATCGCGTTCGCTGGCGACGAAAACGACGCCGTCGATCTCCGGCGCGTCGGCCTTGGTGCGGCCTTCATAGACCTCCGCCTCGTCATCCCAGCCGTCGATGATCACATCCAGCGTCTGGCCGATCAGCTTTTGCGCGCGCGCGTCGGCGAGTTCGGTTTGCACCTCCATGAAGCGCTCATGGCGTTCGGCGATCACGTCCTCGTCGACGTGACCGGGCAGGTCGCGCGAGGCGGCGCCGGCAACGTTCTCGTATTTGAACACGCCGGCGCGATCGATGTCGGCCTCTTCGATGAAATCGAGCAGCGTTTCGAAATCCTCCTCCGTTTCGCCCGGAAAGCCGACGATGAAGGATGAGCGGATGGTGAGGTCAGGGCAGATCTTGCGCCACGCCGCGATGCGCTCGAGCACGCGCTCCTGGTTGGCCGGGCGGCGCATCGCCTTCAGGATGCGCGGGCTCGCATGCTGAAACGGAATGTCGAGATAGGGGAGGATTCTTCCCTCCGCCATCAGCCCGATCACGTCGTCGACATGCGGATAAGGATAGATGTAATGCATCCGCACCCAGACGCCGAACTCTCCCAATTCGCGCGCCAGATCGAGAAAGCGCGCGCGCACCATACGGTCTTTCCACTTGGATTCGGCGTATTTGATGTCGAGCCCGTAGGCGCTCGTATCCTGGCTGATGACGAGCAATTCCTTCACGCCCGCCTTCACCAGCGCTTCGGCCTCTTTCAGCACGGCGTTGATCGGCCTTGAGACCAGATCGCTGCGCAGGGCGGGGATGATGCAGAAGCTGCAGCGATTGTTGCATCCTTCCGAAATTTTCAAATAGGCGTAGTGGCGCGGCGTGAGCCGCAGGCCTTCCGCCGGCGTGAGATCGATTTTCGGATCGTGAACGCGCGGCAGATGCGCATGCACCGCATCGAGCACCGCCTCGTACTGGTGCGGCCCCGTCACCGCCAGCACGCTCGGATGGGCGTCGCGGATAAGATCGGCCTCGGCGCCGAGGCAGCCGGTGACGACGACCTTGCCGTTCTCGGCCAGAGCCTCGCCGATCGCCTGAAGGCTTTCGTCACGCGCGCTGTCGAGGAAGCCGCAGGTGTTGACGATGACGAGATCCGCGCCGGCATAGTCCGCCGACAGGCTGTACCCTTCGGCGCGCAGCCTGGTGATGATGCGCTCGCTGTCGACGAGCGCTTTCGGGCAGCCGAGGCTGACGATCCCGACCTTGGGGTCGGCGGCGGGGGCGGGTTTGGCCATGGCCGCGACATAGCCGATCCGGCGGCGGCGCCAAAGCGCTTGACCGCGGCCGCGTTTTATTTATAATCACCGTTATGCCAAAACAGGTCGACCATTCCGCCCAACGCCGCGCCATCGCCGCCGCCGCGATCGATGTGATCGACGCCGCCGGGCTGGAGGGCGCGCGCCTGCGCGACGTCGCGCGCGCCGCCGACGTCACCACCGGCGCGGTCACCCATTATTTCGACGACAAGGATGCCGTGCTTGATGCTGCGCTCACGGAAATCGTGCGCCGCATCCTCGACAAGCAGCGCGCCGCCGCGCGCGATCCGATCGAGGCGGCGTGCGCGTTTCTGCCGCTCGACGAAGAGAGCCGCCGCGAATGGCGCGTGTGGCTCGCCTTCTGGGGTCGCGCCATCGTTGATGAACGCCTGCGCGCCCAGCATCGCGCCTATTACGCCGAGATCACCGCGCAACTCGCCGCGGACATCGCCGAAAAGGCCGGCCTCGGCGCAGCGCGCGCCGCGCGCACGGCCGATGCGATCGTCGCTGCGATCGACGGCGTGGGCACGCGCGCCACGCTCGAGCCCGATACCTGGCCGCCCGCACGCCAGCGCGCGACTCTGCGCGCGCTGCTCTCGCCGCTGTTTGCATCTTGACGCTTGAAGGAGAGACCGATGCCCGCGCTTGAAACCTTGCCCGCCGATGCGCCGTCCGACGCGATCATGGCGGTCCTCGACCGGGACGGCGCTTTGGTCCTGGCCGATCTCATGACGCCGGCCCAGGTCGATGCGCTGGTTGCAGAGCTGAAGCCCTATATCGACGCGACGCCGGTCGGGCGCGACAGCTTCACCGGCCACAAGACGACGCGCACCGGCGCGCTCGTCGCGCGCTCGCCCTTCTGCCGCACGCTCGTGCGCGACGCGCGCGTGCTGGCGCTGTGCGACCGGGTGCTGAAGCCGCATTGCGAACGCTATCAACTGCATCTGGGGCAGGTGATCCGCATCATGCCGGGCCAGCCGGCGCAGGCGATCCACCGCGATCGCTGGGCCTGGGGCACGCATCTGAAAAACATCGAGCCGCAGCTCAACACGATCTGGGCGCTGACCGATTTCACGCGCGAGAACGGCGCGACGCAGGTCATTCCCGGCTCGCATCGTCTGCCGGACGACGCAACGTTCGCTGCAGAAGAGATCGGCTACGCCGAAATGAAGAAGGGTTCAGCGCTCATTTATACGGGATCGGTGTTTCATGGCGGCGGCGCGAACGTCGCCGATCACGATCGCATCGGCCTCAACATCACCTACACGCTCGGCTGGCTGCGCCAGGAGGAGAACCAATATCTCGCCTGCCCGCCGGAGATCGCGCGCACCCTCGATCCTGAGCTTCAGGCGCTGATCGGCTATGCGATGGGCTCGTATGCGCTGGGCTATTACACGCCGCCCCTGCCGCCAGGCGCGGGGCCCGAACTCGTGCCGCCGGATTTCGCCTTGAACGGCAAAGCCGCAGGCGGCGCGTTCGGATCGGCGCAACTTTTGGAGTCAGTGTCGTCGCAGGTGCGCGGCTGACGCGCGCGTGCGCGGCGCTTACGGGATGACGCGCACGCCCGCCGTCGCCGCGGCGTCCCGCAGCGCCTGATCCAATGTCGCCAGCTCCAGCCCGGTGCGCGCTGCGATCTCGAGATAGGCGGCGTCGTACACGCTCAAGCGATGCGACGCCGCGAGCGCGACCGTCGCGTCCCAGGCGCGCGCCGGCGACTCGTCATCGATATGAATGGGCAATGCGCTCAGCAGCGCGAATTGCGTGGCGGCGTCGGCGACCCGTTGTCGCCGCCTCGCCATCACCAGCGCGTTGGCGATCTCCCACCGCCACAACATCGGCGCCAGCGCTCCATGGTCGCGCGCGCGATCCATCAGCGCGTCCGTCGCAGCGCTCGCCTCATCCTCCAGGCACCAGGCGGCGGCGATCGAACAATCGAGCACGAAAGCGCTCACCGGCGGCCATAGTCGCGCAGGGCCTTCCAGCCGCCAGGGCCCGCCGTCACGCCGATGCGCGCCGCCTTCAGAGCCTCGATCGCGGCGTCGACATCGCTGCGCGCGGCTGCGCCAGCCTGGGTCAAGCGCGCGATCGGCCGCCCGTGACGCGTGATGATAACGTCCTCTCCGGCGGCGACCCGGTCGAGCAGGGCGGCCAAGCGGGTTTTCGCTTCGTAGGCGCCGACAATAACCATACCCGCAAGTTAGACCAAAAATTTAGACCAGTCCAGTGACGCGCCCGTCGCTCATCCCCGCATGTGCGAATGACTTGCAATCTCTGGCCCGGGTTTTGTATGGTGCCGGCAGACAGGAGCCGACTCGGCATGTATGTCTGCAATTGCAACGGCGTGAAGCGGCGGGAGGTCGAGGAGGCCATCCGCGCCGGCGCGGACCATCCGGAGGCGGTGCTCGGCCATTTCGGCCTGGAGCCGTGCTGCGGGCGGTGCCTGCCCGACATCGCCGAGCACATTTGCCAGGCGCGGCAAACATGTCAGACCCGGCGAGCCAGCGCAGTGGAGGCGTCGCTCGTCGCAGCGGAGTGAGCGATGAAGGGCGACCCGGACGTCATCAAGCAGTTGAACGCCTGCCTCACCAATGAGCTGACGTCGATCAACCAGTATTTCCTGCATGCGCGGCTTTACGACCACAACGGCTACGTCAAGCTCGGCAAGAAAACGTACGACGAATCCATCGAGGAGATGAAGCACGCCGACCGGCTGATGCAGCGCATCCTGCTGCTCGACGGCTTCCCCAACCTGCAGGATTTGCACAAGCTGTCGATCGGCGAGACCGTGAAGGAGCGTCTGGAGGCGGATTTAGGCGCCGAGACGCGCGGTCGGGCGACGCTGATCGAAGCGATCGCGGTGTGCGAAACCAAGAAAGACTATGTCTCGCGCGATCTTTTGACCGACATCCTCGACGACACCGAAGAGCACATCGATTTCCTCGAAACGCAATTATCGGTGCTCAACGAGATCGGCGTGCAGAACTATCTGCAAAGCCAGTACGAACTTGAAGGCTAGCGGACCGGCGTCTTCTCGCGGCGACCATGATTGCCTGTCGCTCCGTTCGCCTCACCCGCTCGGTCCTCGCGAAGGCGAGGACCCATCGCTGGTCCAAGCCAATTCTCACTGCAAGAACGCAAGCTTTTGAGAACAGAAATAGGCCCTCGCCTTCGCGAGGGCCGACCGGAGGGCGCGGGAGAACCTGGCTCGCGCGCAGGCGTCAGCCCTACGCGGCGCGCGCGCGGCGCACGTCCTCGATCTCGAACACCGTCGAAGCTTCCAGGTAAAGCCAATCCGCCGCGGCCGTGACGGACGGGAACCGCCGCCGCTGGGCGCCCAGCGCATCGTCTTCGCCCGCCACGTCGAACCATTCGGCGATCACCGGCAGGCAGGCGGGCTCGTGGCACACGAAGGCCGCGCGCGGCGTCAGCTGCAGGCGCTCATGGGCCAGAGCCTCGGCCAAGCCGGCGCGGAAACCCTCCAGCGCGGCGCGGCTCACCCCGCTGAGGTCGGTCCCGCTTTCGTACACATGGATTTCGTCGCGCTTGGCGGCGGCGGCGCCGTCGGCCTGATAAAAACGCAGCAGCGGGCCCAGGTCGGCCTCGGTGATGCGCCCCGAATAGGCGATGAAGTTGACCGCGGCGGTGCGGCAGACGGCGACGGCGATCGGCACGGGCGAGGCTCCCAAACCTTCACCGTACGCTGTTCAGCCTGTTTTTCCGTTAACGTCGCGGGCCGCCGACGCCGCCCCCGTTGACCCGCCCGCGCCGCGCCCCTACAAGCCCCGCTTTCACGCGGCAGGGCTTAGCCCAGCCGCGCATGCTGGGTCGATGGGGTTCCGCCAGGGCAGTCGCGGCTTCAACAGGGAAGCCGCCGGCCCCCGTCACGAAGAAGAAGGGGCCTGTCGCCCATGTCGAAGCGCGTCCAAGCGAAGTACAAATCCGACCGCCGGTTCGGCCAGAACCTCTGGGGTCGCCCGAAATCCCCCGTCAACAAGCGCTCCTACGGCCCCGGCCAGCACGGCCAGCGCCGCAAGGGCAAGACCAGCGATTTCGGCCTGCAGCTCGTCGCCAAGCAAAAGCTGCGCACTTATTACGGCAACATCACAGAAAAGCAGTTCCGCCGCGTCTATGAAGAGGCCTCGCGCCGCAAGGGCAACACCGCGGAAAACCTGATCGGCCTTCTGGAAAGCCGGCTCGATGCGGTGGTCTATCGCGCCAAGTTCGTGCCGACCGTGTTCGCCGCGCGCCAGTTCGTCAATCACGGCCACGTGCGGGTGAATGGCCGCAAGGTGAACATTCCGTCGTTTCTGGTGAAAGCGGGCGATGTGGTCGAGGTGCGCGAAAAGGCGCGCTCGATGGCGATCGTGCTGGAAGCGCTCGCGAGCGGCGAGCGCGACATTCCCGATTATCTCGACGTCGACACCAAGGCGATGACGGCGAAATATGTGCGCGTGCCGCTGCTCGGCGAAGTGCCGTATGCGGTGCAGATGGAGCCGAACCTCGTTGTCGAATATTACGCGAGCTGATGGCTTCTGCGATTCCGCGCGATCAGGGCTCCGCTGCGGCGGAGCCCTTTTCGCATGGCGCGCGCTTCATCCTCACGCTGCGCTGCCCCGATGCGATCGGCATCGTCGCAGCGGTGTCGACGTTTCTCGCCGATCGCGGCCTCTCGATCGACGAATCGCACCAATTCCATGATCGCGACAATGGCGATTTCTACATGCGCGCGGCGTTCGCGGCGCCGGATTCTGCGCGCGCCAGCCTGGACGAATTGAACGCCGGCTTCGCCCCCATCGCGCGGCGCTTCGCGATGAGCTGGCGCATCTTCGACGCCGGCTCGCGGCCGAAACTCTTTCTCGCGGTTTCAAAGATCGGCCACTGCCTCGTCGATCTGTTCAACCGCGTGGAGTCCGGCTGGCTGCGCGCCGATATCGTGGGCGTGTTCTCCAATCACGACGATCTGGGCCCGATCGCGCAGGCGCGCGGCGCAGCTTTCCATGCCCATCCCGTCACCCCGCACACCAAGGCGCAAGCCGAGGCCGCGCTGCTGCAGGCGATCGCGGCAAGCGGGGCGGAGATGCTGGTGCTTGCGCGCTACATGCAGATCCTGACGCCCGAGACCTGCGCCGCGCTGGAAGGGCGCGCCATCAACATCCACCATTCCTTTCTGCCCGGCTTCAAAGGCGCGCGGCCCTATCATCAGGCGCATGCGCGCGGCGTGAAGATCATCGGCGCCACCGCGCATTATGTGACGCCGGATCTCGACGAAGGGCCCATCATCGAGCAGGCCGTTGAGCGCGTCACGCATCAGCAATCCGCCGCCGACCTCGTCGAGATCGGGCGCGACCTCGAATGTCAGGTGCTCGCGCGCGCGGTGCGTTGGCACATCGAGCGCCGCGTGATCATCTCCGGCAACAAGACGATCGTCTTCCGCTGAAGGAGCCGCGCATGGATTGGCGCAGCCTTGACGACAAGATCCGCGTGAATCCGGGCGACAAGCCCAAGCTCTCCGGCCGCGACGCCGTACGCGCCGATCTGTTTCCCGATCGCGCAGCGGCGGAGGCGCACACAGCAGACTGCGCCGCCGCGATCGATCGCCTGCAGGATACGCTCTGGGCGGAGAAATCCCGTGCGCTGCTTGTGGTGCTGCAAGGGATCGACACCTCCGGCAAGGACGGCACGGTGCGCGGCGTGTTCAATGCGTGCGGGCCGCTCGGCGTGCAGGTGACGGCGTTCGGGCGGCCGAGCGAGCTGGAGCTTGCGCACGATTATCTTTGGCGTGTGCACCAGGCGGTTCCGCGCAAGGGCATGATCGGCGTGTTCAACCGCTCGCACTACGAGGATGTGCTGGTGGTGAAGGTGCATGGACTTGCGCCCGCCGCCGCCATCGCGCAGCGCTACGCCCAGATCAACGCCTTCGAGAAGCACTTATCGGAAAACGGAACGACGATCCTCAAATTCATGCTTCACATCTCGAAGGACGAGCAGAAGGAGCGCCTGCAGGAGCGCCTCGACGATCCGGAGAAGAACTGGAAGTTCAATCCCGGCGACCTCGACGATCGCGCGAAATGGGCGGATTTCGAACGCGCCTACGAAGTCGCGCTGGCGAAATGCTCCACCGAGCACGCACCGTGGCGCATCGTGCCGGCCGACAAGAAATGGCGCCGCAACGCGATCATCGCGACCATCGTGCGCGGCGTCTTGGAAGATATGGCGCCCGCCTATCCCGCGGCGGATTGGAAGCCGTCGGATTTCAAGATCGTATGACGCGATTCTCCTTCTCCCCTTGTGGGAGAAGGTGTCAGCGAAGCTGACGGATGAGGGGTGTCGGCGCAAACACTTGCAAGGCATCGCAAACACCCCTCATCCGTCTTGTCGCTGCGCGACAATCCACCTTCTCCCACAAGGGGAGAAGGAGAACCGCAGCGTCACGGCGCGCTCGGCTCGTCCGCCTTCACGATGCCGAGAGAGATCACGCGCTTAAGCGCTTCGTCGGGCTTCAACGACAGCGGCCGCAAATCCTTGCGCGGCGCGTAAATCAAAAAGCCTGACGTCGGGATCGGCGCCTGCGGCACATAGACCGCCACCAGCGGATCGCCGGAGACCACGTCGGAGGTGTTTTCGTTGGTGACGAAGCCGATCGCGAATTGGCCGGGGCTGGGGAATTCGATCAGCACGGCCTCTTGGAAGGACGTGCGCTCGGGCGCCGCGACCTGCTTGAACACCTGCTTTGAGCCGCCATAGACCGCGTTGACCAGCGGCAGGCGATTGATCACGCGCTCGCCCCAGCGCAACAGCGCCCGGCCTACGAGATTGCCCACCAGTGCGCCGACCAGCGTGAGCGACGCGAGCGCGATGACGAGCCCTGCGCCCGGCACGCGCTCGGCATAGGGACGCAACACGTCGGGCAGGAACGGGATTACGCGGTGATCGATGAAATTGACCACCGTCCACACCAGCCAGATGGTCACCACGAACGGCAGCACCAGCGCCACGCCGGCGGCGAAGCTGTTGGACAGCGAGCCAAGCGGGTTGAAGCGATGCGGTGCAGGATCGGTCATGGGCGGCCTTTTGCGAGAAGGCGGGGCGTATCACGCACACGCGCGCCCCTCAATCGCGGGCCGGCTCAGGCGGCGGCGTGGGTTCAGCGCTGGATCACCCGATCGCTCGCGAGGATCGCGTCCGGCGCGTATGGTTCGGTTGCGGCGAACGCCTCGTAGTGGGGCGTGAAATCGACATTGCAAGCGGCGAAGAGCTGCTCGAACGAGTCGAGCACGAAATAGGTCGATTGGTAGCGGTCGATCCAATAGCGCGTGCGCATCACGCGTGTGAGATCGAAGCCGATGCGATTTGGCGCGGGCGAGTCGACGGAAAACTGCGTCTCGCCAAAGGAAGAGAGCATGCCCGCGCCATAGGCCTTGAGGCCGTCCTCGGTGCGGATCAGCCCGAACTCGACCATGTACCAATAGAGGCGGGCGAGCATTGCGGTCGCGTCATGCGCGATGGCCTTGGGGCCGCCGAGGCCGTAGAGCTGCAAATAATCGCCGAACACCCGATCAAACAGCAGCGGCACGTGGCCGAACACGTCGTGGAACACGTCGGGCTCGACGAGATAATCCATCTCTTCCGGCGTACGAATCCACCAGCTGGCGGGAAAGCGACGGTTCGCCAGATGCGCAAAGAAAACATCGTCGGGCAGGAGGCCCGGCACGGCGACGAGCTCCCAGCCTGTCGCCTTGCGCAGGCGCGCCGAGATCGTTTCGAAATCGGGAACAGCTTCCGCGCAATCCATCGCAGCGAGCGAGCGCAGAAAGATCGGCGCGGCGTACGACTTCGCCAGCCGCGCCTGGCGGTCGTACAAGGCGCGCCACAGCGCGTGATCCTGCGGCGTGTAGCGCGCATAAGGCTGCGGCACCGTCCAATCGGCGCGCATGGCCGAATAATCGCCGCGCAAGCCATGCGCGGTGGGGGCGGCGGCGAGCTTGTCGGGCGTTTCGCTCATGGCGTGAGGATAGGCCGCGTCGTGTCGGCTTTCTTGTCTGTAACGCCGCCCTGGCTGCTGCAGACGGCAAGAATTTTTCCTGCGGCGCGCGCGATCATCGTGTTTCGTGCGCAGCGAGAGCCACTAGCGCGGCGCAGATCTGCGCCCCATCTGATGGGCCATGTTGGGATTGAACGCGCGCGCGCCGCGATCCAGCGCGCCGGAACCGGTCTCGGCCTCCGCCGGGCGCGATTCCTATTCGAGCACGATCATCGGCGTCGCCGAGCGTGCGGGGCCTTCGGTCATCGGCGTGCGGCGCGGCAAGCGCGGCCGCAGCGATCTGTATGACGGCGTTGGCTCCGGCGTGATCGTGGCGCCGGACGGGTATGCGTTGCCCAATCACCACGTCATCGACGGCGCCGAGCGCATCGAGGCGGTGCTGCATGACGGCGCGGTCGCGCAGGCGCGCATCGTCGGCGCCGATCCCGACACCGATCTCGCGCTCTTGCAGATCGACGGCGCCGGGCACGCCGCCGCTGCGCTCGGTGACTCAGACGCCTTGCGCGTGGGCGAATTGGCCATCGCGATCGGCAATCCGCTCGGCCTGCAGGCGACGGTGACTGCAGGCGTCGTCTCCGCCGTGCGACGCACGCTGCGCGGCGCGGGCGGGCGCCTCATCGAGGACATCATCCAGACCGACGCGGCGCTCAATCCCGGCAATTCCGGCGGCGCGCTCGTCGATGCGCAGGCGCGCGTGATCGGCGTCAATGTCGCGATCATCGGCGGCGCGCAGGGCATCTGCTTCGCGGTGCCGATCAACACCGCCAAACGCATCATTCCCGATCTGATGCGCGATGGGCGCGTCGCGCGCGGCTGGTTCGGCGTGGCGGGGCAGACGCAGGCGTTGTCGAAGGCGCTTGTGCGCCGCCTGAACCTGACCAGCGACAGCGGCGTGCTCGTGGCGGGGCTGGTGAGCGGGGGGCCTGCGGAACGCTCGGGCGTGCGCGTCGGTGACGTGGTGCTGGCGATCGACGGCGTCGCAACACCGAGCGTGGATCACATTCATCGCGCGCTGACGCGCGACACGATCGGTCGCGCCGTGGCGCTCGATGTCCTGCGCGACGGAGCGGTCACCCGCTTGACGCTGTCGGTCACGCAGCGGCCGAACAAGACTGGCTAAGCGTGCGCCGTTTGCGCGGGAAGGCGCGCGTGAATGCGATGGACACTCGCCTGCGCGAGGGCCGAGCGGGTGTGGGAACGCGCCGGCGTCAGGCCGCGACCGGCACGCCCTTCTCCTTCAGCAGCGCCTGCAACTCGCCCGCCTGGAACATTTCCCGGACGATGTCGCAACCGCCGACGAACTCGCCCTTGACGTAGAGCTGCGGGATGGTCGGCCAATTGGTGAACGCCTTCACGCCTTCGCGCAGCTCGGGATCGGCGAGCACGTTCACGTCGTGGAAATCGACGCCGAGATGATCCAGCACGCGGACGACCATCTGGGAGAAGCCGCATTGCGGCTGTTCGGCGACGCCTTTCATGAACAGGACGACGTCGTGGGCGTCGATGGTCTTCTGGATCTGGTCATGAATCGGGGACATGCGCGCGCGCTCCTGGACTGGACTCAAGGTAGGGGGCCTGCTGCGCCCCATCAAGCGGTCCGCGGAGGCGGGCTTCGAAGCCCCACTGCGCCATCGCCTCCAGCACTGGGATCAGCGACAGCCCATGCGGGGTCAGGGCGTATTCGACTTGCGGCGGGATGGTCGGCTTAACCGTGCGCCCGATCAGGCCGTCGGCTGCGAGTTCGCGCAGGTGTTGAGTGAGCATCCGCTGCGTGACCTTCGGGATCAGGCGGCGCAGCGCGTTGAAGCGTTTCGGCTCGTCAAGCAGGTGAAACAGGATCAGCGACTTCCACCGCCCTGACACCACGCGCACAGTCTCCTCGACGGGACAATGATCGGGGCAGAAGCCCTTGGCGCGCGCGGCTTCGATGTCGAGCGGCATGGCAGGTTCCCTTCTTGTGCGTTCTTACAACGCGACGGGCGGTCCCTCATCTCTGCGCTTCACCACGCCGGAGCAAGACATGGACCAGCAGACCCAGGGCAAAATCGTCGCCGTCACCAGCGTCGAGGGCGCGCAGCAGGGCGCCGTCGCCCGCGCCTTCAGCGACGCGGGCTGGCGGGTGCGCGCAGTCGCGCGCAGCGCGCGCCAGACGGCCTATGGCGCAAGCCACCCCGCGCAGCTTGAAACCGGCGAAGGGCTCGCCGCCGCGTTCCAGGGCGCGGACGCCGCGATCGTCGCGTTGCCGCAGGACCACCGCCCCGGCGTCATGACGCGCATCGCCGACGCTGCAGCGCGCGCCGCGCGCGACGCCGGCGTCGCCCGGTTCGTGCTCAACACCGGCGGGCCGATCGCGGAGCGCTCGTCCGATCCGTTGGCTATAGAATTGCGCGCCGCACGCAGCGCAGCGCGCGCGGCCTTCGACGGCGCCGTGATCCTGCAGCCCACCGTCTATATGGACAATCTGCTGGCGCCCTGGAGCGTCGAGGCCCTGCGCACGCTCGGCGTGCTCGCCTACCCCGCGCCCGCGGAGGCGCGCATCGCCTGGGTGTCGCATCGCACGCTCGGCGAATTTGCGCTGGCGGCGGCGACGCATGTCGCGGCGGTCGGGCGCGAGTTTCGCATCGGCGGCCCGCGCGCGCTACGGGGAGGGGATGTCGCCGCCGCGCTTTCGGTTCGGCTCGGCAAGCCCATCGCCTACCAGGCGACGCCGCTCGACGCCTTCGCCGCGGGGCTCAATGCGCAGTTCGGCGCGCCGGCGGGCGATCGCATCGCCTCGATTTATGCGCGCCTCGTGGAGGAGCCCGACGCGCTTGCCGTGGGCGACGCGGCGGCGCGCGCGCTGGGCGTGGCGCCGGAAGACATCGCGGATTTCGCGCGCCGCAACGCGTGGCATTGATGGGGCGCGACGCGCGTCAACGATCCTTCGGATCGAGCGCGTCGCGCAAACCGTCGCCCAGAAAGTTGAGCGCCAAGAGCGTGATCACCATGGCGCCGGCGGGGAACAGCAGCATCCAGGGCGAGGTCTCCATCTGGCGCGAGCCGTCGACGATGAGCTTGCCGAGCGAGGTCAGCGGTTCCTGCACGCCCAGGCCGAGGAAGCTCAGGAAGCTCTCCGCCAGGATGATCACCGGCACGTTCAAGGTCGCGAACACCACGACCGGGCCCAAAACATTGGGCACGATATGGCGGAACACGATCTGCATCGGCGTGGCGCCGGACGCGCGCGCCGCCTCGATGAATTCCTTGCGGCGCAGTGAAATCGCCTGCCCGCGCACGATGCGCGCCATGGTCAGCCATTCGACGCAGCCGATCGCCGCGAAGATCAAGATCAGGTCGCGCCCGAACGTCACCATCAGCAGGATGACGAAGAAGATGAACGGGATGGAGTAGAGCACGTCGACGATGCGCATCATCACGGCGTCGACTGCGCCGCCGATAAAGCCTGCGACCGCGCCCCAGACCACGCCGATGCTCAGCGCCACCGCGGTTGCGACGATGCCGACCAGCAGCGAGATGCGCAGCCCGAACAGCGTGCGCGCGACCAGGTCGCGGCCTTCGGAATCGGTGCCGAACCAATGATAATTGCGCAAGGTGGGCGGAATGCCGACATCGTCGCGAAACAGCGCATCGACGGGATGCACCCACAGCATCGGCCCGAATGCGGCCAGGAAGCCGAGCGCGGCGAGCACCCACAGGCTCGCCACGGCGGCGGGATTGCGCAACAGCCGGCGGCGCGCGTCCTCCGAAAGCGATCGGCCCGCGCGCGCGGGCGCAGCGTCTGCGGCGAGATCGGTCATGCGCGGCGCACCCGGGGATCAAGCGCGCTGTAGAGCAGATCGGCCGCCAGATTCAGCGCAATGATCAGGCAGGCGTAAAGGATGACCACGCCCATCACGAGCGTGTAGTCCCGCGACAGCGCGCCGATGACGAATTGCCGGCCGACGCCGGGCAATTGGAACACGCTCTCGATCACGAACGAGCCGGTCAGCACGCCCGCGATCGCGGGGCCGAGATACGAGACCACCGGCAGCATCGCGACCGGCAGCGCATGGCGCCAGATCACCTGCGCCTCCGGCAGGCCCTTGGCGCGCGCGGTGCGGATGGCGTTCGAGCGCACCGCCTCGATCATGCTGGCGCGCATCAGCCGCGACACGATCGCGATTTGCGGCAAGGCCAACGTCACCACCGGCAGGATCATGTGGGCGAACGACATTTCGTCGCGCGCCAGCCCGCCCGTCGGCAGCCAGCCAAGCTCGATGCCGAACAGCAACGACAGAACTGGCCCCATCACCAGCGGCGGCAGACACACGCCCAAGAGCGCCAGCGCCATGACGGCGTAGTCCTGCGGGCGGTTCTGACGCAGCGCCGCCATCACGCCCAGCGCCCCGCCGACCAGCAGCGCGAGCGCCACCGCCGACAGCCCGAGGATCGCGCTTGTGGGAAAGCCCTCGCCGATGATCTCGGCGACGGTCTTGTCCTTGTACTTCATCGACGGCCCGAGATCGCCGCGCGCCAGGTCGCCGAGATAATTCACGAACTGGATCGCCGGCGGCTGGTCGAGATCGTATTTCGCCAGGAGCCTGCGCTCGATCTCCGGCGGCATCTGGCGCTCGGCGGTGAACGGGCCGCCGGGCGCCGCCCGCATCAGGAAAAACGCGGCGGCGATGATGACCAGCAAAGTCGGGATGGCGATGACAAGGCGGCGGGCCGCGAGGGCGAGCATGCAGTCCTTCCATCCCCAGGTGCGCGCGCCGCATCCGCTCCTTGCGCGGCGCCGGCGAACCTTTTCTTTCGCGACGGCGCATGTCAACGATGCGCCGCATCGCTTGGGGGCGGGGCGCGCGCCAAGCTTAAGGACGATCCATGACCGATTTCGCGCGCGTGACGCCGGATTTCTCGGTGGCGGCGCAAATCTCCGCCGCCGACATCGCCGCCGCCGCCGCCGGCGGCGTGAAAACCATCATCTGCAATCGCCCGGACGGCGAATCGCCCGACCAGCTCGCCGCAGCCGACGCCCGCGCCGCCGCCGAGGCCGCGGGGCTGGTCTTTGTGCATATTCCGATCGCCGGCATGCCGCCGCCGCGCGAGGCGGGCGCCGCCATGGCGCGCGCGCTGGCCGAAACCGCCGGCCCGCATCTGGCGTATTGCCGTTCCGGCACCCGGTCGATCACGGCTTGGGCGATGGCGCAGGCGCAAGGCGGCGCGCCGGCCGACGACGTCATCGCCAAGGCCGGAGCGGCGGGCTACGACCTGCGCCCGCACCGCGGCGCGATCGCGCCGTCTTCGTGAAGGTCGCCGCCGGGCAGGCGGCGCAGGTTCAGCCCAAGGCCGGGAGCGCGAGCGCGATGGCGAGCTTGACGATGAGAATGGTTGACAGCCCCAGCAGCACCAGGCGCGTGCGGTCGAGCGCGAACGCCAGGATGCTGACGGCCATGCGGAGGGCGGTGGTCATGGGCCTGCCTCGGCTCCCGGCGCGTTTCGGGACACTTGGATCGGGCGGGCTGCAAGCGGCGCGCCGCCGCCTTTCGGGCGCAACGCCGTGATCGACACGCAACGTCAAGCCGGCGCGGCGGCGCAGGCCGCCCGCGCGCCGGTGCGCGGCGCGCTGTGGCTGCGCGATTTCGAATGGGGCGCCACCTCCGTGCTCGTGCGCAAGACCGGAGCGCGGGTGCCCTATTCCAAATCGGTTCTCGAGGACACCGCCGCCTGGTTCCGCTTCTTCTTCGCCGTGCGCGCGGCCGCGCCGGAGCCGGGGCGGCCATTTTCGGTGTTCTTCTATCCCGACCGCGTGCGGCCCTGGTACCTGATCTGGCCGGTGTTGCGCTTGGCGGGCGGGCGCATCGTGCGCGACGTCAACGCCGCCGACGTCGTCTTCCAGTTCGAGGACGCGACCGTCTGCTCCGCCACGCCGCCGACCGCGCCGGCGCATGCCCGGTGGGTCAATCGCCATGCCGACGACATCTCCAAATCACGCGTTGCGGCGGCGTCGGAGCGCGCCTTCGGTCATGCGCTCGCGGTCGATCCGCGTACTTATGTCGGGCCGATGGCGGTCAAGTCCGAAGCCAACGGCGCCCATGACGGGCGCGTTGCGCAGGGACCGTGCGAGCCTGTCCCGGGCCTCGTCTATCAGCGGCTGATCGACAATCGCGAGCCCGAGCGCGGGCTGGTGACGGATCTGCGCTGCGTCATGGTCGGCGGGTCGCCGGCCTGCGTGTTCATCAAGCGTCGGCCGATCGTGCAGCGCTTCGCCAACGCCAACACCGAAGTTGAACTGGCGGCGCCGGAGGCGGTGTTTTCATCGGCGGAGCTCGACCAGATCACCGCCTGCGCGGCGGACTTGCGCTTCGAATGGGGCGGGCTAGACGTGCTGCGGGATCGCGCAGACGGCAGGCTTTACGTCGTCGACGCCAACAAAACGGATATGGGCCCGCCGACAGCCTTGCCTCTGGCTGAAAAAATGCGCGCGGCGCGTATCCTGGCGCGGCGATTCCGCGAATGGGCAGTGCGGGACAAAGCGTGAGGGCGCAGCGATGGCGGTGACGATACCGTTCGTGCGGGAGATGGCGTTCGCCTATGGCGAGGCGCAGCAGGTGTCGCCGTTGATCCGGCGCATGGTGGCCAACAATCCCGGCCCTTTCACGTTCTACGGCACGGGCGTCTACATCGTCGGCGCCGGCGATTCGGTCGCGATGATCGATCCCGGCCCCGCGGGCCATGCGCACCAGGACGATCTCAAGCGCGCGCTCGACGGCCGACGCCTGACGCACATCTTCGTCACCCATGGCCACATGGACCACAGCCCCGCGGCGCGCCCGCTGGCCGAGGCGACCGGCGCGGTGATCCATGCGAGCGGCCTGCCGTTTTCGGCGGTGGAGTCCGATGTGCGCATGGAGGCCGGCGACGACGACGGCTTCAAACCCGATGTCGCACTCGCCGACGGCGACGTGATCGCGGGCGACGGATGGACGATCGAGGCGGTGTTCACACCCGGCCACACCTCGCACCACATGGCCTATGCGCTGCACGAGGAAAACGCGCTGTTCCCGGGCGACCACATCATGGGCTGGTCGACCACCGTTATCAGCCCGCCCGACGGGGACATGGACGATTACCTGCGCAGCTTGGAAAAGGTCCGCGCGCGCGGCTTCGACGTGCTGTGGCCGACGCACGGTCCGCCGATCCGCGCGCCGCAGGCGTTCATCGACGCTTATGTCGCCCACCGACTGGCGCGCGAGGACCAGATCCTCGCGCAGCTGCGTCAGGGGCGGACCACGATCAAGGAGATGGTGCCGGTGATGTACGCCGACGTCGACCCGCGTCTGCATCCCGCCGCGTGCCATTCGGTGCTGGCGCATATGATCCGCCTGGTGAAGGTCGGCGCCGTCCGCGCCGACGGCGCGCCTTCGATCGACGCGCGCTACGCCGCAGCGTAGGCGGGCGGCGTCGCCCCCTCAGACCGCTTCGCGGCCAGCTCCCCCGCAAGCGGGGGAGCAAAGCGGCGCTCTTTCGTCCCCCGCGTGCGGGGGAAGTGGCCGGCGAAGCCGGTCGATGGGGGCGTTGGCGGCCGCTACCCGAACGCACCCGTGACGCGCAGGCCATAGAATCGGCCGAACTGGCGCTCGCGCCGCTCGACGAGCGTCAGCGCGCCGGCGCGGTCGGGCGTGAAAAAGCGCCGCTCGCGGCGGAAGGGCGAATCCTGCACCGCGTTGGCGAAGGCCGTGATCTTCAGCCCAGGGACCGCCGTGGTCTCGATCCACAGATCGACGAATGGGCCTTCCTCATACGTATCGGTCTCGCCCAGGCGGTAGGTGACGTTCTCCGCCTCCTTGTAGAACGCCGCGCCCCAGGCGACGCGCTGCGCGGGCAGGTCGTGGCGGAACTCCGCCTCCAGGCGCGATTCGCTGAACCCGGAAATCGCACGCGCGACGCCCGTGACGGGGTCGTCGACGGCGGTGTCGTAGTTCGCCGCTTCCAGCGTCAGCCGCGCCCCGGGCAGCACGCGCCCAAGCGGCAATGTCGCGGTCAGGGTCGCGCCGCGTACGCGCCCGTCGCCGATGTTTCCAGGCGCGTCGAACCTTTGCCCCGGCGGGCCGACGGGCACGACGTCGGCGGCGTCCTCGATGTCCCACTGGAACACGGTCAAAGACGCCGCGCCGTCGGCGCCAAAGCGCAGATCGGCCTGCGCCTCGGCGCGCCACGAAGATTCCGGCCGTAGATTGGGATTGCCGGCCGCGACGCGATTGTCGGCGAGTTCCGCCGCGGAGGCGAAATCATCGAAATCGAGTTGGTCGACGTCGCGCCAGACGCGCACGCGCAGCTGCTGGCGCGCGCCGATCGTGCGCGTCGCCTGCAGCGATGGCTTCCAGTACACGAGCTCGGTGGTCAGCGTGGTGTCGCCAGTCTGCTCCAGCCGCGACGATTCCACCGCCGCCTGCGCCTCGAGGCTCCATCGCGCATTCGGCCGCCATGCGTAAAGCGCGAACGCTTCGCCGCGCACCTCTTCGATCGACACGTTCGCCGCCGGCAGCGGCCGCGCGACGCCGCCTTCGCTCAAGCTGAGGCGCGTCTCCAGCGTGTTCAGCGCGGCTTCGCCGCCGAAATCGAGGCGATGGCCTTCCGCGAGCGGCCAGGACAGGCGCACGCGCCCGAGCGTTTCGCCCGGTTCGCGGCGCTGCGCCTGCAGGACGCGAGGCCCCGCGACGCCCGCCGCGTCTCGGGCGACGGTGTCGTCGTCGCGCGCAAAACGGCGCTGCGTGGCGAGCGCGATCGCCTCCAGCGCAAATGGCCCGACATCGCGGGAATAGTTCACGCCGACCTCGCGCCGCCGCTCGCGCTCTTCGATGGCGAGCGTGGAGACGCCGGTGAAATCGCCGGCGGGGGTGAAGCTCTCGGTGCCGAGGATGGTGGCGAATCGCTGCCGACCGAAGGCTGCATTGACGCGCAGCGATCCGCCGAGAAACGGCCAGGACGCTTCGCCCGTAACGCCCGCATCGCGAAAGGTGCGCGGCGTCTGGTCGGTTTGCGCAGCAATCAGCGCGCCCGCGCCGTCGCGAAACGTGCGGTCGCCGTCGAGCGGGCGGTATTCGAGATAGCGCGAGACGCCGAGCGCATAATCCACCGTGCCTGCGCGGCCCGACCACGACGCCTCGCCGCGCGGCGATATCCGCCCGCGCGCGCTGCCCTCGAACTCCGCCCGCCACACGCCGCTGCCTGCGCTGTCGCGGCGCACGACGTCGATCAGCACGGTCTGCCCCGCCGCGTCGGCCGAGCCGCCGGCGTCGCGAATCAAATCGATGCGCTCGACATGGCCCGCGGGGATGCGGGCGAGCAGGTCTTCGAGGTCCTGCGATTTCGATGTCGGGCGCGCGCCGTCGATCAGGACGTTGCCGGCCGCGCCGGCAAATCCGCGCCGGTCGCCGCCCTCGTCGATGCTGAAGCCCGGCACGTGGCGCACCATGTCGAGCGCGGTCTGGGGCGCGAAGCGGTCGAAATAATCGGGCGTGAAGGCGATGCGGCCGGCGGCGTCTTCGGCGGGCGGGGCAGGCGGCTCCTGCGCGTGGGCTGCGCCGCACATCAATGCCCAAGCGATGGCGCAGCGCAGCATCATGGCGTCCAACCCCTTATCGTTTATCGGGTTGGGGATAACGAAAAACCGACCGAAACCAAGCGTTTCGCCGCGTCGCTCGTCGCAAATCCATGCACCCGCGCAGCGCGTTGCGCGCCGCCTCATCTGTCACAGATGCCGATGCGGGCCGTGTTGGATGCGCTGGGCGGCGGGCGAGGTATTTGTCATTCGGGCAAAATAAAAGCGCCGCCGGCGAAGATCGCGCGGCGGCGCCTGATTTCCTGCGATGCGGAGAAGATTACTTCTTCTTCGCGGTCGCCTTCTTGCCGGCGGCTTTGCCGGCGGCCTTCTTGGCCGGAGACGCTTTCGCGCCGGCGGAACCAGATTTCTTTGCAGCAGCCATAACAGCCTCCCCACTGGAGATGACAATGCCGACACACAAACATTGCGAGTCGCGCGTTGTCTAGTGGCATGCACGCATTAAGAACCGCCTATCGTCAATCCTTTGATGTAGAGCGTCGGTTGGCCGACGCCGACAGGCACGCTTTGGCCTGCTTTTCCGCATGTGCCGACGCCGTCGTCCAGCTTCAGATCGTCGCCCACCATCGTCACGCGCGTGAGCGCGGAGGGCCCGTCGCCGATCAAGGTCGCGCCCTTGATCGGCGCGCCGATCTTGCCGTCTTCGACCAGGTAGGCCTCGGTGCATTGGAACACGAATTTGCCGGATGTGATGTCGACCTGGCCGCCGCCGAAGTTCACGGCGTAGACGCCGCGCTTCAGGTTCGCGAGGATTTCGTCGGGCTTGTGCGGGCCGGCGAGCATGAAGGTGTTGGTCATGCGCGGCATCGGGCGGTGGGCGTAGGATGCGCGCCGGCCATTGCCCGTGGCGGCGACGCCGGACAGCCGCGCATTCATGCGATCCTGCAAATAGCCTCTCAAAACGCCGTTTTCGATCAGCACGGTTCGGCCCGTCGGCGTGCCTTCGTCGTCAAAGGTCAGCGAACCGCGGCGCAGATCGAACGTCCCGTCGTCAACGACGGTGACGCCTTCGGCGGCGACGCGCTCGCCGACCCGGCCGGCGAAAGCGGAGGTTCCCTTGCGATTGAAATCGCCTTCCAGCCCGTGGCCCACGGCTTCGTGCAGCAGCACGCCCGGCCAGCCGGGGCCGAGCACGACGTCCATTTCTCCCGCCGGCGCGGGAATCGACTCGAGATTAACCAGCGCGATGCGCAGCGCCTCGTCGGCGAGCGTCTTCCAGCGATCCGGCGCAATGAAGGCTTCATACGGCTCGCGTCCGCCGGCGCCGGCGGAGCCGCTTTCGCGCCGCCCGTCGCGCTCGACCGTGACAGAGACATTGATGCGCACCAGCGGGCGCACATCGTCATAGCGCGCACCGTCGGGTCGCAGGATCGTGATCGCGCGCCGCGCGCCCGCGAGCGAGACGGACGCCTGCACGACGCGGGGATCCTTGGCGCGGACATAGGCGTCGATCTCCTGCAGCAGCGCCGTCTTGTCGGTGAAGGCCGGCTGCGCGATCGGATCGATGTCGGCGTAGAGGCGGCGATTGGTGCGCGCGGGCGCGGCGTCCAGCGTCGCTGTGCCGCCGCGCTTGACGCTGGCGGCGGCGTCCGCCGCACGCGCGATCGCGCCCGTTTCGAACGTGCTGGCGTGGCCGTAGCCGGCGCGTTCGCCGCTCACCACGCGCAGCCCGAAGCCTTGGGCCGCATCATAAGAGGCGCTTTTCAGGCGCCCGTCGTCCCAGAGGAAACTTTCCGAGCGACTGTCCTCCACGAAGAGTTCGCCGTCGTCTGCGCCGCGCGCGGCCTCCGCCAGGATGCGCTCTGCATGCGCCCAGTCGAGGTCTGCGGCGGGGGTGAGGTCGGCGGCGCCGTCGGCCATGTGTCGCTCCATCGTTGCTCCCCCCAACATAAGGCGGCGCAGCGACGTTGGGGAGCGCGCGATCCGCGCGGCAGTGCAGCTGTCGGCGACGAAGCGACGTCCGCGCCGCTTGGCTACTGGCGCGGGCGGACTTCGAAGCGCGCCAGCTCCGCCTGGGCGAGAGTCCAAGTCGGCGCGAGCTCGGCGGCGCGGCGAAAATCGGCGTAGGCGGCGCGCACGTCGCCGTTCTGCTCGTGCGCCAGCGCGCGATTGAAGTAGGCCTCGTGCGGATCGCGCGGCTGCAGCGACAGGCCATGCGTGATTGCGGCGATGGCGGCGTCGGTTTCGCCCAGCAGGATCAGCGCGGCGCCGCGATTGACGTGGCCCTCCGCCAGAAGCGGGCGCCACGCCACCGCGGTATCGAAGTCCGCCAGGGCGAGGCGCGCTTCGCGCCGCTGCAGGCGAATGACGCCGCGATTGATCATCGTCGCGGCGCGGTCGTTGGCGGCGAGCTGGTCGGAGCCGAGCGCATCGTCGCACGCGCGCAGGCCGTGCGCGGCGCCGTCGCCAGCCAAGGCGGCGGCGTAGCATGCGCGCGCCGGCCCGTCGCCGATCATGGTGACGGCGGCTTGCGCCGGCGCGGCGAGGATTGCTGCGAAGGCGACGGCGGCGCATCTCATCATCGGCTATTCTCCTGCGCAGGTGCGGGGTCTTGAAGTTCCGCGAGGGCGTCGCGGGCGGCGTTCCAATCCGGGGCGATGGTCAACGCGGTCTGGAAATCCTCGATGGCGCCATTGACGTCGCCCAGCGCCTGGCGCGCTTCGCCGCGATAATAATAGGCCTTGTGCGGTTCCGACACGCCGAGCCCAAGCGCGCGCGTCAGCGTCGCCACCGCGTCGCCATAACGCTGCGCATGCGTCAGCGCCGCGCCGCGATTGAACAGGGCGACGGCGTGGTCGGGGTCGAGCCGCAAGGCCTCGTCATAGAAGGCTACCGCGGCGGCGTAGTCGCCGCGCCGCAATTGCACCACCCCGCTATTGATCAGCGTGACGATGCGGTTCTCGCGGTTGAGGCGGTAGCTCAGCGCTTCGGCGCACGTCTCGACGGCGCGGTCGGAGGCGTCGCTCGAGCCCGCTGCGCGGCTACACGCGGCCAGCGCATTGTTGGCTTCGAAAACCGCGTCGGCCTCGCGCGCGCGGCGTTGGGCGGCGGCGTCCGGCGCCAGGATCGCGAGAGCGCCGGCGCAGGCGAGCGCGACCGCCGCGGCGCGGTTGGTCCTCCCCATCGGACGTTTCCTCGGCCGTTGTCGGCGCATCGTTTCGTCGCCTTGTGAGCGCACGATTCCCATGCGCCGCGAAGCGCGCGCAGGCAACTCCCGATTTCAATGAAAAGCGCGGCCGCTATTGCGCCTGGGTTTGCGTCTCGGCCGGGGCCGGCGCGTCGCCGAGGCGCTCGGCCAGCAATTCGCGCCGGCCGCGCACGAAGCGCGCGAGCTCGGCCTCGGCGGGCCCCCAATCGGGCACGATCTCCAGCGCGGTGGAGTAATCCTCATAGGCGCCGCGGATGTCGCCCAGCGCCTCGCGGGCGGCGGCGCGGTTGTAATAGGCCTTGTGCGGTTCGCGCACGCCGAGCGACAGCGCCGTGGTGATGGCGGCGACGGCGGGGCCGGGCTGGCCGGTCATGATTAGCGCTGCGCCGCGATTGAGGTGCGCCTCCCCATTGTTGGGCTGCAGCGCTGTGACGGCCTCGAAATCAATGAGCGCGGCGGCGCCTTCGCTGCGCCGCATATGAATGGTGCCGCGGTTCAGGTGGGTGGCGATGCGGTTGGCGCGGTTCAGGCGCTCGGAATTGATCGCGCGGTCGCACGCCGCGACCGCCTCGTCGTCGCTCACCCCGGCGACCGCGGCGGCGCTGCACAGGGCCGCGCCCGGCGCGCCGACGGTCGTCCGGGCCGAGGTTTCGCGGTTGCGGTCCTCGATGTCGGTGCGCTGGTCCAAGGTGGGACGATCGGCCCAGGCGCGCGCGCTCCAGCCGCCGGCGGCGATGACGGCGCCGGCGGCGACGCCGAGCGCCAGCGCGCGCAAACGCCGTGGAACGCGTGTCGGCCTCATGGTAGCACCTTCCCTCGGTTCATCGGCCGGCGGTTCATGGGCCAAACTGTCTCGGATTTGCGGGCGCGGCGGCTTTGGCGGCCCCGCTTCTCGACGCTCCGGGGTCGTTTTGCCGCGCTGCGGGAGTATAGGCGTCGGGCGCGGCGCGCGCCATACCAGCGCAGGCCATGACCGATATTCAATGCGGGTGGGCGTGAGATGACGGGTTCGGGTCGCATGAAGCGAACACTTAAGGCGTTTTCGCGCCGCGCGGCTGCGGCCGCGGCGGCTTTGTGCATGATCAGCGGGCAGGCGTTCGCCATTCCCGCGCCCGTCGCCGGGCGCCCGGTCGACGGCGCGATAGACCTGCAGGCGGCGGCCACGCCGGCCGCGCAGAACATCCACGACTTCAACAATTTCATTCTGTTCATCATCATCGGCATCAGCGTGCTGGTATTGGCGCTGCTGGTCTGGGTGATCGTGCGCTACAATCGCCGCGCCAATCCGACGCCCAAGTCCTTTACGCACAACGTGCTGGTCGAGGTGGTGTGGACGGTCGTGCCGGTGCTGATCCTGGTGCTGATCGCGGCGCGCTCGTTCCCGATCCTGTACGAGCAGGAGCGCACGCCGCCGACGGAGCTGACGATCAAGGCGATCGGAAATTCCTGGTTCTGGCAATACGAGTATCCCGAACTCGGCGTCCAGGTGGCTTCGAACATGCTGCCGGCCGACGATCCGCAGCTGTCGGCGGAGCGGCCCTATCTGCTCGCCGTCGATAGCCCGATCTATGTGCCGATCGACACGAACGTGCGCATTCAGGTGACGTCGAACGACGTCATCCATTCCTGGACCGTGCCGTCCTTCGGCGTGAAGCAGGACGCGATCCCCGGCCGCATCAATCAGGGCTGGTTCCGGGTGACGCGCGAGGGAACCTATTTCGGGCAGTGCTCAGAATTGTGCGGCGTGAACCACGCGTTCATGCCGATTGAAGTGCGCGCCGTGTCGCGCGCGGAGTTCGACCGCTGGGTGGTCTCGCAGGGCGGATCGTTGGCGCAGGCCGACGCGCCTGCCGTCGCGCCGCCGGCCGCGCCGCCCGCCGAGGCTGCGCCCGCCGCGGGCGTCGAGCAGCCGGCGCGTTGAGTTGAGTTCGAGGGAGTTGGGCATGGCCATCGCCGAAACCGTGGCGCACGGCGCCGAACACGATCACGCCGATCACCGGCCGAGCCTGTTCGACTGGAAGCGCTGGGTCTATTCCACCAACCACAAGGACATCGGCACGATGTACCTGATCTTCGCGATCTTCGCGGGGATCGTGGGCGGGGCGCTGTCGGGCCTGATCCGCTGGGAGCTGGCGGAGCCGGGCATCGGCCCGCTGACGCAATTCGTGGCCGAAGGCGACGTCGACGCCGCCAAGCATTTCTACAATGTGGTCGTCACCTATCACGGCTTGATCATGATCTTCTTCATGGTCATGCCGGCGATGATCGGCGGCTTCGGGAACTGGTTCGTGCCGCTGATGATCGGCGCGCCGGACATGGCTGTCCCGCGCATGAACAACATTTCGTTCTGGCTTTTGCCGGCTTCGTTCGCGCTGGCGATGATCTCGATGCTGGTGCCGGGCAACGGCAGCTATAACGGCTTCGGCGGCGGATGGACGCTTTATCCGCCGCTGTCGACATCGCCGACGCACCATGGCGGCGCGTCGATGGATCTTTTGATCCTGTCGCTGCACATCGCCGGCGCAAGCTCGATCCTCGGCGCGATCAATTTCATCACCACGATCTTCAACATGCGCGCGCCGGGCATGACGCTGCACCGCATGCCGCTCTTCGTGTGGTCGATCCTGGTGACGGTGTTCCTGCTGCTCTTGGCGCTGCCGGTGCTCGCGGGCGCGCTGACGATGCTGCTCACCGATCGCAATTTCGGCACGCAATTCTTCAATCCCGCCGGCGGCGGCGATCCGGTGATGTACCAGCACCTGTTCTGGTTCTTCGGTCACCCAGAGGTGTACATTCTGATCCTGCCGGGCTTCGGCATGATCAGCCAGATCGTCTCGACCTTCTCGAAGAAGCCGGTGTTCGGCTATCTCGGCATGGCCTATGCGATGGTGTCGATCGGCTTCATCGGTTTCGTGGTGTGGGCGCACCACATGTACACGGTCGGCATGGGCTTCGATCTGGAGGCCTATTTCGTCGCCGCCACGATGATCATCGCTGTGCCGACAGGCATCAAGATCTTCTCCTGGATCGCCACGATGTGGGGCGGCTCGATCACCTTCAGCGTGCCGATGCTGTGGGCGATCGGCTTCATCTTCCTGTTCACGGTGGGCGGCGTGACCGGCGTCGCGCTGGCGAATTCCGGCCTCGATACGACGCTGCACGACACCTACTATGTCGTCGCGCACTTCCATTACGTGCTGTCGATGGGCGCGGTGTTCACCATTTTCGCCGGCTTCTATTACTGGATCCCGAAAATGAGCGGCTATCGCTATAACGGCGTGCTCGGCGGCGTGCATGTCTGGATCACGTTCATCGGCGTGAACCTAATCTTCTTCCCGCAGCATTTCCTGGGCGTGCAGGGCATGCCGCGGCGCTATGTGGATTTCCCGGAATCCTTCGCGCTGTGGAATTACGTGTCCTCGATCGGCTACGCCGTCACGCTCGTGGGCATGGCGTTCTTCTTCGCGATGCTGATCGAGATGTTCGTCGCCAAGCGGCGCGCCGGCGCCAATCCCTGGGGCGAAGGCGCCACCACGCTGGAATGGACGCTGTCGTCGCCGCCGCCCTTCCACCAGTTCAACGAATTGCCGGTGATCAAGGCGGAGAAGCACTAACGAGCACCCTCTCCGCCAATCGGGGGAGAGGGCAGGGTGAGGGAGCTTCGCGACGCTTGTAGCGGTTTCGCTCCACCCTCACCCCGACCGTTCGGCGCTTCGATTGCGCTGCAATCGTTCCCGCTGCGCGGGCACGCACCTCACCCCTCCTTGCGGATCGAGGGGGAAGGTTTCGGAGTTTGGACCATGGCCCACATCAGTATCGACGCTGCACCCAGGGCCGCCACCGCCGGCGACTATTTCGCGCTCCTGAAGCCGCGGGTGATGAGCCTCGTCGTGTTCACCGCGCTCGTCGGCTATCTCGTCGCGCCATCTGACAAGGGCGCGGTGATCGGCTTCGCGTCGATCCTGGCCATCGCCATCGGCGCAGGCGCCGCGGGCGCGCTGAACATGTGGGTCGACGCCGACATCGACGCGCTGATGAAGCGCACGCGCGGCCGCCCTGTGCCGTCAGGCCGTGTGCGCGCGGAAGAGGCGCTGGGCTTCGGCGTGGCGCTGTCGATCCTGTCGGTGTTGTTGATGGCGCTGTCGGGCGGCGTGCTTGCCGCTGCGCTGCTGGCGTTCACGATCTTCTTCTATGCGGTGATCTATTCGCTGTGGCTGAAGCGCGCGACGCCGCACAACATCGTCATCGGTGGGCTCGCCGGAGCGCTGCCGCCGCTGATCGCCTGGGCCGCAGCGGCCGACGCGATCGCGCTCGAACCGATCCTCCTGGTGGCGATCATCTTCATGTGGACGCCGCCGCATTTCTGGGCGCTGGCGCTCTATCAGCGGGGTGATTACGCCGCCGCCGGCGTGCCCATGCTGCCGGTGACGCACGGCGCGAAGGCGACGCGCCAGCAGATCCTGATCTACGCGGTCCTGTTTGCGCCGCTTGCCGTGTCGCCGGCCTTCATCGGCCTCGGCGGCCCGCTCTATGCGGTCATCTCCGGCGTCGGCGCCGCGATTTTCGCAGCGCTCGCCGTGCGCATCGCGCTGTCCCGCGCAGGCGAGGCCGCCGCCAGCGGCCAAGCCGATCTCTATGACGCCAAGAAGGACGCGCACGCTGCGCGCGACCTGTTTGCATTCTCGATCCTGTATCTGTTCGCGCTGTTCGCCGCGCTGCTGATCGAGCGCGTCATGGGCCTGTTCGCATGAGCGAGCCGCGCGATTTCGTGACGCTGACGCCGGAACAGGTGCGCGCGCGCAACAAGCGCAGCCTGGTGATTGCGTTGTCGCTGGCGGGGTTCATGGCGCTGGTGTTCGCCGTGACGCTCGCCCAGATGGGGGCGAACGTTTTGGAGCGGCCGCTTTGAGCGCGCCCAATCCCCGCCGCGCCGCCTGGATCGCGGCGTCATGCGTGGCGCTTTTCGCGGGCATGATCACGCTCGCGTTTCAGGCGCCGGCGCTCTACGACGCATTCTGCAAAATCACCGGCTATGGCGGCGAAACCCGCGTCGCCGAAGCCGCCGCCGCGCGTGTGATCGACCGGACGATCGCCGTCGATTTCGACGCCAATGTCGCGCCAGGCCTGCCGTTCACCTTCGAAGCCGTGGACCGCGCGCAGACCTTGCGCCTCGGCGAGACGGGCATCGCCTTCTATCGCATCCGCAACACGTCCGATCGTCCGGTCACCGCGATCGCCACCTACAATGTCGCCCCGCACAAGGCGGGTCCGTATTTCCGCAAGCTCGAATGCTTCTGCTTCCAGGCGCGCACCTATGCGCCGGGCGAAAGCGTCGATGTGGCGGTCGTGTTCTATGTCGATCCCGCAATGGCCGACGACATGGACACCGAGGAAATCCAGCAGGTGACGCTGTCCTACACCTATTTCCGCAGCGTCGAGCAGGCCGCCGCGGGGCCTTCCGACCAGGCCTCCTGAGACGACCGGTCGCTTGGCGGGCCAGGGGGCTTGGGGTAGAGGTCTCACACCGATTTGAAGAGCCGTCCGCGCCGCCGGGCGGGCGTTTTGGGGCGAACACGCAATGGCACACGGCGCCGACGTCAAACACGATTTCCACCTCGTGGACCCGAGCCCGTGGCCGTTCGTGGCGTCGGTGTTCGCGTTTCTCGCCGCGATCGGCGGCGTGGCGGCGATGCGCGGCGTGCTGCCGAGCCCAGAGGAGGCCGATGTCGGCCTCGCGGCGCAATTGGTGCGCACCTTCCTCGATCAGGGCAGCATGCCGCTGTTCTATATCGGCGCGGCCGGTCTCTTGTTCGCCAGCTTCGGCTGGTGGGCGGACGTGGTGAAGGAAAGCCGCAAGGGCGATCACACGCCGGTCGTCGATATCGGCCTGCGCTACGGCATGATCCTGTTCATCGCGTCCGAGGTGATGTTCTTCGTCGCCTGGTTCTGGATGTTCTTCGAACTGGCGATTTTCCACGACGTGCGCGCCGGCTGGTACGTGCCGACCTGGGACGAATCCACCGCGTCGGCCTGGGCGAATTGGCCGCCCCCGAACGTCGAGGCGTTCGATCCGTTCCACCTGCCGCTGATGAACACGCTGATCCTGCTGTTGTCAGGCACGACCGTCACCTGGGCGCACCACGCGCTGCAAACCGGCGACCGCCGCGGCGCAACCTTGGGCCTGACGCTGACCGTGCTGCTCGGCCTCTTGTTCACCTACATCCAGTTCGGCGTCGAATATCCGCTCGCCGGCTTCCAGTTCGGCAACACCGGCGACACCACCACCGCCAACGTCTATGGCGCGTCCTTCTTCATGGCGACCGGCTTTCACGGCGCGCACGTGATCATCGGCACGATCTTCCTCGCGGTCTGCCTGCTGCGCCTGATCGCGGGGCATTTCACACCGGCCAAGCATTTCGGGTTCGAAGCGGCGGCCTGGTACTGGCACTTCGTCGACGTCGTGTGGCTCTTCCTGTTCACGTTCGTCTATGTCGTGCCGTATCTGGCGATGTAGAGCGCACGCGTGACGCAGCCTTCGCCCTTTCTGGCGGGCGCGCGCATGCGCTGTCCGCAGTGCGGCGAAGGGCTGGTGTTCGAATCGTATCTGCGCTTTGCGCCAGGCTGTTCGGCCTGCGGCGCGGATTTCACCATCGCCGATGCAGGCGACGGGCCCGCCGTCTTCGTGATGTTCGTCGTCGGCGCGTTGGTCGTGCCGTTCGCCTTCATCTTGAGTTTCGGCCTGCATGCGCCCGATTGGCTGATGCTGCTTGCATCCGGCGCGCTGGCGATCGGGCTGAGCCTTGCGCTGCTTCCCCGCTTCAAGGCGATCCTGTTTGCGCTGCAATGGCGCCACAAGGCTGCGGAAGCCGGCGCGCGCGATGTGCGCTAGGACCGCAAGCCCCCCCTCCTTCTCCCCTTGTGGGAGAAGGTGGATCGACGCGGAACGCGTCGAGACGGATGAGGGGTGCTTGCGCAAACATTTGCAAAGTTTCGCAAACACCCCTCATCCGGCCCTTCGGGCCACCTTCTCCCACAAGGGGAGAAGGAGGGAGGGGGCCGCCCCATGATCCGCTTTCGCCCTCTGCCGATCATGACGGCGTTCGTCGTCCTCACGCTTGGCGTGCTCGTCCTGCTCGGCGATTGGCAGATGCGCCGCTACCAGGAAAAGGTCGCGTTGGCGCGCGCGCCCGCGCCGGAAATGACGCTCGCCGATTACGAGCCCGTCGAGGAGGGCGTGCACTTCGTCTACGGCGTGATGAATGGCGGGCCGGGCTGGCGCGTGTTTGCGCCCGTGCGCGAGGGCGAGACCTTGATCTATGTCGATTCCGGCTTTCTGCCCGGCGTCGAGCCGCCCGCGCCCGACGCGGTGCGCTTTCCGCCAAGCCTGGCGCATGGCGCGCCGATCCAGGGCCGCTCGGTGCGTCCGGGCGAGGTCTCGCCTCTCGCTGCGCCGCCGTCGCCGGCCGATCGCCTCTGGTTCAGCGTCGACCTGCCCGCGATGGCGCGCGCCTCCGGCTTCGACGCCGTCGCCGATTACTACATCGCCGCCGATTATGTCGGCGAAGATGGCCGCGCGATCGAAAATCCGTTTGCGCAGGGCGGCGCCGATCCGCTGCCGCCGGAGCGCCATCTCGGCTACGCGCTGACCTGGTGGGGGCTCGCGCTGACGCTCCTGGGCGTGTATTTCGCCTATCATGTCAATGTCGGGCGGCTGAAGGTCGGGCCCCCTGCCGTCCATGAGTAGGCGCGCATGAACTACGTCTCCACACGCGGGCGCGCGCCGGCGGTTTCGTTCGCGGATGCGGTGCTTGCGGGGCTCGCGCCCGATGGCGGATTGTATGTGCCGGAGACGTGGCCGCAAACGCTGAACGATGCATCGTTCAAGCGGCGCGCCGCTGCGGATCTCTTCCATCGCATCGCGCTCAATGTGCTCAACGCTTTCTCCGGCGAGTCCGTGTCCGGCGACGACGCGGATGCGTTGACGGCGGATGCCTACAAGGAATCGCACTGGCCGCTTGAGGCGACGCCGCTCCAGCAAATTGGGCCGGGGCAATGGCTCCTGGTGCTTTTTCACGGCCCCTCGCTCGCGTTCAAGGACGTGGCGATGCAGCTCATCGGGTCGCTTTACGATCACATCCTCAGCGCGCGCGATCAGCGACTGAGCGTTGTGTGCGCCACCTCAGGCGATACCGGCGGCGCTGCGGTAGAGGCGTTGAAGGGGCGCGAGCGCGTGGATCTTTTCGTGCTGTTGCCGAAGGGCCGCGTGTCGGATGTGCAGCGCCGCTTCATGACGACGTCGGCCGCGCAAAACGTGTTCGCGATCGAGATCGACGGCGATTTCGACGCCTGCCAGGCGATCGTGAAAACTCTGTTCGCCGATCGCGATTTCAGCGCGCGCGCGCGGCTCTCCGGCGTGAACTCCATCAATTGGGCGCGCATCCTGGCGCAATCTGTGTATTTTCACATCGCCGCAAATACGCTGTGCGCGCCCGGGCCAGTGCACTTCGTCGTGCCCACCGGCAATTTCGGCGACGCCTATGCCGGCTATGTCGCCAAGCGCATGGGCGCGCCGATCGGCACGATCACGCTGGCCGTGAACGCCAATGACATTCTGGAGCGCGCGCTGCGCACCGGCCGATACGAACGCGCGGCCGCCTCGCACGCGACCTTGTCGCCGGCGATGGACATTCAGGTGGCTTCGAATTTCGAGCGCATCCTCTTCGAAGCGCTGGACCGCGACGGGGAGCACGTCGCGCGGCTCTACGACCGGTTCGCGCAGAGCGGCGGCTTCGACATTCCACCCGACGCGCTTGCCTTTCTGCGCGACCATTTCGCCGCGCAATCCGTCACCGATGCGGAGACGATGGCGACCATGCGCGCGCACACGGAAGTCGGCCGCCTCGTGTGTCCGCACACCGCGGTGGCGCTGCACGCGCGCACTGGCGATGCGCCCGCCGTGTACCTCGCCACCGCCCATCCCGCGAAATTTCCCGATACGGTCGAAGCCGCAACCGGCCAACGCCCCGCCTTGCCGGCGAAATGCGCGGACTTGTTCTCCCGAACCGAAACCATGCACGCGCTCGGCGCCGACGCCGAAGCGGTCAAGGCCTTTATCCGCAGCCGGAGCCGCGCATGGGCCTAGACCTCATCCGCCTTCCGAACGGCGTGCGCATCGCGCTCGATCCCATGCCGGGCCTGGAGACGGCTGCGGTCGGCGTGTGGCAGCGCGTCGGCGCGCGCGACGAAAGTGCGGCGCAAAACGGGATCGCGCATCTGTTCGAGCACATGGCGTTCAAGGGCGCAGGCGATCGCGACGCGCGCCAATTCGCCGAGGCGATCGAAGCGGTGGGCGGGGTGATGAACGCGTCGACCAGCTATGAGCGCACCGCCTATTTCGCCCGCGTTCTGGCGGAGCATGCGCCGTTCGCGCTCGATCTGATCGCCGACATCCTGCGCGCGCCGCATTGGCTGGCCGACGATCTGGAGAAGGAAAAGGGCGTCGTGGCGCAGGAGCGCGGCGAGGCGTTCGATGCGCCGGATGACCACGTGTTCGAAGTGCTGCAGCGCGCGACGTTTCCCGATCAGCCGCTCGGCCGCCCGATCCTCGGCGCGGAAGAAACCGTGCGTACGGTCTCGGTGGAGGCGCTGCACGCGTTTCGCGCCCAGCACATGGGCCCCCACGCCGTGGTGATCGCCGTCGCCGGGCGCTTCGACGCTGACGCCGTCGTCGCGCGCTGCGCCGAGCGCGTCGGCGATCTGGGCGCTGCGCCCGCGCCGAAGCCCGCGCCGGCGCACGCCTCTGCGGGGGCCGAAGCGCACGCCCGCAAGCTGGAGCAGACGCATCTGGCGATGTCGTGGGCGGCGCCGCCCGCCGGCGACGAGCGCGCCTATGCGCATCGCCTTATGATCGAGATTTTCGGCGGCGGCATGGCCTCGCGCCTGTTCCAGGACGTGCGTGAAACGCGCGGCCTCGTCTATGCGATCGACGCGTTCGTCGACGCTTACGACGATGTCGGGCGCACGTGCGTCTATGCGGGGTGCGCTGCGCGCGATGCGGCCGAAGTGGCGCGGCTGACGCGTGCGACGCTGGAGGTCTTGGCCGACAAGGGCGTCAGCGACGCCGAACTCGCGCGCGCCAAGGCGGTGGCGTCCGCGCAAATGCTCATGGGCGCCGAATCGCCCTCCGCACGCGCCGAAGCGCGCGCTGCGCAGGTTTTTCTGCGCGATCGTCTGATCCCGTTCGCCGACGTGCGCGCGCGGCTCGATGCGGTGACGCGCGACGACATCGCAGCCGCCGCGCGCGACACGCTGGCGGGGCCCGCTGCGATCGCCGTGCTCGGCCCGAAAGCAGGACTTGGCGCCGCCGCCGCGTTTCAGGCACGATAGCGCCGCGTGCTGGCGCTGCGCGGGCGATGACATTGCGTTCATGGTCGAGCGGATGCGCACGGCGCAGCGGCAGGATGCGCCATGGCCTTTTTGCGACGCGAGTCAGACGATTGGAGCCGCCGCGTCGAGGGCGAAGGCGTGTATCTGCGCCATCCCGAAATGCGCGACTTCGCCGAGTGGGCGGCGGTGCGCGAGGAAAGCCGCGCGTTCCTTGAGCCCTGGGAGCCGACCTGGCCGGCTGACGAGCTCACGCGCGGCGCGTTCCGCTACAAGGTGCGCCGCTACAGCGAAGACATCCGCGACGGCCGCGCCTATCCGTTCTTCGTCTTCCGCACGGAGGATGACCGTCTCGTCGGCGGCGCCACCTTGAGCCGCGTGCAGCGCGGCGTCGCCCTGACGTGCAGCCTCGGCTATTGGGTCGGCGTCGGGCATTTGCGGCGCGGCTACGCCACTGAGGCTGCGCGCGCGCTGGTGCGTTTCGCGTTCGAGGATCTCGACCTGCACCGCGTCGAGGCCGCCTGCCAGCCCGACAACATCGCCTCGCAGCGCGTGCTGGCGAAGGCCGGCTTCGAGCCGGAAGGTCGCGCGCGCGACTATCTGCGCATCAACGGGGCATGGCGCGATCATCTGCTATTCGCCCGTATCCGGGATGAGCCATGAGCGCAGCGACCCTGTTTCCCGAAGTGACGCGCCGCGCCGGCGAAGGCGCGATCGAGCCGTTCTTCCAGCCGGTGGTGCGCCTGGAGGACGAAACCGTTTCCGGCTTCGAGGCGCTTGCGCGCTGGCGCACCAGCGCCGGCGAGATCGCGCGCATCGATTTGTTTCCTGCCCATGCCTGGACGAGCGAAGCGATGCGGATCGGCCGCTGGGCCACGCGCGCGGCGCTGGCGCGTTTCGCCGCCTGGCGCGGCGCGCGCTCGGAAACGCTGGGGATCAACATCACCGGCCGCGATTTGAGCGACGGCGGCGCCGATTTCGTGCTCGAGGCCGTCGCCGAAGCGGGCGTTGCGCCTTCGGCGGTCACGGTGGAGCTGACGGAGCATCACTGGCTCAGCGATATTTCACGCGCAGCGGAAGATTTGGCGCGACTGCGCGGCGCCGGCATGCGCATCGCGCTTGATGATTTCGGCGCCGGCCACGCCTCGCTCTCCTGGCTCGCGCGCCTTCCCGCCGACATCGTCAAGCTCGACCAAAGTTTCATCCGCTTCGTCGATCGCGACACGACCGAGCGCCGCATCGTGCGCGCGGTTTTGGATTTGTGCGCTGAGCTGTCGATTGCGGCGGTCGGCGAGGGCGTGGAAAGCGAAAGCCAGCGCGACGCCCTGCGCGCGATGGGCTGCACGTATGGGCAGGGGCGGCTCTGGGCGATGCCGCTGCCGGCGGAAGAGGCGTTCGCGTTGGCGTCGTGATGGTTGGAGCGGGGACGTCTCGCCCCGCCGGCGCGAGCGAGGCGCCTGCGCTCCATGGTCGCGAACGCTCTAAGCGCGGCCGGCCTGGCCGCTGAGGCTGGCCGGATCGATGCCGATGCTTTGGATCGCGCGCAACCATTTGCCGTCATGGCCGTCGCCGAACACGATCGCGGCGTCGGGCTCGGCGACGAGCCAGGCGTTCTGCGCCAGTTCGTGCTCCAGCTGGCCTGCGCCCCAGCCCGAGCAGCCGAGCGCCAGCACCGCGTCCTTCGGCTCGCCGGTTCCGCTGGCGATTGCGGCGAGCACTTCACGCGTCGCGGTCAAACGCACGCCGGCGCACACCGGGCGGGTGGCGTCGGGCGCTTCGAAATCCTCCGAATGCAGCACATAGCCGCGCTCGGGCTGCACCGGGCCGCCGTCGAGCACGCCGTGCGCGGCCACCGCTGCGTCCACATCGAGGCCCAGATGCTCGAGCACCTCGCCCAGCGTCAGGTCCTCTTTGGGCTTGTTCACGATCAGCCCCATCGCCTGTTCGGGCGTGTGGACGCACATCATGATGACCGAGCGTTCGAAGCGCGGGTCGCCGATGCCGGGCATGGCGACCAGCAATTTGCCGGACAGCGAGGCGTGCATGGGCAGCTCCATGGTCGCGCCAGCATGCGCCTCCGCGCCCCCGCGCGACAAGTGAAACCGCCGCTTTCGCCTCGCCTTGCGCACACTTTATGGTGTACCCGGTTGCGGCGAAAAAACCGGAGAAGCGGGATGATCAAGATCGGCGAGCGTTTGCCCGAAGCGACCTTCATGGCCGGCACGGCCGAAGGCCCCAAACCCATGACCACCGACGAGGTATTCGCCGGCAAGACGGTGGCGCTGTTCGCGGTGCCCGGCGCGTTCACGCCGACCTGTTCGGCGCGCCATTTGCCGAGTTTCCGCGACAAGGCCGGCGAGCTTAGCGCCAAGGGCGTGGACCGCATCGCCTGCGTCAGCGTCAACGACGCCTTCGTCATGGGCGCCTGGGGCAAGGACCAGAATGTCGGCGAAACCATCCTGATGCTGGGCGACGGCAACGGCGCGTTCACCAAGGCGATCGGCCTGGAGATGGACGGCTCGCGCTT
Source organism: Hyphomonadaceae bacterium (assembly GCA_033764725.1). GTDB lineage: Bacteria > Pseudomonadota > Alphaproteobacteria > Caulobacterales > Aquidulcibacteraceae > RI-43. The sequence continues at coordinate 90,385 of JANRIR010000005.1, forward strand.
CGGCATGGGCGTCCGCTCGCAGCGCTACGCCATGCTCGTGCGCGACGGCGTGGTGGAGAAGCTCAATGTCGAGGAAGGCGGCGAGTACAAGGTGTCCAGCGCGGAATACCTGCTCGGCCAGCTTGGCTAGACGCTTAACAAAGGCTTGAAGCGTTTTTTGGAGGGCGCGGGGGCCGAAATTGGCGTCCGCGCCCTTTTTCCGTCAGTTCGGCGTTCACATATCTGTGCGCACAAGGCGGCGATGTCCTTGGGAGGGCGCGGTGGGCGACCAGATTCTGGCTTTCGTGTTGGCGTTCCTGGCGATCGTGGTGGTGTTCTCCGCGATCAAGGTGGTGCCGCAGGGGCGGCAATTCACGGTGGAGCGGTTCGGGCGCTATACGCGCACGCTGCGCCCAGGCATCGCGTTCCTCGTGCCGTTCATCGACCGCGTCGGGCGGCGCATCTCCATGATGGAGACGGTGATCGACATTCCGCGCCAGGAAGTCATCACGCGCGACAACGCCATCGTCACCTGCGACGCGGTGGTGTTCATCCAGGTCATCGATTCAGCGAAAGCCGCCTATCAGATCGAAAACCTGCAGCTCGCCATCATCAATCTCTCGCAAACCAATCTGCGCACGGTCGTCGGCGCGATGGAGCTCGACGATGTGCTGTCGCAGCGCGACGCGATCAATGCGCGCCTGTTGACGGTGATCGACGCCGCCACCGAGCCGTGGGGCGTGAAGGTGACGCGCATCGAGATCAAGGATCTCTCGCCGCCGGCCGATCTCACCGCCGCGATGGCGCGGCAGATGAAGGCCGAGCGCGAGCGCCGCGCCCAGATTCTGGAGGCCGACGGCGATCGTCAGGCGCAGATCACGCGCGCCGAGGGCGCCAAGCAGGCCGCCATCCTCGAGGCCGAAGGCCGCCGCGAAGCCGCCTTCCGCGACGCCGAAGCGCGCGAACGCGCCGCCGAAGCCGAAGCGAAAGCCACGCAGATGGTGTCCGAAGCGATCGCCGCCGGCGACGTCAACGCCATCAATTATTTTCTTGGACAGAAATATATCGAGGCGTTCGGCCAATTGGCGACGTCGCCGCAACAGCGCACCGTCATCGTGCCCGCCGATCTCGCAGGCCTCGCCGGGTTTACCGAATCGATCCGCGCGCTGATCGACCAGGGCGCTGCACCCCGCTCTGCGCCTGCGCGCACCGCAACCCCGCCCACCGGCTGAGGCTGTCGCGCTCATAGCGCGGAGGAGGATCGCGTGGACGCCAATTCGTTCGTGAACCTTGCGCCCTGGCATTGGCTGGTCGTGGCGCTCGTGTTCTTGGCGGCGGAGCTGATGACCGGCTCTACCTATCTGTTGTGGCCCGCCGCCGCAGCGGTTCTCGCTGCGCTCGCGGCATGGCTGCTGCCTGGCGCGCCCGCAGCGGACTGGGCGCTGTTCGGCGCAGCCTCCATCGCGCTGACGCTGATGGGGCCGCGCTATGTGCGCGGGCGCTGGCTCAATCCGCGCGGCGACGACACGCTGAACGATCGCGCCCGCGAGATGGTCGGCGCCAAGGGCGAAGCGGCGGACGCCTTCGTCAACGGCCTCGGCGCCGTCAAGCTCGGCGACACCGTGTGGCGCGCCACCGCGTCGGAACCGATTGCGGCGGGCGAGCGCGTGGAGGTCGTTTCGGTGTCGGGCGCCACCGTTGCGGTGCGCCGCGCAGCGTCAATGCCGCAAGCCTAATCGCGGGCCGCGTCGAGCGTCTGGCGCAATTTCTTCAGCGTCGGCAGGATCGCGGCGAGCTCGGCGAAATCCATCGCCTTCAGCAATTCGCTGAGCATCGGCGCAAGCCGCGCGATCGCATCGTCGCGCGCGATGCGGCCTTTCTCGGTGATGCGCACGATCTTGCCGCGCCCGTCCTGCGGATCGGGATCGAGCGTCACGTGCCCATTGGCCTCGAGCCGTTGCAGCGTGTACGTCATCGCGCCCTTCGTCACCTGAAAGGCGCGCGCCATGCGCGCGGGGGAATCGCCGTCGAGACCCATGCGCACGAAGCGGTTCAGCGCAGAAAATCCCGCGGTCGACAAATCATCGGGCAGCGCGCGCGCGAATTCGGTGTGGCCGAGCTGCTCGATGATGCCGATCTCGTTGAAGACCTCGAACGCGACCGCGATCGGGTCGAGCGGTTTGCTCATGCGCGCACATGCTCCTCCAGCCCGCGCCGCGGCGAAGGGCCGATGCGCGGACCATAGCCGATGCGCACGAACATCTGCACGCGCGCCTCGCCGGGCGCATCCATCAAGCGCTCCGCCTGCTCCATGTAGCGGGCCTGTTCGGGATATTCCTGCAGGCTCTGGCTCCAGGGATGCATGGACAGGCCGCGCGCGGTCGCCGCGAGATTGGCGCGCGCATAGGCCCGCCCCGCCGCGATCTGCGTGGCTCGGGAATTGTCGTCGCTGCGCAGCCACAGGAACGCCGGCGCCTCGAGCGCCAGCGGCTTGAAGGCGTCGATGCCGCTGCGCGTAAGCGGGTTCGAGAGATCGGCCAGAACGGAACGATTGACCAGGCCGAGCGTGCGCGCGATTTCGATCATCGGTCCGTCGAGCACCAGCCCGTCGCGGTGGCGCGCGATCTCGGCCGCGCCGATGCGCATCAGATCGACGCTTTCCATATAGGCGTCGCGCGTCGTCATCTCCGTTTCGAACGCGTCCCACGCCAGCGTGCGCAGGGTTTCGCGCAGCTCTCCGCCATCGGCCCAGCCAAACGTCAGGCCCGGCCCTGACGCGGCCTCGGCGATCGCGCGGAGGTCGCTCTGCGCCGGAACGCGCGCCTCATAGGCCTCGCGACTGGTGCGGCGCGCCAGCACGTGCGCGAACAGCGGATCGGCTTGCGCGGCGCCGGGAACGAAGCGCACCTGCGCAATCGGGCGATCGTCGAGACGCGGCTGCGGTTCGCCATTGGGAAAAACGGCCATCTCGGTTGCGTAGCCGCGCGCGCCGGCCGCGAGCGCCAAGAGTTCCAGGAAGGCGCCGCAGCCGATCGTGATCTGCCGCTCGAAGGGGTCCGTGACGGGCAGGAGGCGCTCGCGGTCGATCGACAGCGTCAAGCCGTCCGCCCCGTCGAGATCGACGAGCCATGGCTGCCGGTTGTGCGGATTGGGCGCGAGGATCGCGTGCGCGAGCGCGTAGCGGCGGATGTCGGCCTCAGCCGCGCCCGGCGCGCGCCACGCCGCCGCTGGGTCGGGCCCGGACGCGCAGCTGGCGAGCCCGGGCGCTGCGGCGGCGCCGGCGAGAAGCTGCAGAACATGACGGCGCGTAGCCATGGGCGACTCCATATCGTTCAAAATTGAACGATATGGTTCTAAATTGAACTATATCGCCGGTCAAGAGGCCCCGTCAGTCCGCTGCGCGGCCAGCCTGCTCCGCGCGCGGGGGAGCAAAAGGCGCACTTTCTTCCTCCGCGCGCGGGGGGCAAAAGGCGCACCTTTCTTCCCCCGCCTGCGGGGGAAGTGGCGGCCGAAGGCCGTCGAAGGGGGCGGCGGCGGCGCACGCGCGCCAGCGCGCTAGAGCTGTTTGATCGCCGCCCGGGCGAGCGCGTCGGCGCGCTCGTTCATGGGGTCGCCGTTGTGGCCGCGCACCCAATGCCAGGCGACGTCGTGGCGCGCCTGGGCGGCGTCGAGCCGGCGCCAGAGGTCTTCGTTTTTCACCGGATCCTTGGAGGCGGTTTTCCAGCCGTTGCGCTTCCAGCCGTGAATCCATTTGGTGACGCCGTCGCGCACATATTGGCTGTCTGTGAAAATATCCACGGCCGCGGCGCGCGTCAGCGTCTCGAGCGCGGCGATCGCGGCCATCAATTCCATGCGATTGTTGGTGGTGACTTTCTCCCCGCCGGAAATCTCGCGCTCGGCGTCGTTGTAGCGCAGGATCGCGCCCCAGCCGCCCTTGCCGGGATTGCCCGAGCAGGCGCCGTCGGTCCAGATCTGCACGCGTGATGTCATCGGCGTCGCTTACACAGAGTCGGGCCGGGCATCAGGCCCAAGCAATGCGCGCGGATTCATCAGCCCCTGGGGATCGAGCGCGCGCTTGAGGCTCCGCATCAGCGCTTGCGCTGTGGGATCCTTGAAGCGGTCGAAATCGGCGCGGCGCGCCACGCCGATGCCGTGCTCGGCCGAGATCGAGCCGCCGAGGCGCACGGCGGTTTCGTGCACGGCGTCGCTGATCGCGTCGCGCGGGAAGGCGGCCGGATCGCCGCCGCGCGCCTGCACGATCGTGTAGTGGATGTTGCCGTCGCCGGCATGGCCGAAAGCCACGATCCGCGCATCGGGCAGCACCGCGCGCACGGCGCGCTCGGCCTCGTCGAGATAGCGCGCAACCGCGGATACGGGCACGGAGATGTCGTTGCTGATCTGCGCGCCTTCCGGCTTGTGGCCCGCGGACATGTCCTCGCGCAGCCCCCAGAAGGCGCGCGCGTCCCGCTCGGTTTCCGCGATGAGCGCATCGCGCGCCAGCCCCGCATCGAGCGCCTCGGTCAAAGTCACTTCGAGGAGCGCGCGCAGGCCCGCGCTTTGCGCCGATTCCAGTTCGATCAGTGCAATGAAGGGCGCATCGGGAAAGGGATCGCGCCGGCCCGCGACATTGCGCACGGTCATGGCGACGCTCTCGCGGTTCATGATCTCGAACGCCGAGACCGCGCCGGTGCGCGCCTTCACATGATGCAGAAGGGCGATGGCGCGCGGCGCGTCGTCGACGGCGCATAAGGCGACCTCATGGCCGCGCGGCCGCGGGAACAGTTTCAGGCTGGCGGCGGTGACGATGCCGAGCGTGCCTTCCGCGCCGATCAGAAGCTGCTTGAGGTCGTAGCCGGTATTGTCCTTGCGCAGGCTTTTCAGTCCGTGAAAAATTTCGCCGTTCGGCAAAACAGCTTCGAGCCCCAAGGTCAGGTCGCGCATCATGCCGTAGCGCAGCACATGCACGCCGCCCGCATTGGTCGAAATGAGCCCGCCGATCGTCGCCGAGCCTTGGCTCGCGAGGCTCAAGGGAAACAGCCGATCGACCGCGGCCGCGGCCTCCTGCACGCGCACGAGCGGCGCGCCGGCCTCCACGATCAGCGCATCGTCGATCGGATCGACGGCGCGGATCGCAGTCATCCGGTGCAGCGACAACAGCGCCTCGCCCTGCGGAATCTGCCCGCCGACGAGCCCGGTATTGCCCCCCTGCGGCGTGATCGCGACGCCCGCTTCGGCGCAGGCGCATACGCACGCTGCAACGTCTGCGGTGGTCGCCGGCGCGATCATGAACGGCGTGCGTCCGTGATGGCGCCCGCGCCATTCTTCAAGGCGCGGCGCAAGCACGCTTGGGTCTTGCGTGAAGCCGCGAGGGCCGAGCAGGGTCGCCAAACGGTCCGCGAGCTGGTCGAGCGTTGTCATAGGCGCAAGTCTATCACGACGCGTCGCGTGGCGCGCTGGCGCGGGTCAGGCGATCGCGGATCGCCTCGCCGAGGCCCTCTGCCGGAATTGGCGCGACCGCGATCGCAGCGGGTCCCTCCGCGTCGAGCGCGCGCAGCATGGCGTAAAGATTCGCCGCCGCCTCCGCGGCGTCGCCGCGTGCGGACAAGTTCGGCGCGCCGGGCGCGGCGAACGCGCCGAAGCCGAGATAGGCCTCGCCCGCGCGCGGCGCGTCCGCATCGAGGCGCAGCCGCGCGCGCGGCGCGTAGTGCGACGCCAATTGGCCCGGCGCCGAGACGCCCGCGCCCGCCGCCGCCAACGCGCCGACGATCGCTTCGATGGCCGCGCGCGGAATGGCGCCGGGGCGCAGCAGGGCGGGCGCTGCGCCGGTGCAGCCGATGATCGTCGATTCCAGGCCGTGCGCGCTCGGTCCCGCATCGAGGATGAGGTCAACCGCGTCGGCGAAATCGGCCGCGACATGCTCCGCGCGCGTGGCGCTGACGCGCCCGGAAAGGTTCGCGCTCGGCGCAACGATCGGCTTGCCGAGCGCCGCGAGCAAATCTTGCGCGACCGCATGATCGGGCGCGCGCAGCGCGATCGTATCGAGCCCCGCGCACGCCAGATCGCAGACGACGCCGTCGCCGCGGCGCGGAACCACCAGCGTCAGCGGGCCAGGCCAGAACGCCGCCGCAAGCGCGTCGGCGGCTGCGGAAAAGTCGCCGCAGGCGCGTGCGGCGTGCGCGTCGCGAACATGCGCGATGAGCGGGTTGAAATGCGGGCGGCCCTTCGCGGCGTACAGGCGGGCGACGGCCTTGGGATTGGTCGCATCCGCGGCGAGACCGTAGACCGTTTCGGTTGGCATGGCGACCAGCCCGCCGCGCGCCAGGATTGCAGCCGCCTCGGCGATGCTTTCGGCGTCGGCGCGCACGATCCTCAAGGCGCGCGTGCGGCCGTCACCGCGACGCCGACATCGATCGTCGGCGACACCCAATCGCCGGCGGCGTCGGACGCCTGACCGAGATCGGCCTCAGCCCGGTTGATCTGCGCTGCGCCGCGCATCGTCGCGCGATCGCCGGCGATCGTCAGCGTGAAGGGCAGCGTCAGCGGGATGGTGCGGTCCTTGATGCGCAGCGCGCCGCGCGCCTCGAAGCGGTCGCCGCCGATGCGGCGGAAATCCTCGGCGCGAAATTCGGCGGTGGGATAGCGCGCGACATTGAACCATTCGCCTTGCGGCAATGTTGAGTCATGCAGCGGGTTGCCGTCGGCGGCGCTGGCGGTCTGGATCGTGACGACGACGCGCGCCGTGGAAAGATCCGCGGGATCGAAGCGGATGTCGGCGGACCACGCGGAGAAGCGGCCTTCGAACGGCGCGCCCGCATGCGTCCCAGAAAAGGTGATTGCGCTTTGCGCCGCATCGACGCGCCATTGCGGCGCAGCGGCGCCGGGCGCTGCAGACGGCGTTGCGCTGGCGGCGGGTGCGGCGGCGATCGGCGCAACGGTCGGCGCGGCGGCCTGCTCGACCGGCGCGACAGGGGCGCTGCGCGCCGGCGCGGTCAAGACGCTCGCGATCGCGACGGCGCTTGCGGCGAGGCCCACACCGCCAAGCGCCAGGATCGCTGCGCGCACAGGCTCGAACGGGCGCGGCGCAGCAACGTCGCCATGCGCGCGCAGTCCAGGGACCATGCGCGTGAGCGTGTCGTCGCGGTCGACGAGGTGATGCTTGAGCGCGGCCGCCGCGTGCAGCGCCGCCAGTCCCAGCGCGACCCAGGCGAGCTTGGAATGGGCGAATTCCGCAACGCCCGCGACGCCGGCCCGCACGGCCTGCGATGCTTGCGCCAAACCGAAAAGATGTGGAACCTCAAACACGCCGAACCACAAGGTCGGCACTTGCAGCGGCCGCGCGTCCGCCGCCGACCATTGCGTCGAGACGTAAATCCAGCCCGACAGCGGCAGGCCGACCATCAGCGCATAGAAACCCCAATGCGTCGCCTGCGCCAGCGCGCGCTCCCATGGCTTCATCGATTCGGGCAGCGGCGGCGGCGGATTGGCGAGGCGCAAACCGAAGCGCGCCAGGCTCAAGGCCAGCACCGTGAGCCCGATCGATTTGTGCAGCTGGTAGGCGGAGATCGCGGTCGCCGCCTGGGCGGGATCGCGCACCGCGTCGCCCATCCACCAGCCAAGCGGAATGAGAAAAAGGATCGCCGCCGCGATCGCCCAATGCAGGACGATCGCAGCGGCGGCGTAGCGGCGCGACGCGGCTTCAGCGGTCACTGCTTGGCGGCTTCCGCGGGCGCAGCGGGGGCGACCTGCTGCTGGAATTCGCCGTCGAACTCGATCGTCACGGCGTCGCCGAGGAAGCCGGGTTGGTCGCCCTGGCCGAGCCCGAAGCGGCTGCCGAAATCGCTGCGGTTGAACGTGCCCCGGGCCGAGAAGCCGATCACGCCGGCGCGCGTATAGGGATGTTGCGCCATCGAGCCGCCATAGGTGACGTCGAAGGTCACGGGGCGGGTCTGGCCGAGGAAGGTCAGATCGCCTGTGACGCGTGCGGTGTTGGCGCCGGTCACTTCAACGGCGGTGGAGCGGAACGAGGCTTCCGGAAATTGCCCGGTGTTGAAAAAGTTCTCGCTGCGCGAAAGGTCTTCGTCCCAGCTCTGGAACCGCGACTGGGCGTGGGTCTGGCGGTAATTGCCGGAATAATCGGTGCGCACCGAGCTCGGATCGACGGTGAACGTGATCGACGAGGCCGCGATGTTGGCGGGGTCGAGCGTCAGCGTGGCGGTGTAGCGGGTGAAGCGGGCGATGTAGTCGGCCAGGCCCAGATGGTTCACCCGGAACTGGAGGTTGGCGTGGGTCGGGTCGATCGCATACGTCCCCGCCGGGGCGAGGATTTGCGCTGGCGCGGCGGCGGCGGGGGTTTCGGCCTCTGTCGAGGCTTGTTGGGCCGGCGGCGCGCAGGCCAGGAGGAGGCCGGCGAGTGCGGCGGTCGCGAGGAAGCGGGTCATGGAGGCTCCTTAGGGATAGCGCCGCCGCAGCGGCCGAGATGGATATAGCGCAAGCGCGCGCCAAACACGCGCGTTCAGGTGGAAACGCTGTGTTGCCTTGTCTAGCCCGGCCCGATCACGCCTTGATGAATTCCGCGTCGATGAGGATCTCCACCTCGTCGCCCACGAACGGCGCCCAGCGGGTGACCCCGAAATCCGAGCGTCGGATCACGCCGCGCGCGGCGAAGCCCAGCACGTGCTTCTGCCTGATCTGCACGAAGCGGCCGCCATGGAACGTGACCTGCAAGGTCACCGGCCGGGTGACGCCGTTGAGCGTGAGATCGCCCTCGATCAGGCCGGCAGCCGCGTCCAACCGTTCGGCGCGGCGGGACGTGAAGGTGATCTGAGGCGTCGTTTCTGCGCCGAGCGCGCGGGCGACTTCGCCGTCGAAGGCGAGCGCGCCGGCGGCGTTGCGCACGCCGGTGGAGACAGACGCCGCGTCCACCGAAGCGGTGATGGTGGAGGCGGTGGGGTTCTGCGGATCGAAGGTCAGCGCGCCGGCGATGCGGTCGAAGCGGGCGGTGAACAGGCCGACGCTGTTGTGGCGCACGCGCCAGATCACGCTGGCGTGGGCGGGGTCGAGCGTATAGGCGCCGGCGGGATGGTCGGCTGCGACCTGCGAGGTTCCCTCAGGCTGCGGCAGCGCGACAGGCGGCGGCGCGATTGGGCTTGTGGCCAGTGGGCTGGGCGCCTGCGCGAGCGCGGACGGGGCGGCGCAGGCGAGCGCCGCGGCGAGCGCGAGGGCGCGGAACGATCGCATCGGGGTGCTCCTGGTGTCGGCGGCCCGCGCGTGTAGCACGCCGGGCGCATGTGGGGCGAGCCTGTGCAAGCGCGCGGGCGGCGCTATGGTTTCGCCGCCGCGCCCGGAGATCGCCTATGACCTACGCTGCCCCGATCAAGGACATCCGCTTTGCGCTGGAGGCTTGCGCGGACGTCTGGTCCGCGTGCGCGACGGGGCGTTTTTCCGAACTCGATTCCGATCTGCTCGGTGCGATCCTCGAAACCGCCGGCGTGCTGGCGGGCGAAACGCTGGCGCCGTTGAACGCCGCTGGCGACCGCGCCGGCGTTGCGCTCGAGGGCAACGCGGTGCGCACGCCGCCAGGCTTTCGCGACGCCTATGCGCGCTTCGCGGCGGACGGCTGGCAGGGGCTCGCCGCCGATCCCGCTTTCGGCGGCCAGGGCCTGCCGAGCGCCGTGGCGCTCGCCGTGTTCGAAATGATCCACAGCGCCAACATGGCGTTCGGCCTCGCGCCGATGCTGACGCTTGGCGCCATCGAGGCCTTGAGCGCGCATGGCGACGATGCGCTGCGCGCGGCCTATCTGCCGAAGCTCGTGTCCGGCGCGTGGACCGGCACGATGAACCTCACCGAGCCGCAAGCCGGCTCCGACGTCGGCGCGCTGAAAACCAAGGCCGTTCCCGACGGCGCCGGCGCCTACCGCATCACGGGCCAGAAAATCTACATCACGTGGGGCGAGCACGATCTGACCGACAACATCATCCATCTGGTGCTCGCGCGTCTGCCCGATGCGCCGCAAGGCTCGCGCGGGGTGTCGCTGTTCCTGGTCCCGAAATATTTGCCGAACGGCGAAAGAAACGGCGTGCGCTGCATCGGGCTCGAACGCAAAATGGGCATCCACGCCTCGCCGACCTGCACCATGGTCTACGAAGACGCGCGGGGCTGGCTCATCGGGGAGGAGAATCGTGGGCTCGCCTGCATGTTCACGATGATGAACGCCGCGCGGCTCAATGTGGGCCTGCAGGGCGTCGCGGTGGCGGAGGCGGCGTATCAAAAGGCGTTGTCGTATGCGCGCGAGCGCAAGCAGGGCCGCGCGGAAGGCGGCGCGGATGCGGCTGCGCCCATCCTGATGCACGCCGATGTGCGCCGCATGCTGTTGGCGATGAAGGCCAAGACGCAGGCCGGCCGCGCGATCTGCTACGCCACCGCGGTCGCCGCCGATCGCGGCGATACTGCGCGCGAGGATGTGCTCACCCCCATCGCCAAGGCCTGGTGCACCGATATGGGGGTGGAGGCCGCCAGCATCGGCGTGCAGGTGCATGGCGGCATGGGCTTCGTCGAGGATGGCGGGGCGGCGCAATTCTATCGCGATGCGCGCATCGCGCCGATCTATGAAGGCACCAACGGCATCCAGGCGATCGATCTGGTGGGGCGCAAACTCGTGGGCGACGGCGGGCGCGAAATGCTGCGCCTGGTGGAGGAGGCGCGCGCCGTCGCCGCCGAAGCCGCCGCGGTGAAGCGTTTTGCGATGGAGCGCGCCGGGGCGCGTCTGGCCGCCGCCGCCGACGCGCTCGCGGAAGCCACCGCCTACATTCTTTCAGTTTCACAGAACGATCGCCGCGATGCGTTGGCCGGCGCTGCGCCCTATCTCAAGCTCGCCGGCGACGTGATCGGCGGATCGCTGCTCGTTTCAGGCGTGCTCAACGCTGCGCGCGCGGGCGTCGATGGCGCACAGGCCACGACGCAGGAATCGCTCGCCGGCTTCTACGCCGAGACCGTGCTCGCCCAGGCGCCGGCGCAATTGTCCGCGATCACGATGGGCGCGGCCGCGCTGTTCGACCCGTCCCTCGCCGACCTTACGGTGTGAGCGCCCCTTCTCCCCTTGTGGGAGAAGGTGGATTGTCGCGAAGCGACAAGACGGATGAGGGGTGACGGCGCGAACGCTTGCACCGTCGAGCAAACACCCCTCATCCGGCGCTTCGCGCCACCTTCTCCCACAGGGGGAGAAGGAGTGTTGTGCAACACAAGCGATCTAAGTCGAGCGTTTGGAGTTCAAGGGCACGCAACTTCGATGTGGATTGTTTTGATCTCATCATTGATCGTGTAGTCGACGCCGCTAGCGGCGTAGAGAAATTCCCCCGCGACACAGAGTTGCACGCGGTCAAGCGCGAGCCAGCGAACCGAAACGTCGTGAAGCGTCAAGTAATCGGCAACCAGGGCCGTGCGCTGCGCAAGAGCGCCACGGCCTTCAAGCAGAAACTCACCCGATATCGATCCTGCCGCGCCGCCGCGCATTGTCTGTCGAAGCACAATGGCCGCGGACCGGTCAGCGTTGTGAAATCTGGACTCGACGATGCGCGTATCGGCCGTGCAGGCACACAGAGCGATGCCGAGAGCCATCGCGACACAAATCAGGCGCCGTGCTAGATGCGGCTGCGTGGTCGCCTTCAATCTCGGCATCGACATGTGAGTTATTCTCGTTGCCTAAGTGCGTTGTCTATCGCCCTCAGCTCGGCCTTTGCGCAGGCTAGGGCCTATCGCAAGCAAAACACGCTGCGCAGCGCAATCGGATTTTTTGCGCACTGGAATGGGGCCTCACCTCCGCGAGGGCCGAGCGAGTTATGTGTCTTCCTCTTCTCCCACAAGGGGAGAAGGAGAAGTGCTTAAAGCTGCGAATAATCCCGCACCGCGAACGTGTCGCACTGGCGCGGATCGCCGCTGTCGAAGCCGCGGCGGAACCAGCGTTGGCGCTGCTCGCTGGTGCCGTGGGTGAAGCTCGCGGGCGTGACATAGCCCTGGCTGCCGCGCTGCAGGGAATCGTCGCCGATGGCGTGCGCGGCGGTGAGCGCTTCGTCGAGGTCGGTCGCGTCGAGCTGGCCGCCGCGATTGGCGTCATGGCCCCACACGCCGGCGAAGCAATCGGCCTGCAATTCCAGGCGCACCGATTGCTGATTGGCTTGCGGCCCGCCGCGCGCGCCGTCGACGAGCGTGGTTGCCCCGATGATGTTCTGGATGTGGTGGCCGACTTCGTGCGCGATCACATAGGCTTGCGCGAAATCGCCCGGCGCGTTGAGGCGCTGCGCGAGCACGTCGTAGAAGGAAAGATCGATGTAAAGCTTGTCGTCGCCGGGGCAGTAGAACGGCCCGACGGCGGATGTGGCGGAGCCGCAGGCGGTGTCGACCGAGCCCGAGAACAGGCGCAGCACCGGCTCGGCGTAATCGCGCGGCGCGACGCCGCCATAGGTCGGCAACTGGCCGGACGCGAAATGCGCGCTCCAGACTTCTTCAGTGGAGCCGAGCACGCGCGCCACGAACACGCAATGATCGTCGCCTTCCGGGCAGCCGCGGGCGACCTCTGCGCCGCCGGCCGGCGCGCCGGCGCTGATGCTTGCGCCTTCGCCGCCGCCGGACAATTGACCAAGGATCATGTTGCGGATGTTGGGCGGCGCGAACAACAGCACGAGCCCGATCAGGATGATGCCGCCGAGGCCCAGGCCGCGCATGCGCAGCGGCAGTCCGCCGCCGCCGCCGCCGCGCGAGCGCACGCCGCGGCCATCCTCGATATTGCCGGACTCGCGTTGATTATCGAGGCGCATGGCGGTTCCTTCAGCAAGCTGCGGGGCCGGACCCTAAACCGGGGGAGCGCGCCTGGGCAACGCCATCGACCGGTCGCTGCGCGTGGTGCGTTCGAAAATCGCCGCCGCCGCAAGCGCCAGCGCCGCCGCCAGCAGGAACGCCGCCCCATAAAACGGCGCGCCGCGCGTCGGCTCGGAAAACCACGCCAAAGTCTGCGTCATCGCCAGCGGCCCGACAATCGCGCCAAGCCCGTTCAGGCTGGCGATTCCGCCCTGCAATTCGCCTTGCTCTTCCGCCGAGGTGCGCTGCGAGGCGATCGCCTGCATCGCAGCCCCGCCGACGCCTTGTCCCGCCGCGATCGGCTGCACCAGAAACGCCATCCAGCCATACGGAATGATCGTGTAGAGCAGGCATGCGCTGATGAACGAGGCGAAGCCGTAGAACGCCGCGCGCCGCTCGCCGAAAGCGCGCACGATGCGGCCCGTCATGCCCCCTTGCACGATCGCCATCAGCAGCCCGCTCGAGGCCAGCGACAGGCCGATCATCGCTTCGCCCCAGCCGAATTTCAAAGCGGCGAAAAACGACCAGGTGCTCGGATAGACGTGGAACGCCAATTGCCAAAGGAAGATCGCGAACGCGACGCCGATCACGGTGGGGTGGCGGGCGAGCGCGCGAAAGGCGCCAAGCGGATTGGCGCGCCGCCAATCGAACGCGCGTCGGCGCTCTATGGGCAGGGATTCGCGCAGCACGAAATAGCCGATCCCGGCATTGGCGAAGGCGAGCGCCGCAGCGAGAAAAAACGGCGCGCGCGCATCGATCGATCCGATCAGGCCGCCGAGCGCGGGGCCGAGGATGAAGCCGAGCCCGAACGCCGCGCCGAGCATCCCGAAGCGCTGGGCGCGTTTTTCCGGCGGCGAGATGTCGGCCATGTAGGCGTTCGCCGGCGCATAGATCGCCCCCGCCACGCCCGCCAGCGCCCGGCCGATGAACAGCCAGACCAGATCGGGCGCGAGCCCCATCAGAAGATAGTTCAGCCCGAACCCCGCCATCGACAACAGCAGCACAGGCCGGCGGCCGAACTGGTCGCTGAGATTGCCGAGCAGCGGGCCGCAGAGAAATTGCAGCACCGCAAAAACGACCATCAGCCAGCCGGCGATCCGCGTCGCCTCTTGCAGCGGCACGTCGGCGAGCGTGCTCAGATAGGTCGGCAGCACCGGGATGATGATCCCGAAGCCGATGGAATCGATCAGCACCGCGGTGAAGATCAGCGCGATGGCGCGGCGTTCGTCGGCGGCGACGGAGGGTGCGCTGTCGGTCATGGCGGATCACGGGTCCTTCGCGGGCGGTCGACGCGCCGCATCTGCGTAAAGCGCGCGGCGGCGGAGGCAAGCCGCCATTTTGACAGCGGCGGCGTCAAAACAGCGCCAATTGGTCCCCCGCGCGGGCTGGAAGGCGGAACCGGCTGGCGTCGAGCCGCGTGCGATCGGTGTTGAGGCCCAGGCGCGCACAGGCGCGCCGGAAGCGCGCGCCGATCAGGTCGGCGTAGGGCCCTTCGCCGCGTTGGCGCATACCCCAGGCCGGGTCGTAATCGCGCCCGCCGCGCGCCGTGCGCACATGGCTCAAGATCCGCTGGGCGCGGTCCGGCGTGTGCTGGGCGAACCAATCCCGCGCCAGGCCCTTGATCTCCAGCGGCATGCGCAACAGCACATAGCCGGCCTCGCGGGCGCCGGCGTCGCGGGCCGCCTCCAGGATCGCTTCGATCTCGTGGTCAGTGAGACCCGGAATGATCGGGGCGACCATCACGGCGGCCGGCACGCCGGCGTCCGCGAGCGCGCGGATCGCCTCGAGCCGGCGATGCGGCGCGGCCGCGCGCGGCTCCATCTTGCGCGCGAGGGCGCGGTTGAGCGTGGTGATCGAGATCGCCGCCTTGGCCAGGCCTTGCGCAGCCATCGGCGCCAGAATGTCGAGATCTCGGATCGGCGCCTGGCTCTTGGTGATGATGGCGACAGGATGCTGGAAGCGCTGCAAAACCGCCAGCACCGCGCGCGTCAGCCGATAGGTCCGCTCGATCGGCTGATAGACGTCGGTCACGCCGCCCATCATGATCATCGCCGGCTTGTAGGACGACGCGCGCAATTCGCGATCGACAAGCTCCGCCGCATTGATCTTCGCGAACAGCCTGGTCTCGAAGTCGAGCCCCGGCGACAGCCCCGCATAGGCGTGGTTCGGCCGGGCGTAGCAATAGAAGCAGCCGTGCTCGCAGCCGCGATAGGTGTTGATAGTGCGGTCGAAGGAGATGTCGGGGCTTTGGTTGTAGCTGATGATGGTGCGTGCGGTTTCGATCGTCACCTCGGTGCGCGGCGCAGCGCCGGCCTCCTCAGCCTCGCCCCAGCCATCGTCGAACGGGTCGCGCGACCAGGATTCATAACGGCCGCTGTCATTGCGCTGCGCGCCGCGGCCTTTGGGGGCTGGACGATCCATCGCCCCACCCTAGCCGGACCATCGAACAAAACAAGAACAAATCTACAGGAACGACATGTCCCGCTCGAAGCTGCGGAAGCGCATGCCGGCGTCGATATAGAGGGTCTGGCCGGTGACGGCGGGGCTTTCCAGAAGATAGCGCACGGCGCCGGCGATATCGTCGGCCGTGGCGCCGCGCTTCAACGGCGGCAGCGCATTGTGCAGCCGCTTGAAATCGTCCTCGGACTGATCCGGCGCCGGCAGCACATAGCCCGGCGCCACCGCATTCACGCGCACGCCCGGCGCGAGCGCGCGGGCGAGCATCTCGGTCGCGCCGGCCAACGCGTATTTCGACAGCGTGTAGGAAAAGTGATCCGGATACGGATTGGCCAATTTGAAGTCGAGGAAATTGACCAGCGACCGCCCGGGACGCCCGGCGGTGATCGCGGCGAAATGCTTGGCGATCAGCGCCGGCGCGAGCGCGTTGAGCCGCATCGCGCGCTCGAACAGCGCAGGATCGAGCGCAGCGATCGTGTCGTGCTCGAAGCTGGCGGCGCAATTCACCACCGCGACGAGCTTTCCGTGCGCGGCGGCGTCGGCCTCGCGCACGAGCGTTTCGGCGGCGTTCGGATCGGCGAGGTCCGCAGCGAAGGCCGCGCCCTCGCCGCCATGGTTGCGAATGGCGTCCAACAGATCAATCGCGGGCAAGGCTGCGCTGCGATATTGCACCACCACGCCCCAGCCGGCGCGCGCCAGCTCCAGCGCACAGGCCGCGCCGAGACGTTGCGCCCCGCCCGTGATCAGCGCCCAGCGAGCGGGCGCGCTCATCTGGACCGCCGCAACAGAACGGCGACCATGCCGGCGCCGGCGAGCACGGACGGTTTCTTCACCACGATTTCGGCCTCGATCACGTCATCGCCCAGCGCAAGACAATGCGCCGCGACGCGGTCGGCGATGGTTTCGATCAGCTTGAACGGCCCCAGCGCCGGCAGCCCAGTGCGCAGGAATCCGATGATCGCGTCGTAATCGATGGTCGCTGCGAGGTCGTCGGCGCCGACGCTGCGCGCCACGGTGATCGCCGCGCTGATCAGCACTGTCTGCGGCGTAGCGCGCTCCGCATCGCTGACGCCCAGATGCAGCGTGCAGGGCGCATCATCGACGCGCAGGATCAACAGATCGCCGGCGAGGCTCGCGGCCATCAGGGAGGATGCGTCGTCCATGCGTGTTCGCCTAAAGTGCGCCGCGCGATCTTCAAAGCGCCTTGCTCAGCGGCGCGTGAAGTGCAGCGCCTTGGTGAGGAAGGATGTCTGCGCGCCGTCCTGGCGGAAGCCCGCCTCGTCGAACAGCGCCGCCAGATTTTCCTTTTGGTACGAGTTGTAGAACGGCTCGTGAAAGCCGTGCGGGAAATAATCGAGCATGCGGTCGAGATGGGGCGCGTCGCCCGATTGCAGCGAATCCGCGAAGATCAGCGCGCCGCCGGGCTTCAAGACGCGCGCGCATTCGCGCGCGACCGCGCGGCGCGCTTTCGGCGGCAATTCGTGGAACAGATAGATGCAGGTGATCAGATCGAGGCTTTGATCCTCGAACGGCATCTGCTCGGCGGCGCCGGCGATCAGCTCGACCTGCGGCCAGCGCGCCAGCCGCGCGCGCGCCTCGTCGAGATAGGCCGGCGACAGATCGAGCCCGCTGGCGTGCAGCCGCGGAAACACGTCGAGCATCTGGCCAAGGAACCGCCCATTGCCGCACGCCACGTCGAGCGCGCGCACGCGGCGCTGGTCGCGCCCGCGCAGCCACGCGGCGGCCATGCCGAGCGCGCAGCGGCGCATCACGTCGGCGGCGCCGCCGAACAGCACCTCGACCTGCGTGTCGTAGAGCTGCGCGCTGTCGCGCGTCAGCCAGCCGCCGGATTGGTAATGGAAGTTCTGGAGATAATAGGCGGGATAGCGATCCTGGGCCGCATTCGTCTCGCGCACCTCCACGCCGCGCCGCTGCAGGCGCCGCGCATCGACCTTCGGTAAATCCTCGAAGAAGCGCGCCGAATTGCGCAACGCCTTGAGCGCGTTCTGCACGCCGAAATCCTGCGGCGCAGGATAAAGCCCGGCTTCGATATTGGCGCGATCCAGCGCAAACGCGTCGAGGAAGGATTTGCGGATCGCGGCCGCATCGCCCGCCGGTGCGCGCGGTTCGTAGCGCGGCTCGCCCGGCCGATCGATCGGGCCGGACAGGCGCCGCGCCAATAGATAGTGGCTCATGTACCAGGCCACGCGCGCGCCTTGGGCTGCAGCGTAGCGCGCCCTCGCCAAAGTGCGCGCCGGCGCGGCGTTCAGGCGTCCTTCGGATCGGGCCATTGCGTGATCCTCTTCATCAATTGACGCACTTTCTGGTTCCGCTCCGGCCGCGTCTTGCCGCGCACCGAGACCTTCGCGGCATGCACGCTTTCGGGATCGCCCGACACCAAAGGATGCCACCAGAACAGATCGCGCCCCTCGTGCACAAGCCGATAGGCGCAGGTTTTGGGCAGCCAGGTGAGTTGGCCGATCGTCTCCGGCGTCAGCTTGACGCAATCGTCCACGATCTCGCGCCGCTGGTCGTAGTTCGAGCAGCGGCAGGATTTGTCGTCGAACAATTTGCACGCCACATCCGTCAGATAGATTTCGCCAGTGTCCTCGTCCTCCAGGCCGATCAGGCAGCATTTGCCGCAGCCGTCGCACAGGCCCTCCCATTGGGCTTCGCTCATGGCGGCGAGCGGCGTGGTTTTCCAATACGGGTCGCTCATCGCTGAAACACGCCCACGATTTCGATGTGCGGGCTCCAGCGGAACTGGTCCACCGGGGTCACGCTGACAAGATCGAACCCGCCATCGACGAGCGCGCGCGCATCGCGGGCGAAGGAGCCCGCGTCGCACGACACCGCCGCCACGCGTTCGGCTTTCGAGGCGGCGATCTGCTCAGCCTGCAGCCGCGCGCCCGAGCGCGGCGGGTCGAACACGATCGCGTCGCACTTTTTCAATTCCAGCGCCGAGATCGGCGTGCGCAAAAGATCGCGCCGCTGGGTGGTGACGCCGTGCAGCCCGCCGGCGGCGTCGGCCGCGCGCTTCAGCGCCATGAGCATGGTTTCGTCGCCCTCAACCGCAAGCACCTCGGCGAAGGCGGCGAGGCGCAGCCCAAACGTGCCGAGTCCGCAAAACAAATCCGCTGCGCGCCGCGCGCCCGCGAGCGCGTCGAGCACAAGTCGCGCCAGCGTCTCTTCGCCCAGCGCCGTCGGCTGCAGGAACGCGCCCGGCGGGCAGGCGACTTTCGCGGCGCCCATGGTGACGATCGGCGTGCGCGCCGCCGCCAGCGTTTCGCCGTCGATGCTCAGCCGCGCCAGATCGTGCTCGGCCGCCAGGCCCGCGAGCGCCTCGCGCTGCGCGCGCTCGGTGACGGGCGCTGCCCCGCGCACATCGACGTCGATCCCGGTTTCGCTGTCGAGGCAGTGCAGGGTCGCTTCGCCGCGGCGCGGCGCACACAGGCGCGCGATGGCCTCCAAGGCCGGCAGTTTGGCCTGCAGGCCGGCGGTCAAGGCGGGGCAGGTCTCGATGCCCATCACCCGCACGCCGCCGCGCTCCATGAAGCCAAGGCGCACGCCGCGCCCGGCGCGGATGGCGTGCAGCGTCGCGCGCCTGCGGCCTTTGCCCCAGGCGTCGATCGTCG
This sequence comes from Hyphomonadaceae bacterium, assembly GCA_033764725.1. Classification (GTDB taxonomy): domain Bacteria; phylum Pseudomonadota; class Alphaproteobacteria; order Caulobacterales; family Aquidulcibacteraceae; genus RI-43. Next base: position 109,306 of record JANRIR010000005.1, read on the forward strand.
GCGCGACGGGAGCATCGAAGCCCCGCCGGCGCAGCGCCGTCTCCACTTGTGTCCGCTTCCAGGCGAGCGCCGGCCCAAGCGCCCAGTGCTGCAACTGACAGCCGCCGCATCGGCCGAAATGCGGGCAGGCGGGGTCCATCCGGTCCGGGCTGGCGGACGCCACCCGCGTGATCGCAGCGCGCGCGCCGATGACCTGCGCCTCCACCGTTTCCCCCGGCAGGCCGAACGGCGTGAAGATCGGGCCGTCGCTCCCCTCGGCGAGCGCATCGCCGCGGGCGCCCATTTCCGTCAGCGTCAGCACGCGCACGGGCCCTTCGGCCGCGCCGGAATCGGCGCGCGCCTGGGCCGGCCGCGCGCGGGCCAGTCTGCTGACGCGCTTCATGTGCGGTTCAGGCGGGATGCGGTCATGTGCCCTCCAACGCACGAGAACAGGAGATCATCATGCGCGGTCAAGCGATGTTGGCGGCTGCGGCCGTCGCGGCGGTTCTGGGCGCAGCCGCGCCGGCGGCCGCCAATGATTATCACGATCGGCGCGGCTACGAGGTCGAGCGCTGCCAGGACCAACGCAACAGCCGCACGGCGGCGGGCGCGGTCATAGGCGGCGTGCTGGGCGCGGTGATCGGCAACAATGTCGCGGGCAACGGCGCGCGCGGCGAGGGCGCGGTGTTGGGCGGCGTCGTCGGCGCGGTGGCCGGGGGCGCGATCGCGCGCCGCAGCGCCGATTGCGACGAGCGTCACGCGCGCGGCTACGACCCCTATGGCTACGAGCGGGGCTATCGCCGCGACGACGAGCTGCTCGGCGGCCCCACGCCGGCCGGCTATGGCCGCGGCTATCGCGGCGAGGCGTGCGGCTATGAGGAGGTCGTCGTCGGCCACGGCCGCAACCGCCGCGTCGAACGCGTCTGGGTGTGCGACGACGAGGGCTATGGCCGCTACTAAAGCGCGCTGAGGCGCCCCATCACCCCGGACAGGCGCAGCCTGATCCGGGGTCGATGTTTTCGTAAAGGCGCAAACAGCCCCGCTCGGTCCCGGCGAAAGTCGGGACCCATCCCAACGCAGGGCTTAGGCGCAACGAGGGGCCCCGGCCTGCGCCGGGGCCGAGCCCGAAACGTTTGCGAGACCATCATGAGAGCATCGTGCGCGATCGGAGCGTCAGCGCTGCGCCCTATCCGCGCCGCGCGTGAACCAGCATTTCCAAATTGCCGTCGCCGCCTGTGATGGGGCTGTCGCAGAAGGCGATGATGGAAAAGCCCGCGAGCCCGTCGAGCGCCGCGATCGCGGCGCCGGCGGCGTTGCGCGCGACGGCCTCCTCCAGCACGCCGTTCTTCCCCGGCGCGCCGGGGCCGGCCTCGAATTGCGGCTTCACCAGCGCGACGAGATCGGCTTGGCGGTCGGCGAGGGACAGCGGTACGGGCAGCACTTTCTCCAGCCCGATGAAGCTTGCGTCGCAGACGATGAGGCTGGGCGCCTCGGGAATGTCGGCGCGGGTCAGCGCGCGCGCGTCGGTCTGCTCGAGGTTGACGACGCGGTCGTCGTCCCGCAGGCGCGCCAGCAATTGGCCCTGGCCGACATCGACGGCGTAGACCTTCGCCGCGGCGCGGTTCAGCAGGACGTCCGTGAAGCCGCCGGTCGAGGCGCCGACGTCGAGGCAGATGCGGCCGGCGGGGTCGACGCCGAAGGCGTCGAGGGCGGCCGCGAGCTTCACCCCGCCGCGCGACGCCCACGGATGCGCCGGCGTGAAGGCGAGATTTGCGGATTCGGCGATCAGGTCGGACGGCTTCAAGACGGGCGCGCCGTCCGCGCTGACGCCGCCGGCCGCGATGGCGGCCTGCGCCTGGGTGCGCGAGGCCGCCAGGCCCCGTTCCACCAAAAGGACATCTGCACGCTTCCGGGACATGGCCGCCGATCCTCGGGAAATGGCTCCCGCCGTCAAGCCAGGCATGCAAGGGCTGGACCCCCCGGATCGCGCGCACGCCGCGGCGCGGTCAGTCCTGCGTATAGGCGCTCAGCATGGCGCGCAGCCACAGCGTCCGCTGCGCGGTCGCCCAGGCGCGCTCTTGCGCGGCGATGACGCCGGCCATCGTGCCCCCGGCATAGAGGTCCGAGCTGAACCGCACATCCGCGAGCATGGACTCCATCCACAGCGCCTGCGCCCGATCCAGCGCGGCGGCGTCGACATGCGGCACGGCGCGCAACGCGCCGAGCGTCGCCGCCATCTCATCCTCCCACGCCGCGATCGCGCGCCAGCCGCACTGACGCAGCGCGGCGGTCGTGTCGGAGCCGTCGGCGTTGGCGCATTCGGTTTGCACGACGCCCAAACAGCTCGACTCCACCGTCGCGTGCGACAGGCACGCCGCGATCAGCGCGCGGTCGGCGGCGAGATGGCGGGCGTCCATGCGCCACAAAGGCTGTATTTGGGGCTGCGGCTCAGCCGACGCCGCCGACGCGGCGATCAGCGCAAGCGCGAGCGCCAGCGCGCGGATCACGGATCGCCGGCCGCGAACGGCGACCGCGCGTCCAGCCCGAACGACCCGCGCGGCGTGTCGTACTCGCCGACCAGAATTTCGTAGTGCAGATGCACGGGGATGGAATAGGCGGCCGTATTGCCCATCTGGCCGATGATTGCGCCGCGGCGCACGCTGGCGCCCACGTCCAGGCCTTCGGCGAAGGCGGCGAGATGCGCGTAGCGCGTGAACACGCCGGCGCCGTGGTCGAGCACGATCATATTGCCGTAATCGTTGCGGTAGGTCTGCTCGCGCACGACGCCGTCCGCCGCGGCGTAGATCGGCGCGCCGTCGCGGCGATAATAATCGACGCCGCGATGCATGGAGCCGTTGCGCATCCCGAAGCCTGAGGACAGGCAGGCCCCGACCGTCGGCACGGCGGCCAGGCGCACGCCGTTGATCGTCACGTCGCGCTGGAAATCGAGGACGACGCGGTTCGCGTCGGCCGCCGGCGCATTCGACACGCGCATCCCCGGGCACAGCGAGAGCGCCGCTTCGAACGGTTCGGCGTAGGACGGTTGCGGCGCTGCGGGCGGCGTGGGCCGCACGGTCGGCGTTGCGGTTGCCGGCGGCGGCTCGACGGCGACCGATTTCGGCCCCGCTGGCGCGCACGCCGCGGCGAACGCGGCGACCGCCGCTGCGAGCGCGGCTCTTGCCCATGCCGATCGGCCCATCGCCCTGCCTCATTGGTTAATGCGCGGCTTGTTTCACGCCGGGATCGGCCTGACGGCAAGAGCGCGGGCCGCGACGTGAAAAGTGTTACGCCCGTTGCGTTGCAGCGCAGCACGGCTTGTCCTATCACCGCCGCTCGCCCGAAAGCCGGTCATGTCCGCCGATACCCCGTTCCGTCCCAAAGCGCGCCGACCGCGCGGCCTCGCCGACCGGCGCGGGCCTACGCTGGCGGCCGAGCGCGCGCTCGTTGCGAAAATCTCCGTCATCTATGAGGCGTGGGGCTTCGAACCGCTGGAGACCAGCGCGTTGGAATACGCCGACGCGCTCGGCAAATTCCTGCCCGACCAGGATCGCCCGAACGAGGGCGTGTTCGCGCTGCAGGACGACGACGAGCAATGGCTGTCGCTGCGCTACGATTTGACCGCGCCGCTGGCGCGCTTCGTGGCGGAGAATTTCGACGCGCTGCCGAAGCCGTATCGGCGCTGGGCCGCAGGCCCGGTGTGGCGCAACGAAAAACCCGGCCCCGGCCGCTTCCGCGAATTCTGGCAATGCGACGCCGACACGGTGGGGGCGGCGTCTCCCGCGGCGGACGCGGAAATGATCGCCATGGCGTGCGCGGCGCTGGAGGCGGCGGGGCTGCAGCGCGGGCGCTATGTCGTGAAATATTCGAGCCGCCGCGTGCTCGACGCCATCCTGCAATCGATCGGCGTGACGGAGACCGATTACGCAGTGCGACTTGTCGTGCTGCGCGCGATCGACAAGCTCGACCGGTTGGGGGCCGACGGCGTGCGCGCGCTGCTCGGCGCAGGCCGCAAGGACGAGTCCGGCGATTTCACCAGGGGCGCGGGGCTTGCGCCGGCGCAGATCGACGCGGTGCTCGATTTCTTTGTCGGCGCCGATGATCGCAATGTGCTTGAAACGCATCGCGCGACATTGGCGAAGACGGGCGCCTATGAGGAATTGTCCGAGATCGCCGATGTCGTCGCGGCGCTTGGCGCGCAGGCGCAGCTGGATTTCTCCATCGTCCGCGGGCTCGAATATTACACCGGCGCCGTGTTCGAGGCGCAATTGATCGGCGCGGAAGGCGTGAACTTCGGCTCCATCGGCGGCGGCGGGCGCTATGACGATCTCGTGTCGCGCTTCAAGGGCCAGGCGATCCCGGCGACCGGATTCTCCGTCGGCGTGTCGCGGCTCGCGGCGGCGCTGGAGATCATGGCCGGCGATGCGCGCGCCGACGGGCCGATCGTCGTGCTGCCGTTCGATCCCGAAGGCATGGGCGATTGTTTCACTATCGCGCAAGAATTGCGCAGCGCCGGCTTCCGGGCGGAAGTCTATCTCGGCGGCGCCGGGCCGAAGGCGCAGCTCAAATACGCCGACAAGCGCGCTGCGCCGCTGGCGGTCATTCTCGGCGGCGACGAACGCGCGGCGGGCCAGGTCACCGTGAAGGATTTGAAGCTTGGCGCCCGCCTCGGCGCGGAAGCCGGCGACGATCGCGACGCCTATCGCGCGGCGCAAACGCGCGTCCAGCAGACCATCCCGCGCAGCGAGCTGGTCGCCTTCGTGCGCGAGGCGCTGTCATGAGCGCACACACACCGCAACCGTCTCCTTCTCCCCTTGTGGGAGAAGGTGGCGCGAAGCGCCGGATGAGGGGTGTGGGCGAAGCCCCTTTCAAGATTGCGCAAACACCCCTCATCCGTCTCGCCGCTGCGCGGCGATCCACCTTCTCCCACAAAGGGAGAAGGTTGAGGGCGACGCCATGACGGCGACCGACGCCCGCGCAGCCGCGCGCGCCGTGATCGCGGCGCTGGACCCGGTGTGGATCGAGCCGGCGATCGTGCAGCCGGCGGCGCTTTATCTCGAGCTCCTCGGCGAGGACGTGCGCCGCCGCGCGCTGATGGTGCAGGACGACGACGGCGCCGAGCTGTGCCTGCGGCCCGACATGACCGTGCCCGCCCTGCGCGCAGCGCTCGCAGCCAAGCCGCGTCCCGCCATCGTGGCCTATGACGGCCCGGTGTTCCGCAAGCAGGCGGCGGGGTCGCTGCGCGAGGCGGAATTCATCCAGATCGGCGCCGAATGGCTCGGCCAGGACTGGGCCCCCGGCGCCGGGCCGGAGCCGGAGATCGTCGCCCGCGCGCTGGAGGGCTGCCGCGCCGTGGGCGTCGAGCCGGCGCTGAAGCTCGGCGACGCGGCGCTGGTGCGCGCCTTCGTACAGGCGTGCGGGATCGCCGAGCCGTGGCAGGGCCGCGTCGTGCGGGCGGCGGCGAGCGCCGATCCCGCGACCCGTCTCGCCGCGCTCGCCCAGACCAGCGCGCCGCAGGCCGACGCTCTGGCGCGCGCCGCCGCCGCCATGGACGAAGACCATGCGCGCGGGCTGATCGACGACGTGTTGTCGCTGGCGGGGGTGACGGCGGTCGGCGGCCGCGCGGTGGAGGATATCGTCGCCCGCGTGCGCGCTCGCGCTGCCCAGAGCCGCGAAGCCGCGCCTTCGGCTGAAGCGCTTCGCCTTCTGGCGGCGCTGGTGGCGATCGATGCGCCGCTGGCCGAAGGCGTGGCCGAGATGGAGCGCCTGCTCGACCATCCCGCGCTCGTCGCGCGCGGGGAGGCGCAACGGGCCGCCGGGGCCGTGGTGGCGCAGCTCGCGGCGCTCGGCGCGCGGGTCGACCTGCCGGCGCAGACCCATTTCGCCCCGGCCCTGGCGCGCAATGTCGGATACTATGACGGGCTGGTGTTCGAGCTTGAGCACAAGCCGCTCGGCGAGCGCGCGAGCCTTGGCGGCGGCGGGCGCTATGACGCGCTGGCGCGGCGCATCGGCGGCGACGCGGCCGTCTGCGGGGCGGGTTTCGTGCTGCGGCCGGAGCGCTTGGCGCAGGCGGCGGGGCGCGGGGCATGAGCGGCGATCTCATTCTCGCGGCGCCGTCCAAGGGCCGCCTGCAGGAACAGGCGGCGGCCTATTTCGCCGATTGCGGCCTGGCGATCGCGCAAGGGGCGGGCGATCGCGGCTACGCGGCGCGCATGCCCGCCTTGCCGGCGATCGATGTGCGGCTGGTGTCGGCAGGCGACATCGCCAAGATGTTGCGCGACGGCGAGGTCCATCTCGGCGTCACCGGCGAGGATGTCCTGCGGGAGGCCGATCCCGGGCTGGAGGCGGCGCTGCTGGTCAAGCCGCTGGGCTTCGGCCACGCCGATCTCGTGGTCGCCGCGCCGCAAAGCTGGATCGACGTCACGACGATGGCGGATTTCGCCGATGTCTGCGCCGATTTCCGCGCCCGCACCGGGCGGCGCCTGCGGGTGGCGACGAAATATCTCCGCCAGGCGCGCGACTTCATGGCCGCGCACGGGGTGGAGGATTACCGCCTCGTCGAAAGCGCCGGCGCCACAGAGGGTGCGCCGGCCGCCGGCGCCGCCGAGGCGATCGTCGACATCACCACCACCGGGCGGACGCTGGCGGCCAATCACCTCAAGCCGCTGCAGGATGGGCTGATCCTCAAGAGCCAGGCGCATCTCGCCGCGAGCCGGCGTGCGCATTGGACCGAGGCGGGCTTCGCCGCGTTGGAGCGGCTGCTGGACGTGGTGGAGGCGCGCGGCCGGGCCAAGGCGATGCGGCTGTTGCGCCTCGCGCCGGGCCCGGGCGGGCCGGAGGCGATCCTGGAGCGCGCGGCCGCACTCGGCTGCCGGGTGGCGAGCGCCGATGCGGGGGCGATGCTGGAATTGTATTGCCCGACGGCCTCGGTGTTTTCGGTGTGCGCGGCGCTGCAGGAATTGCTCGGCGGCACGATTGGGGTGTTCGAAGCGGATTTCATTTTCGAGCGCCCGAACGCACGGTTCGACCAGGTGCGCGCGGGCTTGCGGGCATGAACGCGCGGAAAGCCGGCGGCGGGCTGTCAATTGTGCAATGCAGCAAATATTGTGCGGCGCACAAGTCGTTGAAACTGCGAGTGTATTCGACGCTTCATTCTGCGGCCGCACGCTGAATAGCGCTTGACTTAAAAGTGTCGTTTTTGTCAGGGTTTCGCCGCGACGCCACGTGCGTCGCACGCGTTTGGGGAGGAGACGCCCTTAACAACAAGAACAACGAACGCGACACACCACAACAAGAAGAACGGCCGCGCCCGGGCCAGGGCGCGGCCGTCGTGTTTTCTGGGGCCGGAAGCCCCTCTGCAGGCGCCGCAGCGACACGGTGGCGCCGTGGCGATGCGCGGCTATGATCGCAACAAAACAAGCGAACGCGACCCCGGGAGGACAGGCATGGTGCGATCGATGTGGCGAGCGGCGGCGACGGCTGCGGCGCTCGGCCTTTTGGCGGCGTGCCAGCAGGGCGCAGACGGACCCGCGGCGGTCGACACCGCGCGCATCCTGGCGGCCGATTCCGAGCCCGGAAATTGGCTCACCCACGGCCGCACCTATGGCGAGCAGCGCTTCTCGCCGCTCGACCAAATCAATACGGAGAATGTCGGCCAGCTTGGCCTCGCCTGGACGTACGAATTGCCGGCCAATCGCGGCGCATCGGCCACGCCGATCGTCGTCGACGGCGTGATGTACGTGACCAGCGCGTGGAGCAAGGTCGCAGCGCTTAACGCCGAAACCGGCGAACAGCTTTGGATGTACGATCCCGAAGTGCCGCAGTCGCGCGGGCAATACGCCTGCTGCGACGTCACCAATCGCGGCGTGGCGGTGTTTGAAGGCAAGGTCTATGTCGCGACGATCGACGGGCGGCTGGTTGCGCTGAATGCAAACGACGGCTCCGTCGCGTGGAGCGTCGTCACCGTCGATCAGGCGCGGCCCTACACCATCACCGGCGCGCCCCGCGCGGCAAATGGGCTCATCTATATCGGCAATGGCGGCGCCGAATACGGCGTGCGCGGCTATGTCAGCGCCTATGACGCCGACGATGGCGCGCTGCGCTGGCGTTTCTACACCACGCCCAATCCCGAAGGGCCTGACGGCGCAGCGTCCGACAGCGTGCGCGACGCAGCGCTCGCCACCTGGAACCCGACCGCCGGCGAATGGCGCCAATCGGGCGGCGGCGGCACGGCGTGGGATTCGATCGTTTACGATTCCGACAACAACACCTTGTGGATCGGCGTCGGCAACGGCTCGCCCTGGAACCGCCAGGTGCGCTCGCCCGACATCGCCGGGCGCAACAACGACAATCTCTATCTGTCCTCGATCGTGGCGGTGGATGCGACCACGGGCGCCTATAAGTGCCACTATCAGACCACGCCGGGCGACACCTGGGACTACACCGCCACCCAGCACATCATGCTGGCGACGCTCACCATCGACGGGCGCGAACGTCAGGTCGCGATGCAGGCGCCGAAGAACGGCTATTTCTACGTGCTCGACCGCAGCGATTGCGCGCTGATTTCCGCCGCGCCGATCGCGCAGCAGACCTGGACCACCGGCATCGACCGCACGACCGGGCGCCCGATCGAAAACGCCGAAGCGCGCTTTGCGGCGGGCACGGCGGTTGTGCTGCCGTCGCCGTTCGGCGCGCACAATTGGCATCCGATGGCGATGAGCCCGGAGACCGGCTTCGTCTATATTCCCGTGCAGGAGCTGGCGCAGGATTTCACCACCGATAGCGCTTTCGTCTATCGCCCCGGCCGCTGGAACACGGGCACGGTGCATGCCGGCCTGCCGAGCGACGCCGCAACGCGCCGCGCCATCGCGAACTCGATGCAGGGCTCGCTGCTCGCCTGGGATCCGGTCAATCAGCGCGAAGCCTGGCGCGTGCGGTTGAACGGGCCATGGAACGGCGGCGCGCTCGCGACCGCAGGCGATCTGGTGTTCCAGGGCACGGTCGACGGCCATATCGCGGCGTACAATGCGCGCACCGGCGAAAAGCTTTGGGATTTCGACAACCAAGCCGCCACGCTCGCGGGGCCGATGACCTATACGGTCGGCGACACGCAATATGTCGCCACGCTCGCAAGCTATGGCAGCGTGTTCTTTCTCGCCGCCGGCTTCGCCGCGCCGCGCGAAGGCGACAATCTCAACGGCCGCGTCAATGTCTTCCGCATTGGGGGCAGTGCGACTTTGCCGCCGCGCAATTTCGTGCGCGCGGAAACGCCTCAGCCGCCGGCGCTGCGCGTGACGCAAGCGGTCTATCAGCGCGGCGAGGCGGTCTATGGGCAGCATTGCGGCGTCTGCCACGGGCCGGGCGTGATCTCCGGCGGCGTGCTGCCCGATCTGCGCCGCAGCGCGACGCTGCAGGACGCCGACGCCTGGCTCGCCACCGTGCACGGCGCGCGCGAGGCCAGCGGCATGCCGAACTTCACCCAGTGGATCAATGCGCGCGACGTCGAAGCGGTGCGCGCCTATGTCGTGCGCCAGGCGCAGGCGCTTTATGCGGAAGAACAAGCGCAACGCAGCGGCGCCGGCGCGCAACGCGGGCGTTGAGCGGCGCGGCGTCTCCTTCTCCCCTTGTGGGAGAAGGTGGCGCGAAGCGCCGGATGAGGGGTGTTTGCGAAACTCTTTGCAAGATTGCGCGAGCACCCCTCATCCGTCTCGCCGCGTTCCACGGCGATCCACCTTCTCCCACAAGGGGAGAAGGGGATATTCTGTCTTGAAATGATGCAACATTTGCGTATACATAAAATCATCCCGCTTTCCTTCGGCCTCTTCGCCCTCGCCGCGCCCGCATTTGCGCAAGACATCGTCGTCACCGCGGAGCGGCGCGCGCAGGATGCGGCGCGCGTCCCCGCGAACGCCGCGGCGCTGTCGGCGGACGCGCTCTCCTTCATCGCGCCGCAGGCGGTGAGCGAGGCGCTCAACCGGTTGCCGGGCGTGGCCATCCATCGCAACAACGGCGTGGAGAATTTGCCCGCCATCCGCTCGCCGGTGCTGACCGGCGGGCAAAGCGCAGGATCGTTCCTGGTGCTGGAGGACGGCGTGCCGATCCGTGCGCCGGGCTTCGCCAATGTGAACCAGCTGTTCGAGACGAGCCTCGATTTCGCGCAACGCGTCGAGATCACGCGCGGGCCGGGCTCGGCGCTGTACGGCTCGAATGCGGTGCATGGAATCGTCAATGTGCTGACGCGCGCGCCGGGCGCCGACATCGACCATGCGGGCGACGCACGCATCGAGACCGATGTCGCCGGCGGCTATGGCGGGGCGGTCGCGTATGGCTGGGGCGAGCGCGAGGGCGCCGTCGACGATCGCGTCGTGTCGCGGATCGGCATCGCCGCCCGCCATGAGGACGGCCCGCGCGCGGCCTCCGGCCTTGACCTGCAGACCGCGCTGTTCGGCGTCGACGCCTATGCCGGCGCGTGGACGATCGATGCGCGGCTGTTCGCGCAAAACCTGAACCAGGAGACGGCGAGCTTCATCGAGGGGACGAACGTCTTCGACAATTCCGCCTTGGCGCAAGCGAATCCGACGCCGGAAGCCTATCGCGATACGCAGATCGTGCGTGCGCGCGCTACGCTGTCGCGTCCGATCGGCGCGCGCGGGCGCCTCGTCGTCACGCCCTATGCGCGCTGGATCGATGCGGATTTGAACCTCTCGTTCTTCCCGTCGAGGGCGCAGGAGATTTCACGCCAGAAGGGCGGCGGCGTGCAGACCGCGCTTTACCTTGACGCCAGCGAGGCGCTGTCGGTGATCGTCGGCGCCGATGCGGACGTCACGCGCGGGTCGCTCTACGAATTCCAGTCTCGCCCGACGACGACGACCTATGTGCAGGGGCTGCATTACGATTATGCGGTCGATATGCGCGTTCTGGCCGCCTTTGCGCAGGCGCGCTGGACGTTCGCGCCGGATTGGAGCGCGACAGCGGGCCTGCGCGGCGAATGGGTGCGCTACGATTACGACAATCGCGCGCCGGCGAACGATGTCGGACGCTTTCGCCGCCCCGCCGATCGTGTGGACGATTTCGACGCGGTGACGCCGAAGCTGGGCGTGGTGTGGACGCCGGCGCCCGCGCAGACCGTGTGGCTCAATCTCGCGCGCGGCGCGCGGCCGCCGCAGATCACAGATCTCTATTCGCTGCAGACCACGCAAAGCCCGGGCGCGCAGGGCGTGGAGACGATCGAGTCCGCCGAGCTCGGTTGGCGCGGCGCGCTTGGGCCTGCGCACGTCGAGCTTGCGCTTTATGCGATGGAGAAGCGCGACACCGCGTTCCGCAACGCGGACGGCTTCACCGTGACCGACGGCGCCTCGCGCCATCGCGGCGTGGAGCTGTCGGGACGCTTGCCGCTCAGCGAAACCATCGCGGCGTCGGGCTGGGTGAGCTACGCCGCGCACACCTATCGCTTCGACAATCCCTCCACGCGCGGCGGCGAAAGCATCCGCCGCGGCGACGATATCGACGGCGCCCCGCGCTGGCTGTGGAACGCGCGGCTGGACTGGACGCCCGCGCCCACGACGCGCGTGGAGCTGGAATGGGTTCATGTCGGCGAGTATTTCACAAACGCCGAAAACACCCGCCGCTATACCGGCCACGACGTGTTCAATCTGCGCGGCGAGGCGGCGCTCACGGAGGCTGTGTGGCTCAGCGCGGCCGTCCGCAATCTGGCGAACACGGACTACGCCGAACGCGCCGATTTCGCTTTCGGCGCCGACCGATACTTTCCCGGCGAGGGCCGCACGATCATGGTGGGCGTGCGTGGGGCGTTTTGAGGGTGTGTGCCGCAAGGCTCGTCAGACGTCGAACAACCTCGCCTGGTCCGGCTTTGCAGCTTGCGCGCGATTGCGCGTCTTGGCTGTTCGCAAAGACGGCGTTGATTTCTCTGCTGCCGAATGATTGGCGTAGGTTTTCCAGGTTGGCGCGTATTCTTCCGCCTGATTGCCCCAGGCAGACCAACCCGGCCGCGTGCCACGCGCGAATAATTCGAGATATGGGCCGGCGCTGCACGCTTCGATAATGTCGTAAGCTTCATCAGGTTTGCGCGAATGCTCGCGCTTGCGTGACGGAATGATGTTGACTTGCCGTCGGCCTGCTTCTCGCGTCCGCGCGTTTTTGCCTTTGACGCCGAAGAGCAAAAGCTCGGTTACGTTGCGAAAATAGAAGCCGACGCCGCGGCCGTCGGGGCCACCGTCCTTGCGCGTCTTGTACCACACGATGTTTGACTTGTAGGCGAAGCCCCAGGCCTGCATGACGCGCAGTCCCTCCGGGAGGAGCGCGTTCGGCACCCACAAATAAAGGTGGCTTGTATCTGCAGCGTAGTCGCCGATTGGCAGCGCGCAGACTTCCTCAGTCGTCATTGTGCTGTAGCGATTGAGGCGCTTGTGCTCCGGCGCCATCTTGCCGGTGCGATTCGTAAACTGCCACGGCGGATCCGCGAGGATTGTTCCAAAGCGATGACCGTGTGCTGCGCGAGCAAGATCACGCGTGGCCGCCAGAACCGTGGTGCGGCTGTCGTCAGTGATTGTCGCTATCGTCTTCGTCATCTGCAATTCCTGACACAGGCGCTATCGGATTGGCTTGGTCGTCGACCAGAAGTCTGTCGGTGATTCCGAACACGAGCACAGGGCAACCCCCTCCGCCTCCGCCGTCTAGTCGCGGAAGCAGCTTCGCCATGTGTGTTGTCGAGTTGCCAAAACTTGATCCGCGTCCGAGGCTTTCAAAGGTCCGCTGAAGGTGGTCTGACCGCGTAATGATCACCCCGCAGTCGATCACTCTTAGATCAAACAGGAGTCGAAAGTTATTCAGGTCCCGGTCGAAAAAAGGGTCCTTGTTGTTCCACTCGACTTCAAGCGCGATCCGCCCTTTGAAGCAGTCCACTTTATGGGTGGGTGAGGGAGTGCTTACGCCATCAATTTCAATCGCAGTCTTGAACTGCTTCTCAATCCAGCCTGCGCTTACGAGCGGATATTCTAGTCTTTTGACGATCTTCGAGCGGCTACCGCCAGGCGTTGCAATCTCACTCTTATAAAGTCGAAATATACGCAAAGCAGTGAGTATCTCGCTCCATTCCACCGGCGCAGACGTTGACAACACTCCGGCGGCATTCCGCCACTCATGAACCTCATACAGGTCATGGATGTCGCTTGGGACAAGGTGCGTCGTGACCATGCACCATGCCTAAAGTGCGTCGGGGGCCTTTGTCGAACCTAGAACAAAACATAAACAATATCAAGAAAAAAACGGCGGAGCTTTCGCCCCGCCGTTGATGTTTTCCATGAACATAGGCCCCGGATCGCCGCTGTTCGCGGCGTCCGGGGTTGATCGGCTAACCGCCGATCAGAAGTCCATATCGCCCATGCCGCCCATGCCGCCGCCGGGCATGCCGCCGGGGGCGCCGGCTGCAGGCTTCTTCGGGGCTTCGGCGATCGAGGCTTCCGTCGTGATGATCAGGCCCGCGACCGAGGCTGCGTCTTGCAGCGCCGTGCGCACGACCTTGACCGGATCGATGATGCCGGCCTTGACCATGTCGACGTATTCTTCGGTTTGCGCGTTGAAGCCGAAATTGTCGTCCTTCGAGTCGCGGATCTTGCCGACCACGATCGAGCCTTCGACGCCGGCGTTTTCCGCGATCTGGCGGATCGGCGCTTCAAGCGCCTTGCGCACGATCTGGATGCCGATGTTCTGGTCTTCGTTGTCGCCCTTGACGTTGAGCTTGAAGGAAGCGCGCAGCAGCGCCACGCCGCCGCCCGGCACGATGCCTTCTTCGACCGCCGCACGCGTCGCGTTCAGCGCGTCGTCCACGCGGTCCTTGCGCTCCTTGACTTCGACTTCCGTCGCGCCGCCGACCTTGATCACCGCCACGCCGCCGGCCAGCTTCGCGAGGCGCTCTTGCAGCTTCTCGCGATCATAGTCCGACGTCGTTTCTTCGATCTGGGCGCGGATTTGCGCGATGCGGCCTTCGATGTCCTTCTTGGCGCCGTAGCCGTCGACGACCGTGGTGTCGTCCTTCTTCACGACGACCTTCTTGGCCTTGCCGAGCATGTCGAGCGTGACGTTCTCGAGCTTGATGCCGAGGTCTTCGGAGATGACCTGGCCGCCGGTCAGGATCGCGATGTCTTCCAGCATCGCCTTGCGACGATCGCCGAAGCCCGGCGCCTTGACCGCCGCGACCTTCAGGCCGCCGCGCAGCTTGTTGACCACCAGCGTCGCCAGCGCTTCGCCTTCGACGTCTTCAGCGATGATCAGCAGCGGCTTGCCGTTCTGCACGATCGCTTCGAGGATCGGCAGCATCGGCTGCAGGCTCGACAGCTTCTTTTCGAACAGCAGGATCGAGGGCTCTTCCAGCACCGCGTCCATCTTGTCGGCGTTGGTGATGAAGTAGGGCGAGAGATAGCCGCGGTCGAACTGCATGCCTTCCACGACATCGAGTTCGGTTTGCAGCGACTTCGCTTCTTCGACCGTGATCACGCCTTCATTGCCGACCTTGGCCATCGCATCGGCGAGGAACTTGCCGATGTCGCTGTCGCCATTGGCCGAGATCGTGCCGACCTGGGCGATTTCTTCCGAGCCCTTCACCTTGCGCGAACGGCCCTTCAGATCTTCCACGACCGCGGTGACGGCCTTTTCGACGCCGCGCTTCAGGTCCATCGGGTTGCGGCCCGCAGCAACGGCCTTCATGCCTTCCCGCACGATGGCTTGGGCGAGAACAGTCGCAGTGGTGGTGCCGTCGCCGGCTTCGTCATTGGTCTTGGACGCCACTTCACGAATGAGCTGGGCGCCCATGTTCATGAACTTGTCTTCGAGTTCGATTTCCTTGGCGACCGTGACGCCGTCCTTCGTGGTGCGCGGCGCGCCGAAGGATTTCTCGATGACAACGTTGCGGCCCTTGGGACCCAACGTGACCTTCACCGCGTTCGCAAGAATGTCGACGCCGGCGAGCATCCGCTCGCGCGCATCGGCGCCGAAATTTACAACTTTCGCTGCCATTGGAATGTACCTCTGAGTGTTGTGTGAGTTCTGAAATCAGCGAATAGCGAATAGCGAGTGGGGTGATGCAGCGTCTCTATTCGCTACTCACCATTCGCCATTCGCCCGCGCGCTGCGCGCGCTCAAGCCGCCTTCTTGCCCTTCTCGGACTTGCCTTCGATCACGCCCATGATGTCGCTCTCCTTCATGACGAGGAGCTCTTCGCCATCGATGGTGACCTCGGTGCCCGACCACTTGCCGAACAGGATGCGGTCGCCGACCTTGACGTCCATGTCGATGCGCTCGCCGTCTTCGTCACGGCCGCCCGGGCCGACGGCGATGACTTCGCCTTCCTGGGGCTTTTCCTTGGCGGTGTCGGGGATGATGATCCCGCCCTTGGTCTTTTCTTCTTCCTTCACGCGCTTCACGAGAACGCGGTCGTGCAGGGGACGAAAGCTCGCCACTGGCTGCTCCTTCGGTTTGGATGTCTTGAACGGAAACGGAACAACAGACGAGAATAAGCGCATTGGCACTCACCCATGTCGATTGCTAACGGCCGGTAGATAGTGGCGCCGCCCCGCGCCGTCAACACCCCAAACCCGTCCCTGCCCGTGAGGGGAGGGCGTCATGCGCAGCATGACGGGTGGGGCGGCTGCGCGACGCTGAGGACGTTGGCGCCGCCGCCCCCACCGTCGGCCTGTGGCCGACACCTCCCCCTCGCGTGGGAGGACGGCAATCGCCGCCGCCGAGCCTGACTCCGTCCCTCCCCGTGAGGGGAGGGTGTCATGCGCAGCATGACGGGTGGGGCGCCGGCGCGACGGTCGGGCGTTTTGAAGCGCGCGCTCAGCTCGCGCCGTGGGCCTGGAGGGCGGCGAGATAGGCGCGGATGCGTTTGGCGTTGGCGCCGAGATCGGAGACCCCCACACGGGAGGACGAGCGAACATCGATCACCGACCCGCCCTCGGTGGGGGTCACGCGCACCACGATGTCGTCGACGAAGCCGAAGAAGAAGGACTGCACCGTCGCCTCGATCCGCCCGGTCGTGCGGTCGGAATAGGTGACGGTCCACCCCTGCGCCTCGGCGGCGGCGAGCGCGAGGTCGAAGGCGCGCTCGGGCGAGTCGGCCACGGCCAGAGGCTGGATGTCGGCATAGGCGGTCGCCTGGACTTCGCCATTGGTTTTGCCGGCGAGGTCGCCCCAGCGCGGGCCCTCGGGAATGCGCTGGTCGGCGTGGACGACGCTGTTGGCCATGGCGATGCCGGCGCGCGCCTCGGCCACGTCGGGAGAGAATTCCGGCGGGTTGGCGAGGTCGGTCGAGACGTCATGGATGGGCGGGATGTCAGCTGCGCCCGCCGCCGCATAGGCGCCGTAACCCAGGCCGGCGGCCGGGATCGCCAGCGCCAAAAGCGCCGTCGCCACGCCGCGGCGCGGCGGCACGAATATCGCCAGCAACAGCCCGATCAGCGCAAAGCCGGCTGCCCCCATCAGCACCAGCGGCCCGAAGCGGAACGTCATCAGGCCAAAGCCGATGGTCCAGTCCAACAGACCGAATTTCGTGCCAAAGGCCGCGGCCAGAAAATAGACGGGCACAAGCAGCGACGCGATCAGCGCCGCCGTCACCCAGATGTTGCGAATGCCCGCCATGCGGCCGCTCCTTTTCCGTCACCGTCTGCGCGAGACCAGGTCCCACAGGTTCCCGAACAGATCCCTGAACACAACGACGCGGCCATAGGTTTCGTCCCGCGGCGTCTCGATGAAATCGACGCCGCGGGCGCGATAGGTCTCGTAGTCGCGGTCGAAATCGTCGGTTTCCAGAAAAAATCCCACGCGCCCGCCGGTCTGGTCGCCGACATGGGCGGCCTGAACGGCGTTGGCGGCTTTGGCCAGCAGCAGCGCAGCGCCCCCGTCGCCGGGGCTGACGACGACGAAGCGCTTGGCCGGCCCCATCGGCGTGTCCTCCAGCAGCGCAAAGCCGAGCGTCTGCGTGAAATAGGCGATCGCCTCGTCGTAATCGCGCACGACTAGGGTCACGCGGTTCAGCCGCATCATTCGGCCGCCTGCGCTGAGGGCAGGCGATAATCCTTGAAGGTTTCGCGCAACGCCAATTTGTTGATCTTGCCGGTGGCGCCGAGCGGAATTTTCTCGACCATGACAACGTCATCCGGCGTCCACCATTTGGCGATCTTGCCGTCGAGATACGCGAGCACGCTCTCCTTGGTGGGCGCGCCGCCGGGCGCCGGCTCGATGATGAGCAGCGGGCGTTCGTCCCATTTCGGATGATAAATCCCGATCACCGCCGCGCAGGCGACGCCCTCGGCGCCGAGCGCGATGTTTTCAATATCGATGGAGGAAATCCATTCGCCGCCGGATTTGATCACGTCCTTGGCGCGGTCGGTGATCTGCATGTAGCCGTTTTCATCGATCGTGGCCACGTCGCCGGTGTCGAAGAAGCCGTCCTCCTCCAGTGCGGTTCCATCGGGCCGACGCGCGCCGTCATTGCGGAAATAGGCCTTCGCCACCGAAGGCCCGCGCACCTGCAGGCGCCCGAACGCCTTGCCGTCATGCGGGCGTTCCTTGCCTTCGTCGTCGACGATCTTCATCTCGACGGTGAATACGGCGCGGCCCTGCTTGAGTTTCAGGCGCATGCGCTCGTCGATGTCGCGCGTGGAATCTTCCGGCGTCAGCGCGCCGAGCGTGCCGATCGGGCTCAGCTCCGTCATGCCCCAGGCGTGGATGACGTCGACGCCATAGTCGACCTCGAACGCGCGCAGCACCGCTTCCGGCACCGCCGAACCGCCGATGGCGACGCGCTTGAGCGTGGTCAACTTGGCTTTTGATTCACGCAAATATTGCAGCAGCATGAGCCACACTGTCGGCACCGCGGCGGTGAAGGTCACGCCTTCGCTTTCGAGCAATTCATAGACGCTCGCGCCGTCGAGCTTGGCGCCGGGCATCACGAGCTTCGCGCCCGCCATCGGCGCCACGAACGCGATCGCCCACGCATTGGCGTGGAACATCGGCACCACCGGCATCACCACGTCGCTCGCCTTGATGCCGAAGCAATCGGGCTGGTTGGCGGCGAGCGCATGGATCATGTTGGAGCGGTGCGAATAGAGCACGCCCTTGGGATTGCCCGTCGTGCCCGACGTGTAACACAGGCCCGCGGCGGTGTTTTCGTCGAACCCGCCCCAGCGCGCATCGGCCGGCCGACCGGCGATGAAGTCCTCGTAGGCGACCGCGTTGCGCAACGTGGTCTGCGGCATGTGCGCAGCGTCGGTCAGGATCACGTAGCGCTCGATCGTGGTCAATTGATCGGCGATCTTTTCGATCAGCGGCACGAAGGTGAGGTCGAGGAAGAGAATGCGGTCGGCCGCGTGGTTGGCGATATAGACGATCTGTTCGGGAAATAGCCGCGGATTGATCGTGTGCAGCACCGCGCCGACGCCGGACGCGCCGTACCACACCTCCATGTGCCGGGCGGAATTCCAAGCCAAGGTCGCAACGCGGTCGCCGACGGCGATCCCGGCGTCGTGCAGCCCGTGCGAGACCTGCTTGGCGCGCGTCCACAGCGCCGCATAGGTGGTGCGGACGATGGGGCCTTCGACGCTGCGGCTGACGATCTCGCGCCGCGGCGCGGTGACCCTGGCGTGGTCCAGGATCTTGTCGAGCGTCATCGACCAGTCCTGCATCGAGCCCAGCATGCGCATTCTCCCAGCGTTGACGGCGCGCCGTTGGCCCGGCGCCTGTGGAAGACTGGTTTAGGTCGGCGCGCGCACGTGGGCAAATGCCGCCGTTCAGGCGACCTTGCGGGTCTCGGCGCGACGCCGCCCCGGCGGTGGATTGAGCATGCGCACCGCCACCGCCGCAGTCGCCGGGCGGGCGAGGCGGTCGACCGCGATCGGATCGTCGCTGAAGCTGTAGCCGGCGGCCTGCATGCGGTCCCACAAGGCGCGCGCGCCGGCGGCGTTCACCGGTTGGGCGGCGCGCGGGATCAACCGGGTGACGCGGCCGAAATCGGCGGCCGGGCCATAGGCCGCCGCAAACAGGCATTGGCCCGCGGTCTCTTCAGCCCAGAGCGAGGCGACCAGCGCCGCAGTCATCGCGCCCACCCCGTAGCGCCGCACCGCGGTGATGTCGGACAGTCTGGGAATGGCCGTTTTGAGCGGAGGTCGCGGCGCCTGCATCCTGCCCAGACGCGCAACCATCAAGGCCGCCGCCGCCGCCGCACGCAGTCCGCGCATGTCGTTCCCCCACCCGATGCGCGTTCATCATCGGGCAGGGATGCTGAACAAGCGGTAAAGCGTGGCGCAGACTCGGGCGTCAGCGCGCCAGCGTTATGGATAGAGCCGTGTTTTCGCCCAGGGCGCGTCGAGCGCGGCGCGGGAGAATTGCAGCCTGTCATGCAGGCGGAACGGGCGGTCGCGCCAGAATTCGATCTGCAGCGGGCGCACGCGCCAGCCGATCCAATACGGAGGGCGCGTCACCTCCTGCACGCCGAAGCGCGCGGCTACCTCGGCGATGCGCCGCTCAAGCGCGAACCGCCCCTCCAAAGGACGCGACTGTTCAGACGCCCACGCCCCGATGCGCGCGTCGCGCGCGCGGGTGGCGAAATAGGCGTCGGCCTCGGCATCGCTGACCGGCTCGACCGGCCCGCGCACGCGCACCTGCCGGCGCAGACTTTTCCAGTGGAAGCACAGCGCGGCCTTCGGGCTGTCGGCGAGCTGACGGCCTTTGGCGCTGCCGGCGTTGGAATAGAACGTGAAGCCGCGCGCATCGACGTCCTTCAACAGCACCATGCGCACGTCGGGCAGGCCGTCGGCGTCCACCGTGGCCAGCGCCACGGCGTTGGAATCGTTGATCTCCTTGGCGCGCGCCTCCTTCAGCCACGCGGCGAACAGCGCGATCGGCTCGTCGAGCGCGAAGAAGGCTTCGTCGTCCGGCGGCGGGGTTTCGCCGGCGTAATCGGGAGAAGGCGGGATCAGGTCGCTCATAGCGCTTTCACAAAGGGAAACTGCGGCGCAGCGCGCGCCAGCAAGGTCGCGTCCGCGGTGACGAGATCGCAGCCGAGACGCTCCGCGAGCGCGAGGTA
This sequence comes from Hyphomonadaceae bacterium, assembly GCA_033764725.1. Taxonomy (GTDB): domain Bacteria; phylum Pseudomonadota; class Alphaproteobacteria; order Caulobacterales; family Aquidulcibacteraceae; genus RI-43. Next base: position 129,380 of record JANRIR010000005.1, read on the forward strand.
AAGGCAATCTTGCAGAGGATGCGTCAACTCCATCGCGATAAGCTCCGCACGCGGCAGCAGATCGATGTCGGGCGCCAGCGCAATGCCGCCATGGGTGAAGAACGTGCGCGCCTGGGCAAGAGACGCTTCGGTCTCCGCGCGGTTGGCGCCGCGCATTCGAAACCGGCGGACAATCGCCGCCGCCACCTCGACCGCGAGTAATTCCGGGCCGAACAGCGAGCGCACGCTGCGAACGCTCCGGTCGGCGTGCGTGGAATCGGCCTCGGCGAGAAACAGCTTAGCCAGGACGGAGGCGTCGACGACCAGCGAAGCGGCGTTCATGCGTCCGGTTCGCCATCGCGCTCGGCGCGGATTCCCGGCGTGCTGTCAGGCATGACGCCGTACTTGGCGTGCAGCTTCGCCCGATGTTGCTCCAGGTCCGCGAGGATTTTCAGGCGCTGCTGGAATTGGTGATCGCTGAGCGCCTGGCGCAGTTCTTCTTCCAGGCTCACGCCATGCGCGGCGGCGCGCTGCTTGTAGAAGGCGACCAGGTGGTCGTTGAGATCGCGGATCTTCACGTCGGCCATGCGCGGTGCGTACCACATCCCGCCCCGACAAACAATGACCCCATGGGGTCATGGGGTCATGGGGTCACGGGGTCATTGCGGGGGTGCGGCGGTTGGTCTATGCTCGGGCATGTCGCACAACACGTTCGGCCACCTGTTCCGCGTCACCACCTGGGGCGAAAGCCATGGGCCGGCCTTGGGCTGCGTGGTGGACGGCTGCCCGCCCGGGCTGCCCCTGACCGAGGCCGATATACAGGTTTGGCTGGACCGCCGCCGCCCCGGCACCAGCCGCTTCGTCACCCAGAGGCGCGAGCCCGATCAGGTGAAAATCCTCGCCGGCGTCTTCGCGGATGACCGCACCGGCGGACCGGTGACGACGGGAACGCCCATCCAGCTCCTGATCGAGAACGTCGATCAGCGCTCGAAGGATTACGCCGCCATCCGCGACCACTATCGCCCCGGCCATGCGGACTATGCCTATGACGTGAAATACGGCGTGCGCGATTATCGTGGCGGCGGGCGCTCCTCCGCGCGCGAAACCGCCGCGCGCGTCGCCGCCGGCGCGGTGGCCCGCAAGGTGATCCCGGAGGTCACGATCCACGCGGCCTTGGTCCAGATCGGCGCCCGCGCCATCGACCGCGCCCGCTGGGACTGGGCGGAAACCGAAAACAACCCGTTCTGGTGTCCCGATGCGGCGACCGCGGCGCTCTGGGAGGCCGATCTCGACGCCGCGCGCAAGGCGGGCTCCTCGCTCGGCGCCATCGTGGAGGTCGTCGCGGAGGGCGTCCCGGCCGGCTGGGGCGCGCCGCTCTATGGCAAACTCGACGCCGACCTCGCAGGCGCCTTGATGAGCATCAATGCGGTCAAGGGCGTGGAGATCGGCGCGGGCTTCGCCGCAGCCGCGCTGACGGGGGTGGAGAACGCCGACGAAATGCGCAGCGGCAACGGCGATGGGCCTCGCTTTCTCAGCAATCACGCCGGCGGCGTGCTTGGCGGCATCTCGACCGGCCAGCCGATCGTCGCACGCTTCGCGGTGAAGCCGACGTCCTCGATCCTCACCCCGCGCCAGACGGTGACAAGCGCCGGCGCCGACGCCGAGATCTCCACCGAAGGCCGCCACGACCCCTGCGTCGGCATCCGCGCCGCGCCCGTGGGCGAAGCCATGCTCGCCTGCGTCCTGGCCGACCACAAGCTGCGCCACCGCGGCCAGACGGGGCGGTGAGGGGCTATTTCGCGCTGGTCTCCAGCGCCAGCGCGTGCAGCGCGCCGCCCATGCGGCCCTGCAATGCGGCGTAGACCATCTGGTGCTGCGCCACGCGCGATTTGCCGGCGAAGGCGGCGGACTTGACGATCGCCTTATAGTGATCGCCGTCGCCGGCGAGGTCGACGATCGTCACGTCCGCGTCCGGCAGCGCGGCGCGGATCATGGTTTCGATTTCCGACGCAGCCATGGCCATGGGCGTGATCCCTAAACGATCTTGCCTGAACGATCTTGCCTAAACGATTTTGCTCGTGCGGTCGCCCCAATAGCGGTCGCGCAGCAGGCGTTTGTAGAGTTTGCCGGTGGGATGGCGCGGCAGCTCGGCCATGAAATCGATCGAGCGCGGGCATTTGATGTGGCTGAGATTCTGGCGGCAGAAGCCGATCAGCTCCGCCTCCATGTCGGGCCCCGCCAGCGCGGGATCGAGCAATTGGATGACCGCCTTCACCTCTTCGCCGAACTCTTCGTTCGGCACGCCGAACACGGCGGCGTCGGCCACCTTCGGATGGGTGACGAGGAGGTTTTCGATCTCCTGCGGGTAAATGTTCACGCCGCCGGAAATAATCATGAAGGCCTTGCGGTCGGTGAGGAACAGATAGCCGTCCTCGTCGACATAGCCGACATCGCCGAGCGTGGAGGCGTTCGCCAGCTTTGGATGGCGGCTGTCGGCGGTGCGCGAAGGATCCTTATGGTACTCGAATTGCGGCCCGTCCGCGAAGAAGACCGTGCCGGCTTCGCCGTTGGGGAGCTCGTCGCCGTTCTCGTCGCAGATCTTGATCACGCCCAGGATCGCTTTGCCGACCGATCCCTTCTTCTGCAACCATTCCGCGGCGCTGATCGTGCAGAAGCCGTTTCCTTCCGTGCCGGCGTAATATTCGTGGATGATCGGCCCCCACCAGGCGATCATCTGCTCCTTGATGGGCACGGGGCAGGGCGCGGCGGCGTGGATCGCGACCTGCAGGCTGGACAGATCGTATTTGCGCCGCGCCTCTTCCGGCAGCTTCAGCATGCGCACGAACATCGTCGGCACGAGCTGGCTCGCATTGATGCGATAGCGTTCGACATCCGCCAAATATTGCTCGGGATCGAACTTTTCCATGATCACGGTGGTGCCGCCGAGGCGGTGCACGGCCATGTTCCAGCGCAGGGGCGCTGCGTGATAGAGCGGCGCGGGCGAAAGATAGATCGTGTGTTCGCCCAAGCCGTACAGCGCAGCCGTCATCGCGCCCAGCGCGTTCGGCGCATCGATCGGCGCGCCGGTCAACGCCACGCGAACGCCCTTGGGCCGCCCCGTCGTGCCGGAGGAATAAAGCATGTCGGCGCCGGCCGACTGGTCGGCGATCGGCGTTGGGGGCATGGCGGCGCGCGCCTCTTCGAACGCCGGGAAGCCGGCGATCGGCCCGCCGGCGCTGAAAATCCGCACGTCGGGAACCAGCGGCGCGAGCTCGCGGGCGATCGCGCCGAGGCCCGGCGAAACGAACGCCAGACGTGCGCCGCTGTCCTGAAGGATATAGGCCACCTCGCCCGCAGTGAGCTTGGTGGAGATGCAGGTGTAATAGAGACCCGCGCGCTGGGCGCCCCAGGCCAGTTCGAAGAACGCCGGGCAATTCTCCATGAACAGCGCGATGCAATCGCCGGCCTTGAGGCCCCGCGCCCGGAACAGCTGCGCGGCCTGGTTCGAGCGCTCGTCGATCTGGCGATAGGTGACGGTCTCGCCCGTCGCGGCCATGATGAAGCAGGGCTTGTCCGGCGTGGCCGCCGCATGGACGCTGGGATGCATGCTGCGATCTCCTTGACGTGGTGCGGGCCTTTTGTCGCCGAACGCCGACGCAGGCGTCAATTTTGGCGCAACGGCAGGCCTGAAATCGCGCACTGCGATGGAGGCGTTGACAAGCGCCGCATTGCCTAGAATTTAGGGCGCGAAGGTCAGTCCGGGCGAAGACCGCGCACGAATAAGAGGCGGCGGCCCGGCGAACGGTGGGAGGAAGGTTGCGGCCGCCCTGTGGATTGGCTAGGTCGCGTTCCGATCTCCGGATCAGACAAGAGCGGTCGATCGCCTCGGTCGACCGCACAAGTGTCGCAAATCTCGGGCAGACGTTTCTGCAACGGCTGAGGACAGGGCAACAAAAGGGCTTACCATGAAGGCGTTGATGTACTCACTCCTGAACGCATATGCGCAAGCCGGGAGCACGCCCGCCGCGCAGACGCCCCCCGCCCCGGGCGCGGCGCCAGCCGCCGCAGCCCCGCCGGCGCCGGCCCCTGCCGCCTCCGATATCGCCGCCGCCAAGGCCGCCGCCGAGGAAGTCGCCAAGGCTGACGCCGGCCAGCACGACCTCTCGCTGATGACGCTCATCGGCCAGCTCAACGAGGTTGAGCTCGGCGTGATGATCATCCTCGGCCTGTGCACGATCTATGCGATCGCGCTGCTGTTCGAGAAGGTCTATGTCATGCGCAAGACCTCCAGCCAAACGAAGGACTTCCTGGCCGCCTTCCGCAAGGCGAACTCGGTTGAGGAGGCGGAAGCCATCGTCCGCAAGCTGCCGCAATCCGGCATCCGCTCGATGTTCGACGCCGGCATGGGCGAAGTCCGCCGCACGCAGGACCTCGGCCTCTACACCATGCGCGACGCCCGCGATCACACCATGCAGCGCGTCTCGGCCGCCATGAACATCAAGCAGAACGAGCACCTCGAAGAGCTCGGCTCCAACATGACCTTCCTCGCCTCGATCGGCGCGAACGCGCCGTTCATCGGCCTGTTCGGCACGGTGTGGGGCATCATGGTCGCCTTCGTCGGCATCGCGGAAACGCAAACCACCTCTCTTGCGGTCGTCGCCCCCGGCATCGCCGGCGCGCTGCTCGCCACCGCCGCGGGCCTTGCGGCCGCCATTCCCGCCGTTCTCATCTACAACTTCGCCGCCAAGCAGATCTCCAAGCAGGCGAACAAGATGGAAGATTTCGGCTCGGAATTCATCGCGCTCGTGTCGCGGGACATGGATCGCCGCGCGGCCTAACGGACGCCTGAGGGAGGAGACACCCGATGGCTGGGAAAGTATCAGCCCCTGGGCATGGCGGCGGAAAACGCGGCCGCCTGGAAGTGACGGCCGAACCGAACGTCATCCCGTTCATCGACGTGATGCTGGTTCTGCTGATCATCTTCATGGTCGCCGCGCCGATCGCCACGGTCGATGTGCAGGTCGATCTGCCGAGCTCGAAAATCCTGCCGTCGAAGCGGCCGCCGAAGCCCACCTGGGTCTCGGTTCAGGACGACGGCTCCGGCGTCATCCGCACCTTCGTGATGAACGACGAAGTGGCGATGGACGATCTGGGCCCCAAGACGTTCGACGCGGTCAACATCAACACGCCGTCCGCAGCCGGCGACGAGGACCAAATCCTCGACACGCGGGTCTATATCCGCGCGCAGACCGAGACGCAGTACAAGAACGTCATGCGCGTGATGAACCGCCTGCAGGACCGCGGCTTCACCAAGATAGCCCTCGTCGCCGAAGACCGGCGCCGGTGACGGGAGGGAGCTGACATGGCAGGCAAAGTAAGCGGGGGCGGAGGCGGAAAGGGCATGCAGCCCACGTCCGATCCGAACGTTATCCCCTTTATCGACATCATGCTCGTGCTGCTGATCATCTTCATGGTGGCGGCGCCGATCCCGACGGTCGACGTGCGCGTCGATCTTCCCCCGCCGAACCCGACGCCGATCCGCATCGAGGGCCTGCGGCCGACCTTCGTGGTGCTCGAGGATGAGGGCGGGCAGCTGGTGATCACGGTCGACGGCGAAGTCACGACCCGCGAGGCGCTCGGGGCCAAGGTGCTCGACAAGGCGATCATCAACAATCCGGCGCTGAACATCCGCGACATCTATTCCGAGGCCCGCATCTTCCTGCGCGCCGACCAGGAGACGGCGTATGGCAATGTGATCGGCGTCATGAGCCGCCTTCAGGAAGAAGGTTTCGTCAAAGTCGGCATCGTCGCCGAAGAAGCCCAGTTCTGAGGGTCGGGATCCATGGTTCGCCTACGCCTCATCTCCATGGCTCTCGCGGCGCTCGTCGTCGCCGGCATCGTCTATCTGGCGGTGACGCAGCGCTTCCACGCCGTGACCGACATCTTCTCCGATACCGACGCGATCAAGGTCGAGATCGAGCAGAAGGACAAGCCGCCGCCCCCGCCGCCGCCGCCGCCGCGTGAGCGCCCGCCGCCGCCGCCGCCGATGACGCAGCGCATCCCCCCGCCGGACCTGTCGGCCCCGCCGACGCCGACGGAGCTGCCGGTGCAGGAGCAGGCCGTGAACCCGCCTGCGCCGCCCGCGCCGCCTGCGCCGCCCGCCATCACCGCGGCCGACTTCATCCAGCGTCCCGACGGCAACGATCTGGTCCGCTACTACCCAGACCGCGCGCTCGAGCGTGAGCGCACGGGCCGCGCCACGGTGCGTTGCGGCGTGAACGCGACGGGCCGGTTGGTGTCGTGCTCGGTGGTGTCGGAGGATCCGTCCGGCTGGGGCTTCGGCGAAGCCTCCGTGCGCGCCGCGCAACGCGAATTCCGCGTGCGCCCGCAGCTCGAGAACGGCCAAGCCACCGACGGCGGCAGCATCACCTTCACGATCAGCTGGCGGCTGTAGGCAAACCGACGTCCGCAGCAGCGCTGACGTCCGTCCCTCCCCGTGAGGGGAGGGTGTCAGCGCGAAGCGCTGACGGGTGGGGCGGCTGCGCGGACGCTTGAGACGTTGGCGCCGCCGCCCCCACCGTCGGCCTGCGGCCGACACCTCACCCTGGCGGGGGAGGACGGCGGTCCGCTAAACTAATGAGACGTCGCTTTGCTCCCCCGTTCACGGGGGAGCTGTCGCGCGAAGGCGCGACTGAGGGGGCGGAGCATCGCCGCCCCCATCCCCCGGCTTGCGCCGGGGACTTCCCCCGCGCGCGGGGGAAGAGCCCCTAAACCGTCCCTTCCCGCGAGGGGAGCGCAGCGCTGACGCGCGGGGCGGCTGCGCGACGCCAAAAAAGCGTGGGCGTCGCCGCCCACGCCTCAGGGCGCGTGACTCAAACGCGCTAGTGGTTTGAGCCGCCGTTCTGCGTCATCGAGAACGTCGCCGTGTTGCCGATGGCGGTCGCCGTGTTGACGATGTGGCCCGCGGCATGGGTGTTGACGCCGGCGAAGGCGTGCACGGGGCCGGCATTGTATTGCGTCACCTGGCCGGTCAGCGTCGCATCGCCGCAATTGGCGCACACCGCGAAGTTCGCCGCGTTGCCGATTGCGGTCGCGGCGTTGGAGGCCACGCCGCCGACCTCGCCATAGAGGTACGACGCGACGTTCACCGCGCCGAAATTCTCCTGCGACAGCCCGGCGTTCATCGAGCCCGCATAGGCGAACAGCGCAGCCGAATTGCCGACGCCCATGGCCACAGAAGCCGCATCGCCCGCGATCGCATCGCCGACGAACAGGTAGCTGTTCGCCGCGACGTCGCTGGTGTTCTGCTGGCCGATCTGCGCGCGCGCATCGCCATGGCTGCCATCGAGCGCAAGCGTGTTCGCCGCGGCGCTGGCGGAGGCGAAGGCGGTTTGCGCGGCGCCGACATTGAGATCGGTGGTCGCTGCGATCGCGTCGCCGTACTGCACCTGATGCACGCCGATATCGGCGTCGCCATAGGCGACCGCGTAGGCTGCGGAATTGCCCGCCGCGGTGGAGGCGGCGACCGCATAGGTGTCAGCGCTCCACACGTCGATATCGGTCAGCGCTTCGGCCGAGGCGCCGCTGTGCTGCGAGGAGCGCGCATAAAGATCGCCGTGCGCGGCCGAGGCCTGCACCGCGTTGACGGAGGTCGTCGCGCTCGCGACGACGGAATCGGCCTCTTTCACGAGGCCGCGCGTCGTCGCGTCGACGGAAATGTGCTCGCGCGCAAACTGATAGCTGCGCAGATCGAGATCGCCGTTCACAGCGGCCGTGGTGATTCCATTGCCCGCGGCGGTGGCCGAGAGGCCGACCTGGCCGTCGGCGAACGCGATCCAGCCTTCCGCCGTAGCGGAGACGGATGCTTTCAGATATTGCTCACTATCGGCGTCGACCTGCGGCGCCGATGCGGTCACGAGGTTGCCTGCGCCGATCGCTGCGCCATAGGCGTGGCCCACCTCGAAGGCTTCGATCACTTCGCGCGCATGCGTCTCGCCGAACTGGATCTGGCGCGTATGCACATTGAGAACCTGCTCGCCGCCTTCGCCGGGCGGGCAGTCTTCCGGCTCGGTCGCATAGGCGTTCGAAACGAGCAGCGAGAGCGCGGCGCCCGCGAGCAGGGTATGTTTGATCGACATGGAAATATCCTCGAAACGTGCCGTTTTACGTGCGTTTTACGGGTGGCCGCTGCGTGGGGCGGGGGCGGGTTGCTGGGTCCGGCGGAAGAGCGGCGCAAGGCGCGCGTCGCGGAAGGCGTGCCAAGCATCGGCGTTCTCGCGGGTCGCGGCATTGGCGCGCGAGGCCTCTTGCGCCGGGCGGAACGCGCCCGAGGCTTGCGCGATGTCGGGACCCATCGGGTCGCCGGCGGCCATCAATTCCTCCGAGCACGGATTGGAATCGGCGACGCCGTAGAAGTTCGACATGACCTCGACGACCGCGCGCTCGACGCCGGCGCGGACCGCAAGCTGGATCGGCTCCAGCGCGCGTTCCCCGCCATTGAGATCGACGATCGTGTCGCCGAAGAAGGAGAAGAAGCCGGCGCTGACCTCGCGTCCGACGATCTGCTTCTGATAGGAGATGACGTCCACGACTTCGAGCGTGCGCGTGTCGATCAGCCGAAAATCGAGGCCGATATTCATCACATAAAGGCGGCCATTGAGCGCGCCGCGATCGCTGCGCGTATTAACGCCGCCAGCAAACAATTCGGCGCCCGAGGAACGAATATTGTAGTTCAGCTCGGTCACGCCGCCGACGAAATAATAGTCCGATCCCGGGATCTGGCCGGCGAAGATGCGGCGCACGTCGTCGTCGGCGCCGGCCGGCGCCTGCTGGCCGATCAGGCGATTGTTGGCGTAGCGCAGTTCGAGTTCGGCGACCGACGTATCGAAACGCTCGACGAGCCGCGCGCCGGACTTCGCGAACGCGCTCATCGCCATGAGCGACGCGCCCTGCGTGATGCGCCGTCCGCCTTCCTCGTCGACGCGGCCGGTGTAATCAAGGATGCGCCCGACAGCGATGTGCGGCGCAGCGAGATTGTTGGCGCCGGCATGGGCGGCCAGGCAGGTCAAAGCCGGCGAATAGGCGGTCGGATTGGTGGTCACCGGCGCATCGCCGATCGGGCGCGCATAAAGCCCGTCATCGCCGGCGTTCGGCGTGACGCACGCGGTCAGCGCGGTTGCTGCGGCGCACGCCGCCAGCGGACGAAGCAGGGGAAACGTCATGAACGGCCTCCGGTCGCGGCGGCGTTGACGTCGCCCGTATTGGTTTGCGTGGACTCGATGATCACGGTGTTCCAGCTGCCCTGCGTGATCACGTTGAGCTGGTTGCCGATCGCGCTCGCTGCGCCATAGCCGCCATCGCCGTCCATCAGGCCGCCGCTGAGCGTGGTTTGCCCTTGCAGAATGCGGCCGTTGAGCACGACGCGATTGCCGTTGGCGTCGCGCGATCCGGCCTCGATCGGTTGTTCAAGTCCGCCGGCGCCGACGCCGAAACCTTGTTCGAATTCGCCGGCGCGGCTCGGCGTTTGCGCGTGGCTTGCGCCGCCGCACAGCGCGGCGGCGACGATGGCTGTTCGGAGAAGCAAGACGGCCTCTTTGCTGGATAACAAAAAATTTAACAAAGGCCGAAAGCAAACGCCGTGCCAGCCGGCGCCGCGCCGTAGACGGGCGCGCGCGCAAAACGCTTGATGCGCGGCGGCGGCGGGCGCATGCTCGCCGCAACCATAAAGGGAGGCGCTCGATGCTGATCGCCCATGTGCTGCGCGACAAGGGCGCAGCGATTTACAGTTTGTCGGCGGATGCGACGCTGCAGGACGCCGCGCGCGAGCTTCATGATAAACGCGTCGGCGCGCTGGTTGTGCTCGACGAGGGCGGCGCGATCGTCGGCGTGCTGTCCGAACGTGATATCGTGCGCGAGGTCGCCGCCCGCGGGGCGCAGGGACTTGGCGAGCGCGTCGGGGCGATCATGAGCCGCAACGTCGTCACCGCCGCCCCGGAGGAGAGCGTCGATGAGGGCCTCGCGCGCATGACCGACCGGCGCGTGCGCCACCTGCCGGTGGTCAGCGCGGGCCGCCTTGTCGGCGTGGTGTCGATCGGGGATCTGGTGAAGATGCGCATTGCGGAGGTCGAGCAGGCGGTCGAGGCCATGCAGGCCTATATCGCAGCGGGGTGAGGGCTGGCGCGCGTCGCCGCCCCCTCAGTCCGCTTCGCGGCCAGCTCCCCCGTAAACGGGGGAGCAAAGGAGCGCCTTTCTTCCCCCGCAAGCGGGGGAAGTACCCGGCGTCAGCCGGGGGATGGGGGCGGCGCTCCGCTCCAACGGCCATTTCGCCGCGCGCGAGAATTTCTGCAGTTCGCCGCACGTTTCGCTTGAACCGCCTGAGCGCTTACCGTATATTCATCAGCTCGCCGGCCGGCATTGGCGCTGAGGGCTTCGGTCCTAGCGCCGTGATCAGCGGGCTTTCCCATTGAATTGTTTGGGTTTTTCGCCTGGACGAGGAAGCTGTGGAAGGTTCGCAAAAAGGCCGTTGACACCAGATTGGGGTGCGCATAGAAACCGCGCCCTCGCGCCGGCCGAAAGGCTAGGGGCCCGCGGCGAAGGGGTTCGCTCTTTCGCGGCGGAGAGGTCTTTGACATCGTGATTTGGAGAAGGGAAACGCAGACGGCGGCGTCTTGCGGGTCATCTCGCCCTCCGGGGCGGGCTCTGGCCATCGACGCTGACGGTCAATGCGTTTTCTGGATAATCGACCTAGTCTTGCGGACTGGTTAACGGCTTCGGCTGTCGATCAGGTGCGCAAGGCGTGCGTCGGTTCCCGTTAATGAAATACGCAAACGCCAAACGACGCTCGGGGTTTTCCCCCCGAGAAGAGGTCAGCTTCAACTCAACCTGAGAGTTTGATTCTGGCTCAGAACGAACGCTGGCGGCAGGCTTAACACATGCAAGTCGAACGCCCCGCAAGGGGAGTGGCAGACGGGTGAGTAACGCGTGGGAACGTGCCCAGAGGTAGGGAACAACGCCGGGAAACTGGCGCTAATGCCCTATGTGACCGAGAGGTGAAAGATTTATCGCCTTTGGATCGGCCCGCGTCAGATTAGCTAGTTGGTGGGGTAATGGCCTACCAAGGCGACGATCTGTAGCTGTTCTGAGAGGAAGATCAGCCACACTGGGACTGAGACACGGCCCAGACTCCTACGGGAGGCAGCAGTGGGGAATCTTGGACAATGGGCGCAAGCCTGATCCAGCCATGCCGCGTGAGTGATGAAGGCCTTAGGGTTGTAAAACTCTTTTGTCCGGGACGATAATGACGGTACCGGAAGAAAAAGCTCCGGCTAACTTCGTGCCAGCAGCCGCGGTAATACGAAGGGGGCTAGCGTTGTTCGGATTTACTGGGCGTAAAGCGCGTGTAGGCGGGTCGTTAAGTCGGGGGTGAAAGCCCAGAGCTCAACTCTGGAACTGCCTTCGATACTGGCGGCCTGGACCCAAGGAGAGGCAAGTGGAATTGCGAGTGTAGAGGTGAAATTCGTAGATATTCGCAGGAACACCAGTGGCGAAGGCGACTTGCTGGACTTGTGGTGACGCTGAGACGCGAAAGCGTGGGGAGCAAACAGGATTAGATACCCTGGTAGTCCACGC
>JANRIR010000013.1:0-3284 GCA_033764725.1 Hyphomonadaceae bacterium
GCTGAAAATTCCGCTTCTCGTCGTCGGATCCGACCTGTTCCGGCGCGAGGAAGTGGTGTTCTCCTCCGGTCCGCTCTTTCCCGCCTTGGCCGCCTCGATCGCCTTGCCGAGCATCATCCGGCCGGTCACCCTTGACGGCCGTGTGCTCGTGGACGGCGGGGCGACCAATCCGCTGCCGTTCGACCACTTGCGCAAGCGTGCGGACGTGACCGTCGCGGTCGATATTTCGGGGCCGCCAAGCGACACCCGCAAGGACGTTCCCAATGCGCTGGAATGCCTCTACGCGACCGTGCTGGTCATGGCGCATTCAATCGTCAGCGAGAAGATCAGGCGCGGAGGCGCGCCCGATCTCCTGATCCAGCCGCAGGTCGGCACGTTCCGGGCGCTCGATTTCTTTCAAGCGAGCGCGGTCCTGCGCGTCGCCGACCCGATCAAGGCGGAAGTGAAGGAGCGTCTCGGCGCGCTGCTCGCCGGGTGACGCATCCTATCGCCGCGCGCGGAAAAAATCGCGGAGTAAGGCCGCGGCGTCAGCTTCACCAATGCCGCCATAAACCTCCGGACGATGATGGCAGGTCGGCGAGGCAAAAAACCGCACGCCATGGTCGACCGCTCCGCCCTTGGGATCATCCGCGCCGTAATAGAGCCGGCCGATGCGCGCGAAGGAGAGCGCCGCCGCACACATGGCGCAGGGTTCGAGCGTCACATAGAGGTCGCAGTCGATGAGCCGCTCCGTCCGAAGCGCGGCGGCCGCCGCGCGGAGCGCCACCATCTCGGCATGCGCCGTCGGGTCCTTGTCGCGCAGCGTCCGGTTTCCCGCCCGCGCGACGATCTCGCCCGCGCGCACGATGACGCAGCCGACCGGCACCTCGCCGGCTTCGCCCGCCGCGCGCGCCTCGTCCAGGGCGGCATCCATGAAGGATGGTTTCACGTCTCGTTCCCGGCTGCAAAGTCTGCTATCGACACGCCTTATCGACGAGACAGGTCATGGCCCGCAAGCACGAAAACACAAGTTCGGAAACGACGACGCCCGGCGAGCGCATCGCCAAGGTGATGGCGCGGGCGGGGCTATGCTCGCGGCGCGAGGCCGAATCCTGGATCACCGCCGGGCGGGTCGCCGTCAACGGCGAGGTGATCGCCTCGCCCGCGCGCAACGTCATGCCGTCCGACCGCATCGCGGTCGATGGCGCGCCGCTGCCGCAGCGCGAGCGCACGCGCCTCTTCCTTTATCACAAGCCACGCGGGCTCGTGACCACGCACAGCGATCCGCAGGGCCGGCCTACCATCTTCGGAGCGCTGCCGAAGGCGCTACCCAGGCTGATCAGCGTCGGGCGGCTCGACATCAATACCGAAGGCCTCCTTCTTCTCACCAATGACGGCGCGCTTGCCCGCATCCTCGAATTGCCGCAGACCGGCTGGCTGCGGCGCTACCGCGTGCGGGCCATGGGCGAGGTCACGCAAGCCGACCTCGACCCCCTCGCCCAAGGGATCACCATCGACGGCGTGCGCTATGGCGCAATCACCGCGACGCTCGACCGCGCGCAGGGCTCGAACGTGTGGCTCACCTTCGCCATCCGCGAGGGCAAAAACCGCGAGGTGAAAAACGTGCTTGGCCATCTCGGCCTCAAGGTCAACCGGCTCATCCGCACATCTTTTGGTCCCTTCCAATTGGGCGAGCTTGAGCAAGGCGCGATCGAGGAGGTGAAGACGAGAGTGCTGCGCGAGCAGCTTGGCGACAAGCTGAGTGCGGCGGCGGGCACGGATTTCGCCTCTCCGCTCGTCCACCGCGAGGAGACGGCTTCACTGCCACGGCCGCAGAAATTCCACGCCGCCGCGCCGCCGGCGAAGCGCCCGCCCGAGGACGAGGCCCCGCGAAAGCGCGGATTTTCACGATCCCGCGGCGCTGACGTGAAGAAAGCTTCCCCACCCGCGTCCCATCGGGACAAAGCCGAAGCGCCGCGCCGCGGCCGCGCGCGACCCACGCGCCACGATCGCTCGGGCGGGCCACGCCCGTCACGCCCGCGGAGCCAATAGATGCGCATTGTCGGCGGCCGCCTGCGCGGCCGGTCCCTCGCCTCGCCGAAATCGGGCGACATTCGTCCCAGCGCCGACCGGCTGCGCGAGGCGCTGTTCAACATTCTCGCCCACGCCTATGGCGATCCCGTCACCGACGCACGCGTGCTCGACCTTTTTGCCGGCACCGGCGCGCTCGGGCTTGAGGCGATATCGCGGGGCGCGGCCTTCGCGCTGTTTGTCGATGACGGCGCGCCGGCGCGCGCGCTCCTGCGCGAGAATATCGAGGCGCTCGGGCTTGGTGGCGCAACGCGCATTTTCCGCCGCGACGCGACCAAGCTTGGCGAGGCGCATCCCATCGAGCCGTTCACGCTCGTCTTCCTTGATCCGCCTTATGGCCAGGGGCTCGCCGAGCGTGCGCTTGACGCGGCGCGCGCGGGCGGATGGCTTTCCCCGCAGGCGCTTATCGTCGTCGAGGAGAAGGCCGGCGCGTTCCAGTGTCCTGCGGGATTCCGCGAGATCGAACGGCGATGCTATGACGACACCGAGCTGGCGTTTATGGAGGCCGAGGCGTGATCACCGCCGGCCGAACAGGCGCTCGATGTCGGCGAGCTTGAGCTCGACATAAGTCGGCCGGCCATGATTGCACTGGCCGGAATTGGGCGTCGCCTCCATCTCGCGCAGGAGCGCGTTCATTTCCTCAGCCCGCAGCCGGCGGCCGGCGCGCACCGAGCCGTGGCACGCCATGGTCGACGCAACATGCAGCAACCGGCGTTCGAGCGGCAGCGCTTCGTCCCATTCGGCGAGGTGGTCGGCAAGATCGCGGAGAAGCGCGCGCGCATCGACCGCGCCGAGAAGCGCGGGCGTCTCGCGCACCGCGACCGCGCCGGGGCCGAAGCCTTCGATCACCAGCCCGTAGCGCGCAAGCTCGTCGGCGCGCGCGAGAAGCCGAGCCACGTCGGCCTCGTCGAGGTCGACGATTTCGGGGATCAGCAGCATCTGCGTCGCGACGCCGGTGCGCGCGAGCGCAGCCTTCATGCGCTCATAGACGATGCGCTCATGCGCGGCGTGGGCATCGACGACGACGATGCCGTCGCAGGTCTGCGCGACGATATAGGTCTCGTGAATTTGCGCGCGGGCCGCGCCGAGCGGCCGGTCGACCGCGTCCGCCAGCGTAGCCTCGTCGCTTTCCGGGATGCGAGCCGCCGGGCCGCCTGCATCGAACGCCGCCTGCGCCGCCTCGGCCAGGCCCGCCGGCCGTGCGAACGACGCAG
>JANRIR010000036.1:0-3327 GCA_033764725.1 Hyphomonadaceae bacterium
GGGCGCAGGCTCACGCCCTGCGCGCGGCGCGCCATGGTCGCGATGTTGCGATCGAGAGCGTCGCAATCGAGCATGAGCGCCGGCGTCGGCGGCGCGCTCATCCCCGCACGCGCTCCACGTCGCGCACCGATTTCGACGCGCGCATGGCGGCGAGAATGTTGGTCAAGTGGCGCGCATCGGCTACCTCAACGTCGAAGATCAGATCGAAGAAATCCTCCGACCGCTGCGCGGTGCGGATGTTCAGGATATCGCCCTCATTCTCGGCGATCAATTTGCACAGATGCGCAAGCACGCCCCGCCCGTTTTCGACCGTGGCGATGATGCGCCCGACGGCGAGCGTGTGATCAAGCGCGGTGTCGGTCCAGGCGAGGTCGAACCATTGCAGATGGTCGGATTCCATGTCGGCCAGCGCGCCGCAATCGATGGTGTGGATCGCCACGCCTTCGCCCGGCGCCTGCACGCCCACGATGCGATCGCCAGGAATGGGCGTGCAGCAGCTGGCGAAATGCAGCGCCACACCCGGCGTCAGGGGCCCACCTTTGACATAGAGCCGCGCCTTGCGCGCCTCCATCGGGCTGCGCTCTTCATCCTTCTGGATCTTGTCCGCAAGGCCTGGAAACGCCGCCGCCGCCACCGCCGAGGCGCGCAGGGAATTCTCGCCGACCGCGACGAACAGATCGTCGACGCTTTCATGGCCAAGCCGGGCCGCAGCCTCGTCAAGCACGGTTTCGGCGATGTCGTGGCCATAGCGGTGCAGCGCGTGCGACACCAATTCGCGCCCCAGCTTCAAGAATTCCTCGCGCCGCGCCAAGCGCTCAAGGCGGCGCTGATGCGATTTGGCGCGCCCGGTTTTCGTCAGCGATTCCCAGCCGGGCACTGGCGCGGCGCGATCGGAGCGGATGACCTCGACGACGTCGCCGTTGCGCAATTGCGTGCGCAGCGGCCGCTCCTCGCCATTGATGCGCGCGCCGATGCAGGTGTCGCCAACGTCGGAGTGCACCGCATAGGCGAAGTCCAACGGCGTTGCGCCATGCGGCAACGCGATCAGCGATCCCTTCGGCGTGAACGCAAAGACGTGATCCTGATACATTTCGAGCTTGGCGTGCTCGAGAAAATCCTCCGGATCGCCGCCATGTTCGGCGATCTCCAGAAGCGACCGCACCGCCTCGCGCGGGTCGAGCCCGATGGAGGCTGCGCCGTCGGCGTCGAAGCCATAGGCCTCATTCTTGTAGCGCCAATGCGCTGCGACTCCGAACTCGGCGACCTTGTCCATCTCCTCGGTGCGGATCTGGATCTCCACGCGCACATTGCCAGGGCCGATGACGATGGTGTGGATCGAGCGATAGCCGTTCGGCTTCGGATTGGAGATGTAGTCCTCGAACGATCCCGGCAGCGAGCGCCACGTCTGATGGATGAGGCCGAGCGCGCGATAGCAATCCGACGGCGTCGGCACGATGACGCGAAAGGCGTAGATGTCGGCGACGTCGGAGAATTGCACGCTCTTGCGCTGCAGTTTGCGGTAGATCGAATAAGGCTGCTTCTCGCGCCCGAATACGCGCGCCTCGACGCCGCTTGCGCCGAACACGTCGGTGATCTTCTGGGTGATGAGCGCGACATTGGCGCCCTGATCGGCGCGCAGCGTCTCAAGGCGCGACAGGATCGCGCCCTCCATGTCGGGAAACGCCTCATGGAACGCAAGCGATTCCAGCTCGCGCGCCATGCGCTCCATGCCGATGCGGCGCGCCAGCGGGGCGTAGATTTCAAGCGTTTCGAGTGCGATGCGGCGGCGCTTCTCGAGTTTCGGATGGTGGCTGAGCGTGCGCATATTGTGTAGCCGATCGGCCAGCTTCACCAACAGCACCCGCACATCGCGCGACATCGCGAGGATGAATTTCTGCAGGTTCGCGGCCTGGGTGTTGCGCTCCGGCGACATCTCCAGGCGCGACAGCTTGGTCACGCCTTCGACAAGATCGGCGATCTTCGGGCCGAACAGATCGTTGATCTGTTCGCGCGTCGCGTCGGTGTCCTCGAGCGTGTCGTGCAGCAGACCGGCCACGATCGTGGACGTGTCGAGCCGGTATTCGGTGAGGATCCCGGCCACCTCGATCGGGTGCGCGTAATAGGGATCGCCCGACAGCCGCTTCTGCGCGCCATGCTTTACGGTGGCGTACACATAGGCGCGGTTGATCAGCGCCTCGTCGACGTTCTTGTCATAGGCGCGCACGCGCTCGACGAGTTCGAACTGGCGGAGAAACCGCGCACGCGCGGGCGGCGGCGCCGCCCCCTGCCGGGCCGGCGCGGCGGCGGCGCTAAGGCCGTCGCCGCCGGACATCGCTTAAAACCGCTCGTCGCGCTGCGCTTCGGCTTCCGCTTGCAGCGCGCGCAGGACTTCGTCCTCGCTGGTCTCGACCGGCGCGGCGAGCGCCAGAAGATCCTGCTCGTCCTCGGCGCGGGCGGCGGGCTGGACGTCCTGGTACTGCAGCACGAGGCTGTCGCGCAGCTCGTCAGGGCTCACCGCGCCGTCGGCGATCTCGCGCAGGGACACGACGGGGTCCTTGTCGCGGTCGCGCTCCACCAGCGGCAGCGCGCCCGAGGAAATCTCCCGCGCGCGGTGCGCGGCGAGGAGCACCAGCGCGAACCGGTTGGGCACCTTCTCAATGCAATCTTCGACTGTGACGCGCGCCAAGGGATGTCCTTTAGCTCTGAAACCAAACCTTGAGAATAAGCGCGGGCGGGGTCTTTCGCAACCGCGAAGGATTACGCCAGGGGGCCCAGCCGGGCGATCCCCTGCCCCTCCGGCAAGGCCGCCAGCAGCGCCGCGGCGCTGCGTCCCAGGGTTGGGTGGCGCCAGTCCGGGGCCGCCTCGACCAGCGGCGCGAGCACGAACGCCCGCTCATGGGAGCGCGGATGCGGCAGGGTCGGCGGCGGCGTGGGGCGCACCAGGCCGGCGAAATCGATCAGGTCGAGATCGAGCGTCCGCGGCCCCCATTTTGCCCGGCGCTCCCGGCCGAAGGCCGCCTCGACGCTCAAGAGCAACGCCAGCGCGGCGGCCGGGTCCTGGGTGGGGCTTTCCGCCAGCAGCACGGCGTTGACGAAGGGCGGCTGGTCGCTCGGCGGCCAGGCCGGGCTGGTCCACACGCTGGAGCGCGCCAGCACCCGGAACCCTGCCGCCGCGACCGCCTCGGCCGCCGCCGCCAGGAGCGCCGCCCCCGCCAGGCCGCGGTGCGGCAGATTGGCGCCGAGCGCCACCACCGCCAGCGGCCCGGTGGAACCGCCCGTCGATTGGGGTAAGTCTCCGGCCCTCAAATCCTCAAGGCTCCTGATTCA
>JANRIR010000051.1:0-208201 GCA_033764725.1 Hyphomonadaceae bacterium
TGAAATCGACGCGCACCAGCGCGCGCTTGCCGCGCAGCTCCGCATCATCCAGCCGACGAAAACTCATGCGCCGCCCCCCAAGGACAAACCGATATAATACGCGCCCGCATCGACGGCGGCGATCAGTCCAAGACTGACGGCGATGACGCCGGGTCGGTGGTTCGCCGGGGTCGCCGCGAGCGTCGCGCGGCGCGTATAGGCCCACAAACCCGCATGCGCGAGCGCGAGCGCGCCAAAGGCGAGAAACGGCGCGCCCATGCCGCCCAGCACGCCTGCGGCGATGGCGAAGCCGAGATCGGCGACGGCGGAGGGCAGGTTGGGTCGGCGGGCGGCCACGGGATTCTTTCTGATCGGCGCCGCCCTCCTACAAGAAGCGCGCCCGCCGCGCGAGACCTGCGGCGCGAGACCGCAAGCGCCGCCGAGCCAGGGACGCGGAGGCCCCCGCCAGGGCCGCGGCGTTTCTGAAGGCTCTAAATCTGGTATGGGTGCGGCATGAACGCGCCGACCCGCTCAGTCAAAGCCCCGCGCCACCAGTTCACGCTTGAGGACGTGCTGGAGCTCCAGGCGCGCGGCTTTTTCCCCGATCCGAAACGCATTGCGCTGCACGAGGGAGATATCGTCGAAATGGCGGCGGATGGGGACAGGCATATCAGCCTGACGATGGCGCTCAACGATGCGATCCGCGACCAGTTGCGCGGGAAACCCTATTTCAAGGGCGTCCAGACGACGCTGCGCTTCTCGCGCCACAACGCTCCCATCCCTGACATCTACATCCTCGCCGGCGGCCCGCCCAAGGGCGACGTGTCGGCGGAGCGCGTGCTTTTGGTGATCGAAGTCGCCGATACGAGCCTTGAGGACGATTTGAGCGAGACCGCCGCCCGCTATGCGCGCGCAGGCGTCGGCGAATTCTGGGTCGTGGACGCGAAAGCGCGCGTGATCTGGGTCCATCGCGCCCCGGCGGACGGCGCGTATCCGCCGCCGCAGAGGATCGAGGCCGACGCGCCCGCGACGCCGCTTCGCGTGCCGGAGCTGTCCGTCATCCTCGACCGCGACGCGGCGGAGTGATCTCGAGACTCTAGACGATCTCGACCGCCAAATGCCGTTGGCCGCGCTTGATACGGTAGGTTTGGAAATCATTGCGATCGAGCGTGAAGACTTTGCGCGTTCCGAGCGCTTCCGCTGCGGCGATGACAGACGCGTCGGCGAAGTCCATCGGGTGATCGGAATACCTCTCCATGAGTTCGAAGGCGCGCTCGATTTCCGCATCGGCAGGAATGTGCACGGCGACGCCGCCGCCGCCGATGAACATTCTGAGCTGCTGCGATTCATGGCTGGCGGGCCTGAGCATATGAAACGCCTCGGTTAAGACTGGGAGCGTCGAGACCAGGACCGCGCTCTGCGCTTTCAGGCGCTCTCGGCATTCGACATGGTCCGGGTCGCGCCGATCGAACAAGGCGACCAGCGGCCCCGTATCGACCACGATCAACGCTTAACCTTGCGCTTGGCGTCGAGCAGCTTCTGCACCGTCTCGCGCGACTTGGCCGCCGGCCCGGCCGCCGAACCGCCAGGGCCGAGATCGAGTTCGGAATAAACATCCCAGGCCGACCGCTGCGGCGTACGTTCAAGCTCCTTCTCGAGCAGCGTCAGCCCGCGTTTCAGGGCGTCGGAGGCCGTGCCCCCGGTGCGACGAAGGATGCGCGCCAGGAGGCGCTCTTGCTCTTCGTCCATTCTGACGGTGCGCGTGGCCATGCGCTTTGTAATACAATTCGTAATACAAGCGGTCAATCTGCGGGCGAGGGGGGCGAGCCGACGACCCCGCCAAAGGAGACCTCACAACCCCTTCACGATCTCCTCGGTCATCTTCTTCGCGTCGCCGAACAGCATCATGGTGTTGTCCCGGAAGAAGAGTTCGTTCTCCACGCCGGCATAGCCGCTCCCCATGCCGCGCTTCACGAAGAGCACGGTCTTGGCCTTCTCCACGTCCAGGATCGGCATGCCGAAAATCGGCGAGGCGGGGTCGGTCTTGGCGCTTGGATTCGTCACGTCATTGGCGCCGATCACGTAAGCGACGTCGGCCTGCGAGAAATCATTGTTGATGTCCTCGAGTTCGAACACCTCGTCATACGGCACGTTCGCCTCCGCGAGCAGCACGTTCATGTGCCCCGGCATGCGCCCGGCGACGGGGTGGATGGCGTATTTCACCTCGACGCCTTCCTTCTTCAGCATGTCGGCCATTTCGCGCACGCTGTGCTGGGCCTGCGCCACCGCCATGCCGTAGCCAGGCACGATGATCACCTTGCCGGCGTTCTTCATGATGAAAGCGGCGTCGTCCGCCGAGCCTTGCTTCACCGGCCGCGTCTCGACATGAGCCCCCGCGGGGCCAGCGGTCTCGCCGCCGAAGCCGCCGAGGATCACGGAGATGAAGCTGCGATTCATCCCCTTGCACATGATGTAAGAGAGGATCGCGCCGGATGATCCCACCAGCGCGCCCGTGATGATCAGCGCGATGTTCTCCAGCGTGAAGCCGAGCGCGGCGGCCGCCCAGCCGGAATAGGAATTGAGCATCGACACGACGACCGGCATGTCGGCGCCGCCGATCGGCACGATCAGCAGGAAGCCGATCAGGAACGACAGGATCGTCACCGCCCAGAACGGCCATTGCTGGCGTCCGCCATCGATCACCATGAAAATGATCAAGCCGACGATCGCCGCAGCGATGGCGATGTTGATCAGGTGCCGCGCGGGCAACAGGATCGGCGCGCCGCTCATATTGCCGTTGAGCTTGGCGAACGCGATGACCGAGCCGGAAAACGTGATCGCCCCGATCGCCACACCGAGCGAGAGTTCGATCAAAGACGACATCTTGATGCCGCCGCCGGCGAGCGCGATGTGGAAGCTGTCCGGCGCGTAGAACGCCGCCCCCGCCCCCGCGACCGCCGCGAGGCCGACCAGCGAGTGGAACGCAGCGACGAGCTGCGGCATCGCCGTCATCTGGATCTGGCGCGCGATCATCGCGCCGACGCCGCCCCCGACCGCGACGCCGATCAGGATGAGGCCGATGGTCAGCCCGTCCGGCTGCAGAAGCAGCAGCGTGACCGCCACCGCCAGCGCCATCCCGGCCATGCCGTAGAGATTGCCCTGGCGGCTGGTCTCGGGGCTCGACAGCCCGCGCAGGGCCAGGATGAACAGCACCCCTGACACAAGGTAGAGGAGCGACGCCCATGTCGCGTCGATGATCGTGGTCGCCTCACCCGCTGATCCGTCCATCTGCATCCGCCCCTAAATGCGTGTTTGCGCTCGCTATTCAGCTTTGACGTGTCGTGAACGCCGGGCGAAACGTCAAGCGTCGCAGCGTCTCAGCGCCGATAGGCCCGCCAGCGCAGCCAGCCGGAGACGAGCGTCGCCGCCGGCGCGGCGAAGAACACCAGGCCCGCGATCCAGGCGTTCCACCCCCAAACGTCGACCGCCCCGAAAAACGCCAGGACGTTGCCGATGAGCGGCACGAAGGCCAGGACGAGGCCGACGAACGTCGCCGGGGCGGCCGACCAGCCGAGCGCGCTCTGGATCTGATCGGAGACCGCAAAGACCTGCAGCGCCGCCAGCGCCAACCACACCAGCGCGATCAGGCACCCCAGGCCTAGGCAGCCCTGCATGCGGAACTGGAAGCGGCGCAAGTCGTCGCGCGCGCGCAGGCGATCGAAGGTGCGCTCGGGCGCTGCGGCGGCGTCGAGATCCTCCAGCGCGTCTTCGGCGGCGGCGCGCAGATCATCCTCATCGCCATCCGGGCCGGGATCGATTGCGGCGTAGGCGTCGACCGCAGCGCGCAGATTTTCGATCACGATCGGCTGCGGGGCGCCGGATTGCTCCGCCGCCCGCCAGGCCTCCTGAAAGCGTCGCTGAAACGCGGAGGCGCTCAGGCGGCCGTCGAGATAGGCGGCGATGAGGGCGCGCCACTCTGCTGGCTGCATGCAAAGACCCCCGGCGCGTCCGGCCCGAAGCTACTTGGCGCGGTCTTTCTTCTTGTACATCGCCAGCATCCGCTGGGTGACGAGAAAGCCGCCGAAAATGTTGACCGCCGCCAGCCCCGCCGCGAGCGCGCCGGCGCCCTTGGCGACCCAGCCGCCGCCCGTCCCCTCGCCGGTGCCGGCCGAGGCGGCGATCAGCGCCCCGACGATGATCACCGAGGAAATCGCGTTCGTCACCGCCATCAGCGGCGTGTGCAAAGCCGGCGTCACCGACCAGACGACGTAATAGCCGACGAAAATCGCCAGCACGAAAATCGCGAAATAGAAGACGAACGGCTCAACCGCTTCCATGGTGCAGCGCCCCTGATGCTCACCATTGAGGTTAGCTGCGTCGCCCGCGCCGCGCCAGTGGCAGGCCGTCGCGGCGCCGACGAGGACATGATAGGCTCCCGCCATGACGACCCTGTACGATGCGGATTTCTATTCCTGGGCGAAACGCCAGGCCGAACTCCTGCGCCGTCGCTCAGGCAACGAGATCGATTGGGACCAGATCGCCGGGGAGATGGATAACTTGGCGGGCTCCGAAGAACGCGAACTGGTCGCGCGCCTGCGCGTGCTGCTGTCGCACCTGCTGAAATGGGCGTTCCAGCCGGAGCGTCGCACGCGGTCGTGGCGGCTTACGATCGCCAACCAACGCGACGAGCTGACCATATTGATGCGGCGCAATCCCGGTCTCAAAGCAAAGGAAGCGGAAGCCTTCAGCGACGCTTATCGGCTAGCCCGCCGGGACGCGTCGCTCGAAACCGACCTGGACGTGGACGTCTTCCCCGCAGAGCCCCCGTTTACGATCGATCAGGCCAAGGACGAAGCCTACCTGCCCGAGTGACCGCTACCGGCTCGCCTCATAGCTCGCGTCTGCGCGGATGATCAGGCCGTCCTCGTCGATCTCGTGGCTCTCGGCCACCAGCACGCCGGTCTGGTTGCGGTAGATCAGGGTGTGGCCGCGGGCGCCGATGGTCAACGCTTCGGGCGCGAAGCTGATGTCGGGAATGCGCGGCAGCGCCGCCTCGACATAGGCGCGGAACATCGCCTTGCCATGGATCACCCCGTCCGGGCCGAAACCCAGCGCGGACACGAACGGCGAGGCGAACTCGATGTCGTCGGCGTAGAGCGCGGCGATCGCATCAAGGTCGCGGGCGTTCCAGGCCGCATACCATGCGGCGGCAAGCTCTTCGTCGTTCATGCGCGCCAGAAACGCCGCCGCCGCGGGCGCGTCAATCCAGGCGCGCACGCTTGACGCAAGGTCACGATCGAGGCCTCAATCCGCGGCAGGCCGCATCGCCTGGCGGCCCGGAGAGCGCCCATGCGCCACGTTCGCGAGGACGACCTGACGCGCCTCAGCGCCCTGATGGCGCTTGTGCGCGCCTTCCCGACGATCCGCGAACGGACGCCGGGGGTGTTCTATCGCGGCGGTAAGGCTTTCCTGCACTTCCATGAGGACGGCGGCGAGCTGTTCGCGGATGTGCGCTTCTGCGGGGCCGAGTTCGAGCGCGTGCGCGTGACTGCGCCGCCCGAGCAGCGCGCCCTGGGCCGACGCATCGCCGCGGCCCTCGACACCTCCGTCTGATCGATCAGGCCGCCGCGGCGGGGGCGAAGCTCGGATGCACCACCGCGCCGTCGCGCGTCAGCATCGCGCCCTTGATGATCTCGTCGTCCCAGGCCGGTGAGAAGGCCTTCGTTTCCTTGTCGGTCAACAACGGCAGCAGCGCCAACAGGTTCTTGGCGTAGAGGCCCGAGGAATCCGCCGGCAGGCGCGCCGGAAGATTGGTGAAGCCCATGATCTTCACGCCGTTCTCGATCACCAATTCATCTGGTTTCGACAGCGGGCAATTGCCGCCCTGCGCCACGGCGAGATCGACGATCACCGAGCCCGGCCGCATCGAGCGCGCCATCGCTTCGGTGACCAGCACCGGAGCGGGTCGGCCGGGGATCAGCGCCGTGGTGATGACGATATCCTGCTTGGCGATATGCTCGGCCACGAGCGCAGCCTGCTTGGCCTGGTATTCCGCGCTCATCGGCTTGGCGTAGCCGGCGGCGGTTTCGGCCTGCTTGAATTCCTCGTCCTCCACCGCGACGAATTTCGCGCCGAGCGAAGCGACCTGCTCCTTGGTGGCGGGGCGCACGTCAGTGGCGCTGACGATCGCGCCAAGGCGGCGCGCCGTGGCGATCGCCTGCAGCCCGGCGACGCCGACGCCCATGATGAACGTCTTCGCGGCGGCCACGGTACCCGCGGCGGTCATCATCATCGGGAAGGCGCGGCCATAAAGCTCCGCCGCCTCGATGACGGCGCGATAGCCGGCGAGATTGGCCTGGCTCGACAGCGCATCCATGGATTGGGCGCGCGAAATCCGCGGCACCAGCTCCATCGCCAGCGCGGCGATCTTGGCGTCGGCGAAGCGCTGCACTTGGGCGGCGTCCCCGTAGGGCTCCACCAGCGCGCACAAGCCGGCGCCGGGGCGCATGGCGGCGATTTCGGATTCGATGGGGCGGCGCACCTTGAACACGAGATCGGCGCCGGCGATGACGTCGTCCGCCACGGTCGCGCCGGCGTCGCGATAGGCTTGATCGGTGGCGCTGGAGGCGACGCCCGCGCCAGTCTGCACCGCGACGCTGTGGCCAAGCCCGACGATCTTCTTCACCGTCTCCGGCGTCGCCGCGACGCGGGTCTCGCCCGCCAAGGTTTCCTTCAACACCGCGATTTTCATGAGCGTGCCTTCTAGCCGGCGAGGCTGACGATCCAGGGAATGATCGCGCCGCCGATCCCCAGGACCAGAACCTGGATGACGAGCGTCGCCCACCAGGTCGCGTTGAGTTTGAAAATGACGCCGGCCGCGACGCCGATCACTGCGAGCGCCGCAAGGCCACCGATCCACCCGGCTCCGATGGCGAACGCCACGGTGAACATCGCGACGTACATCACGATCAGCGCACCCGCCCAAACGGTGACCGCCAGGAACCCGCCGAACGTGTCGCGCTGATCCTTGATGTCCATCTCGCCGCGGTGGAACTCCTGATGGGCCGCTTCGGCCATGTCGCCTCTCCAAAACTCTCCACCACGCTCTAGACCGCGCCGCGCCCGCCCCGCAAGCGGCGCGCGGTCGCGCCTGAGCTACGGCCAGGCGGAAAACAGGCCGTTCAGCGCTGCGACCGTAGCTAGAGGCTGATCGAGCATCACGTGATGATCGGCGTCGGGGATGACGATGGCCGGCGAGCCGGGCGGCGCACCGTCCGTCATGTAGCGGGCGACGGTCGGGGTCACGAGCTGCGAGCGGTCGCCCCAGGCCTGCGCGATCGGACAGCGCAGATCGCGATAGAGGTGCGTGAGATCGAGAAAATCGAAATGACTCATGACGAAGGGGTCGAATTTCCAGGTCCAGCCTTTCCCCTCGCCGTCCGGCAGCGGCGCCTGGCGCAGGGATTCCCGACCGATCGAGTCGACGTAATACAGATTTTCGCACGGCTGCGGCGGGGCCAGCCGGAACCGCGCCAGCGCCTCCTCGAACGTCGCATAGACGCGATTGGGCCGCGAGCGCCGCGGCGGTCCGTCATGGTCGGCGCTCGGCGGCGCGATCCGCGCATCGAGCGTGGCCACACCCTTCAGGCGGTCGCCGAAGGCCTGCGCCATGTGCAGCGCGATGAAGCCGCCGAACGAGTGCGCGGCAACCAGCGGCTTTTCCGCATGCGCATCGAGCCCAGCGGCGGAAATCACCGCCATCGCTTCGCGCGCGAACTGGGCGGCGCTGTAGCGGGGTCGCCAGTCCGAGCCGCCCATCCCCGACCAGCTCATCGCCGCCACGCGATAGCGGTCGGCGAAGAAGGGCGCGAGCGGGCGCCACCAGCCGGCATGGGCGCCGTTGCCGTGCAGCAGCAGCAGCCCCGGACGTCCGTGTTCGCCCCACACCAGAACCTCGATCGCCGCCGCCTCCGCCTCGACGCTCAGGACCTCCGGCGCGCGCCGCATCGCCGCCTCGAACCAGGACGGCGCCGGCGGCGCGCGGCCGCCGAGATGCGCCAATAGGCCCGGCGCCAGCGCGTCGACGGAAAGGCGGTCAGGCGGTTCGGGCGTGGTCATGCCCAGTGCTGTAAGCGCCGTTTCACCTCCTCGGCAACGTCACGCGCGGGAAGATCAAGCGATTGACAGCCCTGACGGCGCCGGCTTGATCCGAGACCGGGGAACAGCGTCCGGGATCGGCAGGATGGCGATCATCATCATCAACGCCGCCGCAGCGCTGCTTGCGGTGGCGTTCGCAGGGTTGGACGCCGGCGCCGCCACGCCGGCCGTCACGCTGCTCGCCGCGGTTATCCTTTTGGCCACCCTGCTGGCGCGGCGCAGCCGCATCGCCTTCACCCGCGCGACAGGATTGTTCCTTCCCACGCTGGCGAGCCTGCTGGCGCTGACCGCCGCGGCCGCCTGGGGCGGCGCGCACGTATTCGATCCGAGCGCGCCCGACGTGATCGGCGGCGTCCGCGCGGCGGCGCCGGTGCTGACCGTGGGATTGGCGGGCTTCGCCTATTACGCCGCGGGCTTCGCCTATGGGCGCACCGCCGCCGCGATCGGGCTGATGGCGTGCGCGCCGCTCACCGCCGCGATCGTGCTGGTGGCCGGCGGTCCCGCGCGCGACGCCGCCCAGCATGGCGCGGCCTTCGGCATGATCGCGCTGTTGTGCCTGTTCACTATCGCCGACGAAATCCGCCGCCGCCCTACCCTCGGCGGGCCGCCGCCGCCGCCTCTCACGCGGCGGCTGTTCGCACCGATCGCAGGGCTGCTCTCCGCCTTCGCCGTCTTGGCGTGGGAGGGCGCTGCAGCGGCGCTCGTTGCGTTTGTCATTGGCGCGGCAGTTTTTCTCGCCGCGCTGACGATCCGCGCGCAGCGCTCGCGGCTGGGGTTGGCGATCCTGCCGGTTTCGGCCGGCGCGGCGTTCGCCGCAGCGCTCCTGGGCGGCGGCGCGGCCCTGCTGAATGGCGGCGCCGACCGATTGTTCGCCGCGTTCGGCGGCCTTGAGATGGCGGCGTCGGCGACCGTGCAGGCGCTGCAGCGCGCGCCTGTGCTGGGCGACGGGGCCACGACCAGCGGCGCCCCGGCGGCGGTTTCGGCGCTGCATGGGCTGGGTCTGGCCGGCTATGCGGCGATGGCGCTCGGGGTGGCGCTCCTTGCGGCGGCGCTGTCGGCGATGAAGGATGGCGGACGCAGGCCAAGCCGCGGCTTTGCGTTGGTTTTGGGGTTGGCGGCGTTGGCGCTGACTTCGGCTGCCTTAAGCCCGGACTTCGCCTCGCCAAGCGCGGCGTTGACGTTCGCGCTTATGCTGGGTCAGGCGGCGAGTTTTCGCGACCAGCGACGGGCCGCGCGCAGTCAGCCCGAGTCTTGAGGCCCTGCACGGCGGCGATGAGGGCCGGATGGCCAGCAGCGACGGCGCTGGCGTCGATCCGTTGGGCGCCGTCCGAGGCGCCGCGCATGATGTCGCACGCCTCGTTCAGCGCGTAGCCGCGCATAGGCGCATCGAGCAGCGGCCACAACGCGAAGGCCGTCTCCATGCGCGCTTCGCGCGTGATCGCATCGCCGGCCGCCAGATCATAGGCGCGCGACAGCGCCGCCACGGCCTCCGGCGACGGCCCGGCGCGAGCGACGCTGATTTGCGCAGCCAAAAGCGGCGTTTCGGTGTGGCCGGGATCGAGCCGTGCGGCGCGGTCGATCGCGGTCTGCGCCGCCCCGAGCAGAACGGGCGAGGCCTGGCCGAGCTCCGGCGCTGCGCCCTGCATCAGCCGCACGCGCGCCAGCGCGCGCCACGCGGCGGCGTCGGCGGCGTTGATCGAGAGCGCATCCTGAAGCCTTGTTTGCGCGTCGGCGAGCGCGGCGTCGCGCTCCAGGCCAGGCTGCAAATTTTGCGCTTGGCCGAGCGCATCGACGCCCTGCACCCGCGCCAAGGCGGCGCCGGCGTCACGGATCGAGAACGCCGCTGCGGCGAGCGCGACGACCAGCGCGGCGATCGCCACCGGCGACCAGCCGGCGCGCGGCTTATCGGATGTAATAGGTCTGGTAGAGTTCACTGTAATAGTCGCTCTGATCGTAGACGAGGCGCGCCAACACGCCCGAGCTGACGCCCTCGAGCACGACGCCGACGACCTTGGCGCCATGCGTGCGCAGACGCTCCACCGCATTGCGCACCATCGACGCCGGCGTGCGGCCCCAACGCGCCACCACCAGCACGGCGTCAGCGATGGATGACAGAACACGCGTGTCCGAGATCGGCATCACCGGCGCGGTGTCGAGGATCACCACGTCATAGCGCACGCGCAGCGCCTCGATCAGCGAGCGCATGGCCTCCGACCCGAACAGATCGCGCGGCGTGTATTCCGCCTGCGCAAGCGGCACGATGTCCACGCCGGAGCCTGGATCCTTTTGGATGACCTCGTTGAGCGAGGCGGTGCGGAACAGCACTTCCGTCAGGCCCTTTTCGACGTCGAGGCCCATGGCGTGCGTTGCCGAACGGCGCCGCAGATCGCAATCGACAACCACCGTGCGCGAGCCCGCGAGCGCGGAGATGCGCGCCAGCCCGATCGCCGTGGTGGTCTTGCCCTCGTCCGGCAGCGCGGAGGTGACGGCGAGCACCTTCACCTTCTTGTCGGGGCTGGCGAAGAATACGCCCGCGCGCACGCTGCGCAGCGCCTCGCCGAACGCCGACAGCGGCCGCTTCAACACGAAATCTTCCGGCGACAGCAATTCGCCGTCGACCGTGCGCATGCGCCGGTCGAGGAAGGGCACGGCGCCGACGCACGGCACGCCGACGCGGGCCTGCACGTCTTCCGGCGTGCGCAACGAGCGCTCAAGCAATTCGATGATGAACACCGCGATGGCGCCGAGCGCCACGCCTACAAGCAGTCCCAGGATGAGGTTGAGGCGCACGTTCGGCGCCGACGGGCCCAACGGCGCCGTGGCGCGCGAAGGAATGCGCGCGTCGGCGCGCTCAATGCCGCTGGTTTCCGCGACCTGGCGGAAGCGGTTGAGGAAGGCAGTGTAGAGCGTACGGCTGGCTTCGGCGTCGCGCTCGAGCTCGCGCAGACGCACAGAGGCGACGTCATTGGTGGTCAGCGTGCTGGCCTGGCCGCCGAGGCTGGATTCAAGCGAGGCGACCTGGCTGGCCGCGATGCGCACTTCGGTGCGCAAATTCTGCGTGATGCGGCCGACTTCGGCGTCGATCTGCTGCTGCAGATCCTGAATCTGACGGTCGATCTGCTGCATCTGCGGGTGGCGCGGGCCGTAGCGCGTGGACAACTCGGCGCGCTGGCGCGCGAGATCGGCCTGCTGCGTGCGCAGCGACGACACGACGGGCGATTGCAGCGCCTCTTGCGAGGACGCGCCGGCCGATACGCCCTGCAGGCGCGCCTGCGCGGCGGCCAATTGGGCGCGGGCCGTGACGAGGCTGGTGACGTTCTGGGCGATGGCCTGTTCGGTCAGCGTGGCGCCGCCGGCGCCGGTGGTCAGCAGGTTGTTGGCGGCGCGATATTCCGCGACCGCGCGTTCCTTCTGCTGCACTTCATCGCGCAGGCTGGCCAGCCGGTTCGACAGCCATTGGTTGGCGGTGGCGATGGTCTCGTATTTCGTCTCGAGCTGCATCGTCAGGTAATTGTCGGCGAAGGCGTTGGCGATGCGTGCGGCCTTTTCCGGATCGTAGGACCACACCGAGACATTGATGATGTAGGTCATGCCGTCGCGGGCGATGTTGAGCCGGCCCATGACGACCGCGATGGAGATCTCGCGCTTGATCTGCCGGATGAAGGCGGGATCGGGCGGATCGCCGCCCAGCCCGAAGAAGGCTTTGACGCGATCCAGCGCGCCGGGCTCCATCGAGGGTGCGAACTCGGGATCGCTCGTCAGATTGAGCGAATCCACCACCCGCGCCGCCAGCGCCCGCGAGCGCAGCAATTGGGTCTGCGTCTCCACCGCGGCGTTGTTGGCCGGCAGCCCGGCGAAGACTTCCTCGACCTGATTGCCGAGCACGTTCTGGCGTTCGACGTCGAGCAGGATGTTGGCGGTGGCGGTGTAGATCTTAGGCGAGGTGTAGGTGACGAAGGCGACGATGATGAACGTCGCAGCGACGACCATCGCGAACACCCACAGGCGGCGGCGGAAGGCGTCGATGATCTTGGTCAGGCCGCCGGTCTCGTCGTCGGCGGTCAACGTCAAGGGCGCGGTGAGGTCGAGCTTCCTGCGCGGTGCGCCATCGTCGGCCATGACCATCTCTCCCGATCGGCGCCGGGCGCGCCCGGCGGCCTTGTATCAAAGTCTCAGCGTAAGCGCAGCAAAAGCGCGGTTGATGTCGAAGTCGCGATCGCGGTCGATTCCGGTGGAATCCTGGCTCTCCCGCGCCGCGCCAACCTGTACGCCGACCCGGCGATTGATCTGCCAGCGGGCCGAGACCTGACCCGTCCAGACGTCGTCGTCGCGATCGAACCCGCCCCGATACTCCCGCTGCGCCGCGTTCACGCCGCCGCTCAACACGATGTTGCGGCGCAATTCGTGATCCACCTGCACGCCTGCGCTGGTGAGCAAGATCGAGGCCGCGCCGGGCACGCCGCTGTCGTCGCCGCGGCGGGCGGCGGTGAAGGAAACCGTGGTGAGCCGGGTTGGAAACCATTCCAGCTTGGCGTCCACCGCCAGGCCGCTGGTGTCTCCGATGGCGTCGTAATCCTGGGTGAAATAGCCGGCGGCCACCTCCCCGCGCACCAGACGCGTGACGTCGAAATTGACGCCGACGAGGTAGGACAGGCCCGAGGAATCCCGGCTCAGCGCAGGCGTTGCGGGGGCGAGATCATAGGCGCGATCGTCGGCGCGCACTTCCGCCAGAATGGCGGTGTCGGGCGAGAGGCCGTACTCGAGGCGCAGGCTGCCGCGCGTTTCGGTGCGGTCGCGGTCATCCTGCTCGATGATCCCGCCGAGAGTGCTGCGCGCGTCCTCGTAGTCGAGTTCTTCACGCTCGGCCTGAACGGTCAGGCGCACGCGGTTGAAGGTTTGCGACGCGAAGCCCGACACCGCGCGCGCCTGATAATTGATGGGCTCCAGCGCAGCGACCGGCGAATCCGGCGATGAGCGTCCTTCGGCGTCGTCGCGAAAGCGCGCGCCGAACCCGATCTGGGTGTTGTAGCGCACGTCGAGCGTCAGATCGGCGCCGAGCAGCGTGGTGGTGACGTCGTCGTCGGCGAAATCCTGGTGAATCGTGCGTGCGACGGCGCCGTCGAAGCTTAACCGATGGCGCGACCAATTGGACTCGATGGTCACCGCCGGGCGCAGCGTGGTGACGAAATCGGATTGCTCGTTGGTTTCGGACGCGAACACGTTGTCGATCGTCGTCGCATCGACGGTGAAGGTCGGGAACGCGCGGAAGGCGCCGAGCGGCAGGCCCTTGGGCTCGAAGCCCGGATGCACGCGCTCCGCGACGGCGGCGTCGGAATTCGCGCCGCGATCGGCCGAGGGCGGGCGCGCGTCGGCGCGGGCGATCGCCAGCGACAGGGCGGCCGCGGCCGCGCTGGTCTGCAAGGCCAGACGGAAGGCGCCGGCGCCGCGCCGCAAGGCGGCTGCGAGCAGCCCCGCGTCAAGCGGACGAGAGCGCGCCTTGCGCTTTGATTTTGCGGCAGCTTTCTGCATCCGCGATCCCATGAGAGCACCCCGTTTCTTCAGGTCGCGCGCACGCGTTCGGCTGTCCTAGCCTGCACATTAAAGGGCGGCAATGCGCTGCTCCTGGCAGGCGTTCATGTTCGACGTCAGAAAAAGCGCTCGACGATGCGCACTGTATCGCCGGGTTGGACCGTGAGATCCGGCGTCAGGCGATAGGCGCGCTCGTCGGGCTCGCCCTGGCGCTGGATGAAGACGCGCGACTGGTTGGCCCGATAGGTGAACCCGCCGGCGGCCGCGACCGCGTTGCGCAAGGTCATGCCGGTGGTGAATGGATATTCGCCCGGCTGGTTGACCTCGCCCAGAATATAGACCGCGCCCTTGGCGATGCGGATGGTGTCGCCGGGCTGCACGGCTGTGTCGGACGTCAGCGCCGCCCGCGCTTCGACCTCTTCGCCGGCGCGCTTGATGTAGACGATCGTCTGGTTGGCGAGCGCTGTGAAGCCGCCGGCCGTCGCCACCGCGTTCAGCACGGTGAGCCCGTTCTGGTAGGGATATTCGCCGGGGCGCGTGACCTCGCCCAAAATATAGAACGGGCGGAAATTCAGCACTTCGGCGCTGACGCGCGGATCGTTGAGATAGCCCTCCGCGAGTGCGCGCTGCACCCCGCCCTCGAACGCGCGCAGCGAGCGCCCGGCGGCGGGAACCTGGCCGATCAGCGGCAAGGCGATATTGCCGGTGGAGTCGACGACGAACTCGCCCGACAGCGTCTCCTCGCCGAACACGATGACGCGAACCCGGTCGCCGACGCCGAGCACGTAGCCCTCGCCGGTGTCCGGCGTGGTCACACGCGGGCCCGCGTCGGTCGCCGGCGTCGGCGCAGGCGGCGGGATCGGAATGCTGGGGCCGGCGGCTTGCGTCGTCGCCGCAGGCGGGGGCGTCTGCGCGCAGGCGACCACCGTCGTCCCCATATAGGCGACCGCCAGCGCGGCGATCACCGCCGATTTCGCCAAGCGCAACAGCCCAAACCCTGCGTGTCCCGACATCGTTCAAGCCCCGGAGCCCAGTGCAGGGCGCGTCGCGCGTATGCGCGCCGCCCTTGGGCTCGTGTTCAACCTTAACCGCGTTCCCCCGACTTGGGCGCGCCGTGCGCCTAACGCCGAAAGCGGGCGGAAATTAGCAAAGCAGCAAACCTGGCGCCACACGGGCGAGCGCGGCGGCGATAGCTTAACCCGCTAGGTGTTGAGGACGCGGATGGTGTCCCCGTCGAGCCGAACCGCGGACAGCCGGCCTGTGGCGTACGCGCCCGTATCGACGGCGATGCGGCGATCGTCCACCTGCACGGCGTCGACGGGCGTGTGCCCGTGCACGACCACGTAAGGCCAGCGCTTGCGGCTGTTGAGGAACGCGTCGCGGATGGTCAACAGATCGTTTTCGTCCTGGTCTTCCAGGGCACGGCCAGGCCGCAAACCGGCATGGACGAACACGAATCCGCCGATCTGGGCGCTCAGCGCCAGGCTCTTGAAGAAGGCGAGGTGCGCGCCCGGCAACGCCGCAGCGAAGGCGCGCGCGGCGAGCTTGAGGTCATCGGCGGAGGCGTTGAGAGCGGGCGCGCGCACGCCGTAGGAGAACAGCGTCTCGGCGCCGCCAAAGCTCAGCCAGGCCGCGCCGCCGGCAGGGTTGTCGAGGAAATCGAGCAGCGCCGATTCATGGTTTCCTTTGAGAAAGCGGAGATCGAAGCGCCCCGTTTCGGCGAGATCGAGCAGCCGATCGACGACGGCGCGGCTCTGCAGGCCGCGATCGACATAATCGCCGAGGAAGACGAGCACGGGCTTTTCCCGGCCCGCCCAATGGATCAGGTCCTCGTCGATGCGGGCAAGGATGCGGGCGAGCAGATCGTCGCGGCCATGGATGTCTCCGATGGCGTAGACGCGCCGGCCCTCGGTGCCGGTCAGCGCTCCGCCCTCGCTCCAGGGCTCCGCGCCGCCGTTCAGTTCCGCTGCAACCGCCATGGTTTCAATCCCTTACGCCCAGCCCCCGCACAAGACGGATGCAAGTTCCGGGCGATGTTGCAGCGCAATATACCTGAATCGGGAATGAATTGCGCGACCAAAGTCACGCGGCGGTCATGCGGGCGCCGGCGCGGCCGCGGCGTTTGCGCCGGCCTCACGCGCGGACGATTGCTCCTGCGCCTGGCGCTGCAGCATCGCGTGGCGCTCCTTCAGCGGCGCGTTGCCGACCGCAGCGAGCACCCAGAACAGGTTCGACATGCCCATTTCCGTGCCCGAGATCGACAGCGTCAGAAACGCGGTGATCATGCCGAACGCGCCGGCCGCGGCCACTGCGTCCTCGCCGGTGCGCACGCGCTGGAATGCCCGCAGCGCAATCGGCCCAAAGGCCAACGCGAACAAGGCCAGCCCTGGCGCGCCGATCGTGCCGACCAATTGGTAGAACAACCCCGACGACCGCGCCGCGCCGTAGCCGACGCCCATGAAATTTGTGTCGATCGCGTTTTGCACCGATTGGCGCGCCCATGAGCCGCGCTCGATGGCGGAGTCGGACTGCGCCTTGTTGACGGTGAAATCGAGCACCATCTGCCGGAAGCGGCCCAGGACGCCGCTATTGTCGGCGGCGAAAATCACCATCAACGCCATCGCCGCGACGAGGCCGAACGCCACGATGAGGATGATGCCGCGCTCGCGCCGCCCGCGTTCCGGGTCGAGCACGGCGTAGACCAGCGCCAGCGCGCCGATCGCGGCCAGACCCGCATAGGCGGTCGACGAGGTCGACACCAACATCATGAAGCCGAGCCCGCACAGCAGCGGAAACGTCAGATGCGGCAGAATGCGGTTGATATAGACGCCGTAAATGAACCCCGTCGCGCCTGCCGCCCAAGCGGCGCACGCCGAGGATTCCAGAAACACCGAACTGACGCGCACAAACCCGCCCTGCACGTAGATCAGGGACATGATCGCCCCGCCCTCGTTGTTGACGATCCAGTCGAGCGGCACGGTGAAGCCGGCCACCCCGCCGATCGCCTGAGCGAGACCGATCGCGCCGAAGGCGATCGCCTGCCAGATCAGGGCGTCGAGGATGGTTTTCAGCCCGACGCGCAGGATCGCCCAGCGCAGGCCGAGATAAATCGCCGCCCCGATGATGAGATAAATCACCTGTGGGATCTCGACCGACCAGGGCCCCAAGGGCTGCAGCGGCCCCGGATCCTGGGGGTTCACGTATGTTGCGTTTGCGAAGAACCGCGGGTTGAAGATGCCCGAAAGCGCGCAATAGGCGACGAAAGCCAGGAGCAGCCAGTCCGTCCGGACAATGTGCAAAAATTGGGCGCGCATCTCCGGGATGAGCAGCGAGAAGGCGATCCGCCCGAGGAATCCCAGCGCGCACACCATCGGCAGAAGCAGCGGATCGGGCCCCAGCATCATCGCCGCAGTGCCCGACATGGGCAGCGTGAACGCCATCGCGGCCGCCGCCCAGCGCAGCGGCGCCGCCACGCAGACGGCCGCCAGCGCCGCGCCGATGAGGAGCCAAACCGCCATGCGGCGCTTCTAGCAAGGATCGGCCCGCCTGGCGCAACCGGATTTGCGTCCGGCGGGGGCTTTCGACAGGCTTCTCGCGTCAAGCGCCGTCGGCAAGCGCCTCACACTGCTCAGGAAACGGGCTGCCGCAGGCCGCTAGTGTGGCGCCATGGCCACTTGGGTTGACGTTCCGTACAGGTGGGCCACGGCGACCCCGCCCACCTGGAACAACATGACCCAAAATGATGCACAATAAACAACGAGCCCGAGCATGACGATCCAGCGGGGATAGCCCCGCGGCGAAGGTCTTCGCGCCAGTGCTGGGGCCGCCCCGAAGCCGCCTAGACCAGCGCTGGACTGCAAGGCTGTATCCTGGGTCACGTCGCAGCCGCCCTGACTGGCCTCAAGTGCAAGGGATGATTATCGGGGCCCAAGTTTAGCGTCAGGTAAATGCGGCGCTTTTTTTGAAGTGTCTCAAAATCTTCGTTTGGCGGCCTGTTGCATTGCACAATGCTTGCATGCCAAACATAACATGCAGTTAAGTATTTCGCCGCAGCGGGGGTTGCGCGATGTCTAACCAGTTCCTTCTGTCCGGACCCGTCCTGGGTCGGCTGCGTCGGCTCGGCGCCGATGGCGGCCAACGCCCGGTCCGCGATCTGCGCGAACGGGCGCACATCGTCCGCGACGCCCGCCTGGTTCAGACCGCCCGCCGCGCCAATGGCTGGGTCAAGCGCAGCTTCGACGTCGTCGCCTCCGCCCTGGGCCTCCTCTTCGTCAGCCCCGTCCTGCTCACCATCGCCATCCTGATCAAGCTCCAGGACGGCGGGCCGGTGTTTTACGGCCATACGCGCATCGGCCGGAACGGCCGCCGCTTCACCTGCTGGAAGCTGCGCTCGATGCGGATGAACGCCGCCCAGATGCTGGAAGAGCACCTGAAGGCCGATCCCGTGGCCGCGCAGGAATGGGCCGCGACCCGCAAGCTCGCCAACGACCCGCGCATCACCAAGCTCGGCGAATTCCTGCGCAAGAGCAGCCTCGACGAACTGCCCCAGCTCTGGAACGTGCTGAAGGGCGAAATGAGCCTCGTCGGCCCGCGCCCGGTCACGCGCGAAGAGCTCGACATGTACGGCAAGCAGCGCCGCTTCTACCTGCTCGTGCGGCCCGGCATCACCGGGCTGTGGCAGGTCAGCGGCCGCTCGCGCGCCACCTATGACCGCCGCATCGAACTCGACCGGCAATATCTTGAGGCGTGGAGCTTCCTGCGCGACATCGAGATTCTGCTTCTGACCATCCCGGCGGTGCTGTCGCGGGACGGGGCTGTCTAGGCCGCAAACGCTTCGGTAAGGCTTTCCGCTCACCTCATCGTTCGTTCGAGCGGATAACCTGATGCGCGTGGCGCTGATCCATTATTGGCTGGTGAATGATCGCGGGGGCGAAAAAGTCCTCAAGGCGATCCATGAGCTTTATCCCGACGCGACGATCTTCACGCACGTGCTCGACCGCAGGAAGGTTCCCGCTTTCGCCGACGCCGAGATCGAGACCACCGCGATCCAGAAGCTGCCCTTCGCGCGGTCCTGGTATCAGGCCTATCTGCCCTTCATGCCGACCGCGCTCGAGGCGATCGATCTCTCCGGCTACGATCTCGTGATCTCGAGCGAGGCCGGGCCGGCGAAGGGCGTGCTGCCGCATCCGGGCGCGCTGCACGTGTCTTATGTGCACTCGCCGATGCGCTACATCTGGAACATGTACGCAGCCCATATGCGCGGGGCGAACCCCGCCATCCGGGCGTTGTTTCCGTTCATCTCGAACTATCTGCGGATGTGGGACGTGACGACGGCAGCCCGCGTCGATCATTTCGTGGCGAACTCCCACAATGTCGCCGGGCGCATCCGCCGCTATTACCGGCGCGACGCCGCGGTCGTGCACCCGCCGGTCGATGTGGATGCGTTCCCCGTCTCGACGCGATCGGAGGATTACTATCTCGCCGTCGGCGAACTGGTCGATTACAAGCGCACCGACATCCTCGTCGAAGCCTTTGCGAGAATGAAGAAGCACCTCGTCGTGATCGGCGGCGGCAAGGCGCTCTCCTCGTTGCGCGCGCGCGGCGGCGCGCACGTCCATTTTCTCGGCCGCGCGGATTTCGCGACCCTGAAGCAGCATTACGCCGATTGCCGTGCGCTGGTGTTCGCGCCGGAAGAGGATTTCGGCATCGTGCCGCTCGAAGCGATGGCGAGCGGCAAGCCGGTGATCGCCTATGGCCGCGGCGGCGCGCTGGAGACGATCGTGCCCGGCCAAACCGGGCTGTTCTTCAATGCGCAGACGCCGGAGGCCGTCATCGCTGCGATCGAAGCCTTTGAGGCGCAGCGCAACCGGTTCGATCCGCACGCGATCCGCGCCCACGCCGAAGGGTTCGCCACGCCGGTGTTCAAGTCGCGGTTCAAGGCGCAGGTCGAGCAGGCGCTCGAGCGTCACCGCGACGCCCGCGCGTGATTGCGCAGGCTCAGCTTTCGATGCCGGGAATGCGCCGCGACAGAGCCGAGATCGCGCGATCGTGGACGGCGCGCACCACGAAGACCCAAAGCGGGCTGATCAACAGCGTCGCAGCGATGATCGTGATCGCGAGGCGATAGCCCTCCGGCCCGATCGCGGCGGCCGCAAGCCCGGCGCCGGCCAGAATGAAGGAAAACTCCCCGATCTGCGCGCTGGCGAGGCCGGCGGTCACTGCATCCGACCAGGCCACGCCGCTGAAGCGCAACAGCGCGATGCCGAGCGCCGTTTTGAACGCGATCACGCCCAAGGACGCCGACACCACCAGCGCCCAATTCTCGAGAATGAACGTGCGATCGATCAGCAGGCCGACCGAGAGGAAGAACACCACGAGCAGGATGGTCTGCAGCGGCAGGATGGCGCGCGTCGCCGGCCCGCGCAGCGTCGTGACGCCCATCAAGAGCCCGGCGATGAAGGCGCCATAGGCCGGCGACAAGCCGGCGACGCCGCTCAACGCCGCCGCCCCGAAACAGGCGCTCAAGCCCAGAAGCGCGATCAGTTCGGTCTGCGCCGCAAGCCGTTTGCTGCCGGGCACGGCGAGCACGCGGCCGCGGCGGAACGCGAACAATATCAGCGCGAACACGCCCAGCGCGATGGCGATGCGCACGCCGAGCTGGATGAAATCCAATTGCTCGGACTCGAAACTTTCAACCACGATGAGCATCGGCACGACGAGCAGATCCTGCGCCACCATGATGCCGACGGTGATTTCGCCGGCGCGCGTCTTCAATTCGTCGGCGTCGCCGAGAATGGTGAGCGCGGCGGCGGTCGACGAGATCGAAACGATAAAGCCGAACAACAGCGCCGTGCGCGCGCCCCAGCCGAGCGCTGGCGCGATCAGGAACGCGCCGACGCAGGCCGCGATCACCAGGCCGAGCGCAGCGACCGTGGCGGGACGGATGACACGGCGAAATGAGGGGATCGACACTTCGAGCCCGGCGATGAACAGCAGCATCAACACGCCGAGTTCGGCCAGCGCGTTGACGTCGTCGCCCGCCTCGCGCCCGACAAGGCCAAGGCCGCTCGGCCCCAGCGCCATCCCCGCCGCAATATAGCCCACCATCGCCGGCAGCTTCGCTCGGCTCAGCGCCAAGCCCAGCGCCGCCGCCACGGCCATGATGATGGCGAGATTGGTGAGGTCGAGCCCATGGCCTTGCATTGCGCCACGATAGACTGCATCCGCGGCTCATGGGCAGCCCTCGCGTGACCGCGCCGCAAAAGTCGCCGCCGCGCATGCGGCTGATGCAACGCCGTGCGCTGACGACCGGCGAGATCGCGCTGGCGCGGCCGATGTTCGGACCCGCGTTCGACGCCGCGCGCATCACCCTGGTGCAATTGCCGCCCTTGGGCTTCGCCGCGATGGCCCCGAGCGAACGCCTCGTCGCGTTCTCGCGCTGGCGCGCGCCGCTCGATTTCACGGAGGCGGCGCTGTCCGAACAAGGCTGGCTGATCCACGAGCTGGCGCATTGCTGGCAGGCGCAGGCCGGCATTGCGCTGCCGCTGGCCAAGCTCGCCGCGCTCGGCGCCGCGGCCTATCGACAAACGCCCGAC
Source organism: Hyphomonadaceae bacterium (assembly GCA_033764725.1). Classification (GTDB taxonomy): domain Bacteria; phylum Pseudomonadota; class Alphaproteobacteria; order Caulobacterales; family Aquidulcibacteraceae; genus RI-43. Next base: position 21,261 of record JANRIR010000051.1, read on the forward strand.
GCGCGCGGTTTCGCCGGCCTCAATATCGAGACCCAGGCCGAATGCGCGCGCTTCGCGTTCCTCGCCCGCGCCGGCGCGCCCGATCCCGCCGGCGCGCGCTACGCGAAGCTGTGGCCGATTGCGGCCTGAACGACAGCCGCGCGTCGCCTATTGCTCGACGCCGTTCCAGGCGCTCAGGCCGTCGGCGAGGCGCAGGCCTTGCGCGCGCAATTCGGCCTCCATCGAGCGCGCCGCGCCGTCGCATTCCGAGAACCGCGCCTCTTCGCGGCGGTAGCCGTCGTTGAAGGCATCGGTGAGCGCGCGGGCGCGCCCCTCTTCCCGGCTGATCACCCCGCGCATGAAATCGCGCCAGCGCTGGTCGCTGCGGCCGGTGCACAGGATGCGCAGATAGTGGGCGCCGCCGAGCACGCCGGCGAGTTCCTCGACCTGGGCGTCATAGGCCGCGCGGGGATCGCGACGCTCGCCCTCCTGCGCCGCCGCAGCTGCGGCGAGACACAGAGAGAGCGCGAACACGACGACGGGCGGTCGAACCATGATGCGTCGCCTATGCCGCAAATGCGGCGGGCCTGTGAAGCTTTCGCGTCAGTATCCCCCCGCCTCGCCGTCCTTGCGCATCTCGGTGGCTGCTTCATAGACGCCATTGTCATGGCGCAGGATCGCCTGATAGCCGCCGAACGAGCCGTCGGCGGGGCGAATGCGGTGGCCGCGGCGCTCCAGGTCCGCGCGGACCGCCTCCGGCACGCCGTTCTCCATCGCCACAAACCCTACGCCGTCCGGCGCCTCGCCCGTGGGCTCGGCGCCGCCATAGAAGCGATAGCGCGCCGCATCGCCCGCGGCCTGCAGGTCGAGCCCATAATCGACAAGATTGACGATGATCTGCACATGGCCTTGCGGCTGCATGTCGCCGCCCATGACGCCGAAGGCGAGCCACGGCTTGCCCTGCTTCAGCGCGAAGGCCGGAATGATCGTCTGGAACGGGCGGCGGCCCGGCATGTATTGATTGGGATGGCCGCGCGTGAGCGCGAACAATTCGGCGCGGTTCTGCAGCATGAAGCCGAGGCGATCGGGCACGAGGCCCGATCCCATGCCGCGATAATTCGACTGGATCAGCGACACCATCATGCCGTCCGCGTCGGCGGTGGCGAGATAGGTCGTGTCGCCGTCGAGCGCGATCTGCGCGTGCGGCGGCGGCGTCATGGCGCGGTCGGGCGCGATCAGCGCGCGGCGTTCGCGGGTGTAATCGTCGGTCAGCAGACGGCGAACATCGAAGCCCGTGAACGCCGGATCGCCATAGAAGCGCGCACGGTCGGCGAAGGCGAGCCGCGTCGCCTCGATCTGCGTATGCAGCGACTCCGCCGATAGAAAGCCCATCGCGCGCAGATCGAATCCTTCCAGGATGCGCAAGGTCTGCAGCGCGACCACGCCCTGACTGTTGGGCGGCAATTCGCACACCTCGACGCTGCGGTACGGCGCGCACACCGGATCGACCCATTCGCCTTGGTGCGCTGCAAGATCCTCATAGCGCAGCCAGCCGTTGATGCGGCGCATATAGGCGTCGATCGTGCGCGCAATGCCGCCGCGATAGAACGCGTCGCGCCCCTCGCGCGCGATCAGCGCCAAAGTGTCGGCGAGATCGGGATTGCGGAACAGCGCCGCGCCGCCCGGCAAAGCCGGCCGGCACGCCGTGTGCGTTTCGCGACCCACATGATCAAGGATCACGTCCATTTCCGGTTCACAGAAATACGTGCGCCGCGCGTTCTCGATCTCCTGCAGCCGCCCTTCGCGGAATTCGCGCTCCAGGCGCCGCTCATTGTTGGCCCAGTACATCGCGATGGTTTGCGGGATCGGCGCGCCTTCGCGGGCATAGCGGATCGTCGGCGCCAGCAAGTCGGCCATTGGGGTGCGCCCGAACCGGCCGTGCAGCGCAAACCAGCCGTCCACCGTCCCGGGCACACTGACGCTCGCCGCGCCAAAACTGGGCACGGCGTCGGGATTGCCGCGCCGGCGCGCCTCGCGGCGCATCGCCTCGAACGACAGCCCGCGCGGGCTGCGGCCGGAGCCGTTGTAGCCGTAGAGGCGCTGTGTGCGCGGATCCCAGACGATGACGAATATGTCGCCGCCGATGCCGTTTCCCGTCGGCTCGACGAGGCCCAGCATCGCATTGGCGGCGATCGCAGCGTCCATCGCCGAGCCGCCCGCGCGCAACACGTCAAGTGCGGTCTGCGTCGCCAGGGGATGGGCGGTGGCGGCCGCGCCGTGCGGCGCCACGACCGGCGAGCGCGTGGCGAAGGCCTCGCCCGACACCCGCTCGCCGCGCCCGAAGCCCGGCGGACGATCCTGCGCGGCCGCAGCTGTCGCAATCAACAGCGCCGCCAGCGCCGCAATGACTCTGTGCATGGGTCGATCCTCCTGGGCCACTCAAGCAGGCTCGCGCGCGGAACGAAAGAGCGCTAAGAGCCCGCGCCATGACGCATCTGCCCTTCGCCACCCTCGACGTGTTCACCGACCAGCGCTTCGCCGGCAATCCGCTCGCCGTGGTGTGGGACGCCGACGATCTGAGCGACGCGCAGATGCAGGCGATCGCCCGCGAGTTCAATCTCTCTGAAACGGTGTTCGTGCGCCGGGCGGAGCATCCCGCCCACACCGCTTCGGTGCGCATCTTCACGCCGGGGCGGGAATTGCCGTTCGCCGGGCATCCGACGATCGGCTGTGCGATCTTTCTGGCGGAGCGCAAATATGGCCGCGACGCCGGGCTCGACACGATCATCACCCTGGAGGAGCGCGTGGGCCTCGTGCGCTGCGCGGTTCAGCTCAAGGCCGATGCAGCGACCTTCGCGCAATTCGACGCACCGAAACTGGCCGCGCCCTGCGGGCGTGCAGCGAGCGATGCGGCCTATGCGCGGGCGCTGTCGCTTGCGGAGGGGGATATCGGTTTCGGGCGCCACGAGCCGACGCTGTTCGACGCCGGCGTGCCGTATGCTTTCGTGCCGGTGAAAACCCTCGATGCGCTGGCGCGGGCCAAGCCGACGCATGAGTGCACCGATGCAACCCTGGGGATAGGGGCGGTTTTCGTCTATACGCGCCTGCCGGACGAGCATCCCCACGCCTTTCGCGCGCGCATGTTCGCGCCGGAATTCGGGATCGTCGAGGATCCCGCGACCGGCTCTGCGGCGGCGGCCTTCGCCGGCGCCTGCGCACGCTTTGAATCGCTGGCGGACGGCTGGCACACGCTGCCGATCGAACAGGGCTTCGAGATGGGCCGCCCGTCGCTCATCGGCCTCGAAATCGAACTCGCGGGCGGTTTGCTCAACGGCGCACGTATCGGCGGCAAGGCGGTTCTGGTGAGCGAAGGGCGCTTGTCGCTTTAGCGGCGAAGCGCCGACGCCTTTGCGAGCGCACTCTCCGCCTCCGCCATGATGCGGCGCACGATCTCGCCGGCGGGCAGCACATCGTGCACGCCGCCGGCGCTCTGGCCCATGGCGAAGCAGGATTTGGTTTCGTCGAGCCCGTCCAGTTGGCCGCCGATGCCGCCCATGGCGTTGTTCTGCACCGAAATCATCGCCTGCATCGGAAACGGCTGAATGTCTTGCGGGCGACTTTCCCAGTCGGCGACGTAATCGTTCTTCTTCACGCGCATCGGTTTTCCGGAATAGCAGCGCGTGCGCACGGTGTCTTCGTCCGTGGCCGTGACGATCGCATCGCGATACATTTGCGCCGCGTGCGCTTCCGTCGAGGCGATGAAGCGCGTGCCCATCCACACGCCGCAGGCGCCGAGCGCCAGGGCCGCCGCAAGGCCGCGCCCGTCATACAAGCCGCCTGCCGCGACCACAGGAATCTTCACCGCCTCCACCACCTGCGCGACGAGCGGCATCGTGCCGACGAGGCCGGTATGGCCTCCGCCCTCGCCGCCCTGCGCGATCACGGCGTCGCAACCGGCCTGTTCGGCCTTCACCGCATGCTTCACCGCGCCGCAAACAACCATCACCTTGAGGCCGGCCTTCTTCAGCCGCTCCATGATCGGCATCGGCACGCCAAGCCCGGCGACGAAACTCGACGCGCCTTCCTCGATGATGACCTCGACCGCCTTAGTCAGTTGATCGGGCGTGGCCGCGAGGAGATCGACGCCGAAGGGCTTATCGGTGAGCGCGCGGACCTGGCGCATATTGGCGCGGATTTCATCGACGCTGCGGCCCGCCATGCCCAACACGCCATACCCGCCCGCGTTCGACACCGCCGCCGCCAGTTCCCCATACGAAACCCCGCCCATGCCGGCGAGCATGATCGGATGCTCGACCTTGAGCAGGTCGCAGAGCGGGGTGTGCAGGGCCATGGCGCGTCTCCTCTTTGGCGACCAGAAAGCCCGCGTGACGCTGCGGGCGTCAAGCCGCTTGCGCCCGGGCCGGCATTGGGGTCACAAGGCGCGCGCAAATCGTGAGGAAAGCCATGCTACAGTACGGAATGATCGGACCGGTTCTGGCGCTGATCGGCTGGACGTTCGTGATGTGGATCTGGCTTTACGCCACCCGCATCCCCGCGATGGCGAAGCTCAAGATCGACCCCCAGGAGGCCGCGCGCACCGGCGTCACGCCGAAACTTCCCCCGACGGTGACGCGCGTGGCCGACAATTACAACCACCTGCACGAGCAGCCGACGATCTTCTACGCGCTGGCGCTCGCGGCGCATGTGTCGGTGGTGGATTCCTTCAACGTGCAGCTTGCTTGGGCGTATGTCGCGATCCGCGTGATCCATTCGCTCGTCCAGGCGACGGCCAACATCATCATGCTGCGTTTCACCGTGTTCACGCTCGGCACGGTGACGCTGGCGGCGATCTTCGCGCGCACGGTGCAGATGCTTGTAGGCGCTGAGAGCGTTAGCGGCTGCTGAAATATCCTCGAACGCCCCCTTCGACCGGCTTCGCCGGCCACTTCCCCCGCCCGCGGGGGAAGAAATAGCGCGTTTGCTCCCCCGCTCGCGGGGGAGCTGGCCGCGAAGCGGACTGAGGGGGCGCTGTATTCGTGTTTCGGCGGCGCCAAATACTATTTCACCGCGTGCGCCTTGGCGACGATCCAATCCATCGCCGCAAAGGCCACGCCCGACACCACGAACGTGATATGGATCAGCGTGTACCAGGTCAGGCTCTGGACGCTGTATTGTTCGATGTTCATGAAAATTTTCAGCAAATGAATGCCGGAGATCGCCACGATCGACGCGATCAGCTTTATCTTCAGGCCGGAAAAATCCAGCGTGCCCATCCATTCCGGCCGGTCCCGGTCGGCGCTGGCGGCGTCGATCTTCGAGACGAAATTCTCGTAGCCTGAAAACAGAATGATCAGCACGAGATTGCCGGCAAGCGAGAGATCGACCAGCGTCAGCACCAGGAGGATGACGTCGTTCTCCTCCATCGTGAGCACGCCGGGCGCCTGCAGATAAAGCTCCCGAAAGAACGTCACGATAAGGATCGCCAGCGCCGCGATCAGGCCGAGATAGACCGGCGCCATCAGCCAGCGGCTGGCGAAGATGAGGCTTTCGAAGGCGTGTTCGATCGCGCCGGTCGTCTTGCGGTCGGACGCTGCACTCCGTTGTTCCTGCGCCACCTGCGCCCCTCCTCGTCAAACGGGCGCCCGCTTAAGCCGGCGCCGCTGCGCGCGCAAGCTCACTCGCCCGCGGCCTCGGTCACATGCCCGTCAGCGTCCATCCGCGCAATCCACGCCCGCACGAGCGCCACGCCTTCCGCGTCGCGGGTCTGGCGGCCGAGCTCCGGCATCATCACGCCAGGGTCGAGACTTTGCATCCGGTGCACGAGGATCGAGGCGTCGGGCGCGCCTGGCGCGATGGCGAATTCAAGCCCTGCCGATGCGCGCCCCGCCGCGACCGGCCGCTTGCGCACGCCCCATCGGGCAGGCGCATCGTTGCTCGCGCGCAGATCGAGCCCTGAGGTGCGCGCGGGCCCCTGCGGATTATGGCAATGCGCGCAATTGACATCGAGATAGGCGCGTGCGCGTTCGGCCAGAGACCCCGTTGCGGGATCGAAGGCGTCGGGCGCGCGCGGCGCATCCTCCGGCGCGCGGTCAAGGAGGCCAAGGCGCGTCCAGCGGCGCAACTGGTTCTCTGCAACGTCGCGATAGGCGAAATCGCCGTTGAGATTGCGCGCGCTCGGTCCGATCGGGGCGATGGCGTCATCGCGATCATGGCAGCCCCGGCACTGGTTCTGGTTGGGCACGGCCCAATCGAGATGCGCCGACGCGCCGGCGGCGTCGATGAAGTCGACCGGGATCGGCGCGGAAACCGGCGCGTAGCGCGCCTCAGTCTGCGCGGCGTTCCACACATACGGCCGCGCGACCCAGCCGTCCTCATGGCGGATCAGCAGGCGGGTTTCGAGATAGCGCACATCTTGGGCGGGCGCGCGCATATCGGCGGCGAAGGCGAAGGTCTTCACCAGCACCGTTCCGACCGGAAAATCGAACACGCCATCGTCGCGGTGGCGCGCCTGCGCGCCGGGCGGCATGTAGACGTGGCGGATCTTCAAGGCGCCGTCGGAATAGAGCGCGGTGTTGAGCGCGTAGGGCGTGACGCCGGCATTGGCCACGCGCGCGCCGGCGTCGAGAAACAGGCGATAGGCCGACAGCGTCGGCGCCGGACGCGCGGCGAGCACCGCATCGAGCGCAACGCCTGGCGCGCGCACGCCCGCGCCGGCGATCGAAAACGCGCCGAACAGCAACACGCAGACAAGCGCAGCGACACGCATCGCTTCAATCCTGCGGCAGACGCACGCGCTCAGGCTCGGGCATCGCCACCGCCGGCGGCGGCGTCGGATCGGGCGCAGCTTCCGTGAGATCGGCGCCGGCGACGGGCACGCCGAGCGACAGGAAGGTCGGCAGGTCGCGCTCGCCCTTGCGGTTGCCGATCAGCGCGATGCGCACCGGCTCGGTCCGCGGCGTTCCCGCCGCGACATAATTCGTCGCGCCATCCCACAGGATGTCGGGCAGCGGCACGCCGGCGGCGGCGAGACTGGCGAGATCGCCTGCGGGCGCGAAGCCGGAGCGGCCGAAGCGGTTGTTGCGGATGGTCACGTCGCGCGGCAGCGGATTGTAATTGGGGTCGTCGATCTGTGCGCGATACGCCACGATCAGCACGTTTGCGGTGCCGTTGTCGCCGATCTCGTTTTCGAACACGTGCACATCGCGATTGGCCATCACCATCACGCCCGTTCCCGTCGGCACGCCGGCGACGATGTTTCCAGCCGGCGCGAAATTCGGCGTGTCATTCTGAACGATGCGGTTCTCGAACAGGCGGATGGCGTGACCGCCCTGCTGGGGCAGGCCGGGAAGATCGAACACGAGGATGCCGCCCGTGTTGCGCGTGGCGACATTGCGATAGACGTCGGCGTTGAAGCTGTTTTCGATCTCGATGCCGGCGACATTATACTCCGCTAAAGAATTGCGGACGATGATGTTGCGCGACTGGCCGACATAGATGCCGGCGTCGGAGGCGCCGCGCACCACCGCGCCGTCGATCAGCACATCCGTGCAATTCACCGGATAAAGGCCGTAGGCGCCGTTCTCAGGGTTCGGGCCGCCGGTCCATTCCACACGCAGATCTCGTAGCGTGATCCGGGCGCAGCCTTGCGCCTTGATCGCGTCGCCTTTGGCGTTCTCCACCGCGAAATCGCGGAAGGTCACGTCGTCGGAGGTGATCAGGATGCCTTCGGCGCCCTGGCGCTGGCCGGTGAAGGACAGGATCGTGCGATCCGCCCCCTCGCCGCGCAGCGTCACGCGATCGACGTCAAGCGACAGCCCCGCCCACAATTCATAGCGCCCCTCGGTCAGCCGTATGGTGTCGCCCGGCTCGGCCTGGATAAAGGCGCCCTGCAGCAATTCCTGCGCATCCGGCCCCGGCCGCACACGCCAGGTGCGCGCCTCGGCGGCCGTGGTCATAAGCGCAACCGCGGCCAGGACAGACAACATGAGATTCATGGGCATCTCCTCACCCGTGTGGGCGACTGATCAAAACACCGCATAGCCGCCGTCGATGACAAAGGTGTCGCCGGAATGATAACGGCTGGCGTCGGAGGCGAGATAGACCGCAACGCCGCCGAAATCCGTGGGCTCGCCCCAGCGCCGCATCGGCACGCGCGGGATCACCTTCTCGGCGAACGCGGAGGACGATTGCGCGCCGGCCGTCATGTCGGTGGCGATCCAGCCCGGCAGGATGGCGTTGGCGCGCACGCCGAAGCGCGCATGCTCCACCGCGATCGAGCGGATCATCGAGATCACGGCGCCCTTGGTCGCCGCATAGGCCTCGTTGCGCGCCGCGCCCTCGATGGCCGCAAGCGACGCCACGCCGACGAGCGAGCCGCCGCCGTCGCCCTTGGCGGCGCGCGCCGTGATATGTTTGCATGCTTCGCGAAACGTGAAAAAGACGCCGTCGAGATTGACCGACAGCACGCGGCGATAGACGTCGGTCGGAAACTTCGAAAACGGCATGCCGCCCCCGCCGATGCCGGAATTGGCGAACACGGAATCGACGCGGCCGAAATCCTCGACCGTCTGCGTCATCGCGGCGGCGACGGCGTGCTCGTCGGCCACATCGACCCGATAGCCTTTGGCGCGCACCCCATGCGCGCGCAGCTTCTGTTCGGCCTGCTCGTTGGCGGCCTGGTCGCGGCCCCAGACCGCAACGTCCGCGCCCGCCTGCGCCAGCGCCTCGGCCATGCCCCACCCGATGCCGCGATTGCCGCCGGTGACGAGCGCGACCTTTCCGGAAAGGTTGAACGGCGCGTAAGGCATGGTCGGGCTCCCCGGGGGTCTCGGCGTTTATGGTTTGGTCGTCAGCCCATGTTAAGGGCCTGCATGGACGCCGCAAAGCCCATCGCCACGGAAACCCTGCCCGCCCTGCGCGAGGACTGGCGCCTCGAGGCGCTGGCGGCGGCGCTGTTCGGGCTCGTGCCGGTGATCGGCGTCACGGTCTGGGGCTGGAGCCCGTTTGCGCTGATCGTGCTGTTCTGGTTCGAAAACCTCGTGCTCGGCGTGCGCCAGGCGGCGGCGATGATGATCACCGCGGTAGTCAAGCATGGGCTCTTGGGCCTCATCGCCGGCGGCGCGCTGACGGCGTTTTTCTGCGTGCACTACGGCATCTTCACGTTTGTACACGGCGTGTTCGTGTTCGCGCTGTTCGGCGGTGGCGACGCAGCGCTCGCGGCGGGTCGCGACCAGGCCGGGCTTGCGCCAGACGACCTCGCCGGCGCTTTGTTTTTGCTGAACGACAATTTCCTCATCGGCGCGGCGGCGATCGTGGTTTGGCAGGCAGTGCAGCTCGGCTGGTTCATCGTGCGCGGCGAGCCGGCGCGCGCCAGCGTGCATGCGCTGATGGGCGAGCCTTATCCGCGGCTCATCATGCTGCACCTGACCATCATTTTCGGCGGCATGCTGATCATGGCGCTCGGGTGGCCGCCGGTGGGGGTCATTCTGCTGGCGGTGCTGAAGATCGCCGGCGATGTCGCGCTGATCCGCAACGCCGCGAAACGCAAGGCGCGCTAAACCAGCGCGCGCGCAGCGTCGATCACGCGCACGGTTTCATCCCACAAGCCCAAGCCGGCGATCTCCGCGCGGGCGAAAAAGCGCGCCTCGGCTGCATCGTCGCCGCCGACCGGCTCGCCGGCGATCCAGCGCGCGGCGAAATCGACGAGCACGTAATGGCCCCAGACCTCGCCCGTCTCGCGACACGTGAACACGCCGTCGACGACATCGATGAGCGCCGTGATCTCGGCCTTGACGCTCGTTTCCTCATGCAATTCGCGCAGCGCCGCGGCGCGCACGCCCTCGCCCCACTCCACCCTGCCGCCCGGCAGGGACCATTCGCCGAGGCGCGGCGGCGTGCCGCGTCGGATGAGCAGGACGTCGTCGCCGCGCAGACACACCACGCCGACCGCCGCGATCGGCGTGCGCGTCATGCTTCAGCGCTCCGGCAAGGGAATGAATTCGTCATCGCCGGGCACGCGCGGAAACTTGCCCTCCGCCCAATCGCGCTTGGCGGCTTCGAGGCGCGCCTTGTCGCTGGAGACGAAATTCCACCACAGCGCGCGCGGCCCATCGAGCGCTGCGCCGCCGAGCATGACGAAGCGTGTATCGCCGAGCGCGGTCACGCCGGCGGCGTCCGGCGACAAGATGGCGAGCATGCCCGCATCGACCGGTTCGCCGTCGATGGCGATGCGCCCTTCCAGGACATAAACCGCGCGCTCGTCCCATCCGCCGGGCGCTGCGATCTCGGCCCCGTCGGAAAGCTTCACATCGACGTAAAACATCGGGCTCAAGATTTCGACCGGCGATGCACGCCCGAACGCCTCGCCCAGAATGACGCGCACCGATGCGCCGTTCTCTTCCCAGGACGGAAGGCTTGCTGCTGGATGATGCGCGAAACTGGGCGCGATCTCCTCGTGCGCCTTCGGCAGCGCCACCCAGAGCTGCAGCCCATAAAGCCGCCCGCCGCTGGCGCGCACGGCGTCGCCGGTGCGCTCGGAATGCGTCACGCCGCGGCCCGCCACCATCCAATTAACGTCGCTCGGGCGGATCGGCTGCACATAGCCCAGCGAATCCCGATGCACGATTTCGCCGTCGAAGAGATACGTGACGGTCGCAAGTCCGATATGCGGATGCGGGCGCACATCGATCCCCTGCCCCGGCGCAAAGTCCGCCGGGCCCATCTGGTCGAGAAAGATGAAGGATGACACCGCGCGCTTTTCGATCGCCGGCAGCGCGCGGCGCACCATGAAGCCCTCGCCCAGATCGCGCGGCTTGGGCGTGATGAGATGAGCGATGGCGGCCATGGACGAACCTCGAGCAAGAGCGATCAAGCGCGCCCTCAATAGCCGGTCCATACCGGCTTCGCTATCGTGAGGCTGCATGAACCCGGTCGACAAGGCGCTCTGGTATATCGAGGCGAATTTCGCGAGCGCGCTGGCGCTTGAGGACGTCGCCGCCGCTGCGGGCGTTTCGCGTTTCCACCTGGCGCGCGCCTTCGCTTCGGTGATGGACCGCCCGGTGATGGCGCATGTGCGCGCGCGCCGCTTGAGCGAAGCCGCAAAGGCGCTGGCCGCCGGCGCGCCGGACATCCTCAGCGTCGCGCTCGACGCCGGCTACGGCTCTCACGAAGCGTTCACCCGCGCCTTCCGCGATCTGTTCGGGACGACGCCCGAAAACGTGCGCGCGCGTGGCGCTGTGGATCATTTAGCCCTTGTGGAGGCCGTGCGCATGTCCCAACCGCCCCTTGCCGCCCCTGCGCCGATGCGCATCGATCACGCGCCCGTGATGCTCGTCGCCGGCTTTGCGCAACATTTCACCCGCGACTCCACCGCCGCCATTCCCAATTTGTGGCAGAAGCTCGCGCCGCATCTGGGCCATGTGCCCGGCCAGCGCGGCGGCGCGTCATACGGTGTGTGCTACAACACCGACGACGACGCCAACATGGACTATCTGGCCGGCGTGGAGGTCGCCGATTTTTCCACATTGCCGGAAACGTTTGCACGCATCCGCATTCCGGCGATGCGCTATGCGGTGTTCACGCATGACGATCATGTCGCCGCCATCCAGCGCACCTGGGCGCATGTCTGGAGCGTCGCCATGCCCGCCTCAGGTCACGCGATCGCCGATGCGCCATTCTTCGAACGCTACGGCCCCGCCTTCAATCCGATGACCGGCCGCGGCGACATCGAAATTTGGGTTCCGATCGGACTGTGAACCGCACGCGATCACGAAAGTTTCAGAACCCGACACATTGATCCCCCCTCCGGATCGGCTACCTCCACGCCTATCCGGTTCGGGGGAGACCACGCAGCATGTGCGACAACGTATCCAGACGATCGATCTTAACCGCAGCGGGGATTGCGCCGATCGGTCTTGCCGTCAGCGCCGCCGAGGCTCACGCGCAATCGCGACGGCGCGTCGAAACGACCGCGCCGGCCCCCACCGCCAACGGGCGCACGCTGCTGAACGCGGATCAAGCGCTGGCGCTGCTGCGCCAAGGCAACGAGACGTTCGTCCGCGGCGGTCAACGCCAGCCCGATATGAGCGCGGCGCGTCGGCTTGAGCTGGCCCGCGGCCAAGCGCCGTTCTGCGCCTATGTGAGCTGTTCCGACAGCCGCGTGCCGCCGGAATTGCTGTTCGGCCGCGGGCTCGGCGAATTGTTCATCATCCGCAACGCCGGCAACACGGTCGACACCGTGGCGATGGGGTCGATCGAATACGCCGTCGCCGTTCTCGGCGTGCCGCTGGTGGTGGTGATGGGCCACGAGGCGTGCGGCGCGGTGAAGGCTGCGATGGATGTCGTCAACGCCAATGCGCGTTTCCCGGGCTCGATCGACGACATGATCGAACCGATCATTCCCGCCGTCCTAGAGGCGCGCGGCCAAGCCGGCGACGCCACGGAAAACGCCATCCGCCAGAACGTGCGCCGCGTCGTACGGCGTCTGCGCGAGGAAACCGATCCCATTCTTCTGCAGCCGCAGCGCGAGGGGCGCGTGAAGGTGGTCGGGGCTTATTATCGCCTCGACACCGGCGTCGTCGATTTCTTCGACGTCGCTTGAAGCGCCGCGCGCTTACACCCGCGTTGCTCAGCGTGGCGCTCGCGGCGGCGGCGCCCGAGCGCGCAGATGCTGAAGACGTGCAGGCCTGGAGCGCGATCGTCGCCAGCGGGCCGATCGTGGAGGGTGGGCGCGCGCTCGTCATGTTCGAGGCGCAAGCGCGCTTTCGCGACGACGCGAGCGCGCTGGGGTCGCTGTCGCCGCGCGCGGCGCTGGGGTGGCGCATCCGCGACGGCGTCGATGCATGGGTCGGCGCTGCGCGCATCACGACGACCAATGACGGCGTCTTCACCGACGAACGCCGGGCCTGGCTGCAAGCGAACGTCGCGTTGGGACAGGCGTTCGGCGGCGCGGTCACGAGCCGCACCCGCCTGGAGCGGCGCACGCGCGCGTCGGGAGGCGACGACGCGGGCTGGCGCTTGCGCCAGCAGGTGCGCTGGACGCGCCCTGTCGGCGGGGAAGGATTCGCTTGGGTCGCGTCGAACGAGATCTTTTTCGGGCTGAACGGCGCCGACTGGGGACAGCGCGAAGGGCTCGATCAGAACCGCGCCTTCATCGGTGCATCCTGGCGCGTGGGTCCGGATGCGCGCTTTGAGGCCGGCTATCTGCGCCAGCACATCGAGCGCCCGATCGGAGAGGATCCGGGCAATTCCGTCGCCGTCGCGACGCTCGCCATCGCTCTGTGAGACGCATGCGAAAAAGGCCCGGCACGACGCCGGGCCTTCGCCGCATGCCGTGGTGAGAGGCGTAGGTTACGGCGTGCGGGTGACTTCGTAGGTTCCGGTTTGCTGCGCGGTTTCGCCGTTGCGACGCACGACATTGCGCGTGACCGTACCCGTGCCGTCGCCATTGCCGTCGCGCGCCGCATCGATCGAGCGCGTCGTTCCGTCGGCGAAGGTTACGTCGCGGCTGCGTGTGGCGTCGGCGCCGTCGCGCGTGCGCGATTGGGTCCAGGTCGTGGTTTCGCCCTGACGGTTGGTCACCGCGCCGCTGCTGGTGCAATTGCCCGCACTGGCGCAACTTGCAGAAGATGACCGCGTGACGGACGACCCGTCCTCGAAGGTCGCGCTCGAATTGACGGTGCGCACGCCGTCCTGGCGCGTCACGTCGCGCTGGTAGTCCACCTGGCCGTGATTTTGCGTTTGAATGTCGCCGGTGACGCTGCGGCCGTTTTCGGTGCGCGCGGCGGTGAAATCACCCGTCTGGGTGCGCGTCTCGCCGTTGCGGCCGGTTACCGTGCGCTGCGCGCTCCAGGCGCCGGGCGCGGTGCGCTGGGCGTCGGCGTCGACCGTGCGGGTGGAGCCGTCGCCGAACGTGCGCGTGCGGTCATGGCTCGCGGCGCCTTCGGCGCGATTGCGCGTGCGCACATCCTCGACGCGCGTGGTTCGGCCATTGGGGCCGGTGACCTCGGCGTTGCGCGTACGCTGGCCGCGCTGGCGCTCGACGGAGGCCGAGCCCTGGAAGGTTCCGCGCTCGGTCTGCACCGTGGCGGAGCCGCGCCGCTCGCGGGCGTCGGCGGCGTCCGGGGCGAGCGCGCCGGTTGCGATAAGCACGGCGGCGAGCGCCGTTGCGGTTTTGGCGAAAGTCATGGTCGTCATCCCTGCGAAGCGTGAAGCCTTGTCCCTGCTGAGCCTCTAACGTGCGGGCGCGCCCGCTCCGTCGCGAAATTCGTGGTAAACAGGGCGTCATGTCCGCCGATATCGAGATCATCGTGGGCCGGCTGGAGCACCTGCGGGCCGACGCCATCGTCAACGCGGCCAACCGGGCGCTGCTGCCCGGCGGCGGGGTGGACGGCGCGATCCGGCGCGCCGCGGGCCCCGCGCTGAACGACCTCCTCGCCGCGCATGGCGGGCTGGCCGAGGGCGAGGCGCTCGTGACGCCTGGCTTCGCGCTGCCGGCCGGCCGCATCATCCACACGGTCGCCCCGATCTGGTTCGCTCCTGGCGATGAAACGGAAAAGATCGCGCGCCTGACCTCGTGCTATCGCGCCTGCCTCGAGGCGGCGCGCGCGCTGGCGCTTGAAATGATCGCTTTTCCCGCCATCGGCACCGGCGCGTTCGGCTGGCCGCGGGAACTCGGCGCCGGCATCGCGGTGGCGCAGGCGCGGGCCTGGACCGCACCGCCGAAGCGCATCGTGTTTTGCTGCTTCACCGAAGACGACGCGGCGATCTATCGCGTAGCCCTCGGCTGAAGGCGCGCTGCGCTCACGCCATCGTTTCAAGAAATCGCAAAGGTTCGCCGCGGCCGGGGGCGACCAGCGCACCGTCGCGCATGACGACGATGCCGCGCATGATCGTTCCCATTGGCCAGCCGGTGGCGTCGAAGCCGTCGAACGGCGTCCAGCCCACGCGCGTGGCCTGATCGGCGGCGCGGATCGTGCGCTGCGCTGCGAGATCGACGAGCGTGAAATCGGCGTCATAGCCGAGCGCGATGCGGCCCTTCCCAGCGATGCCGAAAATGCGCGCCGGGCCCGCGCTCGTGAGATCGATGAAGCGCTGCAGCGTCAAGCGGCCGGCGGCGACATGGGTGAGCATCACCGGCACGAAGGTCTGCACGCCCGGCATGCCGGAGGGCGATTTCGGATAGGGTTGCGCCTTTTCTTCGCGCGTGTGCGGGGCGTGATCGGTGCCGAGCACGTCGACGACGCCTTGCGCGATGCCGAGATCCCACAAGGCGGCGCGGTCGGCGGCGTAGCGGATCGGCGGGTTCATCTGCGCGAAGCCGTTGAGCTTGCGATAAATGTCCGGCGCCTCGAAGGTCAGGAATTGCGGCAGCGTCTCGACGGTGGCGACGTCCTTCGCGGTGGCGAGAAACGCCATCTCGATGGCGGAGGACACGTGCAGCACGTGCACGCGCTTGTTGAGCCGCCGCGCCGCATCCACGAGGCGCTTCACCGCCAGCAGCGCGGTTTCGTCGTCGCGCACCTCGGGATGGCTGGTCCAATCGCCGTCGCGCGCCAGGCTTTTGCGCGCGACTAGGCGGGCTTCGTCCTCGGCATGAAATGCGCCGCGGCGGCGAATGTTTTTCAGCACGCGCTCGAGGCCCGCATCGTCCTTGACCAAGAGCGTGCCGGTGGACGAGCCCATGAACGTTTTGACGCCGCAGCAGCCTGGCAGGCGTTCAAGATCGTCAAGTTGATCGGCGTTGTCGTCGCTGGCGCCGACGTAGAACGCATGATCGACATGCATGCGCCCTTTTGCACGGGCGAGTTTGTCGTTGAGCGCTTCGGCCGTGGTGGTGGGCGGCGCCGTGTTCGGCATTTCGAACACGGCCGTGACGCCGCCCAGAGCCGCTGCGCGCGAACCGGTTTCGAGATCCTCTTTGTGCTCATTTCCAGGTTCGCGAAAATGCACCTGGGTGTCGATCACGCCGGGCAGCACGTGCAGGCCGGTCGCATCGACGATCTCGCCGGCTTGCTCTGCGGCCATATCGCGGATCGCAGCGATGCGCCCGTCGCGCACGCCGATATCGGTTTGGTGCAGGCCGCCCGGCAGCGCGACCACGCCGCCGCGCACGATGAGATCAAAGGTCATGACAATCCCCCCGCCTGCAAAAGCTCGCGCGCGGCGTCTTCGGCCGCGTCCACCGTCACGTCGTCCATCAGCGAGCGATCGATCGACGGCATATAGCCGATCGCCATGATCTCGGCGTAGGTGCGGCCGCGCAACGCCCGCGCGCGCGGCCCCCACGGGCCGTAGACCCGCTCGTCGGACGGCCCGAACAGGCCGAGCGTCGGCGCGCCGCTGGCGGCGGCGATGTGCATCAGCCCGGAATCGTTGCCGACGAACAGCGTCGCGCGTTCGAGCAGCGCCGCGCAGGCGAGCAGATCGAGCTGGCCGGCCAGATCGAGCGCCGGGATCGCATCCGTTGTCAGCGAGGCGGCGATCTCGGCGTTGGCGCGCGCATCCTCGGGCCCGCCCAAAAGCGCCACCCGCGCGCCGGCCAGAGGCCCCGCCGGCCCGGCGAGGCGACGCGCGAGTGCGGCGAAGCGCTCAGGCGCCCAGCGTTTGCCGATGAAATTCGCCCCCGGCCCAAGCGCGAGGATCGGCCCCTCCGCCACCGCCGCGGTTGCGTCCGCGCGCGCCTTGACGTCAAGCGTCAGTTTGGGCGCAAGGATGGACGCTGCGCCCATCGTGGCGGTCAATTCCTCGATCTTGTGGCGTAGTTGCGCGGATTTGCGGTGCACGATCCGCGCCCGCGCACGCAACGCGTAGGTGATCAGCGTGCCGCGCAGATCCACCGCCAGATCGTAGCGCTGGCCTGCCAGATCGCGCCACAGCCGCAGCCAGTGCCGATCGCCGCGCCGCTTTTCGATGGTGATGAGACGCCGCAGGCCGGGCGTCGCGCGAAACAAGGGCGCCGGCAGCGGTCCGCACGCGAGATCGAGCGCAGCGCCGGGATGGCGCCGCAAAGCGAAGTCGAGCGCGCCCGTCGACAAGACCGCGTCGCCGATCCGATTGGACGCGATGAAGAGAATCGATGGCATCGGGCCTTGCGCTTTAGGCGGGGCGGCGGTCCGGCGCAATCGCCCCTGCTGCAGGCCGTTCCGGGCCCTTCGCGGTCACGAGGCCGGCGCCGCTGGCGTGGGCCGTCCGTAGGCCGGCACCGCGGCATCAAGATGCGCGTTGGCGTCCAGCCGCACGGCGGCCCCGGCGTCGTCATAGAGAAACGGCAGGAAGGCGTAGCGCCGGCCGCGCGTCACCGGCGTCACCGCGTGCAGCAGCGAACACGAGAACACGATCGCCGCGCCCGGCTCGGGCTTATAGGTTTTAGTTCCATATTCTGGGAAATAGAGCCCGCCGCCTTCATAGGCGTCGTTCAACAGCAGCGACACTGCGAATTTGCGATGCGCGGTGCCCTTCGTGGTGTTGTCGCGATGCGGGTTGAAATGCGCCGCATCGTCGGCGTCGTAACACGCCACGATGTAGCGCTCCATGCGCGTGGCGGCGAACTGGTACGCGCGTGCGAGCGCCGGCAGCACGCGGCGGCGGATCCTGTCTTGGATCGCTGCTCTCAGGCCGGCGTCATCGACCGCCGCGTCGCGCCGACGCTTGTGGCGATGGTCCATCAGCATCGTCGTCTTGCCGTCGACGTCGCGCATGAAGCCGGACTCGGTTCCGCCCTGCGCCTCGTAATGCGCGATCAGCGCGTCGCACAGGCCGCTTTCGAACACGCGCGGCAGCACCAGCGCCGGCGCCTCCACAGCGATGCCGGCGGCGACGCCCGCCGGCGGCGCCTGCCGCAGCACTGCGTCGACAGCGGCAATATCGGCGCGATCCTCGGCGAACGGAATGACGGCAAGCACGCGCATCGCGGGATCGATCACCACCCACCGCCGCCGCAGCGCGCCTGGGCCGGCGCTCGGGCACGCGCCATAGAGCCGCGCGATCGTACGGTCGCCGTCGAAGAAATGGCGCACGCCAGGCATGCGACTCTTGGCGAGGCCGTTGGTTTCGTCGTCCGGCGCGGCGCTGACGCCGAAAAACGCCGCGCGCCGGTCGTCGAACAGGGGCGAAGCGAGCGCGTAGGCGATGGCGGCCTGCGCGTGGGGATCTTTGGCGGCGCCGTAGAAGCACAACACGAGGGTGCGCCCGCCGGCGGTATGGAACTGGAAACGGGCGTTCACGTCCGACCGCTGCGCGAACCAGGGCGCAGGATCTCCAGGCTCCAGGACGGCGAAGGCGTCGTCGGTCATGCTTCACCCTTAGCGGAACTTTGAAACTGTCCACAGGGGGCGGGCGCGCGCAATTGCGTGAATGCAGAAACCGCCCCACATCGCCTGCATGACTTGGCTGAGAACGCCCCGCGCCACGCTGCGCCTCGCGGGCCCCGACGCGCGCGGCTTTTTGGATTCACTGGTGACGCAGGACCTGACCAGGCGTGCGCCGCAGGCCGTCGTCTATGCCGGGCTTTTGTCGCCGCAGGGCAAGGTGAGCGCCGATTTCCTGATTTGGACGCAGGGGGATGACCTTGTGCTCGACGTCGATCCCGCCTTCGCCGAGCCGCTGCGGCGGCGGCTGGCCCTGTATCGCCTGCGCGCGGCTGTCGAGATCGCCCCCGCGGGTCTTGCGGTGGAGCGCTGGCACGGCAAGGCGCCCCCGCCGGACGCAGCCGCCGCCGCGCCCGATCCGCGGCGCGCCGGGCTCGGCTGGCGCAGGCTTGTCTCGTCAGACAATGCCGCACCCAACGATGCGTTCTGGCTGGAGGACCGGGTGCAGGTCGGCGCGCCGGACCTCGCCGCCGATGCGGCGCCAGAGGAGGTCTTTGCGCTTGAGGCGCTGTTCGAGGAGCTCAATGGGGTGGCGTTCGACAAGGGCTGCTTCGTCGGCCAGGAGAACGTCTCGCGGATGAAGCGGCGCGCCACGACGCGGCGAAAATTCTGCCCCCTGGCGCTGCAGGCGCCTGCCGCGCCCGGCGCTGCGGTGTCTGCCGGGCCGGCCGAGATCGGGACGGTGCGGGCCGTCTCCGGCTTGCGCGCCCTGGCGCTGCTGCGCCTCGATCGCGCCTTCGAGGCGCTGGACGCCGGCGAGGCGTTGAACGTCGCCGGCGCGCCGGCTGCGCTCGATCCGCCGGCCTGGCTGCGCCTGCCGCCGCGGGGCGACGCGCCATGACGCGCTGCGGCTGGGTCGATCCGAACGACGCGCTCTATTGCGCCTATCACGACGAGGAATGGGGCGTGCCGGAGCGCGACAGCCGCGCCCTGTGGGAAAAGCTTGTGCTCGACGGATTTCAGGCGGGGCTGGCCTGGATCACCATCCTGCGCAAACGCGAGACGCTGCGCGCCGCCTTCGACGGCTTCGATCCCGAACGCGTCGCACGCTTCGATGAGGCCCGCGTGGCGACCCTGCTCGGCGATCCAGGCATCATCCGGTCGCGGGCGAAAATCGCCGCCGCGATCGGATCGGCGCGCCTCTATTGCGCGATGGCCGCGCGCGGCGAGGATTTCAGCGCCTACCTTTGGGATTTCGTCGACGGCCGCCCGATCCAGAACGCCTGGCCGCATTTTCGCGATGCGCCGACCCAGACCGAGGTCAGCATGCGGTTGGCGAAGGACCTCAAGGCGCGCGGCTTCAAGTTCTGCGGGCCGGTGATCGTCTACGCCTTCATGCAGGCGGTGGGGATGGTCAATGACCACGAGACCGGCTGCCCCCGGCACGCCGCCTGCGCGGCTTGTGCTGAGCTTGGTCCTGGAGAGGGGTAAGCGGTTTTCTGCCGGGAACCGCTCCAACCCCGAATGCAGACCAGCCACATCGATGTGCTTGCGGTTCCGCCCCTGCGAGCGTTACACGAGCGATGCATACGGGAGCGGCGCGTGGGCGGCTGGGCGAAATCGTTCTTAAAGCGGCGCGCGGACGCGGCGCGGCTTATGGCGCAACGAAATCTAGGCGCTTCGTATGACGCTCTGGCGCGGGTCGACGACATCGACCTGCCCGCGATTTTCGCCGCAGGCGACGACGCCTCGTGGCCAGAGACTGCGGCGGCGCTGGATCGACTGATGGAGCGGCGTAGCGACACGCCGTTCGGCGGCGCGCTCAATCTTGGCGACCGGCGCGCGCTCTTCGCACTCGTGCGACACTTGAAGCCGAGCGCCATGCTCGAAATCGGCACGCATTTGGGCTCGTCCATGCTGTATGCGGCGGCCGCACTCATGGCGAATGCACGCGAGGGGGCGCCGGGGCGGCTCGTCACTGTGGACATCACGGATGTGAACGCGCCCGATGGCGCGTGGGCGCGCGCCGGGGCGCTGCGTTCGCCGCGACAGATGGCGGAGGCCATCGGGGCCGGAGAGATCGTGCGCTTTGTTGCAGCGGATTCTCTGGCTTTTCTGGGTGGTTGCGAAGACCGCTTCGATTTTTGTTTTCTCGACGGCAGCCATTCTGCGAAATGGGTTTATCTGGAAGCGCAGCTGGTGCAGCGGCTTTTGAACCCCGGCGGCGTCGTGCTGCTGCACGACTATTTTCCCGACGGGCGGCCGCTTTGGGCGGGATCGCAGCCGCTGCCGGGGCCATGGATGGCCCTAAAGCGGCTCCAACGGGAAGGCGCGCCAATCCGCGTCACGCCGCTTGGGGCGCTGCCCTGGCCGACAAAGGCTGGCGGCAACGTCACCAGCTTGGCGCTTCTGAGTCGCAGCTAATTCCGGATGACCCGCGTGTGGCGCAAGGCTTGACGGCGGACGTCGTTCGCTCAATGGACAGCTCCGGACTAGGAGGGATGCATGGTGCGCATGGCCGTTCCGGGCGGAGCCGCCCGCGTCGCCGCAGTCGCCTTCAGTGGCGGCGCCAGTGGAGCAAGCGAAGTCCCCCTCGCCCATAATCGCGCTGAATGGCCTCCGGCACGGCAGGAGCCCGATCCGCACGAAGCTGCATGTGTCCTTGACGTCGCGCGCAACATGCATTCCGCGCGCGCCAACAAGCCGAACGCAATGCGCGGCGAAACACAATGAGCGCCGTCGCCGTTTCGAGCACCGGGCTGTTTACGCCCGCGCAATCCATTTCGAACACCGAACTCGTCGCTTCGTTCAACGCGTACGCGACCCGGTTTAACGCGGAAAACGCCGCCGAGATCGGCGCCGGCGCGCTGCAGGCGCTGGCCCCGTCGAGCGAGGACTTCATCGAGAAGGCCTCCGGCATCAAGGCGCGCTTCGTGATCGACAAGGCCGGCGTGCTCGACATCGCGCGCATGCGCCCCGACATTCCCGAACGCAGCAATGATCAGCTCTCGGTGATGGCCGAGATCGGCGTCGCCGCAGCGGACGAGGCTTTGGCGCGCGCGGGCCGTTCGGCGAAGGATGTCGATGCGGTGCTGTGCGCGGCGTCGAACATGCAGCGCGCCTATCCCGCGATGGCGATCGAAATTCAAGAAGCGCTTGGCGTCGAGGGGTTCGCCTTCGACATGAACGTGGCGTGCTCCTCGGCGACGTTCGGCATCCAGACCGCCGCGGATTTCATCCGCGCCGGCCATGCGCGCAGCGTGCTCGTGGTCAATCCGGAAATCTGCTCAGGCCATTTGAATTGGCGCGACCGCGACAGCCACTTCATTTTCGGCGATGTGGCGACCGCCATCCTCGTCGAGCGCGCCGATCTTGCGCCGGCGGGCGCATGGACCATTCTTGGAACCAAACTCAAGACGCAATTCTCCAACAACATCCGCAACAATTTCGGCTTTCTCAACCGCGCCGATCCGTCCGGCGAGGGCAAGCCCGATAAATTGTTCGTTCAGGAAGGCCGCAAGGTGTTCAAGGAGGTCGTGCCGATGGTGTCGGACTTGATCCTCCAGCACTTGAACGAACTGGCGCTGAGGCCCGCCGATCTGCGCCGCATGTGGCTGCATCAGGCCAACGCCAACATGAACCGCCTGATCGCTGCGCGGGTGCTCGGCCGCGACGCGACCGACGACGAAAGCCCAACGGTCCTCGACACCTATGCGAACACCTCGAGCGCGGGCTCCATCATCGCCTTCCATCGCCATTCCGACGATCTGAAACCCGGCGACAAGGGGCTCATCTGCTCCTTCGGGGCCGGCTATTCCGCGGGCACGGTGTTCATCGCCAAGGCGGCATAGCGCGTCCCGTCTGCGCCGCGGAGGGCGGGCGAGATTTTGTAGCCATCGCGACACCGCCTCGCCGACACCGCAGGCACAGACCCACCCCACCCAAATCGCACAGACCTCCTCCTTCTCCCCTTGTGGGAGAAGGTGGATCGACCGCATAGCGGTCGAGACGGATGAGGGGTGAGAGCGCAAACATTTCCTTCGGATCGCAAGCACCCCTCATCCGGCGCTTCGCGCCACCTTCTCCCACAAGGGGAGAAGGACCGTTGTGGATGATCGGCGATTGGCCCACTTGGCAAGAGGCGCGGCTTTCCGCACATCAAGCCCATGCACGCCCACGCGCACGAGCACGGCCATAGCCATCACCATCACGCCCCGCCAGCGGGCGGAGATTGGCGCTATGGCGCGGCGATTGCGCTCAATCTCGCCTTCGTGGCGGCGGAGGCGACCGCCGGGGTCCTGGCGAACTCCACCGCACTGCTCGCCGACGCCGGCCACAATCTCTCCGACGTGCTGGGCCTGACGCTGGCCGGCGGCGCGGCCTGGCTGGCGCGCCGCCGCGCCGGGCCGCAGCGCACCTACGGTTACGGCAAGGCGACCGTGCTGGCGGCGTTGGCGAACGGGCTGATTCTGGTGGCGGCGTGCGCCGCGATTGGATGGGAGGCGCTGCGCCGCTTGGCCGAGCCCGCGCCGGTGGCCTCCACGACGGTGATGGCGGTGGCCGCCATCGGCGTGGCGATCAACGCCGGCACGGCGATGCTGTTCATGCGCGGGCGCCACGACGACATCAACGCGCGCGGCGCCTATCTGCACATGATGGCCGATGCGGCCGTCTCTGCCGCCGTGATCGTAGCCGGCGCGCTGATCTTCTTCACGGGACTGAATTGGATCGATTCCGCGCTCAGCGTCGCAGTGGTCGCGCTGATCCTGTGGGGCGCTTGGGGTCTTTTGCGCGATGCGCTCGATCTGTCGCTCGACGCGGCGCCCCCGCATATCGACGTCGCCGCCGTGCGCGCGCATCTGGCCGGCCTGCCGGGCGTGACGGCGGTGCACGATCTGCACGTCTGGGCCATGCGCGCCGACGCGCCGGCGCTGACGGCCCATCTCGTGCGCCCGCAAGGCGGCGACGACGCGTTCCTGCGCGGCGCGGCGGAGGAACTCGCGCATCGCTTCGGCATCGGCCATGTGACGCTGCAGATCGAACAGGATGCGCGCGCAGAGTGCGCCGGCTGCAGCGATCCATGAGCGCGCCGTCGATCATCGTGCGGCCCTGCTTTCAGCAGGACCTCGAAGCGGTGCAGCTGATTTACGCCCACCACGTGCTGACCGGCGCGGGCACTTTCGAAACTGAACCGCCCGATCTCGAGGAAATCACCGCGCGCTGGAGCGATGTCGTTTCCGCGAACGCGCCCTATCTGGTGGCGTCGCCGACGCGCGACCTGACGCGCGTTTTAGGTTTTGCGTATGCGAAACAATTCCGCCCGCGCGCGGCCTACGCCCGCACCTTCGAGAACTCGATCTATGTCGCGCCGACGTCGCAGCGTCAGGGCGTCGGCAAGCTGTTGATGGCGCATCTGCTCAACACGTTGAAGGAAGACGGCGTGCGCGAAGTGATCGCGGTGATCGGCGACAGCGCCAATGCCGGTTCTATTGCACTGCACAAAAGCGCGGGATTCACCACGATCGGCGTGATGACGAACGTAGGTTACAAATTCGATCGCTGGCTTGACGTCGTGATCATGCAGCGGTCTCTTAGAGCATCCGCTTAAGGGGTCGCGGATGCGCAAAGGGCGTGCGGGATGTGTGTGGGATCGCCCGTCGCCTTGAAATTCACGTCAAACCGGAACCACGAGTGCGCCTGGTAAGTTTCTGTTAAGGGGCGCGGCGCAACGTGATTCTATGAGATACGCCATGGTCGCTCGTGCGTTTGTCTTCGCGGGTCTGGTCAGCCTGTCGAGTTTGGCGTTTTCGATGGCCACAGCCGAAGAAGCCGGCGCTCCCCACTCGATCGCCGCCGAAGGCGTCGCGTTCGAAAGCGATTATGCCGAGCCGACCGCCGCGCCAGCGTTCACCCTAACTGCCCGCGAGGATTTCAGCGCCCGGCTCTCCACCGTGCGGCCCGATCCGCGCGGTGATTGGAGTTTCGCCGCGCCGCGGCGATACGAAGTGACGTTCGCCGCGCAAGCGGGCAATTGGGACGTCGCATTGGCGCCGCGCGCCGCGATCCTCGCCAATCGCGACGGCGACATCGGCAGCGCCCGCGCCGGCGTCGAAGCGCGCATCGGCCAACGGCTCGCGCGGGTCGTGCGTCCCTGGCAGACGCCGAGCTGGGACCAGCCGACCTGGTATTTCTTCGCCGCCTCGGACGGCCAGGCGCTGACCTGGGCGCCGGACGTGGCGGTGCCTGGACGCACCAACGGCCTTCGCCTGCAGGACCGCGTCGAGCTCGGCGATATGCAAGCCGGCATCTCGATGGAGGCCGGCGGTCTGCAGACGTCTTTCGCCTACGTGCAGCGCGATATCTCCGGCGTCGGCGGCAGCGCCGAAGAAAACTTCGCCGGCGTCACGCTGACCTGGCGGCGCTAGCGCGCGCACCCGGACGCCGACACGCAACCCTGCCCTCCTCCCCTTGTGGGAGAAGGTGGATTGTCGCGAAGCGACAAGACGGATTGGGGTGGTGTCGAAGCCTTGTAAGCGTTGGCGCCTGCGCCCCTCATCCGGCCCTTCGGGCCACCTTCTCCCACAAGGGGAGAAGGAGGCTGCGCGATTTCAGGCCAGCGGCGTGGCGGCCTGAATGCGCGCGGCGCGCGACAGGATTTTCGGCCACAGCCCGAGCGACAGAAGGTGCGCATGCATCACAGCGCTGACGCCGCGATCGCGCAAATCCATGTACGTGTCGCGCGGAAGGCCGTTCAGTTTCTGCTCTGAAATGCGCAGATATTCGCCGATGCGCTGCGGCTGCGCGGGCGTGCCGTCCGGGTTGGCGCGCGGGATCGCCAGCGGCGTCAGCTCGAACAAGCCGTGCTGATCCATCAGGCGCACGAACTCCTGCGTGCGGCGCGCGAGCAGGTCGAACTCGCGGCAGAATTGAATGGCGTCCTGGGTGTATTTCGACGGCTGGTCGCCCTCGAAGAACGGCAGCTCCGGCGCGCCGGAGATCATCTTCGCGCCGCGGTCGATGCACACCACGACACGCTCGGCCGCCTCGCCCTCGGCGGCCGCGGGCTGCTGCTGCCCCTGCCCGCCCGCGATGATCGGCAGGAACGGATAGCGGCGCGCGAAGGCCGGCAGATACACTTCCGGGTCGAGCGAACCGTCCGACCCGAGAAACACGTTCATGCCGGGCCGCAGCCCCATCACCGCGAGCGGCGTCTTGGACTGGGTGTCGAAAATGATCGGATAGCAGACGGCGGCGAGGCCGAACTCATCGACCGTCAACGGCACAAGATGGGTTTCGGCGAGGAACGAGAACGGGTTTTCCACCTGGCTCACGCCCAGGGTGCGGTGCTTCTCCACCGACAGGGGCTCGAGTTGGCGGTAGAACAGGATTTGACCAAGCGATTGCTCGCCGGCGCCCATAGAGGTCATGGGGTGCTCCAATTGGGGGGAGTCGATCGATCGGCGCGTCTCCAACCACGAAAGCGGCCCCCACGCAATCCCGTCCGGCGCCGGCTTGTTCCGCCCCCACGCTGCCGCTTATGTCTGGCGCGACCGACACGGGAAGGAAGCGCCATGCCCATCGACTACGACAAGGCCATGTCCCTCAGCCGGCTGGACCAGCCGTTCAGCTACACGCCGCGCGAGACCATGCTGTATGCGCTGGGCATCGGCCTCGGCGCAGACCCGATGAACCTCGACGAATTGCCGTTCGTCTATGAAAACGGGCTCAAAGCGATGCCGACCCAGGCCACCGTGGCGGCCTGGGGCGCCGGAAACGCCGGCGCCATCGGCATCAATTATCTGATGGTGGTGCACGGCGAACAGCGTTTGACGGCGCACAAGCCGATGCCCACGGAGGCCGAGATCCTGGCCGATTGGCGCGTCACCGCCATCGTCGACAAGGGCGCGGGCAAAGGCGCGGTGATCTGGTCCGATACCGTGCTCAAAGACAAGGCGACCGGCGAGAAGCTCGTCACCCTCACCGGCGCGACCTTCGCGCGCGGCGACGGCGGGTTCGGCGGCCCGTCGAGCGGCGGCCCCGCGCCGCACGAGGTTCCCCAGCGCGCGCCTGATTCCGAATGCGCGCTGACGACGCGGCCGGATCAGGCGCTGCTCTATCGCCTGTCGGGCGATCGCAATCCGCTGCACTCCGATCCCAATGTCGCCAAGATGGCGGGCTTCGACCGGCCGATTCTGCACGGCTTGTGCACCTACGGCGTCTGCTGCCGCGCGGTGCTGCAAACCTATGCCGGCTACGACCCCGCGCGCATCAAGGCGTTCGACGTGCGGTTCTCCTCCCCAGTCTTTCCCGGCGAAACCATCGTCACGCGCATGTGGAAGGACGGCGAGGTCGTCTCGTTCGAGGCGAGCGTGGCCGAGCGCAACGTCACCGTGATCAAGAACGGGCGCGCGATCGTTTCGTGATTTCGCGCCGAGGTCTTCTGGCGACGGGCGCAGCCGCGGGCGCGCTCGCTGCGTGCGGGCGCGCGGACGATCCGCCGCCAGGGCTGTTCGCGGGCGCGCTTGCGGATTGGGCGCGCGAGATCGCTGCGGACGATCCCGAGCGCGCCACCAGCGCCGGCCTCGGCCCCGACATCGCCGGCGAGGGCGTGCATGCGCGCTTGACCGACCGGTCCGCGCTGGCGATGGAGCGGCGCCGCGCGGCCGCGTTGCGCCGCCTTGTGCAATTGCGCGCGATCGACCGCGCGACATTGTCAGCCGCCGATGCGGTGACGTTCGACATCCTCAAAGAGGTGTTCGAGGCGAACGCGGCGTGCGCCGAGTTCAGCTTCGGCCGCATCGCGATCGGCGGGCTGCGGCCCTATACGCTCAACGCGCTCGACAGCGCGTTTTCGACGCTGCCGGGTTTTTTCGATTCCACGCAGCCTTTACGCCGCCTCGCCGACGCCGACGATTATCTCGCCCGCCTGCGGCAGGTCGCCGACGCGCTCGACGCCGAGGCGGCGCGCGCGCGCGCCGACGCCGAGAGCGGAATCATTCCGCCGGATTTCGTCATCGACCGCGCTCTATCGCTCGTCGACTCGATCCTCGCCGCGCCGCCGGAAGCCTCGCCCTACGCCTCGGCGTTGCAGCGCGGGCTCGCCGCCTTGTCGCTGACGCAAAGCGCAGACCAGGCGCGCGCCCAGCGCGCCGTCGCCGCCGCAGCAGCGCTTGTCCGAGACGCCATCTATCCCGCCTATCGGCGCACGCATCAGGCCTTACGCGAGATGCGTCCGCGCGCCGTGCATGACGCAGGCGTCTGGCGGCTGGATGGCGGCGACGCCTTCTATCGCGCGGCGTTGCGGACGGAGACGACGACGGCGATGACGCCGGACGCCATCCACGAGATGGGTCTTGAACGCGTGCGCCGCTTGAGCGCCGAACTCGACATTGCGCTGCGCCAGTTGGGCATGACGGAAGGCCCGATCGGGGCCCGGCTCGCGCAACTCACCGCCGATCCGCGTCACCGCTACACGGAAGACGACGCCGGCCGCGCGCAATTGCTCGCCGATGTCCGCGCGCGCATCGACCGCGCGATGACGGCGGCGCCGCGCTGGTTCACGGCCCTGCCGCGCGCGCAGCTCGAAGTGCGCGCAGTGCCCGCCTATCTGCAGGCGTCGCGCCCCGGCGCCTATTATGACGCGCCCGCCCTCGACGGCTCGCGGCCCGGGATCTATTACGTCAATCTGCGCGCCATGGGCGAGATGACGAAAATCGATCTCCCGACGCAGGATTATCACGAGGCCGCGCCCGGCCATCATTTCCAGATCGCGCTGGCGCAGCAGCAGACGCAGCTGCCGCTGATCCGCCGCCTGCTCGGCTTCAACGCCTACACAGAAGGTTGGGCGCTTTATGCGGAGCAATTGATCGAGGAGTCCGGCTTCTACGATCAGGATCGCATCGGGCGCATCGGTTATCTGCGCTGGCAAATGTGGCGCGCCGCGCGGCTGGTCGTCGATACCGGCCTGCACCACAAGCGCTGGACCCGCGAAGAGGCGATCGCCTATCTCGCCTCGGTCACCGGCGATGCGCCCGGCGTGATCGTGACCGAGGTGGAGCGCTATTGCGTGTGGCCGGGGCAAGCCAGCGGCTACGAGATCGGCCGCGCGGAAATCGCGCGCATGCGAGACGTCGCGCGCAACCGGCTTGGCGTGGCCTTCGATCTGCGGGCCTTTCATGACGTGATCTTGAACAATGGCGAAACGCCGCTCGTCGTGCTCGACCAGCTTGTGAACGCCTGGATCGACGCACGCGAATAGGCGCGGACGCCGCCAAGGCTCCGCGCCTGCGCCGCATCTTCGCCATCTTGATGGCGTCGCTGTCATGACAAACCAGAAGGGCGCCGACGCCACGGCGCCCGCATCGACGGGGGATGACGGATGCGCACAACTCTTCGCGCCAGCGTACTGGCTTGTGCTGCGCTTGCGCTGATGTCGTGCGCCGCGCAAACCGAAACCGCGTCGCCTGGAGAGGACTCGTCCATCGTCGTCACTGGGTCGCGCATTCCTGCGCAGGAGGTGGCCGCGCCGCCGATCGGCGCGCCGCCCCCGCCCCCGCCCCCGCCTGCGCCGCCGCCGCCCCCGTCCTTCGCGGGTCGCGCAGCCATGGGCGGCATCGTCGCGGCGCCGCAGCCGCAACCGCTGCCGGGCGCTGTCGATCGCGACAATTACGAAGACGTCGATCCAAATCCGGTGCGCCAAGTGGCGACCGAACCTGTCTCCACCTTCTCCATCGACGTCGACACCGCCGCCTATTCCAATGCGCGTCGCTTTCTCACGCAGGGGCGGCTGCCGCCGCGCGATTCCGTGCGCGTGGAGGAGCTGATCAATTATTTCGATTACGACTATCCCTTGCCGCGCACGCGGCAGCGGCCGTTCGAGCCGAGCGTCACGCTCGTCCCGTCGCCCTGGTCGAACGGCCGCACTCTCATGCACATCGGCCTGCAAGGCTTCGATGCGATCCCCGCGCAGCGGCCGCCGCTGAACCTCGTTCTGCTGCTCGACGTTTCCGGATCGATGTCGGGCGGGGATCGCCTGCCTCTGGCGATTCAGGGCTTCCGCATGCTCGTCGATCAGCTCGAAGCGCGCGACCGGGTGTCGATCGTGGTCTATGCCGGCGCGGCCGGCGCCGTGCTCGAACCGACCCCGGGCAATGAGCGCGCCCGCATCAACGCCGCGTTCGATCAATTGCAGGCGGGCGGCTCCACCGCAGGCGGCGCAGGCCTTGAATTGGCGTACGCGCTGGCGCGGCGAAACTTCAACGCCAGCGCCATCAATCGCGTGATGATCGCCACCGACGGGGATTTCAATGTCGGCATCGCGAACATCGAGCAATTGGAGGACTTCATCGCCCGCCAGCGCGAAACGGGAATCTATCTCTCGGTGCTCGGGTTCGGCGGCGGCAATTACAATGACGCGCTGATGCAGCGCCTGGCGCAGAAAGGAAATGGTCAGGCCGCCTATATCGACACGCTCGCCGAAGCGCGGCGGGTGCTGTCGGATGAAATGACCTCGACGCTGTTTCCCATCGCCAACGATGTGAAAATCCAGGTCGAGTTCAATCCCGGCCGCGTCGCGGAATATCGCCTGATCGGCTACGAAACGCGCATGCTGCGACGCGAGGATTTCAACAATGACCGCGTCGACGCCGGCGATATCGGGGCAGGCCACTCCGTTACCGCAATTTACGAATTGACGCCGCCGGGCGGGAACACGCTCATCGATCCGCTGCGCTATCAGAGCGCGCGGCCGCAAGCGGCGCCGGCGCTGAACGAGATCGCCTTCGTGCGCATCCGCTACAAGCTGCCGGGCGAGACCGAGAGCCGCGAGATCGTGCGCCCGGTGGTCGATGCCGACGCCAGCCCCGATCTCGCCCGCGCGCCGGAGCGCACCCGCTGGGCCACGGCGGTCGCGGCCTATGGCCAATTGTTGCGCGGCGATCCCTATCTCGACGCCAGCTATGGTTGGAACGACGTCATCGCGCTGGCGCAGGACGCGCGCGGCCGCGACGAATTCGGCTGGCGGGCGGAGTTCGTGCAATTGGCCCGCACCGCCGCCGCGCTCACCCCGCGCCGCCCGGAGCCGAAACCGCCGGGCCAATAGCCTGCGCCGCCGGCTCGCGTTGCGTCAGCCTTGCATCGCGGAGCCGCCGCGGCCAGCCTTGCGGGCACACACGAGGAGACGCCCGTGGCCAAAGCAACCGGCGCGCTGACGTTCGACGCGCTGCGCCCCCCTTCGCCGTTCATGACCGAAAGCCACCAGGCGTGGCGCGACAATCTCCGCCGCTTTCTCGATCGCGAAATCGCGCCGCACGTTACGGCCTGGGACGAGGACGGCTTCGTCCCGCGTGAAATCTTCAAAAAGGCGGCGGATTTCGGCCTCATCGGCGCGGGCTATCCGGAAGAATATGGCGGCTGGCGCGAGGGCTTCGACCGCTTCCACGGCATCGTGACGAGCGAGGAATTGTCCAGGCTGGGCGCCGGCGGCGTCAGCGCGGCGCTCATGGTGCACGGCATCGGTCTGCCGCCGATCCTTGCGATCGGCGACGAGGCGCTGAAGCGCCGGGTCGCCCCGCAGGTGCTGTCGGGCGCCAAGCAGATCAGCCTTGCGATCACCGAGCCGGACGCGGGCTCCGACGTCGCCAATCTCGCCACGCGCGCCGAACGGCGCGGCGACCGCTACGTCGTCAACGGCTCGAAACTCTACATCACCGGCGGCATGACCTCGCACTGGGCGACCACCGCGGTGCGCACCGGCGGGCCGGGCGCGGGCGGCGTGTCGCTGCTGCTGATCGACCTGACGGCGCCGGGCGTGACGCGCACGCCGCTGAAGAAACAGGGCTGGTGGGCGTCCGACACTGCGCAGATCTTCTTTCAGGACGTCGACGTTCCCGCTGACAACCTGATCGGCGTCGAGAACCAGGGCTTCGCCGGCATCATGATGAATTTCAACAGCGAGCGGCTCGGTATGGCGTCCGGCGCCACCGCCAGCGCGCGCGTTTGCATCGAAGAGGCGGCCGCTTGGGCGCAATCGCGCAAAACGTTCGGCAAGCGCCTCGCCGATCATCAGGTGATCCGCCACAAGATCGCGCAAATGATCCAGCGGGTGAACGCCACGACCGCCTATCTGGAGCATTGCGCCTGGCGCGTGCAGAACGGTGAAACGCCGGTGGCGGATTTGTGCCTGCTCAAGGTGCAGGCGACCGAAACGCTCGATTTCTGCGCGCGCGAGGCGACGCAAATTCTTGGCGGCGCAGGGTTCATGCGCGGCTCGCGCGTCGAACGCATCTATCGCGAAGTGCGCGTCAACGCGATCGGCGGCGGCTCGGAGGAAATCATGCGCGACCTCGCGGCGCGGCAATTGGGCTTGTGATCGCACCGCTAGAAAAAAAGGCCGCGCCCGGATGGAGACGGGCGCGGCCTCAACAGCGGCGGGAGGTTACGCCGCCCAAACCATGCGCGGGGCGACTTCATCCTCTTCGAAGCCGCTCACTTCATCCGCATCCAGCAGCGCGCCGTTCATGATCGGCTTCAGCACCACCATAAGATCCGCTTCGACGAACTCGCGCACATCGCGCTCTTCGCGCTGATGCACGAGGATGTGGGTGGCGCCCAGGAGCCGCGCCTCGGGCCAGCTTTCGTGCGCGGCGAGACGGGCGGCGAGATTTGCGGTGCGCGACAGGAACAGCGGCGTCCAGCCGCGGCCGTCCGGCGTCGGACGCGCGAAACAATAAACCGCCGGCGCATGCGGAAAGGCCTCATCCGGGCGATGGGCGGAAAACCGATGCGCACGCCCCGAAGCCCCGCGAAAAACCATGTTCAACATCGCCCGCCCTTTCTGGATGTTCCGAGTATGTTCTGTTTGTAGGCGAGTCAGATGTTCTTGTAAAGTTCCATGCACCCCATGGGAATGGATTTTTTTCTCGGGCGCCGGCGTGCGTTCAATAGCGCGCGACGATCGCCGCGCGGATGGAGCGTCCCGGCAGAGGAAACTCGTCCTTCAGGAACGATGCGTGCACCCGGCCGAGCTCATCGCCCAGGTTGCGCGCGTCGAGGAGCAGAGTCAGCGGTCCGTCCTCGCCCTGCGGGCGGAACGCCAGGCGCGCGTTCACGAAGGCGAATCCCTCCGTTTCGGATTCGAACGCTGCGACGCGGTCCTGCTTTGCGGTGTCCACCGCTTCGAGGCGCGCCGAAAGCCGCGCGCTGTCGGCTGTGACGCCCAACGTCAGTGTGCGCGGCGGAATGCGGGGCGCAGGCCCATCCCCGTCGAACGAGGCGCGCACATAATCGACCGCGCCGTCCACGCCGATGGCGAAGGCGCCGAGCGTCGCGATTTGTGCGGAAGCCGAGACCTCGCCGCCGACGAACGTCGCATCGCGCGGCGAGAATTGAAACACCGGGAGCGTTTCGGCGCCGGCGGGAACGGACGGATCGTCCGCGCTCGGCGCGAAGCCTTCCAGACCTGCGTCCTCATCCGCCCAGAACACCGTCCCGGTGTCGACGAGCGCGACGTAATCATCGAACGCGGCGCGATACAGATTGGCCTCAACGCGCAGACGCGGCGCCGCATAGCGCAGAGAAATCTCGAACGATGTCGCGACTTCGACATCCAAGCCGGGATCGCCGATCTCGTAATTCGCCGTGGCGAGGTGCGGCCCGTCGGAGAACAATTCCACCGCGCTCGGCGCACGCTCCGTGCGCGCCAGCGTGGCGGCGGCGAACCAGCCCGGAGCAGGCCGCGCGAAGACGCCGACCGACGCGCTCGTCGCATCGAAGTCGCGCCCGCCGAAGACTGTGTTGTCGTGCTCGGTGCGCTCGACGCGCGCGCCGCCTTCGAGGCCCCACGCGCCAGAGTCCCAGCGTTCGATCACGAACGCGCCGAGCACTTGGGTTTGCGTCGGCGTGAGAAACGCCTCCTCGCCGACCGCCGCAAAATCGATGTCGGAGGCCTGCACGCCCACCGCGCCGTCGAGCGCATCGCCGAGACCGGCGTGATGCGCCTCGACGCGCGCTTCCCAGCCTTCATTGGTGAATCGGGTTCCGGGCTCGCCCGAGCCTTCGAATTCCGTGTGCTGATAATCGCCGACCTGCAGCGCGAAATCGGCGCGATCGAACGGACCCAGGCGCATGGCGACGTCGCCACGCGCTTCGTAGCGGGTCTGCTCCAGATCAATGCGCCCGCCCGGCTCCGCGGCGTCTTCGGGGGGAAGGCCGTATTCGTTTTCGCTGCGCTTCACCGCGAAGCCGACATGGCCCCAGCCGTCGACGAAGGCGGCGCCGCCGGCGAAGGCGCGGCTCTCGGCCCAGGAATTGAGAGCGCGGTCCGTCGGTTGATCGGGGATGGCGTAATCGTCGGCGTTGCGCGCGGCGACGCTGACGCCGGCGACAAGCGGCCCCGCCAGGGCGCCGACGAGGCGGGCCTCGCCCTGCCAGCCGTCATCGACGGAGGTCGCGCCCGCAAGCGCCTGCGCGGCGAAGCCGTTCGCCGGCGCGCGCGTCGGGATCGACTGGTCGATGACGTTCACCACGCCGCCGACGGCGTTGCCGCCATAGGCCAAGGCCGCTGCGCCGCGCAGCACCTCGATGCGCTCGGCGTCGAGACCGTCGGAGGTCACGGCGTGATCGGGGCTGGCGGTCGAGGCGTCGATGGCGCCAACGCCGTTCTGCAGCACGCGGACGCGGTCCTCACCGAGGCCGCGAATGATCGGGCGGCTGGCGCCGGCGCCGAAGAACGTCGTCGACACGCCAGGCAGCGCGTCGAGCGTGTCGCCGAGGCCGCGATTGAGCGTCGCGACGATGTCATCCCGGCTCAGCGCGGCGGCGCCCTGCAGGCTTTCGAACGCGGCGCCCTCCAGCGGCGCGGTGACGATGATCTCCCGCGGCTCGTTATCGGGGGCCGAGACGGGGGTCTGCGCCATGGCCGGCGCAGCCATCATCGCGAACAAGACAGCCGTGGACGTCACCCGCATGTGCGGCTCCGTTGTTACTCTGTAACTGTGTTGTATGTTATAGTATATCACGGTCAAGCCCTTTTCCGGGGCGCCGCGACCTGCGATGATGCGCTGATGCATAGCCACCACGCCCACCCCGAGGACCGCGCAGAGCGGCTGGTCGAGGCGCAGCGCGTCTGCGCCGGCGCCGGCGAAACGCTGACGCCGATCCGGCAGAAGGTGCTCGAATTGCTGTGGGCCGAGGGCGGCCCCGCCAAGGCTTATGACCTGCTCGCCAAGATGGGCGGCGAAAGCGGCGCCGCGAAGCCGCCAACCGTCTATCGCGCGCTGGATTTTCTTGTCCGTCTCGGCCTGGCCCACCGCATCGAGAGCCTGAATGCGTTCGCTGCGTGCGGCGTCGGCGCGTGTGCGCGCACCACGATCTTCCTGATCTGCGATTCCTGCGGCGACGCCCAGGAAATCGACGCCGGCCATGCCGTGGTCGATCTCGACCACGCAGCCGCCGCCGCGCGCTTTCAGATCCGGCGCACGGTCATCGAAGCAAGCGGCCTGTGCGCGCAATGCCAGGCCGCCGCATGACTGCGCCCGACGCGCCGCACCCGCCCCTTCCCGTCGATCTCTACCGCGGCTCGGCCAACACCTGGGAATGCGATGAGATGGGCCATCTCAATGTGCGCTTCTATGTGGCGCGCGCCATGGAGGGGCTGGCGATCCTGGCGCACGCGATGGGCATGCGCGCCGCGTTCGCGGTGGGCGCGGCTGCAACGCTGACGCCCGTCGATCAGCATATCCGCTTCCTGAAGGAGGTGCGCCCGGGACAGCCGTTGCGCATGCGCGGCGGCGTCGTTGCGATGGAAGAGTGCCATGCGGTGATCTTTCAAGAATTGACGCACGCCGACGGGACGCCCGCCGCGACCTTTCGCACGCGCATCGCCCATATGGAGCCGCGCGATCTCAGAGCGTTTCCGTTTTCGAACAGCACGCGCGCGGCGAGCGCGGCGCTGGCGTGCGCAGTGCCAGCGCATGGCGCGCCGCGGTCGCTGTCTCTCGATGCGCCCTGGGGCGAAGCGAGTCTGGCGCGGGCCGATGCGCTGAGCGTGCCGCTGGTCGGCCGCTTCGCGGTCACGCCTGACCATCTCGACGCATTCGGCTGGATGCGCCCGGAATTGTTCATCGGGCGCGTTTCGGACGCCGTGCCGAACATCCTGGCGGAGTGGCGCCGCCGCGCCGCGGAGCTGGCGTCCCCATCGGGCGAGACGCGCCGCACCGGCGGGGCCGTGCTGGAGTATCGCATCGCCTATCGCCGCTGGCCGCGCGCCGGCGATCTTCTCGAAGCGCGCTCCGGCGTGATCGAGGTTGCGGAAAAAACCCATCGCCTGGGCCACTGGGTGCTCGATCCGGTCACGGGCGAAGCCTGGGCCACGGCGGAAGCGGTGGCCGTCACGTTCGATCTCGACACACGCAAAACCATCGCCCCGCCAGCCGAACACCGCGCCGCGCTGGCCGCGACGGCGGTCGCGGGGATGAGCATTTGAAGTGAGTGGTGATTGGTGAGTAGGCAGTAGTCAGTAGTCATTAGTCAGTGCGACGCCGCCACGCCACCACCCCGGCCTCGCGCAGCGACAGCCGGGGTCTATGTTTTCAATCTCTGGAAAACAGGCCCCGGATCGGCCTGCGGCCGTCCGGAGCGATGGCTGCACTTTAGTCGCTGCGCTCACTACTCACTACTGGCTACTCACTACTCACTCATTCCCAATTCACTCCACCAACGAATATCCCTTGCCTCGCGCCGAGAGCGCGGCGGTTTCGATGGCGGCGCGGGCGCGGTCGGGGCGTTCGAGGGGAAAGGCGTGCGAGGCGCCCTCCACCATCGCGATGCGCGCCGTCGGGCGCATGGCGACGACGCGCTTTTCGGCGCGAAACGTCGATCCGTGTTCGGCGCGCAGAATGATCAGCGGATCCGGCGCGCGCACCAGCGCCCGCCAGGGATCGTGACGTTGCGCGGCGAACGTCGCCTGCTCCCATTCCGGACGGCACGCGAGCGTCACGCCGCCGTCGCTTTCGACGAAACCGTCGGCGACGTAATCAGCGAGCGCCTCCGGCGGAAAGGTCTTGAAGAAGCCGCGCCCGGTGAGCGCCGCCTGCGCCGCGTCGAAACTGGGAAAATCCGCCCGGCGGCGGCCCGCATTTTTCGCGATCGGCATCGTGGAGCGCCAGACGTGCGGCATCAGCGGCCATTGCGCCATGGCGTAAAAGCCCGGCGGCGCGATCACCGGATCGAGCAGCGCCAGCCCGCGCGCAAGCTGGGGCCGATGGGCTGCGACCAGCAGACTGGTCGTGGCGCCCATGGAATGGCCCGCAAGCGTGACCGATGTCCGCAGATGCTTCTCGATCAGCGCAACCACATCGTCGCGATGGCGCCGCCATGAGGTGTAGTTGAAGCGGCTTGCGGGCAGCGAGGATCGCCCGTGGCCGCGCAAATCCACGGCGAGGACATGAAAATGGGCGCCGAGCGGCTCGAGCACGGTGCGATAGGTGCGGGCGTTGAGGCCGGTGGCGTGAAGAAACAGCACATCAACCGGGCGCGCGGGATCGCCGAACGCGATGCCGGCCATCTCGCCCTTGGACAGCGCGAAACGCACACGACGAAAGGGTTCCGCAGCGCCGGTCATGTCTTCACCTTAGCGCGGATTGGCGCGCCCGGCACGCTGCGCACGCCGCAGGCGAAACCGTCAAGAGCCGAAAACCCGACGCAGGATGTCGCTCGTGCGGCGCACGGGATCGCGGCGAATGGCGCGCTCTTCGCTCGCGATATAGGTGAACGCCCCGTCGAGCGCGCGCGAGGCGGCGAAATCGGTGACGTCGTCGCGATAATCGCCCAACAGGCTGCGCAGCTGGTAGCGCCGCGCGACCGCATCGACGAGCTGGAACGCGCCGGATTCGGTCAAGGTGCGCCGCATGATCGGCGTGATCAGGCGCGTCAGGCGCGGGGCGGTGCGCTCGCGCAGAAACAGCGTGGCCGCGTTGTCCCCGCCGCGCACGATCTGGACGGCGTCCGCGATGGTGAGGCTGCGGATCACTGAGAGGAAAATGCGACCCGCCTCCGGCATCGCCTGTTCGGCTGCGCGGTTGAGCCGCTGCTCCAGATCGTCGAGCGGGCCCGCCATGCCGATCGGCCGCAATGTGCGCTGAAGGCCCGCCAGCTGATCCGGCAGTGGAATGCGCACATGAGGATCGCTCCAGAACCCGTTGGCGCGGCCGAGGCGATCGGTTGCGCGGGTCGCCGCGAGGCCCAGCGCTTCGACGACCCCGCGCGAGGCGTCACGCTGCGTCAAGGCGTCGAGCAGAGGCTGCGTCTGGCCGACCGCGGCCGGCGCTGCAGCGAGCCCCGCCAGGGCCGTGACGAACCCGCGCCGATGCATCTTCGCCTCCCTGGCCGTTGCGTTGGGTTAAGCTTGACGAGGTTCGCGACCGCGCGCCAGCCCCGCCCCCTCGCCCGCCGCGGGCCTGCGTGCTAAGCGCGAACCAGGAGGTCGGACCATGACAGATTTCACCCCCACCTGCTTCGACGTGACCATCGCGGACGGCGTGGCGCACATCCAACTCGCCCGCCCGCAGGCGATGAACGCCATGAACCGCGCCTTCTGGAATGAATTGCCCGCCATCGTGCGCGACATCGACCATAACGCCCGCGCGCGCGTCATCGTCATTTCCTCCACCGGAAAACATTTCTCCGCCGGGATGGAGCTTTCGGTGTTCACCGACGGCGAGGGCGTCAGCGCCGGCGCCGGCGACCGCTACGTGCAGAACGAGGCGTTCCGCCGCCATGTGCTGCACCTGCAGGAGACGTTCTCCTGCCTCGACGAGGCGCGCATTCCCGTGCTCGCGGCGATCC
The DNA here is from genome assembly GCA_033764725.1 of Hyphomonadaceae bacterium. Lineage (GTDB taxonomy): Bacteria > Pseudomonadota > Alphaproteobacteria > Caulobacterales > Aquidulcibacteraceae > RI-43. Next base: position 59,387 of record JANRIR010000051.1, read on the forward strand.
AGGGCGGATGCATCGGCGGCGCGGTGGATTTCACCTCCGCCTGCGACATCCGCTATTGCACGGAAGACGCCTTCTTCTGCATCCAGGAAATCAATATCGGGATGACGGCGGACGTCGGCACGTTCCCGCGGCTGTGCAAGCTGATCCCCGAAGGCTGGGTGCGCGAACTGGCCTATACCGGCCGGCGCCTCAGCGCGCAGCGCGCCCGGGAGATCGGTCTCGTCAACGAAATCTACCCCACGCATGAAGCGCTGATCGCCGGCGTGATGGAGACCGCGCGCGAGATCGCCTCGAAAAACCCGGTGGCGGTGGCGGGCTCGAAGGTGATGATCAATTACGCGCGCGACCACACGATCAAGGACGCGCTCGATTACATCGCCGTGTGGCAAACCGGCATGTTCGCACCGCCGCACATGATGGAGGCCTTCAAGGCCAAGCAGGAAAAGCGCGAGCCCGCCTATCCCGATCTCGTTCCCCTCAAGAAGCACATGTGATCCATGGACATTTCAGCCATTCCGCCCGGGCGCAATCCGCCGCACGAGGTGAACGCGTTCGTGGAGATTCCGCAAGGCGGGCTGCCGGTGAAGTACGAGCTGGACAAGAAATCCGGCGCACTCTTCATCGACCGCTTCCTGCACACCTCGATGATCTATCCGTCGAATTACGGCTTCATCCCGAACACTCTGGGCGAGGACGAAGATCCGCTCGACATTCTCGTGGTGACGCCAATGCCGGTCGTCGCCGGCTGCGTCATCCGCGCGCGTCCAGTGGGCGTGCTGCTGATGAGCGATGAAAAAGGCGTGGACGAGAAAATTCTCGCCGTCCCCGTCGACAGCCTTAATCCGTTCTACGCCAATGTGCGCTCGCACACCGATCTGCCGCCGCTGCTCGTGGCGCAGATCGACCATTTCTTCCGCCACTACAAGGATCTCGAGCACGGCAAATCCGCAAGCGTCGGCGAATGGGCGGGCTTGGATGTCGCCCATGAGCGCATCCGCAGCGCCATCATGCGCCACGCGGGGCTGGCGAAGTGACCGCCGTCGCCGCCTTGCGCACGCCGGAGGCGCGCTTCGCTGATCTTCCCGACTGGCCTTATGCGCCGAATTATGTGGACGACCTGCCCGGCTATGAGGGCTTGCGCCTGCACTATATCGACGAAGGGCCGAAGGACGCGCCGGTGTTCTATTGCCAGCATGGCGAACCGAGCTGGGCGTATCTGTATCGCCGCATGATCCCGGTGTTTCTGGCCGCAGGCGCGCGCGTCGTCGCGCCGGATTTTTTCGGCTTCGGCCGTTCCGACAAGCCGACGGATCCATCGGTCTACACGCCGCATTTTCATCGCGGCGCGATCCTGGCGCTGATCCGGCGGCTCGATCTCAAGAACGTCACGCTCGTGGTGCAGGATTGGGGCGGCCTGATCGGCCTCACGCTGCCGCTCGACGATCCGGAGCGCTATCGCCGCCTGATCGTCATGAACACCGCCTTCGCCACCGGCGCGGAGCCTTCGCAGGGCTTCATCGCCTGGCGCGCCTACGCCGCCAACACGCCGGACCTGCCGTGCGGCCAATTGATCGCGCGCGGCACGCCGCACCTGACGCCCGCCGAAATCGCCGCTTATGACGCGCCGTTTCCTGACGTGACCTACAAGGCCGGCGCGCAGCGCTTCCCGCAATTGGTGCCCACGCACGCCGACGATCCCTTCGCAATTCTTTCACGCGAAGCGGAAACATTCTGGCGCGACCGCTGGACCGGCGAGAGCTTCATGGCGGTCGGCGACGCCGATCCCGTTCTCGGCCCCGACGTGATGGCCCGCGTGCGCGCCGCGATCCGCGGCTGTCCTGAACCACTGATCATCAAGGGCGGCGGGCATTTCGTGCAGGAATGGGGCGAAGATATCGCCAAAGCCGCGATCGCGGCGTTCGGCGGCCGCGCGTGAGCGCTGCACCCGGCCTCATTGCGGCGATGGCTGAAGCCATGGCGTTGGAAGCCGCCAAGGCCGCGCGGGCGCAGACGCATCTTGTATCGCTTGCGGTCGATATGCTGGACGCCGCCGCGACCGACGCTGCGCCGAAAGTGGAGATCGTGCGCAAGACGCGCACCTTGGTGTTTTCAAGCGGCGAGGCGGTCAGCCCCGACGGCCGCCGAGCCATGGCGGCGACGGCCGTGCATCGGATTGTCGGCTAGCGCGCGCCGGCGATCGTTTGCGCCTGCGCGACAAAATCATGCGCGCCGGTCGATTCCAGGTCCGTGCGCCAGGCGCGGATCACGCCGCGCGGATCGATGATCAGATAGCTCGGACTCCATTCGATGCGATAGGTCTCTCGCGCCCATGTGCGCGAGGGATCGAACGCCACGGGATAGTCGTAGCCATATTCGGCGAAATAGGCGTCGACCGACCCCCACCGGCCGAAGCGGTCGCGCGTGTGCAGATAGAGGAAGGCGAGCCGTCGGTCGCGCGCGACGAGCCGCGACAGCGCGTTGACGTTCGGCCCGTCGCGCACGCAATCGGGACACCACAAACCGCCGAAGGCGAGAATGAGCGTCTTGCCGCGATAATCGCCGAGCCGCGCCTCCCCGCCGCCGCGCTTGGGAAAGGCGAAATCCGGCGCCGGCTGGTTGATCAGCGCATAGAAGCGCGGCCGCGGATCGCCTTCCGCACCCGTGGGCACGGCTTGTGCGAAGGCGGGCGTCGCGGCGGCGGCGATCAGGAAGGTGCGTCGAAGCATGGCGCTTCTTGGCACACGCCCTGTGGTTTTGCGCTGCAGCTTTTCTAAAGCCCGCAGCGTCAAGCGATGGCGGCGCCTGTCATCTGCGCGCTGAGCGCGAACAGGCGTTCCGCTTGCGCAGGATCGATCGCCCAGGGCCGCACGCCCGACCAGCGCGGATCGTCCGCGCTTACCGCTTCGGCGATGTCGCAATCCTCGCAATAGACGCCGCCCTTGCCGTCGAGCTGCGCATTGACGGCGCACCACACGCTGGTGGCGGCGCCCTGCTCCGGCGTCTTGAAGCGCTCATTGACGCGGCCTTCGGCGTCGATCCAGCCCATGGCCATCTGCTCTTCCTTCGGCATGAAGCGCTGCAGGTCGGTCATGATGCCGCCGGGATGCACCGCGAACGCGCGCACGCCATGATCGCGTCCGCGCGCGTCGAGGCCCACCGCAAACAGCGCATTCGCCGTCTTGGCCTGTCCGTAGGCCTCCCATTTGTCATAGGCGTGCGTGTTGAAATGCACGTCATCGAAATTCACCGCGCTGCGGCGGTGCCCGATGGACGACAACGCCACCACGCGCGCGCCTTTGGCTGCGACCAAAGCCGGCCAGAGTCGGGCTGTGAGCTGATGGTGGCCGAGATGATTGGTGGCGAATTGCGCTTCGTAGCCGCGCGCGTCGCGCATCAGGGGCGAGGCCATGATGGCGGCGTTGTTGATCAGAATGTGCAGGGGTCGTTTCGAAGCGAGGAAAGCGTCGGCGAAGGCGTCGATCGAGGCGGGATCTGCGAGATCAAGGCTGGCGTGCTCGACCCCCACGATCCCGGCCAGCGCGGCGGCGGCTTTGTCGGGCGTGCGCGCGGGCGCAATGACGGTCGCGCCGGCTTCAGCGAGCGCGCGCGTGGTCTCAAGTCCGAGGCCGGAATAGCCGCCGGTGACGATGGCGACCTTGCCGTCGAGCCGGCGCCCGCCAAGCGCTTCGCGCGCCGTCGTGCGCATGCCGAAGCCAGAGCCGATGGGGTGTTGAGCGGTGTCCGCCATGCGCGCCTCCCTTGTGCTTGGAGGCTGTGTGCGCGCTCAGGCGCCCAAGAGCAAGCGCAGGAAAGCGGCGTCGTCCCATGGCAGGCCGGCGCGGCGCCCGCCGAGATCGCGCAGGGTGACCGGCGCCTGGCGCGCAACGACAAGATCACGCTCCGGCATGAGATAGAGACGCTGGTCCCCGGCGCCGGCGGCCATGCGCACATCGCCGAGCGCAGCATAACCCTCCGGCGCGATGGTCATGATCTGGCGCGGACCCGGCGTGATCAGGCCGGGGCGCAACAGCCACCACGACATCCCATAGCCCGGGTTGGCGCCGCTTGGCGCAAAGTTGGCCGCAAGCGCAGCCGCATCGACGCGGCCGTCGCCGCCGCGCAGCACCCAGCGCCCGAACCGCGCCCAGGCGCGCGCAGTGAATTGCGCGCCCTGCGGCAAGAGCGGCATCTGATCAGGCCCGCGACGCCATCCTGTCGGCGCAGCGCCGATCGGGTCCAGAACGCGGCGGCGCAGATAGGCCAGCGGATCGCCGTCGAGCCGCGCGGCGACGAGCTTGCGGCGCATTATCTCGCCGAAAATCTGGAACGGCCCGGGTCCGTAGGAAAAGCGTGCGCCGGGTTCTGCGACCGCGGGCAACGCAACGGCGTCGGCGTAAGGCGGCGCGCGGCCGATCCCGCCCGGCGCCACGCCGCTGTCCAGCGACAAAAGCTGGCGGATCGTGACCCGGCTCTTGCGCGGATCGTTGCGCCATTCTGCAAGCGTTTCGGCGGCGCGCTCGTCAAGCCGCAAGAGTCTGTCCTGCACCGCAGCGGCGGCGATGATGCCGGTAAAGCTCTTCGTGCCGGAGGCCAGCTCCCAGTCGCGGTCCGGCCCGCCGCGATTGGGATAATCTTCAAACACGATCGCGTCGCCGCGCATCACGACGAGCGCGACGCCGCGCCGTGCGGCGCTATAGGCGGCGGCGCTGGCGAACGCGGCCTCCTGCGCCCAGGCGGGCGTCATGCTCAGCGCGGCGGCGGCGGAACCGAGAACGGCGCGGCGGGTGATTTGGGCAGGCATCGCCATATTGCACGCTGTGGCGGCGAAATTCCGTCGGCAGCGATCACCCAGGACAGACCGCGCATCGGCTTGCGATGACGCGGCTGCACCCCGTTTGCGCTCGGGCCAAGCGGTGCGATTTGGCATATCAGGAGCATCCGCGCCGCAACCGTACAGGGGCCGTCGGGCGCTGCGCCTGCCGCCCGGCTCAATTCTTCGCCTTGTCCACCAGCTTGTTCTTGGCGATCCACGGCATCATGCCGCGCAATTGCTCGCCTACCGCCTCGATCTGGTGCTCGGCGTTGCGGCGGCGCGTGGCTTTGAAATTCGGCTGGCCGACCTTGTTCTCCAGCATCCAATCACGGGCGAAGCGGCCGGACTGGATGTCCTCCAGCACACGCTTCATCTCGGCCTTGGTTGCCGGGGTGATGATGCGTGGGCCCGTGACGTATTCGCCGTACTCGGCCGTGTTCGACACCGAGTAGTTCATATTGGCGATGCCGCCCTCATAGATGAGGTCGACGATCAGTTTCACCTCGTGCAAACATTCGAAATAGGCCATCTCCGGCGCATAGCCCGCCTCGACCAGCGTTTCGAAGCCCGCGCGGATCAGCTCAACGAGGCCGCCGCACAGCACCGCCTGCTCGCCGAACAGATCGGTTTCGCACTCTTCGCGGAAATTCGTTTCGATGATCCCCGAGCGCCCGCCGCCGATCGCCGACGCATAGGACAAGGACAGCTCCAGCGCGCGGCCCGATGGGTTCTGGTGCACGGCCACCAGCGTCGGCACGCCGCCGCCCTTGAGATATTCCCCGCGCACGGTGTGGCCCGGGCCCTTCGGCGCGACCATGCCGACATCGACGTCCGCCGGCGCCTCGATCAGCTTGAAATGCACGTTGAAGCCGTGGCCGAACAGAAGCGTTTTTCCGGCCTTCATGTGCGGCGCGATCTCGCCGGCGTAGACTTCAGCCTGCAGCTCGTCGGGCGCGAGGATCATGATGACGTCCGCGGCCTTGGCGGCCTCCGATACGGTCATGACCTTCAACCCCTCGCCCTCCGCCTTTTTGACGGTCGGCGAGGTTTTCTTGAGCGCGACGATGACGTTGTTGACGCCGCTGTCGCGCAGATTGAGCGCGTGCGCATGGCCCTGGCTGCCATAGCCCACGATGGCCACCGTCTTGGATTGGATCAGCGCCAGATCGGCGTCGCGATCGTAGTACACACGCATGCTGCACAACTCCGTTTGTTTTCTGTTTTTGCAATTCATCCGCAAGGCGGCGATGCTGTTCAAGGTCAATTTCTCAATGGCGCCGGCGCGACCAGCGGCGGGCCAGCCACGCCGATATCGGCCACGAAGCGCCAAGCGCCGTCATAGTTGCGCCGCCACACCGTCACGTAGCGTGCGGTTTGCGCTGCGCCGTCCGCCCCGGTGCGCACCGCATTGCCCCACGTCCAGCCGAGATCGCCGCGATCCGACACTTCCGCATGCATCGGCGCCCAGGCGAGCGCGTCGGCCTCGCCCCAATCGCGCCAGCGCGCGGCGCGCTCCTCCGGCGTGCGGGCCGGCTCCTCGCCCGGGGTGAAATGCGCAGCGTCTTCAGCCGCGAAATGCGCGAATGCTGCAGGCACGCCGTCGGCTTGGGCCTTCGCGTTGAAGGCGCGATCGGCGTCGAGCAATTCCTCGATGGCGGCCGTGTGCAACTCCTCCTCCGTACGCGAGCCCGCGAGGTCGGAGGCGGTGCGCGCCAGCGCGCTCACCGGATCGCCGCCAAGGCATGCGCGGGACGCCACGGTGGACCGACCGCGCGAGAAAATCTCCACAAAGGCCTGTTCGCCCGCCGGGCAAGTCTGGTCGCTGGCGCCGACGGCGCTGACCGCCGCGCTCGCCAGCCGCTCGAGATCGGCGCGCTGCGCGGGCGTGAGCGCGCGCGTCGCGGGCGTCTCCGGACCCCAGATCCACCAGCCGGCAGTGGGGTGGCCGGTGAAGCGGCGCAGATGCAGGCTCGTTTCACCGCCGCGGCCGTCGACCCGGATGACGCGCGCCACGCCGCCCTGATGCGGCGCAATCGTGACGCGCACGGAGAAATCGACGCCCGGCGCCTGCAGCGTCGAGCGCCCGCCGGTCGAGGCGATGACGTCCGACGCCACCAGGGACTGCGCCCAGGACGGCGTGCGCGCGCCGGCGATCTGCGCCGACGCCATGGGCGCGGCGGCGCACGCCGCCGCTGCTATCGCCGCCGCCATCAGGATGCGCATCGCCGCCGCCTTTCTTCAGGAAGATTCTTTGATCGCTTCGCACTCACGCCGTTTCGACCCCGCGATGGATCGACAGAACGCCGGTGCGGCTGACTTCGACAAGTCCCAGCGGGCGCATCAGTTCGATGAAGGAATTGATCTTGCTGCTGGCGCCGGTCAATTCGAAGATGAAGCTTTCCAACGTTGTATCGATCACTTTGGCGCGAAATATTTCCGAAAGACGCAAAGCCTCGATGCGCTCCTGCCCGGTCGAGCGCACCTTGATCAGCGCCAATTCGCGCTCCACGCCCGCGGGATCGCGCGTCACGTCGATGACGCGGCGCACAGCCACAATTCGCTCGAGCTGCGCGCGGATCTGATCGAGGATGACCGGCTGACCCGACGTCACGATGGTGATGCGCGAGGCGTGCTGGGCGCGATCGGTCTCGGCGACGGTGAGGCTCTCGATATTGTAGCCGCGGGCGGAGAACAGCCCCACCACGCGCGCCAGCACGCCCGGCTCGTTGTCGACCAGGATCGCCAGGGTGCGGTTCTCGATGGGGTCGTCAGTGCGCGGGGGCATGGAGGCTCCTGAGGCGGGGCGCAGACGCAAACGCCGCCCAGCGCCGCGGCGCCGGAGCGGAAATTGCACCCAGTCGCCCCGGACCGATTGACGGGGGCGATGCAGGGCTTCTTAACAGAGCCCGGCCGGCCGGGGGATGTGCCAAATGGGAACGCAAGCGCTGACCGCCTCGGCCGCGCCCGGCGCAGCCGACCCGGCGCCGGCGCGCACAGCCTATGTCGGCGAGATCGACGCGCTGCGCTGCTTCGCCATGACGGCGGTGGTGCTGCAGCATTGCCAGCTTCTGCCCCTGGGCTGGATGGGGGTGTGGCTGTTCTATGTCATATCCGGCTTCGCCATCACCACCTCGCTTCTGGGCTCGGATGCGCCCCACCCTTCGCGCGGTCTGCTGATCCGCAATTTCATGCTGCGCCGCGCGATCCGGATCTGGCCGATCTATGTGCTGTTCGTCGCCGGCAACATGATCTGGGCGCTGATCGCGAGCCGTCCGGATATCTTGGGCGAGCTGCCCTACCTGCTCACCTTCACCTACAATTTCCGGATGATCGCGCACGAGGCGCAATGGCCAGCCATCGGCCATTTGTGGACGATCAGCGTGGAGGAGCAATTCTACCTGGTCTTCCCGTTTCTGTTTGCATTCCTTGACCGCGAAGGGCTGAAGCGCGCGCTCGCCGCGCTCGTCGTCGCCGGTCCGCTGATCCGCGCGGGCTTGAGCGTGTGGGCGGAGGGCGCCCTGCCGGACGACGGCTACAAAGCCTTTGCGATCTATGTCATCGGCCCTGCGCATTTCGACAGCTTCGCCATCGGCGCGCTCATCGCCCTGCACCGCGACGCCATCGCCGCCGATCTTGCGCGCGCGCGCTTGTACTTTTTCGCCGCGCTCGGGGCGTTCGTCGCGTATTGCGGCGTTTACGCCGGATTGCAGATGCAAAGCCTCGGCTTCGGCGCCGACGCGCTGCGCAACATCATTTCCGGCATCTTGTGGGGCGAAGGCCGCCAGATCGTGATGTACAGCGCCATCGCGCTGCTTGCGGGATCGCTCATCGCGCTGGTGCTGGCGAAAGAGGCGTGGATCGGCGCCGTGTGCGCCATCCCCGGGCTGCAAGCGATCGGGCGGGTGTCCTATGGCGCCTATCTCTATCACCTGCCGGTGCTGGTGCTTGTGAGCAGTCTTTTGCCCGCACGCGACGGCGCCTGGAGCTTCACGCACCAGGCGATGACGTTCGCGATCGTCTATGGCGTCACGCTGGCGGTCGCTTTCGCCTCGTTCCGCTTCATCGAAAAGCCGTTCCTGCGCCTGCGCCATCGCTTCGCTTAATCCCACAGCGGAAGCCGAATGCTCGTGGCGCGTCCTTCCATCACCCCGGTCTCGCGAAGCGGGGGCCGGGGTCCATGTTTTCGGCGCGCGCCTGCATAGGCCCCGGCTCTGCGCTGCGCTCCGGCCGGGGCGATGGAGAGGCGCGCGCGCCATACCGCAAAACCGATCGAAGGCGCTGCTCACACCAGCTGCTTGCCGTCGTCGTCGATCTCGTCGCCCTGGAACGTATCGGCGAGGATCATCTCGTTGTGCGCCTTGCCGGATGGGATCATCGGAAAGCAATTCTCCGTCTTCGCCACGCGGCAATCGAACAGAACCGGCTTCGGGCAGTCGATCATGTCGATGATTTTCGCATCGAGTTCGGCCGGCGTCTCGGCGCGCATGCCGACGCAGCCATAGGCCTCCGCCAGCTTCACGAAATCGGGCAAGGCTTCCGAATACGAATGGGAATAGCGCTCGCCGTGCAGCAATTGCTGCCACTGGCGCACCATGCCCATCCATTCATTGTTCAGGATGAAAATCTTCACCGGCAGATCGTGCTGCACCGCGCAGGACATTTCCTGCATCGTCATCTGCACGCTCGCTTCGCCGGCGATGTCGATGACGAGCGCATCGGGGTGGGCCGCCTGCACGCCGATTGCGGCGGGCAGTCCATAGCCCATCGTGCCGAGACCGCCCGACGTCATCCAGCGGTTCGGCTTTTCGAAATGAAAGAACTGGGCCGCCCACATCTGATGCTGGCCCACCTCCGTGGTGATGTAGACGTCGCGATCCCTTGTCAGCGCGTGCAAGCGCTCGATGGCGTATTGCGGCTTGATCACCGCCTCGTCGCGGCGATAGGCGAAGCCCTTGCGCGCCCGCCATTGATCGATTTGCGCGTACCAGGGCGCAAGGCCCGCCGCATCGCGCGCCAGACGCCGCGCCTGCCAGCCGTCGCACAAGGCGGCGAGCGCCGCGCCCGCATCGGCGATGATCCCCACATCGACCAAGACGTTCTTGTTGATCGACGAGGGATCGATATCGATGTGGATTTTCTTGGAGTGCGGCGAAAACGCGTCGAGCCGTCCGGTGACGCGATCGTCGAAGCGCGCGCCCACGCACAGCATGACGTCGCAATCATGCATCGCGTGATTGGCTTCCCATGCGCCATGCATGCCCAGCATGCCCAGCCATTGCGGGTGGGAGGCGGGAAACGCGCCGAGCCCCATCAGCGTCGAGGTCACGGGAAAGCCCGTCATCTCCGCAAACGCGCGCAAATGTGCGCTGGCGCCCGGCCCCGCATTGATCACGCCGCCGCCGGAATAGATGACCGGTCGCCGCGCCTGCTCCAACAGCGCGATCGCTTCGGCGATGGCGCGGCGGTCGGGCTCTACGCGCGGCCGATAGCGCTGCAACGGCGCAGCGTTGGGCGGCGCATAGGCGCCCTTGGCGAATTGCACATCCTTCGGGATGTCGATCACGACCGGACCGGGCCGGCCGCTGCGCGCGACATGAAACGCCTCGTGCATCACGCGCGCGAGATCGTTCACGTCCTTGACCAGCCAATTGTGCTTCGTGCAGGCGCGCGTGATGCCGACGGTGTCGCATTCCTGGAACGCGTCTGAGCCGATCAGGTGCGTCGGCACCTGCCCGGTGATCACCACGATTGGAATGGAATCGAGCAAGGCGTCGGCCAGCGGCGTCACGATATTGGTCGCGCCCGGCCCGGACGTCACGAGGGCGACGCCCACCTTCCCCGTCGAGCGCGCATAGCCTTCCGCCATGTGGCCTGCGCCCTGCTCGTGGCGCACCAGGATGTGGCGCAACCGCGGCTCGGCGAACAAGGCGTCGTAGATCGGCAGCACCGCGCCGCCGGGATAGCCGAACAGCGTGTCCACGCCCTGCTCGATAAGCGCGCGCACGACGATCTCCGCCCCGGTGAGCGTATCGGCTTCAGCGGTCACGCGGGTCGCGCCGTCCATCGGGCTTCACTCCTGGTTCCGGCCGGCGGCCGGGCAAAAGAAAAGGGGCCTCATCGGCCCCTGTCGTTCCATACGCGCCGCGTCCGCCCGGATCAGGCGGAGGTGCGGCGCGCCGCAAGTACAAGAATGATCGCGTCGCGCGCCATTGAGCCTGCCTCTACGTATCGAACGAAAAAATAAATTATCCCCTTCACGGGGTCAACCGCCGTTTTTGGGGTTATTTTTTGCTGATTTCATGGTCTTGCGGGTTTGTTTCTGTGGCCATGACGCGTGCGGCCTCAAACGCGGCCTCCGGCGCGACGCTGGGCCAATCCGGCATCTGGCCGCGCATCCAGGTGAATTGGCGCTTGGCGTAGTTGCGCGTGTCCTGCCGTGCGACGTCGAGCGCAGCGTCGAGGCCGATCTCGCCGCGCAGGTAGGCCATGAGCGCCGGCGCGCCGTGCGCCTTCATGCAGGGCAACAGCGGATCGAGGCCACGATCGGCGAGACGGCGCACCTCCTCCAGCGCGCCGTCGCGCGCCATCGCCGTGACGCGCGCATCGATCGCAGCGTAAAGCGCGGCGCGGTCCGGCGCGAGGCGCAAACCGCGCCACGCCCCGGGCGCAAGCGGCGGCGGCGGCTGCGCTGCGATCCAGGCGCTGAGCGGGCGCCCGGTCGCCTCGACGACCTCGAGCGCGCGGAGAATGCGCGGCGCGTCCTGCGGCGAGAGCTTCGCCGCCGCGTCCGGATCGCGGGCCTGAAGGCTTGCGTGCAGCGCGGCGGGGCCTTCCGCCTTGAGGCGGGCGTGCAGCGCAGCGCGGATCGCCGCCTCCCCGGGCGGCGCCGCCGCGAGGCCTTCGGTCAGCGCCTTGAAGTACAGCCCCGTGCCGCCGACGACGATCGGCAGGCGGCCGCGCGCCGCGATGGCGGCGACGACAGGGGCAGCGACCGCCGCCCAGCGGCCGACCGAGAAGCGCTCAGCCGCATCGACGACGCCATAAAGATGGTGCGGCGCCTGCGCCTCCTCCGCCGGCGACGGCCGTGCGGTGAGCACGCGCAAATCCGCATAGACCTGCATTGAATCCGCGTTGACGATCTCGCCGTCAAAGGCGGCCGCGAGCCGCAGCGCGAGCGCGGACTTGCCGCTCGCCGTCGGCCCCATGATAAGCAGCGCAGGTCTCATGCCGGAACCTCAGCCCCACACGCTCACCTTCGTCGCCCCAGCGGGCGAGAAGGCCGTCTATCGCAAAGCGCTTTTGATGCTGGGGCGCGTGGCTTTGGCGCGCAAGCTGCCGCCGCCGCGCGTGCTCGCCGGCTGGATCGCGGCGGAATGGGATTATCCGGCGCGCGACGCCGAGCTGGCCGAGGAAGCCGCGCACGCCGTGGGCGATCTGCCGGTCGATTGGGCGCTCTTGCCGAGCGCGGGGCGACGCAAGAGCGTGCTGATCGCCGACATGGATTCCACCATCATCACGGTCGAGTGTCTCGATGAACTTGCCGACTATGCCGGGCTAAAGGAAGAGATCGCGGCCATCACCGAACGCGCGATGCGCGGCGAACTCGCCTTCGAGCCGGCGCTGCGCGCGCGGGTCGCGCGGCTCAAGGGCCTGAAGCTGGAGATGCTGCAGCGCTGCTATGGCGAACGCGTGCGGCTCTCGCCCGGCGCGCAGACGCTGGTGCGCACGATGGCCGCGCATGGCGCGCAGACGGCGCTGGTGTCGGGCGGCTTCACCTTCTTCACCGAACGCGTGGCCGCCGCGGCCGGTTTCGCGGCGCATCGCGCCAACGTTCTGCTGGACGACGGCGCAGCCCTCACCGGCGCGGTGGCCGAGCCGATCCTCGGCCGCGAGGCGAAACTCCAGGCTTTGCATGAAACCTCCGCGTCGGCGGGCGTCGCGCCGGAGGCCGCGCTGGCGATCGGCGACGGCGCCAACGACCTCGCCATGCTGCATGCGGCAGGTTTGGGGATCGCCTACCGCGCCAAGCCGATCGTGGCGGCGGAGGCCGATGCGCGGATCGCGCACACCACGCTCGAAACCGCGCTCTATTTTCAAGGCTATGCGCAGCGCGAGTTCGCTGCGGTGTGAGCGTCAGCGCGCGGGCCGCAGCGCGCGATAGGTGATGCGCCCATCGCGCCTGATGCGCGCCACGATGCGCGCATCCGCAGCGCGCGCCGTCTCCGCGATTTCGCGCGCCTGGCCGATGGTCTCGATCTCTTCGGCCGCCAAGGTTTCGATCACGTCGCCAGCGCGCAGGCCTGCGCGCGCGTTCGCCGGATCTTCAACGCCGAGCACGATCAGCCCGCGCGCATCGTCTGCCAGCGAAAAACGCTGGCGCTGATCGTCGTCGATTTCGCCCAGCATCAGACCCAAGGCGCGGCCGCTGCGCGCGCGCCCGGGCAGGCGCGGCCCGTCTTCTTCCGAGAGTGCGGCCGGCAAGCCAGGATCGGCCTCGCGCAGACGCGCGATCGTCACCGCCATCGTCATCCGACGCCCCTCGCGTACGATGTCGATCGGAGCGGCGCCGCCGACCTCGGCCTCCGCGACCATGCGCGTCAGGCTGCGCCCGTCGGCGATGGCGCGGCCCGCGAAGCGCACCACGACATCGCCGGCGCGCAGGCCCGCGCGCGCGGCCGGGCTGTCGGGCGTGATCCGGGTGATCACCGCGCCGCCCTGTTGCGGCAGGGCGTTGCGCTGCGCGATCTCCGGCGTCACCGACGCCAGGCGCACGCCGAGCCACCCGCGGCGCACCTCGCCATAGGCCACGATGTGGCGGATCACCTGGCTGATCTGCGCCGATGGAATGGCGAAGCCGACGCCGACCGATGCGCCTGTCGGCGACACGATCGCCGTGTTCACGCCGATCACTTCGCCGCGCATATTGAACAGCGGCCCGCCGGAATTGCCGCGATTGATCGAGGCGTCGGTCTGGATGAAATCGTCGTAGCGGCCGGCGTCGATGTTGCGGTTGCGCGCCGAGATGATGCCGCTCGTCACCGTGCCGCCGAGGCCGAACGGATTGCCGATCGCCAGGACCAGATCGCCGACGCGTGCGGCGTCGCTGTCGCCCAGCGCCGCAAACGGCAAGGGCCGGCCCAGATCGACGCGCAGCACCGCAAGATCGGTGGCGCGATCGACGCCCAGGATACGCGCCGGCGCTTGTTCGCCGGATTGGAAAATGACCGCAATGGTCTCGGCGCCCTCGATGACGTGATAATTCGTCACCACCACGCCGTCCGCCGACACCACGAAGCCGGAGCCCAGCGAGGTCGCCTGCGGGGCGCCGTCCTCGAGCTCTTCGTTGAAGCGCTCCAGCGGCGAGCCGCGCGGAAAGCGCGGCGCCTCCTCCACGCCGTCGATGCGTTGCATGGTGGCGATGTTGACCACCGTCGGCGTCAACCGGTCGGCAAGGTCGGCAAAGCCCGAGACGGGCAGGCGAGACTGCGCCGAAGCCGGCGCGATCGCGGCGAGGCCCGCGGCCGCAGCGATGATCATGCGCTTCAAGATCGCCCCGTGCGCCATCGACGCCCGCTTATCCGCGGCGCGTCGTCAGCGCAAGCGGCGGCGGCTCAATTGCCGCCGTTGCGGTTGCGCATGTAGCGGAAGAACTCGCCGCTGGGCGGCACCACCATAGGCGTGCCCGGCGGGATCGAGCGCTCATAAGCCTGCAGCGAGCGATAGAAGGCGGCGAACTCCGGATTGCGGCCATAGGCCTCCGCAAAGATCGCCGCGCGGCGCGCATCGCCGTCGCCGCGAATCTTTTGCGCAGCTTCCTGGGCTTCGGCGCGGATGACGACGGCCTGGCGATCGGCGTCGGCGCGCACGCGCAGCGCCTGCTCCTCGCCCTTGGCGCGGATTTCCGCCGCCACCTGCTCGCGCTCCGTGCGCATGCGCGCATAGACGCGTTCGGCGGTTTCGCGCGGCAGATCGACCTGGCGGATGCGCACGTCGATGATCTGCACGCCAAGTTCGCCGGCAGCTTCGCGATTGATGTCGGCGACGACCGCACGCATCAGCGCGTTGCGTTGCGTGGTGATGATGGCGTTCTGCGTGGCTCCGCCGAGGGCGCGGCGCAGCGACGCTTCCGCCAGCGCTTCAAGACGCACGCGCCCGCCCTCTTCGGTCTGCGCGGCCTGATAGAAGCGCAACGGGTCCATGATGCGCCAGCGCACATAGGCGTCGACGAGCAGGTTCTGCTGATCCGACGCTGTGACGCGCCGCTCCGACAGGGTGAAGCCGAGGATGCGGCGGTCGAACGTCACGACATTGTCGATGAACGGCACCTTCACATAGAGGCCAGGAGCCTCTTCGTTGCGCGGTGCGTTGATCACGCCGATGACGTTGCCGTAGCGCACGACCTCGCCGAAGCGCAGCACAAGCGCCTGCTGCGTCTGCGACACGGTGAAAAAGGTGTTGGCGAGCAGCAGCAAGCCGACGCCGATGGCGATGAGAAAAGGCGCAGTCCAGACGCGCATCAGCGGCCTCCCTGGCGAACGGCGGGCGCCTGCGGCGCCGGTGCGGCGGCCGGCGCAGGCGGCGTGCGGCGCAATTGATCAAGCGGAATGATCGGCACGGCGCCCGAGCGCTCATCGATGATGATGCGGTCGGCGCCCTGATAAATCCGCTCCATGGTTTCGGTGTAGAGACGGTCGCGCGTCACGCGCGGAGAGCGGCGATACTCGGCCTCCACGAGCCGGAAGCGCTCGGCCTCACCGGCCGCTTCGCGCGTCACCTGCTCGCGATAGCCTTCGGCCTCCTGCGTGATCTGCGCAGCCTGACCGCGGGCGTTGGGCACCACTTCATTGAGATATTGCTGGGCGCGGTTGATTTGCGTTTCGGCGTCCTGGCCGGCGCGGACGACGTCGTCGAACGCATCGATGACCTGCGGCGGCGGCGCCACCTTCAGCATCTGCACCTGCAGCAATTGCACGCCCATACCGTACTGGTCGAGCACGCCCTGGGCGAGATCGCGCACCGCGAGTTCGATCTGGCCGCGATCGCGGGTGATGATCAGCTCGAGCTGGCGCTGGCCGATGACTTCGCGCATCGCGGCCTCCGCCACGCCGCGGATCGCTTCTTCCTGATCGCGCACGTTGAACAGAAAATCTTCCGCATCCGTCAAACGAAAGAGAACGGCGAAATCGATGTCGACGATGCTTTCGTCCCCGGTCAGCATCAGGCTCTCGCCCTCGACGTCCTGCTGCTCGCGGATGCCGACCTCGATGCGGCGCTGCTGGGTCTGCTGGACCACGCGCACGGTTTCGATCGGCAGCGGAAGGTGCACATGCAGGCCAGGACCGGTGGTGCGGTTGAGTGCGCCGAAACGCTGGACAACGCCAACCTCGCCTTGATCGACGATATAGATCCCGGACGCCACCCAGCCGATCATCAGCAGGCCGCCGATGGCCAGCACGCCGCCCGGCGTGCCGCCGGTTCCGCCGCCGGTTCCGCCGCCGGTCCCGCCGCCTTGGCCGCCGCCGCGCCCGCCGAACCGGCCGCGCAGGCGCTCGCGGAAGCGGCGCACCATTTCATCGAGGTCGGGCCCGTCGCCGCCCTGCTGGGGCCGCCGCGGCGGCTGGCCCCAAGGCTGGCGCGGAGGCTCCCGCCCCCACGGCCCGCCGCCTCCACCCTTGCCTTGGCCGCCGGACCCGTCCGACGAATTCGACTGATCATTCCAAGGCATTGGTTGTTCGACCCCTTTGGCGCGCTGTTCTGGCCGCCTTGCGCGGCTGAGCCGCGCGCCGGATATGTGCCCCCACTCCCTAGGGATCAAGCATGAACAACGGTTTGACGATAAGCGAAGAGGCGCTGATCGCGGCCCTTGACCGCATTCAAGACCCCGTGACCGGGCGCGGATTGGCCGCCGCCGGGCGTATCGCGGGCATCGCCATCCGCCCGGACGGCGCGCTGGCCTTCACGCTGGAAGCGCCGGCGGAGGCCGTCGCGCGCTACAAGACGGTGCGCGACGCCGCCGAAGCGACGGCGGCGGCGCTCCCTGGAGTTTCGCGCGCCAGCGTGGTTTTGACGGCGCATCGTAGCGCGGCTGCGGCTCCGGGTCGCGGGCGTCTGCCGGGCGTCGGCGCCGCGATCGCGGTGGCCAGCGCCAAGGGCGGCGTCGGCAAATCCACGATCGCGGTGAACCTCGCGTGCGCGCTCGCCGCAACCGGCCGTCAGGTCGGTCTGCTCGATCTCGACATTTACGGCCCATCCGTCCCGACGCTGCTCGGCGCCGCCGGGCTCAAGCCGACGCGCGGCGACGGCAAGACGCTGAACCCGATCCCGGCCTGGGGCCTCAAGACGCTGTCGATCGGCAACATCGTCGATCCCGATCAGGCGATGATCTGGCGCGGCCCGATGGCCTCCGGCGCCGCGCGGCAATTGCTGGAGGACGCCGCCTGGGCGCCGCTGGATGTGCTCGTGCTCGATCTGCCGCCCGGCACCGGAGACTTGCATTTGACGCTGCTGCAGCGTCTGGCGCTCGACGGCGTGGTGCTCGTGTCGACGCCGCAGGAGGTCGCGCTCGCCGATGTGCGCCGCGGTGCGGCGATGTTCGAGAAGATGCACGCCCCGATCCTCGGCGTCATCGAGAACATGAGCTGGTACGAAGCGGCCGACGGCGCGCGCGCCTACATCTTCGGCGAAGGCGGCGCGCGCCGGACGGCCGAGGCGATCGGCGCGCCATTCCTGGGCGAATTGCCGCTCGATATGGATTTGCGCGTCAGCGCCGACGCAGGCGCGCCGCTGGTCGCAAGCCAACCCGAGCACCCGATGGCGCGCCGCTTCGCCGCGATCGCCGCACGCGTGCTCGATGGGATCGCCGTCGGCGCCAAACCGCTGCCCGAGATCCGCTTCGCCTAAGCCGTCAGCGGCCTTGCGGCCCGAAGGCGTAGGGGCCGCCTTTCTGCAGGGCGCGCTGATAGGCCGTGCGCGCCTGCCAGGAGTCGAGCGTGCGGGAAAGGTTGCCATACGCGCCAAGTTTCCCGAAGGTGCGGGCCGCCTCGAGAACGAAGCTGTTTTGGATGTCCGCCGCGGTCAGCCTGTCGCCCACGAGGAAGGATTTTCCCGCGAGCGCGGCGTCCATATAGCTCAGATGATTGTCGATCTCGGCGGCGATGCGCGGCTGCACGGGCGCGGCCGCATCGCCGAGGCGCATCGTGTAGAGGTGCAGCATCAGCGGCAGCATCGCGGAGCCTTCCGCGAAATGCATCCAGTGCAGATAGGCCGGCCATTCCGGCGCATCGATCGCCGCGCTGAGCGCGCCCCCGCCATGCCAGCGCGCGAGATAATCGAGGATCGCGCCGCTTTCGGCGACGACGCGATCGCCATCGACGATCACTGGCGATTTGCCGAGCGGATGCACCGCCTTCAGTTCCGGCGGCGCGAGATTGGTGACCGCGTCGCGCTGGTGGAACACGATCTCGTAGGCGACGGCCAGCTCCTCCAGCATCCACAGCACGCGCTGCGACCGTGAATTATTGAGGTGGTGCACGGTGATCATGGCGGTGGGCTCCTTCGATCCGATGTTCCCCCGCCGCCTTGCGAGGCGGGGGTAATCTGCTAGCGCTACGCGTAGTGCGCAAAATTGAGCTTCAATCCCGGCTCCGGCCAGCGCGCTTTGATCAGTTTTCCGGTTCCCGACAGCGTGATGAAGGCGTCGCGCATATCGGCGCCGCCGAAGCAGATGTTCGTCACCAAAAGGTCCGGAAAGGGCGTATGCGACGAGACGCCCGCAGGCGTGATCGTGGTGACGCCGCCATTCAGGATCGTGGCGATGCACACGTCGCCGTTCGCCTGCACGGCCATGGAGTCGAAAAACACATGCGTCGATTGCGTCGCCACGCAGCGCCCTGGCGCGCCCGGCGCCGCAGGATTGATTTGGGCCTCGCCAATGATATCGAACGCCCATAATTTACCGCTAACGGTTTCCGCGGCGTAGACCGTCTTTTCGTCCGGCGAAAGACCGACGCCGTTCCACCCTATGGACGGATAGGCGACCTCGACGATCTTCGATCCGTCCGGCTTGGCGTAATAGAGCCCGCCATGATCGCGATGGCGGCGATAGGTCTTTCCCAAATCCGTGAACCAAAACCCGCCCGCCTTGTCGAACACGATGTCGTTGGGGCCCGAGAGACGTTCGCCGTTCACTGCGTCATAGACGCGCTCGAATTTTCCCGTGGCGAGATCGACGCGCTCGATGCGGCCGCCCGCGTAGTCGTGCGCGGCGTGGCCCGGAATGCACAAGCCCATCGTCTCATGCCACTCGAAGCCGCCATTGTTGCACACATAGACCGCGCCATCCGGCCCCAGCGCCGCGCCGTTCGGGCCGCCGCCGAGCGTGGCGATGACCTCGATCTTGCCGTTCCACACGCGCGAGAGCGTGCCGCGCTTGATTTCGACGAGGATCACCGAGCCGTCCGGCATCGCGATCGGCCCTTCTGGGAACTGGAGCCCTTCGGCCAGAATTTCAAAGCTCATCGCGCCGCTCCCGTTTTGTGGTTTTCCACACTGTAGCGGGCGACGCTGCGGCAGGGAAAGCGCTTATCCGGCGCGCTCGAGCGTGCGGACGGTAAAGGCGGCGTCGTCCTTCGGGCCGGCGGCGTGGGCGGCGCGCGCGGTTTCGCGCCAGGCGGATTCGTCATAGCTGAAATGGACGTCGCCTTCCGGCGCGAGATCGACCTCGGTGACGAGGATGCGCTCTGCCTGCGGCAGGAGCGCGGCGTAGAGCTGCGCCCCGCCGATGACGCACACCGCATCCGCGCCCGACGCCGCCGCCATTGCGCGGCCCGCCGCGAGCAGCGCGTCGAGCGAGGCGAAGCTCCAGCCGCCTTCAGCGCGAAACGCGGGATCGCGCGTGAGCACGAGATTGGGACGGCCCGGCAGCGGCTTGCGCGGCAGCGAGTCCCACGTCTTGCGGCCCATCAGCACCGGCCGACCCATCGTGGCGGCCTTGAAGTGCGCCATGTCCGAGGCGAGCCGCCAGGGCAGCGCACCCTCGCGCCCGATGACGCCATTGCGCCCGCGCGCGACAATGAGGGTGAGCGGCGCCGTCACACCGCGATCGGCGCCTTGATGGCGGGGTGGGCCTGATAGCCTTGCAGCGTGAAATCCTCGTAGGTGAAGGCGAAGATGTCCTTCACGTTCGGGTTAAGGATCATGCGCGGCGCCGGATACGGCGCGCGGCTCAATTGCAGACGCGCCTGATCGACATGATTGGCGTAGAGGTGCGCATCGCCCAGCGTATGGACGAAATCGCCCGGCTTCAGCCCGACCACCTGCGCCATCATGAGCGTCAATAGCGCATAGGACGCGATGTTGAACGGAACGCCGAGGAACATGTCGGCGGAGCGCTGATAGAGCTGACAGCTCAAGCGCCCTTGTCCGTCCTCTCCGGGGGCGACGTAGAACTGGAACAGGCAATGGCAGGGCGGCAGCGCCATGCTGTCGACGTCGGCGGGGTTCCAGGCGCTGACGATGTGGCGGCGCGAATGCGGATTGGACTTCAAGCTTTGGACCACAGCGGAAATCTGGTCGATCACCCGCCCGTCAGGCGCAGACCATGAGCGCCATTGCTTGCCATAGACCGGGCCGAGGTCGCCGTTTTCGTCGGCCCATTCGTCCCAGATCGTCACGCCGCGCTCCTGCAGCCAGCGCACGTTCTGATCGCCGCGCAGGAACCACAGCAACTCCAGGATGATGCTTTTGAGGTGGAGCTTTTTGGTGGTGAGCAGCGGAAAGCCGTCGTCCAGCGCAAAGCGCATCTGGCGGCCGAATACGCTCCGCACGCCGGTGCCGGTGCGATCCGGCGCGTCGGCGCCATGAGCGAGGATGTCGCGAAGCAGCGCGAGATAGGCCGCATCAGCGGGATTGGACGCGGACGCGTCGGCGCGGGCGGCGGTTAGGGTCATCGGCGCTCCTCACTCATCCGGCGTCAGCAGGCCAAGACGATGGGCGAAGCCGGCGAGCGCCGCGCCCAGGAGCGGCGCGAAGATGAACAGCCAGAGCTGCTGCATCGCCGACCCGCCCGCCAACAACGCCGGACCAAGCGAACGCGCCGGGTTAACCGACACGCCCGTAATCTGGATGCCCACAATATGGATGACCGCGAGCGCGAGCCCAATGGCGATGCCCGCAAAGGGCGCCGCCTCCCCCTGGGTTGCGCCGAGGATGACGAGCGCGAAAAGGAACGTCGCCAGCACCTCGAAGATCATGCCCGACCACAGCGGATATTGCCCCGGCGAGCCGGCGCCGTAGCCGTTCTGTCCAAGTTGCGGCGTGTTGGGGTCGAAATAGGCCGACCCGGAGGCGATCAGATAGAGCGCGCCTGCGCCCACGAGCGCGCCGAAGCACTGCGCCAACGCATATTGCCACAAATCGGTGCGCGACATCCGGCCAGCGACGAACAGCGCGAAGCTCACGGCGGGATTGAGATGGCAGCCCGACACCGGGCCGAGGCTGTAGGCCATCGCCACAATGGTGAGCCCGAAGGCCAGCGCGATGCCCAATTGGCCGACCGCCCCGAAGCCGGCCAGCACTGCGGCGCCGCAGCCGAAAAAGACCAGGGCGAACGTGCCGATGAACTCCGCCGCCAGCTTCTTGACCATGCCGTTCATCGCGCACTCCCCCCTTTTGGGCAGAGCTTGCTTCTACGGCGACTCGGCGCTGGCGCGATAGGCTCGCGGCCCGAGCCGCCGCCTCGCCCCTGGCGGGGCGTTTTGCATCGGCGGCGAACGCGCCTATATCTCAGGCGTTCGGCGCAAGCCGGACTATGGCGATAAACGCGCGAAGATAGGCGGATCGGACCCGGGTGCGATGCCCGGCGGCTCCACCAGCTTTCGTCCCTTCGGGGATGGCGGCGGGCTTCTCGTGGGAGGCCCATGCGGGGCCGAAACAGGATCGACGGACGTTGAAGGTCGTGGCTTTCGCTCGGGTGGTCCCGTTACAGGCCAAACAGCAATAGTTGCCAACGACAACACTGCTGAAGAGTTCGCCCTCGCTGCGTAAGCAGTTCGGGAGTTCTCGACCTTAAGTCCTGACGAGTAGCATCCTCAGGCGGGGCCCCCCGGCGCCCGGCAACAGAAGCCGGGGATTTCTCTCGGCGGCGCAGGCGCCAAGCTCCAAAGAGGCGTGTCCGGCGTTAGCGCCGCAGTCCGCGCTTCGCGCCGGATATCCCATCGCATCGCGCTCGACGCGCTGCACCGGGCGGGCCATGATTGCCGCATGTCGGACGAACCGCTCCGCACCGGGCGCTGCCTGTGCCGCGCCGTGACAATCGAAGCGCGCGGCGAACCGCGTTTCGTTTCGGCGTGCCATTGCGAAAGCTGCCGCCGCGCGGCGTCTGCGCCGTGCGTCGTTTGGGCCGGGTTCATGGCTGCGCAGGTGCGCTTGGCCGGCGCGACGATTGCGCATTACGCATCTTCGCCCGGCGTGCGCCGGTTTTTCTGCGCGACATGCGGTTCGCCGCTGGCCTTCGAGGGCGATGGGTGGCCCGGCCAAACCCACATCCCGGTCTGCGCGTTCGACGCGCCGGAAACGCTGGCGCCGCGCAGCGATCACTTCGCAGCGGAAAAACTCCCCTGGAGCATGCTTTTGGGCGCGTCCCATTCCTGAACACGCAAGACCGTCCGCTCTCGCCTTGCACGCGTGCGCCGCGGCGCCGGCTCGCCCGCGGCGGCGCACATGCGGCGCCAACGCGTCAAGTTCGCCTCGCGGGCGCCGCGCGCGCACCCGTTTTCGCGCGCGCTGAATGGCGCGTTGACTGCATACGCGCAGGCGCTAAGGGTGGGGCCAATGACAAGGTATGGGGGTTCGGCCGTGACCGACGATCTGCTCGGGTACGACCAGATGATGCAGGATGCGCTGCGCTCTGTCGTGCGCGCTGCGCTGCAGCAAGCGCAAGGCCCACGCGGCCTGCCGGGAAAGCATCATTTTTACATCACGTTCCGTACGCGCGCGCCGGGCGTATCGATCCCCGATCATCTGCTCAGCCGCTATCCCGATGAAATGACCATTGTGCTCGAGCACCAGTATTGGGATCTCGAGGTCTATCCGGATCGTTTCCGCGTGCTGTTGAAGTTCGGCGGCGCGCCGCATCCGCTGGTCGTGCCCTTCGCCGCGCTGACCCGCTTCTTCGACCCTTCCGTCAAATTCGGCCTGCAATTCGAGAGCGCGGTCGAGCCACGCGCGGCGGTCCAAGCGGCGACGCAGGGGCCTGCGCCGAACGCCGCGCCGATGGCGCAGGATGAGCCGGCTCCCGACACGCGCGCCGCACCGGTCGTCAGCCTCGACGCCTTCCGCAAAAAGTGAGCGAGACGCCTGCGCCGCCGCGTCCGACGGATGCGGAGCTCCTGGCGCGCTTCCAGCGCTCGACCAATCGCCCGCGCGGCTCGCAATTGCTCGGCTTCGAGATCGTCGCCGTCGATCAGGCGGCGATGCGCGTCGAGGCGACATTCGTCGCACGCGAGGATTTCATGAACCCGATGCGCCAGGTGCAGGGCGGCTTTCTGTGCGCGATGCTCGACGATGTGATGAGCGTCGCCGGGGTGGTCGCCTCGGGCATGACGCACGTGATGCCGACCTTGGAGATGAAGACCAGCTTCCTGCGGCCCGCCTTGCCGGGTCAGACGCTGCGTTGCGTCGGGCGCGTGGTGAAATGGGGGCGCACGATCGCCTTCACCGAAGGCGAGATTTACGATGAGGCCGGCGCGCTGCTCGCCAAGGCCACCGGCACCGCTCTGCCTACACCTTTCGCAAGGTTCAAGGGGTAGCCGGGCGCAGCGCGCGCGCGGCGACGAACACGCGATCGCGTTCGCCGGGCCGGCGCTCGCACACTAGCCGCGCGATCTGGCTGTCGTCATGGAAGACGAACCCCTTGAGCGCGTCGAGCAGCGACTTCGCCAGATTGTCCAGATCGAGATGCGGCGGATCGCCGACATGCTCCATGACGATCTCGACGCAGAAATCGCCCCAGCGCGGGCGCGCAGGGAAATCCTTGCGGAAAAATTCGTACACCAGCGGCTTGTAGTACTTCGCCTGCGTGGTGACGCCGTCGATCGCGATCTCGAGGACATCCTCCGCCCAACGCGCGCGCACCTTGCCGCGCCCGATCCACTCCGCCGCGCTCATGCGGCGTTGGCCACGTCGATCGTGGCGCGCATCGCATCAAGCAAGTCGGCGCGGAAGGCGGCGCGATCGCGCATGGCGCCGCCGTCGTGATAGACATGACAGGTCTTGGCGAAGCCCCAGTCGCGCAACGCCGCCGCGGCGGCGTCTTCTGCGCCCTGGTGGGCGATGAAGACGCAGCGCCCAACTGCGCGATCTTCTCGGATGCGGTCGAGCTCCCACGCCGTGCCGGCCGCGACCAATGTGAGATCGACGACGATCGCGTCGCACGACTCGAACAGGAGCTGGACCGTCATCCGCCACCAGGCGTCGCTTGTGCGCACCAGAAAGGCTTCCTTAGAGGTCAGCGCTGTTTGCAGATTGAGGCCGGCGCGATCGCGCAGCCGGCGCGCGAGGTTGCGATAGTCGCGCGCGTTCGCGACCAAAGCCGGGCCCATGCGCGAGCGGTCGAACAAGCGCCACACGATCCGCACGGGCGCAGTGACGACAAGCCACACCGCCATGGCGGGATTGTTGAGCGACATCACCAGAGAACCCAGCCATTCGAACCGCGCGCGGCGGATGTGCCGGTCCGACAGGCTCACGATATGGCCGTAGGGGCGCAACTCGTTCGAAATGACGCGCGCCAGATCCTCGCCGATGCGCCGCACATTGAATTTCCTCAGCAGCAGAAGCCGCGCAGGACGACGGCGCAAAATCGTGGCGATGAGCCACACGATGGCGAAACCGCCGAAGGCGCCCGACGGGATCATCGCGTAGTCCGGCATCGGCGCCGATCGCGGCGCGCCGCGCGCAACCTCGATGAATGCGATGACGAACACGAGCGCCAGGGCCGCAAAGGTGATCGCGCCGGCGCCGCGACGCAGCGTCCGCCCTGCGCCGAAGAACACATGATCGCCGCCCGCGAGATCGCGCGCGCCGATGAAGCCGGGCACACGCAGGCGCCAGGGCTGGAGCGCGGCCCCACGTGCGGCCAGCCCCCGTGCGGCGAGTTCGCGGGCGACGGCGCTGTGATCGGGATTGTGGGCGGCGGCTTCGATATCTTCCGCGGCGAGTAATTTGAGCGTGCGCGCCGCGGCGTCGATGTCGTCGCGCTTGAGCGCGGGGCGCGTACGCATGCGCTGAAGCTTGCGCCGCCAGGGCGTCTCACCGCCGTCTTGATCGACCATGGCCCAGCCTATATCCCACCTGCGCCGCCCGCGCGTCGCCTCCCCCGTGCGCACGAGATCGGGCGCAAACGAGGCCCCGCCGCACATGACCACGCGCATTGAAACAGACACCTTCGGCCCCATCAACGTGGCGTCGGACAAGTATTGGGGCGCGCAGGCGCAGCGCAGCCTCGGCAATTTCAAGATCGGCGAAGAAAAGATGCCGAAGCCGTTGATCCGCGCGCTGGGGATCGTCAAGCGCGCCGCCGCGGAAGCCAATATGGAGCTGGGGCGGCTCGATCCCGCGCTCGGCCGCGCGATCGTCGACGCCGCGCAGGAAGTGATCGACGGCAAGCTCGACGCGCACTTCCCCTTGAGCGTGTGGCAGACGGGATCCGGCACGCAGACCAACATGAACGCCAACGAGGTGATCTCCAACCGCGCGATCGAAATGCTCGGCGGCGTGATGGGGTCGAAGAAGCCCGTGCATCCGAACGATCATGTCAACATGTCGCAATCATCGAACGACGTGTTTCCCACCGCGATGCACATCGCCGCCGCGGAATATCTCGTGCGCCACACCTTGCCCGCCCTGACGCGCCTGCACGCGAGCCTGGCGCGCAAGCAGGAGCGCTTCGACCCCATCATCAAGATCGGCCGCACGCACACCCAGGACGCCACGCCCCTGACGCTCGGCCCGGAATTTTCCGGCTACGCGCACGCCGTCGAGAACGGCATCCGGCGCATCGAAGACGCGATGGTCGATCTCTACGAACTGGCGCAAGGCGGCACCGCCGTCGGCACCGGGCTGAATGCGCCGGAGGGCTTCGCGGAAGTGTTCGCCGCCAAAGCCGCCCAGCTGACGGCGCTGCCCTTCGTCACCGCGCCGAACAAATTCGAGGCGCTCGCGAGCCATGGCGCGCTCGCCTATGCGCATGGCGCGCTGACGGCCTGCGCGATGGATCTGTTCAAGATCGCCAACGACATCCGGTTCCTCGGCTCGGGCCCGCGCTCGGGCCTTGGCGAATTGTCGCTGCCGGAAAACGAACCGGGCTCGTCGATCATGCCGGGCAAGGTCAATCCGACGCAATCGGAAGCGCTGACGATGGTGTGCGCGCAGGTGCTGGGCAACAACGCGACGATCGCTTTCGCCGCCAGCCAGGGCCATTTCGAGCTGAACGTGTTCAAGCCTGTGGTGATCTACAACGTCATCCAATCGGCGCGCCTCATCGGCGACGCCGCGGTGAGCTTTGCGGAGCATTGCATCGACGGCGTCGAAGCGCGCGAGGACAACATCAAGGCGGCCATGGAGCGCTCCTTGATGCTGGTGACGGCGCTTGCGCCGAAGATCGGCTACGACAACGCCGCCAAGATCGCCAAGACCGCCCACAAGAACGGCACCACGCTGCGCGAGGAAGCCGTCGGCGGCGGCTATGTGACGGCGGAGGAGTTCGATGCCATCGTGCGGCCGGAAAAGATGATTTCGCCGGGCTGAGGGGCGTATTTTTGATGCGCCGGGCGCACTCTGCGTCAAGCCGCAGCAAGCCCGCGATGCGCGACCGCGCTGGGTGCGCGCGCGCCGTTCGTCGTAATTCATTCGCATTTCATCGCACACAGCGCGCAGCGACTCACCTGTGAAGCGACTGTGACGACTGCAATCGCGCTGCGTTGCGCAGCATGCTGCATCTGATCTGCAGAAACGCTGCATCCTTCGTCATGTCCACGCCATCGAAGCGTGACCAATCAAGGCCGCGCTCCAGGATTTCCTGCGGGCGCGAGACACCGGAAGGAGCACCCATGTCGCGCATCATCACCGCCGCCATCGCATGCCTCGGCGCCGCGTTCGCCGCTTCTGCAGCGCATGCGGAAGGGCGCCAAGACGTGCGCCACGTCACGGTTCCCTACGCCGATCTCGATCTGTCGCGGGATCAAGGCGTGGAGACCATGCTGCGCCGCATCGACGTCGCCGCGCGCCGCGCCTGCGATGCGCCGCAAGGCCGCGTGACGCTGCAGGAGCGCCAGGCGTTCCGCGCGTGCGTCGATGCGGCGACAGACAACGCTGTGGTCGCGCTGAGCGCGCCGCTCGTCACCGAGCGCTATGCGCAGCGCCGCAATGGCGATGCGCGCGTCGCCGTGGCAGCCTTGAACGCGCCGAACTGATCGGCCGCACGCATTGAGCCCGGCGGGGCCGCGCGCGCGGCGCGCGGTCCTGCTGCGGCTGCTCCCGTCTCGCTGGCGCCTGGAAGCGCGCGTGGTGAAGTCGCGCAATTGACGTATACTGCGTTCAGCCGTGCTGTTCCGGCGGCGAACATGGGAGCGTCTTCATGAGCGACGAAGCTCCGCGCGGGCCGCTGCACGGCGTGCGCGTGCTCGATCTGACGCGCGTTCTGGCGGGGCCGTTCTGCACGCTGATGCTGTGGGAGTTGGGCGCCGACGTGCTCAAGATCGAGCAGCCGGGCCATGGCGACGATACGCGCATGTTTCCGCCGTTCCAGAACGGCGAAAGCGTATACTTCGCGTCGGTCAATCGCGGCAAGCGGTCCATCGCGCTCGATCTCAAAGCCGAGGCCGACCGCGCCGTGTTCGAAGCGCTCGCGGCGGAAGCCGATGTGCTGGTGGAAAATTTTCGCCCCGGCGCAATGGAGCGGCTGGGCTATGGCGCGGACGTGATCCGCGCGCGGTTTCCAGGCCTGGTGTTCGCGCGCATTTCCGGCTTTGGCCAGACAGGCCCCTACCGTGATCGCCCAGCCTATGATCTGATCGTCCAGGCGCTCGGCGGCATGATCTCGATCAACGGGCCAGATGGCGGCCCCGGCGTGCGGCTCGGGGTGTCATTGGGCGACACCGGCGCCGGCGTGTTCGCCGCAATGGCCATCCTGGCGGCGCTCTATCGCCGGCGCGAATCCGGTGAAGGCTGCGTCATCGACACCGCGATGTTCGACGTGCAGACCGCACTGCTCGAGGCCGCTCTGGTGCGACAGCTCGCCACCGGCGAGACGCAGCGCCCGACGGGCTCGCGCCATCCGGTGATCACGCCGTTCGACGTCTTCAAGACCGCCGATGCGCCGATCGCCATCGCGTGCGCCAACGACGCGCTGTTCGCCAAGCTCGCCGCAGCTTTGGAGCGCCCGCACTGGACCAGCGATGCGCGCTTTGCGGACTTGTTTTCCAGATATCGCAACCATCAAGCGCTGAAGCCGGAAATCGAGGCCGCCTTGTCGAGCGCGACCGCTGCAAGCTGGCTCGCGCGGCTGGACGAGGCCGGCGTGCCCTGCGCGCCGATCCACGACATGGCGGATGTCGTGCGCGATCCGCAATTGCAGGCGCGCGGCATGTTCGTACGGGTCGAGGATCCCGAGATGGGCGCGCTGACCATGCCCGGCAGCGCCTTCAATATTTCCGGTTATGCGCGCAGCGAGACGCGTCCGCCTGCGCCGAATCTCGATGAAGCCCGCGCCGAGGTGCTGGCGCGGCTCGCGCGCGAGCCTGAGCCGCAGCGGCCGCGCACAAAAGGCGCGCCGCGCGATCCGCTGTGGTGAGGCGCCGCGCGGCGAGCTTTTATGCGTCGAGCGGACGCGCTTCGAGATAATCCAACGCCCGCATCGCGCGCGCGGCGTCGGCGGCGCGCGCCAGCGCCGGCGACACGACATTCTTGGGATCAAAGCGCGCGACGAACTTGAACCGCTTCGGCGTCGCGCAGGGATAGCGCTCTTTCAACGCGGCGGTCAGCATTTCGCCGTCCGGCAGCGCCGCAACAAGATCGGCGATGAAGCGCGCGCCGGAGAGGAACAGGCGATGGGGCGTAAAGCCCTCCTCCCGTTCGATCCAGGCGTCGATGAGCGCGCCGATGAACAACAACGGGCGCGCCGCCTGCGCTTCCGCCGTGCCTTCGGCGCCGGACACCGCCGCGTCGGCGTTCATGCGCGCCTCGATCAGCGCCCACATCTGGTCGCGATTGAGTTTCAACGCAGCGATGCGCACGCGCGCCGGCGTGGCGGCGAGATCGGCGAGCAGAAACGGCGCGTCGCGCGCGTCGCTGGGCAACAGCGCCGGCGCCTCGATCTGACCGCGATGGGTCATCGCCAGGCGCGCAACCTCGTCCTGGCCGACGCGTGCGATCGCATCGGCGAGACGAGCGAAGGCGTCGGCCGCGAACGCTGCGTGGGGGCCAAGGATCGGTGCAAAGCGCTCGCGCTCGACTGGCGCGAGCTGATGCAGCGGCGCGTCGACGCCCTCAGCGATGCGGTCGAGTTGCGCCAGTGCGAGGCCTGCCAGCGCATGCGCCTCGTTGAGCACGATGGCGACATGCGACAATCGATCAATGGCGGTTTCGGTGCGTTCGGCGGCGAAGCGGGTCATGTCGCGGCGCTCGGCGTCCTGGGCGACGCGCAGGCCGAGCTCGGTGGAGCGCACTGAAGCGAAAGCGCTGGCGAACAGCGCCGAGGCGACGAAGAGCGCAGCGCAGGCGAGAATGATCGCGGAGGCGTCGACGTCGCGCAGCGATGCCGCGATCGCGCCGACATCGCCGCCATGCGCAGCGGCGAGCGCAGCGCACGTCAGCGCCGCCAGCACGGCGCCCGCCGCCAGCGTCGAGAGCGCGAACGCAGCGATCCCGCGCACGCCGGCCTCCATGGTTTCCGCCTGTCCCCGCATCCTGTATAGGTCGCGCTGCCGCGAGGGGCCATGGGCGATATCGTCAATCTACGACGTGCGAAGAAGGCGAAGCAGCGCGGCCAGGCCGACCAGGCCGCCGCAGAAGCGCGCGCGTTGCATGGGCGCACCAAGGCCGCCAAGGCCGAGGAGCGCCTGCGCCGCGAGAAGGCCGCGCGCGATCTCGACGCCCACCGCCGCGACCAGGACTGACCTTGCGGCAGGGCTTTCGCCCGTCGCGCCGCTTCCTACCTACACACCATCTTGAAAACAGGGGCCGCCGTGACCAATCCGCTTTTCTCGCCCTTCCGCCTGGGCGCGCTCGATCTGCCGAACCGCATCGTCATGGCCCCGATGACGCGCTCCCAGAGCCCCAACGGCGTGCCGGGCGAAGACGTGGCGCGCTATTATGCGCGCCGCGCTGCGGGCGGCGTCGGGCTGATTGTAACCGAAGGCACCACGGTGGATCGGCCTGGCGCGTCAAATGATGCGAACATCCCCAATTTCCACGCCCCTGAAAGCCTCAAAGGCTGGGCCCGCGTGGTCGAGGCGGTCCACGCCGAGGGCGGCAAGATCGCGCCGCAGATCTGGCACCAGGGCATGATCCGCAAGCCGGGCACCGGGCCGGTTCCCGAGGGCCCCTCGGACGGGCCGTCCGGGCTTTCGGCGTCGGGCAAACCGGTGGGCGCGCCGATGAGCGACGCCGACATCGCCGACACGATCGACGCCTTCGCCAAGGCCGCCGCTGCGGCCGAGAGCATCGGCTTCGACGCCGTCGAATTCCACGGCGCGCATGGCTATCTGATCGACCAATTCTTCTGGGACAAATCCAACATCCGCGACGACCGCTATGGCGGCGATCTGATCAAGCGCACGACCTTCGCCGCGGAGATCGTTCGCGAGACACGCAAGCGCGTCGCCAAGGACTTCCCGATCATCCTGCGCTTTTCGCAGTGGAAGCAGCAGGATTACGCCGCGCGCCTGGCGCCGACGCCGCAAGAGCTCGAAGCGTTCCTGGCCCCGCTGACCGACGCTGGCGTCGATTGCTTCCACTGCTCCACGCGCCGCTTCTGGGAGCCGGAATTCGAGGGCTCGCCCCTCAACCTCGCCGGCTGGACCAAGAAGCTGACCGGCAAGCCGACCATCACGGTCGGCTCCGTAGGCCTGAAGGGCGCCGATTTTGTGCTGGCGTTCCGCGGCGAAAGCTCGGAGGCGGTCGGCGATCTGACCGAATTGGAGGCGCGTGTGGCGGACGGCGAGTTCGACCTCGTGGCGGTCGGCCGCGCGCTGATCTCCGATCCAGACTGGGCGGCGAAAGTGCGCGCGCAGCGCTTTGACGCGCTGACGCCGTTCAATCCCGCCGCGCTCGCCGCGCTGGTCTGACGCGCGCGTCAGGCTGCATGCTCGAGAAGCGCTCCGTCACGCTGGCCGGGCATCGCACGTCGCTGGCGCTTGAAAACGCGTTCTGGACCGCGCTGGAGACGATCGCGACGGCGCGCGGCGCGAGCCTGCCGACGCTTTTGCGCGAAATCGACGCCGAGCGCGCGCGCACGGCGCCGGATCAGCCGCTCGCCTCAGCCGCGCGCGTCTTCGCGCTCAAGCATTATTGGGCGGCCCGGCCGTAAAGCAGCAGCGCGTAATAGCAGCCCTGGGCGTGCTCGCAGCGATACATCGTGACGTCGACATGGAAGGGGCCAGTCCAGGCGGGCTGGCTGGCGACGACGGGCACGTCGTCGGTCGAGGTGTCGCGCGCGATCTCGACCTGGTTTTCGTCGACGAGCACGAGGTCGAGGTCGCGGCAGTCGTTATCGCACACGCCGATGACGCGATAATCGCCGCCTTGCTGCAGCACGGTCGGCGGTATGCGCTGCGCCGCGCCGTTCATCAGGCCGCCATAATAGGGCTGGCCGATCGGCTGGAAGCCCTGCTGCGCCAATTCCTGCGTTATGCCGGCGAGCTGCACGTCGAGCTGCTGACGATACTGGTCGGGCATGTTGGATTGACCGGCGGCGGGCGGCGCTGTCGGCGTCGCCCCGGGGGCCGATGGCGTCATCACGCCTTGCGGGATGGGATTGCCGGCGGGCGCCTGCGGAGCGTCAGCGATCACTGCGCCCTGATCGCCGCCGGAGGGCGCATTGTTCCCACCGCCAAGCGCGGCGAACACCGCAAGCAGCGCTGCAACCGCGACGCCGGCGACGCCCCAGACCGCCCAGTTGCGTTTCGGGGCGGCTGGACGCGCATCTGCGGGCGCAGCGTCAGGGGTCGACCAGGCCGGCTGGATGCTCGGCTGCGGCGGGGGCGGCGGCGGCGTGGGCCGCGGCGCGGCCCCGCCCTGCCCGCGACGCGCCACCGCGCCCTTCACCGCGGCGACGAACCGCTCCCAATCGGGATGATTGGGCTGGCCGCTCCAGCCCGACAAATCCGCCGACTGCACCTCCGCGAAGCCGAACGGCGGCGGCGAGCGATCGAGCGCCGCGGGGATCAGCTTGCCCCGCTCGCGGCCCATGCGCGCCTCTTCGCGCACCCAATGCGATTTCGTGGAATGCTCGCTCCACAGCACGATCACCGCGGCGCTGTTGGAGAGCTTTTCCTCGATATAGTCGGCCCAGGTCTGCCCCGGCGGGATTTCGCTATCCCAGAACACGTCGAGGCCTTGCGCCACCAAGCCCTGCGCGACCTGATCGGCGCGCGCCTTGTCTTCACGGGCATAGGAAATGAACAGGTCCGCCATCGCGTCGTCCTTCAGCCAAGCGGGTGAAGGCTTAGCAATGCGGACGCGGGCTGGCGAGAGCGCTCGCGCGGCGAACCGTGACGGCCGTCACGCGGCGCGCGGATCGGGGCCGTAAGCGTTGGCTTTCCCCTGGCCCGGCCACAGCGCCACGCCAAGCAGGAACAACGCCCCAAGCCCGTAGACGAACGTCCCGGCGTAGCCGAGCGCGACCAGCCAGCCGTTCAACCCCACGTCGTGAAAGCGTCGCGCCGTCACCGCGACGGCAGGGCACAGCAAGGCGAGCCACACGACGGCGCCGATATAGTTCGGATCGCCGGCGTTGTAGTCGTGCCCGAAGGTGATCATGTCGGCCACGGACGCAGCGATGATCATCACCGCCTGGAAGGCGGCGAACCACCAATATTCAGACCGCCGCGCGCGGCCTTTTCCGTCGGCGTAGTGGCGAATGCAGTGTTGCACATGCTCCAGCGGCGAGCGGTGCGCGGGCGTCGCGGCGGCCGAGAAATCCGCCGCCGGGCGCGGCGGCGCGGCCGGCATGCCGAGCGCTGCGCGCAAGGCGGCGTCCAGGCGCGCCCAGGCGGGGTGATCGGTGCGCCCGTTCCAATCGGAGAGATTGGCCGCCTGCACTTCGCCGAAGCCGAACGGCGGCTGCACCCCGTCGAGCATGACCGGGATCAGTTTGCCTTTGTCGCGGCCCATGCGCGCCTCCTCGCGCACCCATTGCGATTGCGTCGAGGCCGCGCTCCACAAGACGAGCACGCGCTTAGCCGCGCCGATCTTTTGTTCGAGGAAATCGGCCCAGGTGAGCCCGGGCGGGATTTCGCGGTCCCAGAACACGTCATAGCCAGAGGCCTCGAGCGCGCGCGCGATCGCCTGGGCGCGCGCGGCGTCTTCCCGCGCGTAGGAGATGAAGATATCGGCCATCGCACCCTCCGCTGCGGCGGCCGCAGACCTAACAAGGGCGGCGGCCTGTGGCGAGCGGCGTTGCGGCCGCGACGCGCGTTCGCGCTTCGTGCTAGAAGGCGCGGGCAAGCTGTCGAATCAGAATGAGCGACCCTCTTCCCCTGTCCCGCCGCGCGATGGCGCAAGCGCCCTATCTGGACGGGCTCAATCCCGAACAGCGCGCCGCGGTTGAAGCGCTCGACGGGCCGGTGCTGGTGCTCTCCGGCGCGGGCACCGGAAAAACGCGCGTGCTGACCACGCGGCTGGCGCATCTGATCTCCACCGGGCGCGCCAAGCCGTGGCAGATCCTGGCCGTCACCTTCACCAACAAGGCCGCGCGCGAAATGCGCACGCGCATCGAATCCTTGATCGGGCCGGGCGGGGGCGGCCTGCCCTGGCTCGGCACGTTCCATTCGATCTCGGCGCGCATGCTGCGCAGCCATGCCGAACTTGTGGGGCTGAAATCGAGCTTCACGATTCTGGATACGGACGACCAAATCCGCCTGTTGAAACAAATACTCGAAGCGGAAAACATCGATGAAAAGCGCTGGCCCGCCCGCAATCTCGCGGGGCTCATCGACGGCTGGAAGAACCGCGCGCTGACGCCGGATAAAGTGCCGAGGGGCGAGGCCTACGCCTTCGCCGATGGGAAGGGCGCGAGCCTCTACGGCTTCTATCAGGACCGGCTAAAGGTGCTGAACGCGTGCGATTTCGGCGATCTGCTCGTGCACATGATCACGATCTTCTCCAATCGGCCGGACGTGCTGGCGGAGTATCACCGCAAGATCACGTATCTGATGGTGGACGAGTACCAGGACACAAACGTCGCGCAATATTTGTGGCTGCGGCTGCTGGCGCAGGGCTCCAGCAATCTCTGCGTCGTCGGCGACGACGACCAATCCATCTATGGCTGGCGCGGCGCCGAGGTCGACAACATCCTGCGCTTCGAGCGCGATTTTCCCGGCGCGAAAGTGGTTCGCCTGGAGCGCAATTATCGCTCGACCGGGCACATTCTCGGCGCTGCGGCCAAGCTGATCGACCACAATCGCGGCCGCCTGGGCAAGACGCTCTGGACCGAGGACGATGCCGGCGAGCGCGTGAAGGTGCGCGGCGTGTGGGACGGCGAGGCCGAAGCGCGCCTGATCGGCGACGACATCGAGGCGTGGTACGCCGCGCGCAAGCGCTATTCCGACATCGCCGTGCTGATGCGCGCGGCCTGGCAGATGCGCGCCTTCGAAGAGCGCTTCTTGATGTTGCGCATTCCCTACAAGGTGATCGGCGGACCGCGCTTCTTCGAGCGTGCGGAGGTGCGCGATGCGCACGCCTATCTGCGCCTGATCATCTCGGAAGACGACGACCTCGCCTTCGAACGCGTCATCAACCAGCCCAAGCGCGGCCTTGGCGAAGGGGCCGTGCAGAAGCTGCACGCGCTCGCCGCCAAACCGCCGCCGCGATTCGTCACCGATGCGGGCCCGCTGTTCGACGCTGACACTGGCGAGGTCGTATCGATCGACGAGCCCGCGCGAGGCGGCTCGTATCGCTATCGCTCGCTGTTCGCGGCGGCGCGCGAGTTGGCGCGCGGGGACGATCTTCCGCTCAAGGCGCGCACCAGCCTGCGCGCCTTCATCGCCGACATCGACCGCTGGCGCGCGAACGCAGCGCGCGTCTCTCACGTCGAACTCGCCGAAACCGTGCTCGACGAGAGCGGCTACACCGCCATGCTGCAGAACGACAAATCGCCCACAGCGCAGACCCGGCTTGAGAACCTCAAGGAGCTCGTGCAGGCGATGGGCCAGTTCGACACATTGGCCGCCTATATGGAGCATGTGTCGTTGGTTCTCGATATCGAGAATGAAGGCGGCGGCGATGAAGTGCATCTGTCGACGCTGCACGCCGCGAAAGGCCTCGAATGGCCGCTCGTGTTCCTGCCCGGCTGGGAAGAGACGGTGTTTCCCTCGCAGCGCTCGATCGAGGAGAACGGCGACAAGGGCCTCGAGGAGGAACGCCGGCTCGCCTATGTCGGCATCACGCGGGCGCGGGAAAGCGCGCGCATTTCCTTCGCGGCGAACCGGCAAATACACGGCCGCTGGCAAAGCGTGCTGCCGTCGCGCTTCATCGATGAATTGCCGCACGACCACGTCGATGCGATTTCGGAGACGGGGTATCAGCACGCTGGCGTGTCCGAGAAAAGCTTCTCGCGCTTCGACGCCTACGCGCCCGGCGGCGGCTTCACATCCGGCTATTCAAGCCCCGGTTGGAAACGCGCGCAGGATCGCGCCGCAACCGGCAAGCCCTACGCCGCCCCGCCGGTGATCGACGGCGAAGCGCGGCTTGTCGCCAGCAGCGACGCGGGCGCGGCGCTCTTCGGCCTCGGCGAGCGCGTCTTCCATCAAAAATTCGGTTACGGCCGCATCCGCGCCATCGAGGGCGCCAAGCTGACGATCGATTTCGAAAAGGCGGGCGAGAAGAAAGTGATCGACAGCTTCGTGGTTCCGGCCGACGCGGTGTGACAGCGTTTTGCGAACAGCGGCGCTTTGGCTATAAGCCTCACGCATGAAACACGCCCTCGCCGCCGCCTTCGCCGCGCTCGCGCTCTCCGCCTGCGCCTCCTCCGCCCCGGCGCCGCGGCCTGACGTTGCGCTCTACGCTCTCGATTGCGGCCGGCTCACCACCACCAACGCCGACATCTTCGCCGACGACGGCGCTTATGCCGGCGTCACGCGCGACATGGTCGATCCGTGCTATCTCATCCGCCACCCGGCGGGCGATCTGATCTGGGACACAGGTCTGCCCGAAGCGCTCGCCCAGGCGCCGGGCGGCGTGATCGAGAACGGCCCGTTCCGCCTGTCGATGCCCACGACGCTGTCGGCGCAATTGACGCAACTGGGCCTGACGCCGGCCGACATCGAGTTCGTTTCGTTTTCGCACAGCCATTTCGACCATTCTGGCAATGGCGGCCTGTTTGCCGCGTCCACCTGGATCGTCGATGCGGACGAGCGCGCCTACATGTTTCGCCCTGAGGCGCGCGCCGATGCGCAATCCTTCGCCGCCTACGCCGCGCTGGAGAACGCCAATACGCGGCTGATCGCCGGCGACGCCGATCATGACGTGTTCGGCGACGGCAGCGTCACGATCATCCAGGCGCCGGGACACACGCCCGGCCACGCGGTCTTGTTGGTGCGCCTGGCGGACGCCGGGCCCATCCTGCTCACCGGCGACATGTTCCACCTCGCCGAAAGCCGCGCCAACCGGCGCGTGCCGCGCTTCAATGTCGATCGCGCGCAGACGCTCGCCAGCATGGACAAGATCGAGCGCATCGCAGCGGAAACGGGCGCGCGCGTCGTGCGCCAGCACGTGCCGGAAGATTTCGACGCGCTGCCGCGGTTTCCGGAGGCGCTGCGTTAGCGCTTTGCGCGCGCATTCAGGCGATACCAGCCGTCGCCGGACTGTGTGGCGCGCAGAATTTTCACGCGCGACGCGGTTTCCGCCGGCCTTTCGGCGCGAATGTCGGCGCGCGCCGTCGTGCGCTGAAACGGAATGACCTGAACCAGCGGCAGGCCCTTTTCCAGCGTGTAGCGCCCGTCCGGGCCGGTTGCGAAAAACGGAAAATGAATATGGGCGTGGTATTGGTCGGTGTCGACCACGCCTGACAGAATCTCGATCGGCGCGGAATCGCGGTTCAGCAGCGGCGCGAACAGGCAGCTCCACCCCTTCGGCGTGCGGATGGACCAGTAATTGTGCACCTTCGCCGGCGGCCGCGGCTGCAACGGATGGCCGCGCACCTGTTCGGGATTGTGGAAGCTGACCATCGTGCGGTCGAAATCCCAGCCGGCGTCGAGCCGCGCGCCGTTCTCGGCGATTTCAAGACGCACCGTCGCGCACAGCGGCAGGATCCAGCCCAAGGTCATGGCGTCGAGAAACGGCATGCAGCGCTTGATCGTGAGCGCGTTATTGGCGGTGGACACCTGATCGGCGTCGACGGCCTGCAGCTTGCGAAACCAGGTCGGCAGAGCCTCGCCCGCCGGCATCGGCCGCGCGATGACGCCGTCATCCTCAGGCGCGCACAGAAATTCGATGACCGGTTGTCTCACGCCGCGCCCCGCACCGCGCAGGGCGACGCGGCATTGCAGCGCCGCGCCGCCCGCACGTCTCAATCGTCGTCGTCGTGATCGCCGCTGCGGCGATCGATGCGCTCATCGATGCGGCGGTCGACGCTGCCGTCGCGCCCGTAGCGCACACTTTCTTCGTAGCGATAATAGCCGCGGTCGCCGCGCCAGCGGCGGTCGTACCAGCCGTCGTCCGACGAATTGGACGATGAATTGGATGACGAGTTCGACGGAGAATTCGAGCTGGAATTGCTGGAGCGATTTGAGCTCCAATTGCTCGAGGAATTCGAACTCGAATTGCTTGACGAGTTGGAGCTGGAATTGCCGGCGAAGATCAAGCGGCCATCCTGCGGCGCGGCGGCTTCAGCGGCCGGCGCGGGCCCATGCGCGATCACGCGCCCCAAGGGTTGCGTCGGCGCTTCAGGGCGCGTGGCCGCGACGGCCGAAGCGCCCCCGACCAAAGCCGCAAACGCCGCGGACACCATCAACATTGCGTTTCGCATCAGCTTTCGCTCCATGACCGCCCTCGCACCGCACGTGCGCGACAAGGCCAGCCGCAACCTGAACGCATTCTGAACCGAGGCGTTCCCGCCATCACGACGCCGTGACCGGCCGCGTGACTTGCGCGCCGCGACCGCCTACACACCGCGCCATGATCCTGTTGACCGCCGTCGGCCCCATGCCTGCGATCCGGGCCGCGGCGGACGAACTCGACCGTCACGATCCCTCCCCCGCCGAGGCCGTGTCCTGGTTCGAGGAAGGCCCGGCCCGCTTTCGCCTGGAAGTGTATGTCGGCTCCGACCAGGACGCCGACAGCGTGCGCGCGATCGTCGGCGCGGCCGCGCCGGAGCTGTTCGTCAACGCCGCGCCGATCGAGGACGCCGATTGGGTGGCGATGTCGCTCGACGGCTTGCCGCCGGTGCGCGCTGGGCGCTTCGTCGTCGCCGGCGCACACGCGCTCGGCGCGCTGCATGGCGGCGTCAAGAAGATCTGGATCGAGGCGTCCGAGGCGTTCGGCACCGGTCATCACGGCACCACCTGGGGCTGCCTGGTCGCGCTCGAGGGGGTGTTGCGCCGCCGTCGCGTCCGCCGCGCGCTCGATATCGGGGCGGGCTCCGGCGTGCTGGCGATCGCGGCGGCGAAAACCGGCGCGCAGGCCTTGGCGATCGAGATCGATCCGCGCGCAGCCGCGATCGCGGCGGTGAATGTCGCGCAGAACAAGGTGCGACCGCGCGTGCGCGTGCGCGCGGCCGATGGCGGGGCGGCGCGCCACGCACGCTACGATGTCGTGTTCGCCAATATCCTGATGCGGCCGCTGATCCGGCTTGCGCCGATCCTCACCGCAGCGACGGCGCCGGGAGGGACGCTGATCCTCTCAGGCCTGTTGCGCCAGCAGGAGCCGCTCGTGCGCCTCGCTTATGAAGGCCGCGGCATGCGCCTCGTGCGCCGCATCCGGCGCGAATCCTGGTCGGCGCTGGCGTTTCAGAGGCCACGCGCGCGGCCATAGACGTCGACGGCGAAATAGCAGCCCTCGGCGTGCCGGCAATCATGCATGCGCGCCTCGACCACGAACGCGCCGGACCAGGCCGGCAGCGAGCTGACGATCGGATGATCGTCGCGGCCGAGATCCTCCTCGATCAAGCGCCCGTTTTGATCGAACAGGCGCAAATCGATGTCGGCGCAATCGGCGTCGCACACAGCGGCGATGCGATATTCGCCGCCGGCGTCGAGGTGCAGGGTGATGCGCTGCGCCTGACCCTGCGCCGCGCCGCCGCTGAACGGACCGGCGACGCGGGCGAACCCGTTGCGGGCCGCGGCCTCCTCGATGTGCGCGAGTTGTTGCGACAATTGCGCGGACCAAGGCTCCGGCACGCTCGCCGCCGCAGCAGGAACCGCCGCCGCCGCCAGGACCAGCGCCAAAAGGCCTTTCCGCATCGCCATCTCCCAAAGCGTCGCGCGCACGCGTGATCGTGTGCGCAGATTAA
Source organism: Hyphomonadaceae bacterium (assembly GCA_033764725.1). Lineage (GTDB taxonomy): Bacteria > Pseudomonadota > Alphaproteobacteria > Caulobacterales > Aquidulcibacteraceae > RI-43. The sequence goes on from JANRIR010000051.1 coordinate 98,923, forward strand.
GGCTTAATCGGCGCGGATTGCAGGCGGATTGCGCCGCCGCAACGAGATCGCTACGTCTAGGCGATGTTCCAGACATACGAAGAACAAGGCGGCCCCGCGCTGGGCCGCAAGCATCTGCCGGTCTTGCGCAAGGCGCTGGCCAAGGCCGGGCTCGACGGCTTCTACGTCCCCCACGAGGACGAATGGCAGAACGAATACGTGCCCGCCGCGTATGACCGCCTCGCCTGGCTCACGGGCTTCACCGGCTCCGCCGGCGCCGCGATCGTGCTGCGCGACGAAGCGGCGATCTTCGTCGACGGGCGCTACACCTTGCAGGTGCGCGCGCAGGTCGACGGCAAGCTGTTCGATTATCGCGACCTGATGGAGGGCGGGGCGGCCGCCTATCTGCGCGAGCGCGCCTGGCGCGGGGCCAAGATCGGCTATGATCCCAAGCTCGTCAGCCCCGACGCTCTCGACCGCTTGAAGGCCGCCGCCGACGACGTCGGCGCGTTGCTTGCGCCGGTCTCGCCCAATCCGATCGACGAGGCCTGGGCCGATCGTCCCGCCCGCCCCGCCGCGCCGATCGTGCCGCACCCGGACGACTACGCCGGCGAACCCGCCGCCGCCAAACGCAAGCGTCTGGGCGAAGGGATCGCAGCCGACGGCGCGGACGCGGCCGTCATCACCTCGCCGGCGTCGCTGGCCTGGCTGTTCAATATTCGCGGCGGCGACGTGGCGCGCTCGCCGCTGCCGCTGGGCGAGGCGATCCTGCACGCCGACGGGCGCGCGGATATTTTTCTCGATCCGCAAAAAGTTTCGCCGCGCCTGCGCGAATGGCTCGGCAATGAGGTGAGCCTGCGCCGCCCGGAGGATTTGCCGGAGGCGCTCGCCGCGCTCGGCGCCAAGCGCGTCCGCCTTGATCCCGCCAGCGCGTCCGCATGGTATTTCGGCGCGCTGCAGGAGGCCGGCGCGACCATTCTGCGCGGCGTTGATCCGGTGACGTTTCCGCGCGCGCGCAAAAACGCCGTCGAAGTCGAAGGGGCGCGCAAGGCGCATGCGCGCGACGGCGCAGCAGTCGCGCGCTTTCTGCACTGGGCTGCGACCGAAGCGCAAAGCGGCAAGGTCGACGAGATCACCGCCTGCAAAGCGCTCGAAGGCTTTCGCCGCGACACCGGCGCCTTGCAGGACCTCTCGTTCGATTCGATCTCGGGCGCGGGACCGAACGGCGCGATCGTGCATTATCGCGTCAACCAGAAAACCAATCGCCGACTCGGCCGCGGTCAATTGTTCCTGATCGATTCCGGCGGCCAGTATCTCGACGGCACCACCGACATCACCCGCACAGTGCCGATCGGCCGGCCCTCGAAAGAGATGCGCGACCGCTTCACGCGCGTGCTGAAGGGCCACATCGCGCTGGCGCGCGTGCGCTTTCCGAAAGGCACGACCGGCCATCAGCTCGACGCGCTCGCACGCCTCAGCCTGTGGGAAGCCGGCCTCGATTACGATCACGGCACCGGCCACGGCGTCGGCTCCTATCTCGGCGTGCACGAGGGGCCGCACCGGATCGCCAAGGCGGTGAACGCGGTTGCGCTCGAGCCGGGCATGATCGTCTCCAACGAGCCCGGCTATTACAAGACCGGCGCCTATGGCATCCGCATCGAGAACCTTCAGGTCGTGACCGAGGCCGCCGACATCCCCGGCGGCGAGCGGCCCATGCTCGGCTTCGAAACGCTGACGCTGGCGCCGATCGCGCGCGCCTTGATCGTCAAGGCGCTGCTCTCCAAGGACGAACGCGACTGGCTCAACGCCTATCATGCGCGCGTGCGCGCCGTCGTCGGCCCGCAGCTGAACGGCGACGCGAAGGCCTGGCTGGAGCAGGAAACGCAACCAATCTAAAATCGGAGCGCGAAGCGATGTTCGTGGGCCATTATGCGGCGGCGCTGGCCGCGAAAGCGGCCGAGCCGCGCGCGCCGCTGTGGGCCTATGTCATCGGCTGCCAGGCGGTGGATGTGGGCTGGGCCGCGCTGGTTATGGCGGATGTCGAGCGCTTTCGCTTCGACGAAACCTTACCCGGTTCGCCGCTCGATCTTCACTTCATGCCGTTTACCCATTCGCTGCCGGCGGCGCTGGCGTGGTCGGCGGCAGCGATTGTCCTCGCGCGCGCCGCATTGCGCGTGCCGTGGCGGCCTGCGGCCTGGATCGGCGCGGTCGTCTTTTCCCATTGGCTGCTCGATTTTCTCGTGCATCGACCCGATCTTGAGCTTTGGCCCGGCGGCGTGAAGGTCGGGCTTGGGCTGTGGAACTATCCCGTGCCCGAACAGGCGCTGGAGATCGGCCTTTTGGGCATGGCGTGCGCCGCGCTCGCTGCGCGTCTGAAGACGCTTTCGCGCGCCGCGTGGCCGGCGATCGCATTCATGGCCTTTCTGGTCGCGTTGCAGATCGTCGGCATGACGCTGCCCGCGCCAAGTTCGACATCCGCCTTCGCTCTCAATGCGCTGATCGTCTACCTGTTGGCGGGCGGCGTCGCATGGCTGATGGAGCGCGGCGCGCGCGGCTGAGCGCTCATGCGCTGCGCGCGATCCAAGCGTCTTCGTCGATCACCTCGACGCCCAGCGCAGTCGCCTCTTTGAGCTTCGAGCCGGCGCCGGGCCCCGCGACGACGAGATCGGTCTTCTTCGATACCGAACCCGACACCTTGGCGCCGAGTGCGAGCGCGCGCGCCTTGGCCTCGTCCCGCGTCATCTTCTCCAGCGTCCCAGTGAACACGATGGTCTTTCCGGACAGCGCATGCGTGGACGCCGCCTTTTCCGCATCCCTCGGCCGCACGCCGGCGGGATTGTTTCGTGGATCGTAAATCAAACGCTGGAGCATCGCGCGATTGTGCGGCTCGGCGAAGAAATCGACCAAAGCCTGCGCCTTCGTCGGCCCGATCTTCTCGATCGATTCCAACTCCGCCCAGGCGGGGCCGGCGCGGTCTGCCGCGGCGATCGCCGCCTCCGCCAGCGCCGCCCAGGAGCCATAGGCGCGCGCCAGCGTGTCGGAGATCGTCTCGCCGATATGGCGGATGCCGAGCGCATTGACGAAGCGCGCCAAGGGCGGCTCCCGGCGCGCCTCGATCGCCGCGATCAGATTGGCGACGCTTTGCTCGCCCATGCCTTCTCGCTTGGCCAGCGGCAGCGCGCCCGATCGAACCTGTTCCGGAATCTGAAAAGTATCGCCGGGCTCGCGAATGATCCCGGCGTCGAACAGCGCGTCGATCTGCTTCTCGCCCAGGCCTTCGATATCGAGCGCGCGGCGTGAGACGAAATGCTTCAGCCGTTCCTTGGCCTGCGCCGGGCAGACGAGACCGCCGGTGCAGCGGCGCACCGCATCCATCGCGCCCGCCTCGTCGCTTTCGCGCACCGCCTGCGATCCGCAGGCCGGGCACACGTGCGGGAATTCATAAGGCGCTGCACCCTTCTGCCGCTTCTCCAGAACCACCGAAACGATTTGCGGGATCACGTCGCCGGCGCGCTGGACCACCACGGCGTCGCCGATGCGGATGTCCTTGCGCTTGATCTCGTCCTCATTGTGCAGCGTGGCGTTCGTCACCGTCACGCCGCCGACGAAGACCGGCTTCAGGCGCGCCACCGGCGTCAGCGCGCCGGTGCGCCCGACCTGGATGTCGATCGCCTCGAGCACGGTTTCGGCCTGTTCGGCGGCGAATTTGTGCGCGATCGCCCAACGCGGGCTGCGCGAGACGAAGCCCAATCGTTCGCGCAGGTCCAATCGATCGACCTTGTAAACGACGCCGTCGATTTCATACGGCAGAGCAGCGCGTTCGGCCTCGAGCGCGCGATACGCCGCGATGAGCCGGGCCACATCGGCGGCGGCGACACGCTGCGCGTTGACGGGCAGGCCCCAGCGGGAGAATTTCGCAAGCGCCTCCGATTGCGTCGCCGCGATCGCCTCTGAAATCTCGCCCCAACCCCAAGCGAAGAAGCGCAGCGGCCGCTCTGCGGTAATGCTTGCGTCGAGCTGGCGCACGGCGCCGGCGGCGGCGTTGCGCGGATTGACGTAAAGCGGCAGCCCCGCCTCGGCCGCCCGCGCATTCATCGCCGCGAACGCGGCCTTCTCCATATAGACCTCGCCGCGCACTTCGAGCACGGCGGGATAGCCCCTGCCTTTCAATCGTTTTGGAATGTCGGAAATGGTTTCGAGATTGGCGGTGACGTCCTCGCCTTCGCGCCCGTCGCCGCGCGTCGCGCCACGCACATAAACGCCGTCCTCGTAGCGCAGGCTGGCGGAAAGCCCGTCGATCTTCGGTTCGGCGGTGATCTGCGGCGCGTCCTCGATCGCGAGATTGAGGAAGCGCCGGATGCGTTCGAGAAAATCGACGACGTCTTCTTCAGCGAAGGCGTTGTCGAGCGACAACATCGGCACGGCATGCACGACCTTGCCGAATCCTTCGCGCGGCTTGCCGCCGACGCGCGCGGCGGGCGTATCGGCGCGCACAAGATCGGGAAAGCGGGCCTCGATCGCCTCGTTGCGCCGGCGCAAGGCGTCGAACGCCGCATCGGAGATGATCGGCGCGTCGTCCTCGTGATAGCGGCGATCATGCTCGGCGATCTCGCGCGCCAGACGCGCCAATTCCTTGCGCGCCTGCGCAACAGTCAGCGCATCGACTGGAATGTCCGCTGCGCTCACGGCGCGCGATCAGAAAATGCGCGACAGCCAGCCGCGGCGCTGGGCTTCCTCGTCGGACACCTGCGCGACGCCGCGATCGGTCATCAGTCGATACGTGGCGAGGTACCAGGAGCTGCCGGGATAATTGTGCCCAAGAATGGCGGCGGTGCGCTGCGCCTCTTCCGTCATGCCCACCGACACGTATGCCTCGACCAGACGATGCAGCGCTTCGGGCACATGGGTGGTGCGCTGGAAATTCGGATCTTCGACCACGCGGCGGAAGCGGTTCATCGCCGCCAAATGCTGATCGCGCGTCAGATAGAAACGCCCGATCTCCATCTCCTTGCCGGCCAATTGGTCGTAGGTCATGTCGATCTTCAGGCGTGCGTCGCGCGCATAATCACTGTCGGGAAAGCGGCGCACGACGTCCTGCAGCGCCGTCAGCGCCTGCTCCGTCGTCGCCTGATCGCGGCCGACGTCGAGGATCTGTTCGAAATAGCAGGTGGCGATCAGATAATAGGCGTAGGGCGTGCTTTCATTGCCGGGATGCAGCGCGATGAAACGCTGCGAGGCCTCGATCGCCTCGTCATACTGGTTCGACTGGTACTTGGCGTAGGCGGACATCAGCACCGCGCGGCGCGCCCACGAGGAATACGGATGCTGGCGCTCGACTTCCTCGAACGCGGTGGCCGCTTCGGTGTAGCGGCGCTGGTCGAGCAGATCGGCGGCGCGGTTATAGAGCGCGGCCACCGGCTCTTCGACGAATTGCATCTCCGCCTCGGGCGCGCCGCCGCAGGCGGCGAGGCTCGCGGCCATCAGCGCGGCTCCAATCCAAGGGGCGAAGCGGCGAACCATGGAACGGCCTCTCGTCAGGAAGGGAATGTCGGCTGCGGCGCAACCGCGGGAACCCGCGTCAATACATGACCTCGCGGGCCTGCGGAAGCGCCGGCGGCGCCTGCCCTGCACGCCGATCAGGCGATGGCGGCGGCGCGGCTCGGCGCGGGCGCGAGCGTCTCCAGGCGCCAGGCGGCCGGATTGGCCATCAGCGCCTTCACCAGGCGGGCGTTCATCGCATGGCCGGGCTGATCGGCCTCGTAGCGCCCCGCGATCGTGGCGCCGGCGAGCGCCAGATCGCCGATCGCGTCGAGCATCTTGTGGCGCACGAATTCGTCCTCGAAGCGCAGCCCCTCGGGGTTCACCACCGCGCCCTGGTCGATGACCACGACATTGTCGAGCGACGCGCCGCGCCCGCGGCCGCGCTCATGCATGCGGGACAAATCGGCCATGAAGCCGAACGTGCGCGCGCCGGCGACCTCGTCGAGGAAGCTCTCGGGCGTCAGCGTCAGCCGACGCCGCTGCACGCCGATGGCGGCGTCGCGGAAGCGGATCGTGACGTCCATTTCCAAAGCATCGCCGCACGCCGGCGACAACACCGCGCGCTTGGCTCCGTCGGCCACGACCACGGTCTCGAGAATGCGGATCACCCGGCGCGGCGCAGCCTGGGCGCGCAAGCCTGCATTGAGCAGAACCTGCACGAACGGCGCAGCCGAGCCGTCGAGGATGGGGACTTCAGGTCCGTCGACGTCGACGATCAAATTGTCCACGCCAAGGCCGGCGCAGGCGGCCATCAGGTGCTCGATCGTGGCGATCTCGGCGCCGTCTTCGCCGCGCAGCGTGGTGCCGAGTTCGGTGTGGGCCACCGCGCTCCACGCCGCGCGGATGGGCGCGCGCCCGGCCAGATCGGCGCGGTTGAACACGATCCCGGCGTCCGGCGCAGCCGGGCGCAGCACCAGCCGCACGTGCTCGCCGGTATGGACCCCGACGCCCGCGCACACCGCCGGGCCTGCAATCGTTTGCTGTTGCGCCACGCTACCCTCTTGCGCCGCGAGCCCCCCGACTGCGGCGACGCTGATCTATGGGCGCCCGCCCCGCCGCTCAACACACGTTGCGTTACGGTTTGTGACGGGTATCCCTAACCGCGAGGCCGAGGCGCGGCCGAGGAGCAAGCCATGGCGACAGCCGCCGGCGCAGCGCGATCGGCGAGCCCGTTCGAGCGCGCATTCGCCGCGCTGATGGCGCGCGCCGAGGCCGGCGACGCCGATGCGGCGCGTCAGGCCGGCGCCATCGCCATCGACCGTGACCCGGCCCGCGCCCGCGCCGCGTTCGCCCGCGCCGCCGCGCTCGATCCGCTCGACGCCGGGGCGCGCCTGGCGCTGGCCCGGCTGCACCTGGAGGGCCACGCCCTGGACGAGGCGCGCGCGATGGCCGCCGATGCCTTCGCCTGCGCGGTCGATGAGGCGCTGCGGGCCTTGGCCGCCTTTGCGCTGGGAGAAATCGCCGCCGCCAGGGGCGATGCGGGGGAAGCCCGCGACGCCTATGGCGCAGCCCAGGCGATGCAGCGCGCGATCCTTCAGTCGCATCCCGAAGATGTCGAGGCGCGCCGCCACGCCGCCCGCGCCGCCCAACGCCTGGCCGATCTCGAGGAGGCCCCGCAGGCGCGGGAGGACGCCCACGCCGCCGCCCTCGCCGCGCTCGAGGCGCTGCCGATGGACCAATGCGGCCCCGGCGCGCTCGAGGACGCCGCCTTCGGCTGCGCCCGCCTCGCCGCGCTGGCGCAGGCCCGCCGCGATTATGACGCCGCCCGCCGCTACCTCGCGCGCCAGCGTGCGGCGTTGACGCGGCTCGCCGCACTCGAGCCTGACGAGCCGGCCTGGCGCGGCGAACTGGCCGAGGCGCACCGCGCCGAAATCCGTTTCGCGGCGGACGCCGGCGAGCCCGGCCCTGCACGCGCCGCAGCCGAACAGGCCGTGCAGCTGCTGCTGGGCCTCGCCGCCGCCGACCCGACCTCCGGCGACCGCGCCCTGGCCTTGGCGGCGGGCTGGAGCGATCTGACGGAGTGCTGCGCCGCCGCCGGCGACGATGTCGCCGCACGCAACGCCGCCGCCCAGGCCGGCGCGCTTCTGGCGCGGGTCGGCCCCGCTGCGCCCGGCGCCCCGGCGATCGCGCTCGAACGCGCGCGACTCGATCTTACCGAAGCCGCTTTGGCGTTCCGCGCCAAGGCGCTCGAGCCCGCCCGCAAGGCCGCCGCCGCAGCGTGCACGGCGCTCGATGCGCTGGCCGCCCAAGGCGCGCCGGCGGCGACGCCGCTTTTGGCCCGCGCCTGGGCGCTGCTTGGCGAGATCGCCATGGCCGCACGGCGCGCCGATCAGGCCGCGGACGCGTTCGCGCGCGCCGCCGCCTTCGACGCACGCTGCGGCGGCGCGCAGACCACCACACTGAACGCCGCTTTGGCGCAGGCCTGCGAAGCCGCCGGCGATCTGCCCGCAGCGCGGCGGGCGCAATCGGCGGTTTGCGACGCGCTGCTCTGCGCAGTGCAGGCCGCGCCGCAGCGGCGCGACCTGGTCGACAGCCTCGCGCGCGCGCTGGACAAGCTGGCGGGCATCGCCGCCTTCCAGGGGGATTCGCGCGCCGCAGCCGCAGCCTGGCGCGACGGCGCAGCGATCAGCGAGACGCTGCTGACGGAAGGGGGCGACGATGACGTCGCCGCCTTGCGCTTGTGCGCGCAGCTGACCGCGCGGCTTGGGCTTGCACGCAACGCCGGGGCCGTGAGCCGACGGGCGCGGGCGCTGACGCTGCTGGAGCGGATCGCACGGTTGGGCGGGATGACCGCCGAGGACGTCAGCCTGCAGGCCGCACTTCTGGAGGCGCGCTGAACGCGCCCGTACTGCAGCGGCGTCAGCGCGGGTTCATTTGCCGGCGCAGAAAGGCGGGGATTTCGAGTTCGTCTTCCGGAGCGGCTTCCTCGGTGGGGGCGCGGCCGGCGTCGCGCGCCGCGGCGTCCCGGATGGCCGGCTCCCGCGACGCAGGTTCGGCCGCCTGCCCGCCGGATTTCATCCAGCCGAACAGGTTGAAGCCGCGGCGCTCGTCGGCCGGCTCCTCCAGCGCGAAGGACGGGCGGTCTTCGTCGTGGCCGACATAGGCGGCGGCGCGGTCCGGCGCGCCGCCGGGCTCCTGCTGGAAGCGGCGCGGCGCGGGCGCATCGGCGGCGCGCCGGGCCGGCTGCACGACGGTCTGCTGGGAGACGATGGCGTCGTCGTCGATGCCGGTGGCGACCACCGACACGCGCATGCGGCCTTCGAGCTGCTCGTCGAAGGTGGAGCCGAGGATGATGTTGGCGTTGGGATCGACTTCGGCGCGGATTTCATTCGCTGCGGCGTCGACCTCATAAAGGGTCATGTCGAAGCCGCCGGTGATGTTGATCAGCACGCCTTTGGCGCCGCGCATCGAAACGATGTCGAGCAGCGGATTGGTGATCGCGCCGTGGGCGGCGTCGAGCGCGCGGTTGGGCCCGTCGCCCTCGCCGGTGCCCATCATGGCGGTGCCCATCTCGGCCATCACCGTGCGCACGTCGGCGAAATCGAGATTGATCAGGCCGGGCATGACCATGAGATCGGTGACGCCGCGCACGCCGGAATACAAAACCTGATCGGCCATCTGGAACGCCTCGGCGAAGGTCGTGCGTTCGTTGGCGATGCGGAAAAGGTTCTGGTTTGGGATAACGATCAGCGTGTCGACGTGCTTGCGCAATTCCTGCACGCCGGCTTCCGCCAGAACCATGCGGCGCTGGCCTTCGAAATGAAACGGCTTGGTGACGACCGCGATCGTCAGCACGCCGCGCTCCCGCGCCGTGCGCGCGATGACGGGCGCAGCGCCGGTGCCGGTGCCGCCGCCCATGCCGGCGGCGACGAACACCATGTGCGCGCCTTCGAGAAACTCGACGATCTCGGAGGTGCTCTCTTGCGCGGCCGCCTTGCCCACTTCAGGACGCGCGCCGGCGCCGAGGCCCTCGGTGATGGATTGGCCGAGCTGGATGCGGTTGGGCGTCTTGGCGCGCGTCAGAGCCTGCGCGTCGGTGTTGGCGACGACGAACTCGACGCCTTGCAGCCGCGCGTCGATCATGTTGTTGACCGCGTTGCCGCCCGCGCCGCCGACGCCGAACACGACGATGCGCGGGCGCAATTCCTGTAGCGCGGGCACGCCGAATTGGACCATGGCCGCCTGGACTCCCGTCAGCGATTCTCCGCTTGCGGAATATGTTGCAGGTGAAGTGTGGGTTTTCCAGGGCCCAAACGCGCTTTCGCCGGTTTCAGCGCAGCGAAACTCAAAAGTTCTGCTTCAACCAGCCCCAGGCGCGCGTCGCGGCGATGGCGGCTTGCGCGCCCAGCGCGCGCAGGTCGAACTCGGCCGGGCGCTCCTCCTCGTTCTCGAGCACGCACTGCGTGAGCCGCCAATCGAGGAGGCCGGACGCCGCAGCAAGGCCGGGCGCTGCGCCGACATGATCGAACGTCGCTGCGCCGTGCAGCCGGCCGACGCGCGTCGGCATTTTGAGATAGTCGGCGGCGAACTCCGCTGCGCCCGGCAGCTGCGCGCCGCCGCCGACCAGGATCGCGCGCCGCGGCATGCGGTGCGGCTCGAGCCCGGCGCGGTCGAGACTGGCGCGCGCCAGGCGGAAAATCTCGGCCAGGCGCGCCGCGATCGCATCGGCGACCAGCCCGCGCGGGCTGGCGTGTGATTCCAGCCGCCCGTCGGCGCCGACGCGCGGCGTCTCGATCGCCTCGCGCGGATTGAACCCGCCGCCGACCACGCCGTGCATCAGCTTCACGCGCTCGGCCACGGCGAAGGTCGTCGACAGGCGGCGCGCCAGATCGCGTGTGATCCGCGCCCCGCCGATCGGGATATGATCGAGGTGCATCAGCGCGCCTTCCGCCATCGCCGCGACGCCAGCGCCGCCGGCGCCGAGATCGATCACCAGGACACCGCTTTCGCGCTCTTCCTCGCTGGCGGCGCCCAAGGCCGCCGCATAGGGCCCGGCGACCACCGCTTCGGGCGCAGCGCCAGCGCCGCGCGCGCAGCGCTTCAGAGCCTCTATGGCTTGAGCGGGCGCGGTGACCACGCAGGCCTCGGCCTCCAGCCAGCGCCCTTCCTGGCCGCGCGGATCGGGGATCGCTTCGCCGCCGTCGACGCTATAGCCCAAGGGCAGAACATGCAGCGCCGCGCACCCCGGCGCCGGCGCGCTCTGGATCGCGGCCGCCAAAGCCGCCTGCACTTCGCGGGGCCCCACGCGGCCGCTGCGCAGCTTGACGCCGCCGCGCACCACGCCGCCGCGCAGGCCGGGGCCGGCATAGCTCAAGGTGACGCGCGCGGCGGCGATCCCTGCGCCGCGCTCGGCCTCGTCCAGCGCGATGCGCATGCCGCGCGCGCAGGCGTCGAAATCCGCGGCCTTGCCCGAGGCGTAGCCCGGCGCCGCTTCGCAGCCGAGGCCCTCCACCAGCGCGCCTGCGCCGCGGGTCGCGGCGCGGCCGATCAGGCACGCCGTCTTGGAGGCGCCGACATCGAGCACAGCGACGCTGGCGGCGGGCGCAGCCGAGACCGGCGCGTCGCGCGTCGTCGGCGCCGACAGAAGGGAGGCAAGCGCGGTCATGCGCCCCGCGACCATTCGTAAGGCGCGCCGGCGAGGCGCGGATGCACCGTCACCGCCATGCGGCCCGGCGCGCGCAGATCGATGCGCTCGACCGGGCGGTCGAGCAACGCATACGCGGCGTGCAGCGCCTCGACCTGCCGGATCGCAGCGGCGGGCGCAGCCTCCGGCAACGCGATGAGCGCGCCGCTTTTGAGTTCGATGTTCCAGCGCCTGTCGGCGACACGGATCAGCGCGCGGGTGCGCGCGCGCAGCGCCGGCGCTTCCTCCAGCGCCTGGAGCACGTCCGCCGAGGCGGGGCCGGCGCCGCGGCCGACGATCAGCGGCAGGTCGCGGCGGTCGGCGGCGCGCTCGGCCATGACGCGCTCGCCGGCGACGTCGATCAGCGTGACCGCCCCGTTTTCCTGCCAACGCGCCACTGCGCGGCGGCGGCTGACGGTGACGTGCAGCTGCGACGGCCACAGGCGCGAAACGCGCGCGCTCTCGACCCAATCGAGGCTTTCCACGCGCGCCTTGACCGCTTCCGGGTCGGCGGCGAGCAGCGAGGCCCGGCCGGGCGGCGCAGCGATGGCGCGCACTTCCTCGGCGCGCGCGCCGGACACGCCGTCGATGGCGATGTCGGCGATGTCGAACCCGGCGGCGGCGGCGATCCGATCGGAGCCCAGCGCGACCGCCTCATGCGCGTCGAACAGCGATCCGCCGATCCAGGCCGCTCCGGCGACGGCCGTGCTGCACAGCACCACGGCGCTGGCGAGCAGGCCGCCCACGCCCTTGCGCGTGACCTTCGGCATCGGCGCGCCCAACCCGCCGGCCATCTTGATGGCCGCGATCTTGGACATGCCGCGCGGCGGCGGCGGGGGCGGCGCATAGCGGCGCGGCGGTTCGCCGCCGCGCGATTGCCGTCTCGCCCTCACCGCGGCCATGACGCGTCCTCCAGGATCCACCCAACCAAATCGTCGAACGACAGCCCCACATGCGCCGCTTGTTCTGGAACCAGCGAGGTCGGCGTCATGCCGGGTTGCGTATTCACCTCCAAAAGGATGAGCCGATCGCTAATGGGGTCGTAGCGAAAATCACTTCGCGTCACCCCGCGGCAGCCGAGGGCTGCGTGCGCCTTTTCGGCGACATCCAGACAGGCCTGCGTGACCGCATTCGGGATCTTGGCGGGGATGTCGTGGCGCGATCCGCCGGCGGCGTATTTGGCGTCGTAGTCGTACCATTCGCCCGCCGGCACGATCTCGGTCACCGCCAGCGCCCCGCGGCCGTGCATCACCGCCGTGGTCAATTCCTTGCCGGGGATGAATTCCTCGATCAGCACCTCGTCGCCGAACGCCCAGTCCGGATCGAGGAGCTGTTCGGGCGGCCGGTTGGCGCCTTCGCGCACGATGAAGATGCCCACCGAAGAGCCTTGCGCGTTGGGCTTGACCACATAGGGCGCAGGCATCGGGTGCGCCTTGGCGGCCTCCAGCCGGTGCATCAGCAGGCCCTTGGCCAGCGGCAGGCCGGCATGGGCGAACACCGCCTTGGACTTGTCCTTGTCCATCGCGAGCGCCGAGGCCAGCACCCCGGAATGGGTGTAGGGCAGGCGCAGATAGTCGAGCACGCCCTGGATGCGGCCGTCCTCGCCCCATTCGCCGTGCAGCGCGTTGAAGGCGGCGTCGGCGCCGAAAGCCTTGAGCTGCTCGACCCAGTCGCGGTCCTGCGGATCGATGGGCTGAACGGTGTGGCCAAGCCGCGCGAGCGCTGCCGCGCAGCCCGCGCCGGAGGAGAGGCTCACCGGCCGCTCGGGGCTCAAGCCCCCCATCAGAACCGCCACGCGCGCCATTCGGCGTCTCCCACTCCGCTGTTCCAGAATGAAGCGCCTTGAGGTTAAGGCAAGGTGATGGCGGCGTGTTTTATGGATTGATTTTTATGGTAAATTTTTCGTTCCGCCGGTTTTTCGCAGGCGCCCTGGAAGGGTGCGCGGCGGGGCCGGCCTGCATGCTTTTGCGGCGCCTTTTGCCTACGCCTTAATCGGGCGCCGCGCCGCCGCGCTTCGCCCGGGAGGCGAGATTGCCACCCGCGCCCGCCGCTTTCACCTTGAAATTCAGGGAGGCGGTCACACTCATGGGTCATATCTTGCTGGCGCACGCGCCGGGCGCGGCGGCGCGCGCCGCCATGGTTTCCAAAAAACTCCAGGCCCTTGGCTACGCCGTGCGCCCGGCGCCGCTTGCGGCGCCCTCGCCGCTGGGCCGGCGCGAGACCGCCAGCGCCGTCGCCGGGGCGTCGCGCGTGGTGCTGTTATGGTCGGCCGATGCGGCGCGCGACCCCTCCCTGCTTGCGGCCGCGGCCCGCGCCCAGGCGGCGGGCAAGCTTGCGGTCGCGCGGCTCGATGCAGCCGCCCCGCCGGCCGGCCTGAGCGCCGCGCCGGTGGATCTGTCGCGTTGGACCGGACGCGCCGATTGGCGGCCCTGGCGGGCGTTCGTCGCCGCACTCGGCCCAACGCCGGCGGCGCCCCGCACGCCCGCGCCCCGCCCCGCTGCGGCTGAAGGCCCTCCGGCGGCGACGGCCGCGCCGGAACCAGCGCCCGCCAAGCGCGGCGGCGGAGCGCTGGTCGTCGGCGTGATCCTCGCGCTCCTGGCCGCAGGCGGCGCCGCGGCGTTCTTCCTGCTGTCGCCGCCGGCTTGACCTCCGCGGTAATTGGCGCGGCGCGGCGCGCGGCGGACAAGGGGCCTCCACCCGAAGGAGCCGCCCATGACCGATCCGCACGACCCGCTCACCGTCGTCAAAGCCTTCATGGCCGAGATGGCGGTGAAAGACTATGACAACGGCCTGCGTTTCATCGCGGATGATTGCGTCTACGAGAACATGCCTCTCGCGAAGGTCGCTGGCCCTGCGGGGGTGCGCGCCGTGCTCGAGCCGTTCTTCGCCCCGACGATCGAGAACGAATTCCTGATCCTGCGTGAGGCGACCGCCGGCCCGGTGGTGTTCCTCGAGCGGCTCGACCGCCATCTGCTCGCCAGCGGCTGGGTCGAGCTGCCGGTGACCGGGGTGTTCGAGGTGCGCGACGGCAAGATCACGCTCTGGCGCGACTATTTCGATGCGGCCACGATCCTGAGCAAATGGCCGGCGGCGGCGTGAGGCTGGAAAAGTAGGCGCCCTCCCTCTCCCTCCGCCAGGAGGGAGAGGGCCGGGGTGAGGGTGGGGCGCACACACCCCAAGCGTCGCACACCCCCCCTCACCCTGCCCTCTCCCCCACGGGGGGAGAGGGTTGGCGCAATCAAGGCCGCCCGATCCGCTTGATCTCCCATTCCAGCGTCACGCCTGTTTTGGCGAGCACCGCGGCGCGCACGTCTTCGCCGAGACCTTCGATATCGGCGGCGCTGGCCTCGCCGGTATTGATGAGAAAGTTCGCGTGCTTTTCACTGACCTGCGCGCCGCCGCGCCGGGCGCCGCGCATGCCGGCTTCGTCGACGACTTTCCACGCCGAATGGCCGGGCGGGTTCTTGAACGTGGAGCCGCCGGTTTTCTCCCGGATCGGCTGCGACTGCTCGCGCTGCGCGGTGATTTCGCCCATCATCGCGGTGACGACCTCCGCATCCTCGGCCACGCCTTGAAACGTCGCGTCGAGAAAGATGAGCCCCGGCGGCAGCGCATTGCGGCGATAGGTGAAGCCGAACTCCTTGTTCGACAGTGAAACGATCTCGCCGTCGCGCGTCATCGCCGTCGCCTCGATGAGGATGTCCTTGGTCTCGCGCCCATAGCAGCCGGCGTTCATCGTCAGCGCGCCGCCGATCGTGCCCGGCACGCCGATGAGAAACTCCAACCCGCCGATCCCCGCTTTCGCCGCCGCTTTCGCGACCATGGAATCGAGCGCGCCGGCGCCGGCGCGAATGCGCGCGCCGTCGAGAACCTCGATCTGCGCCCACGCCCGACCGGCAAGGCGAAGAACCACGCCGTCGACGCCGCGGTCGCGGATGATCACGTTCGATCCCACGCCAAGCGGCAGCACGTGCGCTTCGCGCGGAAACGTTTTGAGGGATGCGGAAAGATCATCGCGGTCGGCGGGAAGGAACAAGAAATCCGCCGGCCCGCCGACGCGAAACCAGGTGAAGGGCGCAAGCGGCGCATTCGCGACGATCTCGCCGCGCACGCTCATCCGCCGAGCTTCCCGGCCAGGGCGTTGGCGTGGGCGGTGATGTCGCCGGCGCCAAGACAGACGACAAAATCGCCGGGCTTGGCCTCCGCGCGCACGAGCGCGGCCATGTCCTCCAGCGCGGCAAGCTTGCGGGCGCCGCGATGCCCCGTCTTGGCGATGGCGGCGACCAGCGCGTCGGCGTCGACGCCCGGGATCGGCGCTTCGCCTGCGGGATAGACGTCCGCGATCGCCGCGATGTCGGCGTCGGCGAAACACGTTGCGAATTCCGCGAACAGATCACGCAACCGGGTGTAGCGATGCGGCTGGGCGATGGCGATGACGCGGCCTTCGCAAATGTCTTTCGCCGCGCGCAGCACGGCGGCGATCTCCACCGGATGGTGGCCGTAATCGTCGATGATGCGCACGCCGTTCCACTCGCCGACGGCCGAGAAACGCCGCTTTACGCCGCCGAAAGACCGCAGGCCCTTGCGTATTTGCGCGTCGTTGACGCCAAGCTCGCGCGCCACGGCGATGGCGGCGACTGCGTTCTGCACATTGTGGCGGCCGGCCATCGGCAGGAAGAGATCGTGCAGCGTCACGCCCGGTCCCTCGCCGCGCCGGCGCGCAATGATGTCGAAGGTCACGCCGGTCTTGGCCGAGCGCAGATTGACCGCGCGGACATCGGCGCCCTCGTCGAACCCGTAGGCGACGATGCGGCGATCGACGACCGTCTGCGCGATCTGGCGCACGCGCGGATGATCGACGCACATCACCGCAAAGCCGTAGAACGGAATGTTTTGCACGAAGCTGCGGAAGCCGTCGGTCATCGCTTCCTCGGTGCCGTAATGATCGAGATGCTCGGGATCGGCGTTGGTGACGATCACCGCCGTCGCGCGCAGGCGCGTGAACGTGCCGTCGCTCTCGTCGGCCTCCACCACCATCCAATCGCCTTCGCCGATCCGTGCGTTGGAGCCATAGGCGTTGATCACGCCGCCATTGATCACCGTGGGATCGACGCCGCCGGAATCGAGCAGCGATGCGACCATCGACGTCGTCGTCGTCTTGCCGTGCGTGCCGCCGATCGCGACGGTCCATTTCAGGCGCATCAATTCGGCGAGCATCTCGGCGCGGCGCACCACCGGCACGCCCTGCGCACGCGCCGCCTCGACCTCCGGATTGCCGCCCTTGATGGCGGAGGAGATCACCAGCACGCCCGCGCCGTCGATATTCGCCGCGTCGTGGCCGATCATGATCCGCGCGCCGAGCGCGCGCAGGCGCTCGGTGTTGGCGCTTTCGCGCGCATCGGAGCCCTGCACATCGTAGCCGAGCGTCTTCATCACTTCGGCGATGCCGGACATGCCGATGCCGCCGACGCCGACGAAATGCACAGGTCCGACATCGAAGGGAACGGGGCGGGTTGTGGCCATCGAACGCGTCTAGCGCGTACCCAGCGCTTCCGCCAGATCGGCCAGGGTGCGCGCCGCTTCAGGCCGGGCGGCGCCGCGGGCGGCGGCGGCGCGCACGGCGAGGTCGTGGGGATCGGACAGGCGCAGCGCCAACAGGGCGGCGAGGCGGGCCGGCGTCAAGTCGCGCTCGGCGATGACGTCGGCGGCGCCGACTTCCGTCATGCTTTCGGCGTTGGCGGTCTGGTGGTCGTCGGCGGCGATCGCAAGCGGGATCAGGATCGCGGGACGGCCGACGGCCTGCAGCTCGGTCACGGTCGAGGCGCCGGCGCGTGCGATGACGCACTGCGCAGCGCCAAGCCGTGCGGCCATGTCGGTGAAGAAGGGCGCAACCACCGCCGGCACGCCCGCCTCGGCATAGACGGCGCGGACATCCTCGATCTGCTCCTCGCGCGCCTGCTGCGTCACGCGCACGCGCGCGCGTAAGGCCGGCGGCAGGTCGAGAAACGCCAAGGGCACGACCTCGCCGAACACGCGTGCGCCCTGGCTGCCGCCGGTGATCAGAACCTCGATCGGCCCGCCGGCGGAGACGATCGGATAAGGCCGCTCGCGCATCGCCAGGATCGGCGCGCGCACGGGATTGCCGGTCACGCGCTTGCGCGCCGCGGCTTGCGTGGGCAGACGATCGAGCCGCTCGAACCCGCACGCGACGATCGCGGCGTCCTTGGCGAAAGCGCGGTTGACGCGGCCGAGCACGGCGTTCTGCTCATGAATGAGGATCGGCCGGCGTTGCGCGCGCGCCGCCCACAGCGCCGGCAAAGACGGATAGCCGCCGAAGCCGGCGACGACTTTCGGGTCATGCGCGCGCAGCCGCTTTCCTGCAGCCCCGATCCCGCGCCAGATCGTGAACGCCGCGCGCGCCGCGGCGATCGGATTGCGCGACTGGATGGTTGCGGCCGGCGTGTCCTCAACCAGATCCGCGGGAAAGCCTTCGGCGTAGCGGCGCCCGCGCGCATCCGTCATGAGCACGACGCGCCAGCCGCGGCTCTTCATTTCGGTTGCGAAGGCGGCCGCGGGAAACATGTGCCCGCCGGTGCCGCCTGCGGCGATCACCACCGCGCGCGCGCTCACCGCTGCGACTCCGGATACAGATACGCGCCCGGCCGCGCGCGCGTCAGCGCCAGAATGAAGCCGACGCACAAACACGCGCTCAACATCGACGAACCGCCATACGAGACGAAGGGCAGCGTCATGCCCTTCGCGGGCGCAAGGCTGGTGTTCACCGCGATATGGATCACCGCCTGCGCTGCGATCAGCGTGGTCAAACCGGCCGTGGCCAATTGCGCGAACGGATCGATCAGCCGACTCGCGCGCGACAGGCCGCGCCAGGTCAGCGCCGCATAGAGCGCGATCAGCCCGATCGAGGCGAGCAGCCCGAACTCCTCCGCCGCGACCGCATAGATGAAATCCGCGTGCGCGTCGGGCAATTGCCGCTTGATCACGCCCTCGCCTGGGCCGCGTCCGAACAGACCGCCCGCCGCGATCGCGTCGAGCGCGCGGCTCACCTGCTCGCTCGGCTCGCCGAACCAGGCGTCAATGCGCGCGCGCACATGGGGAAACAGGGCGTACGCGATCGGCGGCGTGGCGAGCGCGCCGCCGCCGAGGCCAAGCACCCAGCGCCACGACAGCCCAGACATCAGCAGCATCGCCGACAGCACGGCGAACAACAACAGCGTCTGCCCCACATCCGGCTGCAACAGCAGCAGGAACGCCACAATGGTGAAACTTGCACATGCCAGCGCGCGTCCCGGAAAGCCCGGTCGCCGCATCTGCTCCGACAGCATCCACGCCCAGAAAATCACAAGCCCCGGCTTCAACGCCTCGGACGGTTGCACCGACAACGGGCCGAGATCGAGCCAGCGCGCAGCGCCGTTGCGTTCGGGCGTGACGACCAGCGTCAAAGCGACGAGCGCCGCAGCGCCAACCATCACCACGAAGCCCACGCGCCGCACGAGACGCGCGTCGAACGACGCCGCAACCGCAATCAGCGCCATGCCGCCGAGGGCGAACGCCGCATGCTTGATCGACAAGGCGAACGCATTGTCTGCGGCGATGCGCTGTGTGATCGTCGGCGTTGCGGCGAGCGATAAAACCATGCCTGCGCCGATGAGCGCCAGCGCGGCCGCGATGATCGTGCCGTCGAATGCGGACTGCGCCCGCGCAGGGCTCGGCGCGGCGTACGCGGCGTCGGTCATGGCGCGGCCCCGGCGCGGCGGGCGGCGTCGACTTCGCGCGCAATCCGCGCGACGGCGGCCTTGAACGCCTCGCCGCGCTGCTCGTAGTCGCGGAACTGGTCGTAGGAGGCGCACGCCGGCGACAACAGCACCACAGGATCAGCTGCGCCGGAAAGACGTGCGTCGAGAAACGCCTGCGCCACCGCCGCATCGAGATCGGCGCAACGCATGCTGGCCGCGCGGCCCTCCAGCGTGCGCTCGAAAGCGGGCGCGGCCTCGCCGATCAGATAGGCCTTGGCGATGCGCGGGAAAAAGCGCGCGAGGCTGTCGATGCCGCCCTCCTTGGCCACGCCGCCGGCGATCCAATGGACGCGCGGATAGACCGCAAGCGCCTGTGCTGCGGCGTCGGCGTTGGTGGCCTTGCTGTCATTGACGAACCGCACGCCGGCAATCTCGCCGGCGGCTTCGAGCCGATGCGGCAGGCCGGGAAAGGTCTGCAGCGCCTGCGCGATCGCGCGCGTCTCCACGCCAAGCGCGCGCGCGACGGCGAACGCGGCGGCGGCGTTCTGCGCGTTGTGGCGGCCCTTCAGCGCAGGCGCCTGCGCAAGATCGGCGGCGGCTTCCGCGCGTCCGCCCAGCGCGTCGTAGAGTTTCGACCCGAGCGCGCACACGCCGCGGCCCAGCGCCTGACCGGCGGAGATCGGGATCACGCGCTGCGCCCCGCGCGCGACCAGTTCGGTGCACACGCCCGCGCAGATCGCGTCGTCGACGCCGATGACGGCGACGTCGCCTGCGCCCTGATTATCGAAGATGCGCCGCTTGGCGGCCACGTAATTCGCCATTGCGCCGTGCCGGTCGAGATGGTCGGGCGCGACATTGAGCATCACCGCGGCGTCGCAGCGCAGGGTTTCGGTGAGATCGAGCTGGAAGCTCGACAATTCCAGCACGCACCAGGCGCCGGCGTGGATCGGCTCCATGTCGAGCGCGGCGGCGCCGATATTGCCGCCGACGCGCACGTCTTTTCCGGCGCTGCGCAGAATGTGCCCGATCAGCGCCGTGGAGGTGGATTTGCCGTTGGTGCCGGTGACGCCAATGACCTTTGGCCGCGCGCTGGGCGCGCGCGTGTTCACCGTCATCGCGAACAATTCGATATCGCCGATGATCGGCACCCCAACCGCGCGCGCCAGGGTGACGACGCGGTGCGGCTCGGGGTGCGTCAGCGGCACGCCGGGCGACAGCACAAGCGCTGCAAAGCTGCGCCAGTCGCGCGCATTGATGTCGGACGTGGCGACGCCCGCGCGCTCCGCGTCAGCGCGTTTGACGGGATCGTCGTCCCAGGCATGCACGCGTGCGCCGCCGGCCGCCAGCGCGCGCGCGGCCGCAAGCCCGGTGCGCGCCAAGCCGAACACCGCGACGTCGCGGCCGGAAAACGCATCGACGACGATCATCTGAGTTTCAGCGTGGCCAGGCCCGCCAGCGCGAAAATCACCGCCACGATCCAGAAGCGGATCACAATGGTGGATTCCTGCCAGCCGAGCTTTTCGAAATGGTGATGGATGGGCGCCATCAGGAACACGCGCTTGCCGGTGAGTTTGAACCAGGCGACCTGGATCATCACCGACAGCGCCTCCATCACGAACAGGCCGCCCACCACCGCGAGCACGATCTCATGCTTGGTCGCCACCGCAACCGCGCCGAGCAAACCGCCCAGCGCCAGCGATCCCGTATCGCCCATGAACACACGCGCCGGCGGCGCGTTGTACCACAGAAAGCCGAGCGATCCGCCGAGCAGCGCGCCGAGTATGGGCGCGACCTCGCCGACGCCCGCGACATGCTTGATGCCGAGATAGGCCGAATAGTCGATGCGCCCCACCAGATAAGCGATGAAGCCGAACGTCGCCGCTGCGATCATCACCGGCACGATGGCGAGGCCGTCGAGACCGTCGGTGAAGTTCACCGCATTGCCGGCGCCGACGATCACGACCATGGCGAAGACGACGAAGAACGGGCCAAGCTGGATGCCCATGTCCTTGAAGAACGGCACCGCCACGGCGGTGAAATTCTCCCCCGCCATGAGCGCCGCCCAGAAATCCGCGCTAGATCGCGCCAGACCCGCGCTGTGCGACCATTCCGACGACAGCATGATGAGCGCGGCGCCAAGCGCGATGACGAATTCGAGCGCCAACCGCACGCGGCCCGACAGGCCGGCATGGGTCTGCTTCGTCACCTTCTGGAAATCGTCGATGAAGCCGATGGCGCCGAAGCCGAACAGCACCATCAGCACCGCCCACACATAGGAACTCGTCAGATCCGCCCAGAGCAGCGACGCGACGCCGACGCTGATCAGAATGATGAAGCCGCCCATCGTGGGCGTGCCCTTCTTGCTCAGAAGATGGCCCTGCGGCCCGTCGGTGCGGATCGGCTGGCCCTTGCCTTGCTTCTTGCGCAGCCAAGCGATCATCGGCGCGCCGATGACGAAGGCGATGATCAGCGCGGTGACGATCGCGCCGCCGGTGCGGAACGTGATGTAGTTGAACAGATTGAAAATCTGCACCTGGTCATCGAACTGGCCGAGGAATTTCAGCATCGATCAGCTTTCCAACTGCGCCAGCGCATCGACGACCAGCGCCATGCGCGAACTGTTTGAGCCCTTGACCAGCACCGCATCGTCGGCGCGCACGGCCGCCGCCACGATCGGCGCCAGCGCGGCGGCCGTCTCGGCATGGGCGCCGCGCATCGCATCGGGCAAGGCGTCGTAGAGCGCGCGCATGCGCGGCCCCGCGCAGAACACCAGATCGATCCGCGCCCGCGCCAGGGGCGTGGCGAGATCGGCGTGATAGCGCAATTCATCGGCGCCCAGTTCGAGCATGTCGCCGAGCGCGGCGATGCGCCGCCCGCCGGCGGCCAGGGTGCGCGCGCCGAGCGTCTCGAACGCCGCGGCCATGGAGGCGGGGTTGGCGTTGTAGGAATCGTCGATCAGCGTGAAAGCGCCTCCGGGCGACGCCACCACGCGCGCCGCGCCCCGCCCCGCGATGGCGCCGAACTGCGCCAGCGCATGCGCTGCGGCGAACACGTCGGCGCCGGCGAGATCGGCGGCGGCGAGCGCGGCGACGGAATTGAGCGCCCAGTGCGCGCCCGGCGCCCCGATGCGATAGCGGATCTGGCGGCCCAGAATATCGGCTTCCGCGGTCGCGCCGTCATCGTGCATGTCGAAGCGCAGCAAGCGCGCCTCGCAGCCCGCCTCACGGCCGAACCTGATGACGCTGCCGGCATTGTTCTCCGCGGCGGCAAGCAAAACATGCGCGCACGGCGCCTCGTTCGGCACAAGCGCTGCGCCTGCCGGGCCAAGCCCCGTGTAGAGATCGCCCTTTTCCTCCGCGATCGCTTCAAGCGAGCCGAGATTTTCGATATGCGCGGGCGCGATCCAGGTGACGACCGCGATGTCGGGGGCGACCATGTCCGCCAGCGGGCGAATTTCGCCGCGATGATTCATGCCGCACTCTAACACGGCGTACTGCGCCGAGATCGGCAGGCGCGCCAAAGTGAGCGGCACGCCCCAATGATTGTTGTAGCTTTTCACCGAAGCGTGCGTCGGCGCGCCGGCGCGCAAGGCGGCCGCGATCGCTTCTTTTGTGGACGTCTTGCCGACCGATCCCGTCACCGCGATGCGCACCGCCTTCGATCGATCCCGCGCTGCGATCCCGAGCGCGCGCAGCGCGTCCAGCACGTCGCGCACCACCAGGGCGGGCCCATGCGGACGCGCCGCCTCTGCGTCGCTGACCAGGGCCGCGGCAGCGCCGCGGGCGAAGGCGTCGGCGATGAAAGTGTGACCGTCGCGGACATCCTTCAGCGCGACGAACAGATCGCCGCGCTCGAGGCTGCGGGTGTCGATCGACACCCCGGAGGCGATCCAGGAATCGGCGCCGATCAAATGCCCGCCGGTCGCGGCGGCAGCGTCTTCGGCGAGCCAGAGCGCCTCGTTCATGCCGCGCGCTCCGCCAGCGCCGCGCGCGCGGCCACCTGATCGGAAAACGGCAGCACGCGTGCGCCGACGATCTGGCCGGTCTCGTGGCCCTTGCCTGCGATCAGCAGCGCATCGCCGGGGCGCAACATGGCCACACCGGCGCGGATCGCCTCGCCGCGATCGCCGATTTCGAGCGCGCCCGGGCAGGCGGCGAGGATGTGTTTGCGAATGACGGAAGCATCTTCGCTGCGCGGATTGTCGTCGGTGACGATGACGACATCGGCCAGACGATGCGCGACGGCGCCCATTTTCGGCCGCTTGCCGGCGTCGCGATCGCCGCCGCAACCGAACGCCAGCACGATGCGGCCCGGCGCATGCGGCCGCGCCGCGCGCAACAGCACGTCGAGCCCATCAGGGGTATGGGCGTAATCCACGAAAACGTGCGCGCCTTGCGCGGTGGCGCCGACATGCTCGATGCGCCCGCGCACAGGCTTGAGCGTCGTCATCGCGTCGAGCGCGCCGTCGAAATCGCCGCCCAGTGCGAGCGCGAGCGCGGCGGCGGTGACGGCGTTGATTGCCTGGAACTCGCCGATCAGCGGCAGGTCGACGTCGCGCTCGGCGCCGTTCCACATCAAGGTGAGCGTCTGGCTGTCCGGCCGCGGCTGGATTTGCGCGATCTTCAGGCCGTTGCGATACGCGCTGGCGCGCCAGCCGCAGCTGACGACGTCGAGCCCGAGGCGCAGCGCTTCCTGCTCGAACGCCTCCGCCTCGACCGCATCGGCGTTGATCACCACCGGGCCCGGCCCGCCGATCAAGCGCCACAGACGCAGCTTGGCGGCGCGGTAGGCGTCCATGTCGCCGTGATAGTCGAGATGGTCCTGGGTGAGATTGGTGAAGGCGCCGGCGCGCAGCCGCACGCCGTCGAGGCGGCGCTGCTCGAGGCCGTGGCTCGACGCCTCCATCGCGACATGCGTGACGCCGGCGTCCGCGAGCCTTTGCAGCGTGGCGTGGATGGCGACCGGATCGGGCGTGGTGTGGCCGAGATCGATGACGCCGTCCGCCAAATCGGCCGGCCCGATCGCGCCGAGCGTGCCGAGGCTCGCCGCGCGCACGCCCTGCGCCGCCCAGATCTGGCGCAGAAAATCCACGGTGGAGCTTTTGCCGTTGGTGCCGGTCACCGCGACGATCGTTTCCGGCTGGCGCGGATAGAAGCGCGCCGCCGCAAGCGCCAGCGCACGGCGCGCATCGGGCGCGACGATCTCGATCAACCCTTGCGCGTCGGCGTCGCCGGCGTGCAGCACCGCGACCGCGCCGGCCGCCTTGGCGGCGGCGATGAAATCGCGGCCATGATGGACGACGCCCTGCAGCGCGGCGAACACGAAGCCGGGGCGCACCGCACGGCTGTCGGCGGTGAGGCCCGCGATCGCGACGTCGCCGCCTGCGCCGACCGCATCGAACAGCTCGCGCAATGTCACTGCTCGTCTCCCCGCGGCGCATCCTGCGCCGCACGCCGCACCGGTTCGACGCTGAGTCCGAGCATCGGCGCAATCCGGGCGGCGATCCGCGCGACCGACGGCGCCGCCACGGCCCCGCCCGTCGCCTGCCCCCCCGCAGCTTCGGTGCGCGCCGGCTCATCCAGCGCGAGCACGATCACATAGCGCGGGTTTGACGCCGGGAATACCGCCGCAAACGAAGAGAGCATGCGATCGGGATCATAGCCGGACGCGCCGGGTTTTTCGGCGCTGCCGGTTTTGCCAGCGATCTCCAGCCCTGGGACGTCCGCGTTGCGGCCGGTGCCGTCGGTCACCGATGCGCGCATCATCGCCAGAACGCGGCGCGTCGTTTCCGGCGTGAACACGGGCGCAAGCGGCGCTGCATCGCTTGGCGCGCGGGCGAGCAGCGTCGGCGCAGCACGCGCGCCGTCATTGGCGAACACCGTGTACGCCTCCGCAACGCTGGCCAAAGACAACGCCATGCCGTGGCCGTAGCCCAGGATCGCCACGCTGAGATCGTCGCGCCGCGCCGGCGCCAGCGGCTGGGCGCTTTCCGGCGCCTCGATGCCGCTGCGGCGCAGGAAGCCGAGCGCTTCGAAGCTGCGGCGCTGGCGGTCGGCGCCGACGCGCAACGCGATCTGCGCAGCGCCGATATTCGACGAGCGCGCCAGGATCTCGCCGAGGCCGAGCCGGCCCGCAACCGGATGCAGATCGGCGATGCGCCGGCCGTCGACGATGTAGGGCGTTTCGACGTCGAAGGTTTCGCCGGCGCGCACGGCGCCGGTGTCCAGCGCCATCGCCAGCGTAAACGGCTTCAGCGTCGAGCCCATTTCGAACAGGGCGCCCGCGGCGCGGTTCAGACGCGCCTCGGGCGGCGCGCGCGCGGGGCGATTGGGATCCATCGCCGGCCACGATGCGAGCGCCAAGGTCTCGCCGGTGCGGCCGTCGAGCACGATTGCCGCCGCCCCCGCTGCGCGTAGCCGGGTCGCTGCGTCGGACAATTCCTGCTCCACCGCGTGCTGGATGCGGACGTCTAGGCTCAGGCGCACGATGCGCCCCGCGCTGCCTGCGGCGCGGATTTGCGCGTCGAGGCCGCGCTCGATCCCGGCCAGCGCGCGCATGTCGCGATCGGCGTAGCCGAGGATGTGGCCGGCCAGCGTCTCATGCGGATAGACCCGACGCTCCTCCGCCTCGAAGCCGATGCCGGCGAGGCCAAGCTCCATCACCGCATCGCGCTGCGGCGGCGTCAGCCCGCGGCGCAGATACACCACCGTGCGGCCGGTCTCGCCAAGGCGGCGCAGCAGCGTGGCCTCGTCCAAGTCCGGAAAGAGCGTGCGCAGGCGCCGCGCGGTCTCCGGCGGATTCCACACCCGCGCCGGCGTCGCGGTCAGCGCAAAGCCGATCAGATTGGTCGCGAGCAGTTCGCCGTTGCGGTCAACGAGGTCGCCGCGCGCGACGATCGCGGGGCTGGGCTGGGCCGCGGCCGCCTGCGCCCCGACGGGATCGCCGCTCACCGCCAATTGAACCGCCCGGCCCGCCAACAGCAGGAACGCGACGCCGAAGCACAGCGCCATCACGCGCACGCCGCCGCGCGCCGGCGCCGCCTCGATCACGGGCTCTGCGGGGTCGAACGGCGCATCCTCGACGCCGCGAACCGGTTTCATTCGACGGGCTCCGGCGCCGGCAGGGTCTCATCGAGCGTCGACAGCGGCTGCACGGCTGCGCCGGGCGCAAGGCCGAGTTGCGCCTTGGCCAGCGCCTCGACCCGCGCCGGCGATTCCAGGTGCGCGACCTCGGCGCGCAGCGCGCGCACGTCTTGGCGGGCGCCGGCGACGTCCTCGCGCAGGCTCTCGATGCGCGCGCGCGCGGCGGCGGCGTCTGTCTTGGCTTTGTACAAGCCCCCCGCGAGCAGCAGGATCACGACCAGGGCGATGACGGGAAATGCGCGCCTCATCGCAAACGCCTCCATTCCTCTTCGGCCTTGGGCGGCAAGGTCGGTGCGGCCATCGGCGGCCAGGCCGGCGCCGCGGTGCGAATCGCCCATCTGAGACTGGCTGATCGCGCTCGCGGATTGGCGATTATTTCGTCTTCGCGCGGCGCGGCGGTCTTGCGGTTGTGCAGAACGAAGCTGGGCGCGGGGGCGTCGGGCGCATCGGGGGCGTGACGCGAGGCGGTCGCGCGCAGGCCGGCGCGCTCGAACAGGAACGTCTTGACCAGGCGATCCTCCAGCGAATGGAACGCCACGACGATCAGGCGTCCGTCCGGCTTGAGGATGCGTTCGGCGCCGTTGAGCGCGCGCGTCAGCTCGCCCAGTTCGTCATTCACCAGCATGCGCAGCGCCTGGAACGTCTTGGTGGCGGGATGGGTGCGTGCGCCCTTGCGGCTGCCGACGGCGCGCTCGACCAAAGCGGCGAGCGCGTGCGTGGCGCCGATGGGCGCTGCGGCGCGGGCCTGGACGATGGTGCGCGCGATGCGCCGGCTGTCGTCGTCTTCGCCCAGCGCGTAGATGATGTCCGCGAGCGTGCGCTCGCTCAGCCGGTTGACGGCGTCCGCCGCCGACAGCCCCGCCTTCTCCATGCGCATGTCGAGCGGGCCGTCCTGCTGGAACGAAAATCCCCGCGCGGCCTCGTCGATCTGAAACGACGACACCCCGACATCGAGCATCACGGCGTCGACGGGCGCAGCGATCAGCGACTCCAGATCGCCGAAGCGGCCTTGCAGCAGCGTCAGCCGCGGCGCGTAGGCGGCGGCGAGATCTGCGCCGCGGGCGAGCGCGTCGGGGTCGCGGTCGATGGCGATGACGCGGCAGTCGGCGGCGTCGAGCGCGGCGCGGGTATAGCCGCCGCCGCCGAACGTGGCGTCGACATAGGTCTCGCCGGCCGCCGGCTGCAGCGCGGCCAGAACCTCGCGCAGCATGACCGGCGCATGTCCTGCGGGCGCCGGGCTCACGGGCCGCCCCCCAGCGTCTTCAGGCTGGTGATCCCGGCGGCGAGGTCGCGCGCCTTGGCCGCCCACGCCGCCTCCTGCGCTGGCGACCACAGCTCGAACCGGTCGCGCACGCCGACGAACACCGCCTCTTCGGTCAGCGCAAACGCGGCGCGCAGCGGCTCGGGCAAAGTGATCCGGCCGGCCGCATCGAAATTCAGAAATTGCGCCTCGCCGAAATACAGCCGCTCCAGCGCCGCGCGGCGCGGGTCGAGCGGATCGAGCGTCTCGAGCGCGGCGGCGCGCTTGGCGAGAAAATCGGCCCCCGCGCCCTCCAGGCAGGCGAGGTGCTGGCTGGGAAACAGATAGACGCCCTCGGCGCCGGCCAGGCAGGCGCGCAGCGGCGCCGGGACGCTGACGCGGCCCTTGGCGTCGATGCCGTTGCGGTAGCGCCCGGTGAAAAACATCGCCAGCCTCGCCCGCGCGCAGGCCTGCGCTGCTGCGCTGCGGATGGGCGACTATGGACTGAAATGGGATTGAATGGGAAGTGGTGGGATCAACAAGTTTTCATGTGTTTTCCTAAGGTTAAGTTAACGTCAACGTTCACCTCTCGCACGAAAAAGGATCGTATCATGAACATATCGGCGTCACACCGCTGCAGCGGCGCCGGAGGCTCATGAAGCCGCAAAGCCTGCGCTCAGAGAAGACGCCAGTCGGCCTGTAAGCCGGGTTCTGTCTCCCTTGCGGGCGACGACCATTCCTCTGGACCCTGCGTCGCCGCAGGGTTCTCGCGACCAACCCGAGCGCGGCCCGCGGATGGACCTCCGGCCGAAGCCGGGCGCGCTCCTATTCGGTCTTGCTCCGGGCGGGGCTTGCCGTGCCGCCTTCCTTACGGTCGGCGCGGTGGGCTCTTACCCCACCGTTTCACCCTTACCCCGGAGATCCGGGGCGGTCTGTTCTCTGTGGCGCTATCCCTCGGGTTTCCCCGGGCGGGCGTTACCCGCCGCCTTATCCGCGTGGAGCCCGGACTTTCCTCGACTGCGCCGTTTCCAGCCCTGCAGCCGCGGTCGTCCAGCCGACTGGCGTGCGCAGAGCATAGCGCGCGCAGCGGCGCGGCGCGCGAAAAATGTGATCGACCTCACGTATGGACGCAGCGCCGGCGCCGGCGCAATCCTCGGTTAACCATAAGGCAGGGGGGCGACCGCGATGCACGCAAGGGTTCGGTCGATCATCGCGGCTGTTTGCTTGGCGTCGGTGGGCGCGGCGGCGGCGCAGAACAATCCAACGCCGGTTGCACCCCGTTCGCCCGGCCTTACGATCCCATCGCAGCAAGCCAATCCCACGCCACAGGGGCCGAGTGCGCCGCTACCGGGAAATCCTACGCCCCAGGGACGCCCCTCTCCGCCAATCGCAGTCGAGGCTCCTGCAGGCAATCCGACCCCGGTCGCGCCACGTGGGCCGATTGTGCGCGAACCGCTGAGGCCCGGCGTGGTCGCTCCGGAGGTTCCGCCTCACCTTCGGCCGATTTCGAGCATGCCCGCGCCGGACTATTTCAGCCGCTACGTCGACGGCGTGGTGCAGCCGCGCTTCACCGCGCCACGCGGCGAAGGACGGCGCACGGCGCTGCGTCCGCGCGCGCCGCTCGCAAGCCCGCCGCTGGATCTCGACCCTGCGCGCGTCCATCTGCAGCAGATTGTCGTGAAGTTTCGCGACGGCGCGGGCGTGCGGGTCCGCAATGGCGGACTGGCGCGGGATCCCGCCGCGAGCCCCGATCTCCGCGCTCGACTTTCGCGCGCAGGCGTCGAGGCTGCGCGCGTGGACGCCGATCTGGCCTCGGCCAACAGGGTGATCGCAGGCCTTGGCGCGCAAATTGTGAGGCCAGGCGCAGCGATCCCGGCGGCGCCGCTCACCGAGGCCGAATTCGACGCTCTGCGCCAACGCGCGGAGGCGCTTTCCGGCCGCGAGATGGCTGATTTGAACAGCGTCGCCTTTGTCTTTCTGCCGGAGCCGAATGCGGAGAGTGCGCGCATGCTGGTTCCGCGGCTGCAAAGCCTGGACAGCGTCGAGTTCGCCTATGTGCAGCCTCTTCCGACCGGCGCCGCCGACATTCCCCCCACCACGACGATTGATCGCACCGGATTGCAGCAAAGCTTTCACGGACCCGCCCCAGCAGGGGTCGACATTCGCTTCGCGCGCAATTTTCCAGGCGGCGCCGGGGAAGGCGTGCGCGTGATCGATGTCGAAGGCGGCTGGTATATGGATCACGAGGACATGCAGGCCCCGTCACGCGTGATATTCCGCGCCGGCTTGAGCGTGCTGGAGCCGGATCACGGCACTGCGGTCATTGGGCAGATGTGGGGCGACCTGAATGCGTTCGGCGTCGATGGCATGATCCCAGCGGCGGAAATGGGCTGGTCGTCCAGCGTCGTGTTTGTCCCCTTCCGCATCGGCTATGACGTCGCCACGGCCATCGTGCTGGCGGGCCGCGCCTTGCGGTCCGGCGATATTGTGCTGATCGAGCAACAATTTCCTTCCGACGCAGGACCATGCCCCAACGCCGATCCGATACGGTGCCAGCAATGGGGCATGCTGCCGGTGGAAGTGATGCCGTGGGAATTCATGGCGATCCAGGCGGTGTCGGCGGCGGGCGTGATCGTCGTGGAGGCCGCAGGAAACGGCCAGCAGCGCGTCGATTCCGTCGCTGGCGGCGACTCCGGCGCCATTATGGTCGGCGCGCGTAATTCGACAGGCGCGTCGCCGTCCTGGTTCACGAATTTCGGCGCGCGCATCGACGTCAACAGCACCGGAGACAGCATCTCGACATTGGGCTATGGCGGCATACCCCGCGGCGCGGCCGATTCAGCGTTGCGCGCCAACGGCGCCGATCCGCTGCAATGGTACACTGATATGTTCGGCGGCACGTCCGGCGCGTCGCCCATCGTCGCGTCCGCAGCGGCGCTCATCCAAAGCACCCGCGCCGCCGCTGGGTTATCCAGGCTCTCGCCAGCCGACATGCGCACCCTTTTGCGCACGACCGGCACGCCGCAACTCGCCGCGAGCACCGCAACCCTGATCGGAACGACGCCCAATCTCCGCGCCGCCATCGCGACCTATATTCCCGATCGCGGAACGCTTGCGGTGTCGTCGGCCCCGAGCGGACCGGTGCAACCGGGGCAATCGTTCTCCGTGTTTGTCGAAGCGACAAACACCGGCACGACGAATTGGACAGGCGCGCATCGCGTCATCGTGCAAAACAACGCGAGCACGCCGACATGGACTGCGCCGCCCTTGACGCTCGGCTCCGCGAGCGCGCCGATTTCCGTGCGCGGCGGGCGCGGCGGCCCGTTCACCTTCACTGCGCCGAACGCGCCGGGAACGTACCCATTGTCCTTCGAACTGCGAACCGCCGCGACTGGCGGCTATGCGTTAGCGACATCGCCGCCGATCCAAATCATCGTGTCTCAGCCGGATGGCAGCTTCGCCAACGCACGCATCGACATCGTTTCCGCGCCGACGCAGGTGCGCAATGGCGCACCGCCCGCGCCGGTTGTCGTCGCCATCACCAATACCGGCTCGACGCCCATAGCGGCGGGCCAGTATCGGCTGCAGCTCGACCGAACCGGACGTTTGAGCCTGCCGACGACGAGCGTCTCCATTCCCTCTGCGATCCCCGTCAGCGGCAGCACGAACGTGACGTTCATGATCGTGTGCGCGCGAAACAATGTCGGCTTCAGCGGCTTTTCGGTGCAAGTCATGGGGCCGACCGGCCCGGTCGGCGCCAGCGTCGGGCGCACCCTGCAATGCGTTTAGGCGTTACGGCTTGGCGCCGGTTTGGGCGTTGAGAGCGACGAGCAGCGCGGCGCATTCGGCGTCCCAGAGGCCGTCGACGCGGGCGGGGCGGAAGCGGCTTTGGAAGGCGCGGACCACCGCGCCGGTGTGGTCGTCGTAGACGCCGGAAACCGGCGCCCCATAGCCGAACGTGGCGAGCGCGCGCTGCAGCGCAGCGACCGGCTCGCCTGCCGCGCCCGGCTCGGCAAGGATCGCCCCATCCGGCGCCGCAGCCGCGCTCGGCCAGATCGAGACGCCGGCCGCGGCCAGCTTGGCCCAGGGAAACTTCTCGCCCGGATCAAGCTTCCGCCCCGGGGCGATGTCGGCATGGCCGACGACCGCCGCCGCCGGCAGGCCCCGTCGCGTGAGGATGTCGCCAACGAGCGCGATCACCGCGCGGATCTGCGCGTCGGGAAAATCCGGCAAGCCATAATCGTGGCCGCCATTGACGATCTCGATTCCGATCGAGCGGGCATTGACGCTTTCGATGCCCCGCCACGACGATTGTCCGGCGTGCCAGGCGCGCTTGTCCTCGTCCACCAGGCGGAAGATGCGGCCATCCTCCTCCACCAGATAATGCGCCGAGACGCGGCCGAGCGCGAAATTCGGATCGATGTCGGGCGCCTGCCAGGGCCCGGGATAGCGCACCGCGATCGGCGCGGGATCGCACAAGCGCGCAAGGGCGGCCTTGCCCGAGGCCATGCCCGTGTAGTGCAGAACGACGAGCTCGATGGGGCGATCGCGCGCGTCGAAATTCGGCGAAGGATGATCGATCACGCCCAGCATGCGGCGCACCGTGCCTGCAGCGCGACGCCGGCGCAATCGCGCCGACGTCGCGTCATGCGAAGGCGGCTTTACTGCGATAGGCGCGTGCCGCCGGAGACGTCGATCACCTGCCCGGTCGTCCAGGCGCCGCCGGGCCCGGCGAGCGCGGCGACCAGCGCGGCGACATCGTCCGGCTGGCCGATGCGTTGCAGGGTTTGCTGCGCGAGGACATTGCGGCGCGCGTCTTCGCCGGAGACGAACCCCGCGGCCATGTCGGTTTCGATGACGCCGGGCGCAACGGCGTTCACCGTGACGCCGCGTGGACCCAACTCACCGGCGAGGTAAAGCGTCAAAGCGTCCACCGCGCCCTTTGTCGCCGCGTAAGCGGGGATCGGCGCGAAATAGATGCGGCTTACGGCGCTCGACAACAGCAGCACCCGCCCGCCCTCGCGCAGATGCGGCGCCAGCTTCTGCGTCAGGAAAAACGGCGCGCGCACATTGACGGCGAATTGCCGGTCGAACGCCTCATGGGTGGTGTTGGCGAGATCGGCGACCGCCGCGACGCCGGCATTGTGCACGAGGATATCAAGATGCGCCTGGCCGGTGCGGGCGCGCGTTTCAGCGAGAAACGCTTCCGCCACGCTGTCGGCGCCGTGCGTCTGCGCAAGATCGCCCTGCACCGTAAACGCCTTGCCGCCCGCCGCTTCGATGGCGGCGACGACCGCTTCCGCCGGCGCCTTGCTGGCCGAATAGTGCACGCCGACAAGCGCGCCTTCCCGCGCCAATGTTTTTGCGATCGCTGCGCCGATGCCGCGGCTCGCGCCGGTCACCAGCGCGACTTTTCCGGTCAATGTGCTCATGGGGTGTCTCCGCAGCCGCGATGCGCGGCTGGCCTATGCCCATCTGGCGATGGCAAGCTGGCGTTCAACGGCGCTGCGCGACCGAACTTCTGAACGCATGCGGCGAGAAACTAAATCGCGACTATTCGGTCATGCGCTGGGTGATGGTCGGCGCGTCGGGGAATTGGGTGTTGCGCCGCACCGCCACGATCGCGACGCCGACGAGCGCGATAGCCCCGCCGATGAGCAATTGCGGCCCCAGGCTCTCGCCCAGCAGTACCGCTCCGAACACAACGGCCCAGATCGGGGTCATCAGCGTGAGCGGCGCCAGCAGCGTGACCTCGTAGCGCTTCACCAGCGCGTAATACATGCCGTGCCCGAAGATCGAGACGCAAAACACCGAGAACGCGAGCGCCGCAACGTAGGGCCAGCCCATCGCGACGGTCTCGGCGATCTGGTTCCGCTCGAAGGCCAGCGAAGCCAGCAAGGGCGGCGGCCAGGACACCAGCGCCACCCAGGCCTGCAATTGGAACACCGGCAGCGGATCCATCCGCTTCATCACCACGCCGCCGATCGAGCCCACAAGCGCTGCGCCGACCGACAGCACCACGCCGAGCGAGAACGCCAACTCGCTCGGGTCGATCGCGATCACCAGCACGCCGACAAACGCCAACGCCATGCCGACGCCACGATAGACGCCCACCTTCTCGCCCAGGAACCACATCGACAGTAGCGTGGTGATCGGCAGGCCGAGCTGCCCCGCCACCGCGACGCTCGAGGCCGTCCCGTAGCGCAGCGCCAGGAACAGCAGCACGAAATTGAAGCCGCCGATGCACAAGCCCACAAGCGTCACCAGGGCCAGCTGCTTCGGCAACGGACGCAACAGGAACGGCGCCAGCACCAGCGCGATGCAGGCGAAGCGAACGAAGGCGTAGAACAGCGGCGGCGAGTCCGCGACGACGGCGCGCGTGAACACGAGGTTCAGCCCCCAGAAGAGGCAGATCACGAACAAGAGGCCAAAATCGCGCAGCGCCATACGCGACCACGCTTAAGGCCCTTACCGTCTTGTCAGCAATGCGGCGACGACGCCGCGCCTACGCTGCGCCGGGGCGCGCCGATTCGACGACCCAGCCGTCGGCGGTCTTGCGGGCGTCGAGCAAGGCGGGGCCGGGCGATGTGCGCCCGCGGGCGCGCCAGGCGACGACGGCGAGCGCGCCGGCCAGCGCCAGCGCCGCGACCGCGACGATCGCCGCAGCCACAAGCGAGAGGGCCACGGCGAGCGCTGCGCCGACGACCAGCGCCAGCGCGCGGGCGAGCGTCGATCCGACAGTGTGCGCGACGCGTTCAGACATCACCCATCTCCATACTCGCTCAAGGATGTCGGCCCCCGCGCCCGCATTTCAAGCCGCGCCTGCCGATTCCACGGTCGCGGGCTGCAATTCGCTGCGAATCTGAGCCCAGGCGGCGTTGATCGCCGCCATTTTGTCCTGCGCGATCGCCGCAAAGGCCTCCGGCGCGCCGCGCTGCAGCGCCCGATCGGGGTGGTTTTCGGCGGCCATGCGCCGCCACGCGGCGCGGCATTCCTCCAGCGTCGCGCCCGGCAGCAGGCCGAGGATGGCGTACGGATCCCCCGGATCGGGGCCGAGATTGGTCGCCTTGATGCGGCGGAACTCGATGTCGCTGAAGCCGAAATGCTCCGACACGGTTTTGAGGTACCGCACCTCCGGCCCGGCGATGGCGCCGTCGGCGGCCGCGATGTGGAACAGGCCGTCGAGCACGTCCTCAAGCAGACAGGGCTGCGCCCGGTACTTGCGGCCGATCTGCTTTGCGTAGCCCTCGAAGCCGTGCACCGATTGCTTGGCGAGCGCGAACACGCGGCGGAAATTCGCCTCCTCGCCGGGCGGCGGGCGAAACACCTGCGCCGCGGCCGCGAGTTCGGCGTCCGTCACCGCGCCGTCGGCGCGCGCCATCTTGGCGGCGAGGCCGATCACCGCGGTGGTGAAGCCGACATCGCCCGGGTGCAGCGCGCAACCGTCCGCGGCGTCGGGCTGCACCGCGTCGCGGCCCGGATCGAAGGCGCCCTGCGCCTGGGTGAGAATGGCGGTCCATACGCTCATGTCGCCATTGTCGCCGCGCAAACGCGGCGCCGTCGAGGCGAAAACGGCGCGGCCGCGCGGGATTGGCTGAAATCTTCGCAATCTTGGGAACCGGTCGGGCGTCTATTTCGTATCACATGCGCCATATAAAATGATGGCGTTGTCATGAACACGTCCCAAGGAGCCTTTGATGTTGCGCACCGCCGCCCTGTCTCTCGTCGCCCTGCTCGCCGCCGCTCCGATCGCGAGCGCGGACTGCACCAAAACCGCCGTTCGCCCCATGGCGCATCACGCCCAGGCCCAGGCGCAGGGCGACATCGTCGACGTCGCGGTCGGCGCCGGCCAATTCGGCACGCTGGTCGCCGCCGTGCAGGCCGCAGGCCTGGTCGATGCGCTGAAGGGGCCTGGCCCGTTCACCGTCTTCGCGCCGACCGATGCTGCGTTCGCGGCGTTGCCGGCTGGTACGGTCGAGCGCCTGCTGCGTCCGGAGAACCGCGCCGAGCTGACCCGCATCCTGACCTACCACGTGGTCCCCGGCCGCGTGACCGCGGCTGACCTGTCCGGCCGCACGGCGACGCCGACCTCGGTCGAAGGCCGCCGCCTGCAGGTCGACGGCCGTCAGGGCGTCACCGTGAACGGCGCCCGCGTCGTCACCGCCGATGTCGGCGCCTCGAACGGCGTGATCCACGTCATCGATCGCGTGCTGATCCCGCCGGCTCACTAACGGTCCTTCCCTCTCCCTCTGCAACGGGGGAGAGGGCCAGGGTGAGGGGGCGGCGCCAACTTTCCGAAGCGCCACACCCCACCCTCACCCCAACCCTCTCCCTCCAATGGAGGGAGAGGGAGCAGGTTTAAGGCTTGCGCTGCGGCGTGAGTTGATCGAGCTGCTTTTGCATCGCCTCCATCTGCTTGCGCAGATCGGCGACGGCGTCATCGCCAGCGGCCTCGGGCGGGCGCTCGGCGGCGGAGCGCAGGGGCGGCTGTCCGACCGCGAACGGCGACCACATGCGCAGCGCCTGCTCGAACATCGCCATGTTTTGGCGCGTTTGCTCTTCGAACGCGGTCATCGGATTGCGGCCGCCGAAGGTGCGGGTCATATGCTCGCGCAATTGGTCCTGCTGGCGATGGAAGCTCTCCATGCTCATCTCAAGATAGGCCGGCAGGAAGCTCTGCATTGAATCGCCGTAGAAGCGGATCAAGCGGCGCAGGAACTGGACGGGCAAAAGGTTTTGCCCCCGGCTTTCCTGTTCGAAAATGATCTGGGTCAGCACCGAGCGGGTGATGTCCTCGCCGGTCTTGGCGTCGAGCACGACGAAATCGAGCCCCTCGCGCACCATTTCGCTCAAGTGATCGAGCGTCACATAGGCGCTGGTCTGGGTGTTGTAGAGCCGCCGGTTGGCGTACTTCTTGATGACGATCGGCTCGGCCGGGGCCTGCTTCGCGTCGCTCGCGCCGCCGCTTTGATCCGCCACGCCTGACCACCTTCGCTTGCGTCCGCGGCCCGGAAGAGCGCCGCGAACCGTGTTCGCCCAAGGCAGACTCGCCTTTTGTGCGCCGCAACGCAAGGATGGGGCGCTGCTTTATTGCATTGCGGCGCCGCGATTCGCTTCCCCAGCGAGAGCGCCGCCGCCCCGCCCGGCTTGGATTCGGGCTGTGCCTCGTGCAAACAGGTTGCCGAACAACGACAATTCCGGAGGAGCCCGCCCATGGCCGCAACTGACATCGTGATCGCCGCAGCCGCCCGCACCCCGGTCGGGTCGTTCAACGGCGCGTTCGCCAATCTGGCCGCGCATGAGCTCGGCAAGGCCGCGATCGTCGCTGCGCTGCAGCGCGCCGGCGTCGACGCCAAGGACGTATCCGAGGTCGTGCTTGGCCAGGTGCTCACCGCCAACAACGGCATGAACCCCGCCCGCCAAGCCAGCCGCGCCGCCGGCGTGCCGGACGAAAGCCCCGCCTGGGGCTTGAACCAGGTGTGCGGCTCGGGCCTGCGCGCGGTGGCCACGGGCTATCAGCAGATCAAGGCCGGCGACGCTGCAATCGTGGTCGCCGGCGGCCAGGAGAGCATGAGCCTTGCGCCCCACGTCGCGCATTTGCGCGCCGGGCAGAAAATGGGCGGTCTCGAGTTCGCCGATTCCATGATCAAGGACGGCCTGACCGACGTGTTCTACGGCTATCACATGGGCATCACGGCCGAGAACGTCGCGGAGAAGTGGCAGATCACGCGCGAAGATCAGGACCGTTTCGCCACCGAGTCCCAGCTCAAGGCCTCAGCCGCGCAAAAGGCCGGCAAATTCGTCGACGAGATCGCGCGCGTCACCTATTCCACCCGCAAGGGCGACGTGACCGTCGATCGCGACGAATATATTCGCCATGACGCAACCATCGAGGCGGCCGCGAAACTGAAGCCCGCCTTCAAGAAGGACGGCACCGTCACCGCCGCCAACGCATCGGGCATCAATGACGGCGCCGCCGCGATCGTTCTCATGACCGCGAAGGAAGCCGAGCGCCGCAAGATCGAGCCTTTGGCGCGCATCGCGTCGTTCGCCTCTCGCGGCGTCGATCCCGCGGTGATGGGCACCGGCCCAATCCCCGCCTCCAAGGCCGCACTGGAGAAGGCCGGCTGGAAAGCGTCGGACCTCGACCTCATCGAGGCCAACGAAGCCTTCGCCGCCCAGGCGCTGGCGGTGAACAAGGACATGGGCTGGGATCCCGCCAAGGTGAACGTCAATGGCGGCGCCATCGCCATCGGCCACCCGATCGGCGCCTCGGGCGCGCGCATCCTCACCACGCTGCTCTACGAACTGCGCCGCCGCAACGCGAAGAAGGGCCTCGCCACGCTGTGCATCGGCGGGGGGATGGGGATTGCGCTGTGTGTGGAGCGGTAGTCTCGGCGCAACTGCGAAGGGTGTGCGTGGAGCGGTAGTCTCGACGGAGGCTGCGAGGGCTATGCGTGGAGCTGTCAGCGATGCGTTTTGCGGCCAGCGCGGTACTCGTTGGAGCTTTGGCGTGCATCGTCGGGTGCGACGAACCGGCGCCCGCCACGAAGACTCCGATTGTGGAGTTTGAAGTTGTTGAGACGACGCCGCCGATTGCGGCGGCGCTGCCGCCATTGCCAATTCCGCTGGTCGATGAAGATCCCAGCGACTTGACCGTCGCGGAGTTCGTCGGTGCGTGGACGCTCACCGATTACTGCAACGAACCGAGTCGCTTTTACGCGGACGGCGCATTCGCGCGCGGCGAAGCGACCGGCCGATGGTCGCTCAATGGCGGGCGTTTGACCATCGTTGAGGACGGGCGGACATCCAACGTAACGCTCAACCCGTTCAGTGAGAACGTCATCGCCTACGGCGACCCTGGCGGCTTGCTGGCGATGTATCGGCGCTGCTAGCCACGGAACGCAATTTCACTGAAGCGAACAAGGCGTTCGCGACGCGGACGGTGGCGTCGATCTGGGCGTCTACCTCTGCGTCCCGCGCGAATGCATGCTCTTTCGCGGACCTCTGGCTTACTGTCCGCGTGCTGTGTGCGTTCACCATACACAACGCGTTCAGGCCCAACCCTGCACGCGCGCCTTCAAGCGGCAAGGCGCTTGCGGTTGCGCAGGATCGTTTACCGCGGTGATAAAATACGATGCCCATTACTTCAAAACTCTCAGCCCAAGGCCAAATCTCTGTGCCGGCCGAAATCCGTAAAGGGCTGGGCGTTGGCCCCGGCTCGACGATCGAATGGACGGAGAAGGACGGCGAAATCCGCGTTCGGCGTGTTGGCAAATATACGTCGGCTGACGTGCACGCCGCGCTGTTCGCGGATGCGCCGCCCAAGGCCAAAACCGCCGAAGACTTGAAGGACGGCGTGCGCGCCCACATGCGCGCCAAGCATGCGCGCGCTTGATGCGAACGCGCTCGTGCGCCTCATCGCGCGCGACGATTCGGGCCAGGCGGCCAAGGCGGACGCCGCAATCGAGGCCGGCGCGTGGGTGTCGCAGCTTGTGTTGATGGAGACCGTTTGGGTTTTGGACTCTGTCTACAATCGATCGCCGAAGCAGATCGCGCTGGCCATCGAGATGCTTCTCGACCACCAACAGATCAGCGTTCAAGGCGCAGAGCTTGTCGCCCGCGCGGCTGCGCTGTTCCGCGCCAATCCAAAGCTCGGCTTTTCCGATTGCCTGATCCTCGAGACGGCGCGTCAGCACGGTCATATGCCTCTGCTGACGTTCGATCGGCGCCTCGGCGCGCTTGACGGCGTGGAGCGGCTTTAGACCATCTCGATCACGGCGCCATTCTTCAGCAGCGTTGACGCGCTCAAGCCGAACATGGCGCGAAAGGTCGCGCTGAAATGCGCCGAGCTGGAGAAGCCTGCATCGTGGGCGGCGCTCGTCAGCGTGGCGCCATCGCGCAGCTGCATCGCCACCACGCGCAGGCGCGCCCAGGCGCGATAGCGACGGAACGGCACGCCCGTCGCCCGCGTGAACGCGCGTTGGAAATGGCGGCTCGACGCGCCGGCGAGAAGCGCTGCGTCACGTACGCTGTCAAAGCGCTGCGGCGCATCGTGCAGCGCGCGAATGATCGACGCGAGCGCTGCGTCCGTCTGCGGCCGGGGCGGCAAGTGCAGGACGCGCGCCAACGCATCCATCAGCGCTGCGGGCGCGCACATCGTTCGCGCCAGCGCGGCGCACGCATCGTGCGCAACAGCCGCTTCCGCATCGCCCGCGCACGCCAGCTTTTGAGCCAGGGCGGCGTAATCGTCGCTCGCCGCGTCGAGATAGACGAACGCCATCATCCCCTGGGCGTCGATGTGATGACGCGCGCCGGGCGGCACAATGGCTAGGCGTGTCATGCGGCTTACCGGCGCTGCGGCGAACATCGTGCAGCAAAAGGCGCGCTCGATCCCGATCGCGGCGACCGCCACCGACACGCGATGCGGCGCCAGCTTGAGGCTCGGCCCCACATACGCCGCGCGCGCGCCGTCGATTAGGATGCGTGATGCGCTATCGGCCATGCCGATGAGCTTAGCGCACGGCGGGCGAAAGCGAAGGTGTGCGTACGCCACAATCCGGCCTCAGGCGCGCCCGCGCCAGGCGTCGAATGTGACGATCGCCAGCGGAAGCAAGGCGAAGGCGTCGACGCGCGCAATCGTGCGCAACGCGCCCTCGGGCGCGCCGGCGCGCAGATACAGGATCAGGAAACTGATCACGCTCACCGCAGTCGCCGCTGCAGCGGCGCGGCGCGCGCCCGGGTCGAAGGCGGCCCAGATCGTCAAGGTAAGAATGGCCAGGAACAAGCCGCCGCGATGGCTCAACAGCACGCCCAGCGCGCCGCTCGGGGCCACGTCATAAAGCCGCGCGACAAGCGCCGGTGAGAACGCCGCCGCCGCCGGCGCCGCGTGGATGGCCGCCAGCGCGAACCAGCTGGCCCTCACAACCCAGTCCATGCAGCCGCCTCCCTGCGCCGGTCATGAACGATACCGACGCAGGGATGGCTCCGCTTTCAAAAACGCGCCACGCAGCAACGCGCCAGCCGCCTCACCCCCGCAGCGCTTCCCACATCGCCATGGCGATGGAGAAGGCGCGCAGATCGCCGACGGTCGTTGCGCCCATTTTGTTCATCACGAACGCAAACGTCGTGCGCGCGTCGAAATCGATCAGCGCAAGCGAGCCGCCATAACCGCCCCAGAACATCGAATTCGGATTGGGAAACGGCACGGTTCCGCCGGCCAGACCGAAGCCGAGACCATAGCGCACGGGCATGCGCAGGATGCGGTCGGTTCCTTCGAATTGCAGCTCCAGCGCCTTGCGCGCGCCCGCTTCGCTCAGGATGCGCTTGCCCTTTGCGACGCCGCCATTGACGAAAGCCGCGTGAATTTCCGCCACCGCGCGCGCATTGCTCGTGCCGCCAGCGGCGGGGATCTCGGCTCCGCGCCAGGCGCGCGTGCGCGTATCGCGCGGATTAAGCGGAGGATTGCTCAGTATTCGCCGCTCCTCCTCCGATTGTTGGCCATCGGCGCTGAGCGGCGCCAGCACCGGCGGCGGCACGAGATCGGCGACGCGATGATCCTCGCTCTCCGACAAGCCGATGTGAAAATCGGCGCCGAGCGGGCCGGCGATCTCTTCGCGGAATACGGTCCCCACGCTTTTGCCGCTGACGCGGCGGATCACTTCGCCGACGAGATAGCCCTGCGTGAGCGCGTGGTAGCCCGCCTCCGCGCCCGGCGCCCACATCGGCGCCTGCGCGGCGAGCAGGCTTGTGGCCTTGTCCCAATCATAAATATCTGCGGGCGCCAGCGTTTCGGTCCAGCCCGGAAGGCCGGCCGTATGCGCCATCAAGTGGCTGACCTTGACGTCTTGCTTTCCATTTTGCGCAAATTCCGGCCAGTAGCGCGCCACCGGCGCATCGAAATCGATGAGCCCGCGATCGGCAAGCATGAGCGCGGTGAGCGCCGTCATGGTCTTGGTGGTGGAATAGACGTTGACGATCGTGTCGCGCGTCCAGGGCCGTGTGCGCTCGGCATCGGCGTGGCCGCCCCAGAGATCGACCACCGTCTCGCCGTCCTTGGTGATGCACAACGAGGCGCCGATATCGTCGCCCTTGGCGAAGTTCTCGGCGAATGCGGCGCGCACGCCGGCGAATTGGTCTGTGGTGAAGCCGTCGATCTGCGCCGCGCTCATCGTCTGCGTCTCCTCGTGTTTTTTCTCATGCTTAGGGCGTGCCGCAGCGTCAAGGCGAGCGGCCGGACAAAAAAGAAGCGCAGACGGGGCCGCCGCCTGCGCTTCGATCGAACGATGCGCTCCGCGCTTCAGTACTTCGCGGTGACGACGAAGCTCCAGGTTTGCGGCGCGCCGTAATACACGGTGCGGATATTGCCGACGGAGGAAAACTCCTGGCCGTCCGTGCGATAGACCTCATCGCCCAGGTTGCGACCATAGAGACCGGCGCTGAGGATGCCGTTCTCGGCGGTCCACAACAGGCTGGCGTCGTAGAGCCAGTAATCGTCCTGGAACAGGCCCTCGATCTCGGTGCGCGAATTGGTGACGGTGTTGTCGATTGCCAGCGCGTGGCGCGAACGGAAGCGCGCCGAACCGGCGAGCCGCAACGATCCCGCATTGGCCAGATCGAATTCGTACGCCGCGCCGAAACGCGCCGTCCAATCCGGCGAGAAGGCAGGCTCCTGGAAGGCGCGGCTGCCGCCGAAGGCAGTGAAGCGCACATCGGCGAATTCGCCATACTGGGCGTCGAGATAGCCGACCTGCGCATCGAGCATCAGCGCCGGCACGGGGCTATAAGCCAATTCGAGTTCGGCGCCGGAGATTTCCAATGAACCGGCGTTGAGCACCGTCAATTCCGGACTGGGCAGGCCGGTGCCGGGATCGGTGGCGGTTCCGGACACGCGCGCCTGGAAGTCCTCGTATTCGTTGTAGAACGCCGAAACATTCGCCCGCAGCGCGTTGTCGAGCCATGTCGACTTCACGCCGGCCTCGTAGGACGTCACGGTTTCCGGCTCGTACGGCGCCTGTTCGCCGGGATTGTTGGCGCGGCCATTGAAGCCGCCCGACTTGTAGCCCCGCGCGACGCGGCCATAGAGCAGCACATTCTCCGTCGCCTCGAAATCGATCGACGCCATCGGCGAGGTGTCGGTCCAGGTGTCGTCGATTCTGAAGCGGAACGCCGGGTTCGCCGTCAGGCCCGGAAAGTTGGAGAAGGTGGAGGTGGTGCGGAAATAGTCCTTCTCCTCCTCCGTATAGCGCACGCCGGCCGACACGTTGACGCGATCGGTCAGCGCATACGAGGCGTTGGCGTAGGCGGCCATGCTCGTTGTGGTGAGATCGTCATCCACCGTGCGCAGGAAGGTGAAGCCGCCGGGCCCGGTGAGCAGATCGTCGGCGAAGGCTTCCTGGTGTGAGGTGACGTTTTCTTCCATGTAGAACAAACCGCCGACCAGGGTGAGACGCTCGCCCTCATAATTGGCCTGGAATTCCTGGCTGATCTGATCCTGACGGACGTCGACGAGCACGTCGCCGGTTTCAAGCTGCGTGGCGTCGATGTCGATGTAATCGGTATAGTCGAGATCGCGGACCGCCGTGATCGAACGCAAGGTGATCGCGTCCGTCGCCTCCCAGCTGATATTGAGCGCTGCGCCCCAATGCGTCAGTTGGCTCGAATTCGGCAGGCCCGGCGTTGCGCGCGCCGTGAAATTGTATTCAGGAACCGTCGCGGGCAGCACGAGGATCGGCACGCCGAACAGGGTCGTCAGCGTATTGAGCGGCTGGCCCATCACGAGCGCATTGTTCTCTTCCGCATAATCGGCGGAGAGATTGACCGTGAGAGCGGATGTCGGCGTCCAGGTCGCGCCCAAACGCGTCGCCCAGACATTGCGGTCGTTGTACTCTTCGCGGGTCACCGGATTGGTGACGTAGCCGTCGCGCGAGGCGCCGAACAGCGCGCCGCCCAACGCCAGCGTGTCGGACACAGGACCCGATGCGGAGACTTTCGCTTCCAATTGGCCATAATCGCCGACCGTAACCTGGAAAAGGCCGTGGGGATCCTGGCTCGGCTGGCGCGTGATGACACGTACGGCGCCGCCGATCGTGTTCTTGCCGTAGAGCGTGCCCTGCGGCCCGCGCAGCACCTCGACGCGCTCGACGTCGAACAGATCGAGTTGCGTGCCGCGGATGCGCGAATAGTAAACATCGTCGACATAGAAGCCGACGGCGGGATCGAAGGTCTGCAACGCGTCGGGCTGGCCGACGCCGCGGATATAGATGTTGGTCGCGTTCGAGGAGCCGCGGCCTTGAACGATATTGAGGTTCGGCACCGAGCCTTGCAGGCCGGTGGCGTCGCCGGCGCCGATCCGCTCCAGCGTTTCGGCGGAAAACGCCGATACCGAGGCCGGCACGTCCTGGAGATTTTCCGCGGTGCGCCGCGCGGTGACGACGATTTCCGTTTCGGCGTCTTGCGCGAAGGCCGGCGCGGCGAACGCCGCGAGGCTGACGCCGGCGCACAAAGCGACCGTCCATTTCGTGTGCATGCAAACCTCCCTCGGCCTGAGAATAATTAATCACTCGGCCAATTAATTTAGGGAGTTCCCTTTGTCGCGCCCTGGTGTCAAGCAGAAACCTCCGGCGCGCGCGCGCCGCCGCGCCGGCGTGGGCGCGGCGCAACAGGGTCAAGGTCCAATGAGCACGGCGACGGCCAGAAGCGCCCCCTCTGCGCGCGCCAAGCGTCCGCCCGGGCCCAGGCCGGGACGCCCCGCCGCCGCGCTCGCCGAGGCCGATCTGCGCGGCCGCATCCTCGACGTGGCCGAGGCGCTGTTCGCCAAGCACGGGTTCGACGGCGTGACCACGCGCGCCATCGCCCAAGCCGCGGCCGCCACGACCGGGATGATCCATTATTATTTCACCACCAAGCAGGCGCTGTTCGACGCCGTCTTCGCGCGCAGGGCCGATGTGGTGAACGCCGAACGCTTGGCGGCGCTGTCGGCCTATGAGCGCGACGCCGGCGACGCGGTCACGGTCGAGGGGGCTATCGCCGCCTTCCTGCGCCCGGTGCTGGCCAAGCTGGCTGCGGGCGACGACGGCTGGCGCAATTATCTGATCCTGATCGCCCAGGCCGCGCACAATCACGAATGGGGCGGCGCGGTGATGACGCGCGCCT
Organism: Hyphomonadaceae bacterium; assembly: GCA_033764725.1. Taxonomy (GTDB): domain Bacteria; phylum Pseudomonadota; class Alphaproteobacteria; order Caulobacterales; family Aquidulcibacteraceae; genus RI-43. The sequence continues at coordinate 143,356 of JANRIR010000051.1, forward strand.
TCGACCCCGTGGTCGAGCGCCTGATCGCGCTCATCCGTCGGGCGCTGCCGCATGCGCAGGACGCCGACTTGTACTGGGCCTATTACTCGCTCTCGGGGGCCCTGATGCTGGCGCTCGCGCAGACCGACCGGATTGACCGCCTGTCCAACGGCGTGTGCCGCGCCATGGACGTGGCGGCCCTGGAGCCGCGCATGATCGCGTTCGCCGCGGCCGGCTTCAAGCGGGTTTGCGCCGCGCCGACGCAACCGGCATGAGCGTGTGATGGACACGTTGCTGCCGCTCGCCCGCACGATCGCCGCTGCGCTTAAGGCGCGCGGCGAAACCATCGCGGTGGCGGAATCCTCCTCAGGCGGCCTGATCAGCGCGGCCCTGTTCGCGATCCCGGGCGCTTCGGCCTATTACATCGCCGGCGGCGTGGTCTACACGCCCAAGGCGCGCATGCACCTGATGGGCCTCACCCGCGAAGACGTGGCCGGAACCAAGAGCGCCAGCGAGCCCTATGCGCTGATCCTGGCCCGCACCGCCCGCGACCGCTTCGGCGCGACCTGGGGCCTCGCGGAAACCGGCGCCTCCGGCCCGACCGGCAATCCTTACGGCGACGCCGCCGGGCACACCTGCGTCGCGGTGGCGGGGCCGTCGCTGGAGCTGGCCCGCACGCTCGAAACCGGCTCACCGAACCGCGAAGCCAATATGCGCGCCTTCGCCGCCGAAGCGCTCGACCTGCTCGCCCGCGCCCTGGCCTGATCTTGCCTGGTCCAACTTGTTGGACTAACGTTGGACCATGGCCGTCCAGATGAACATCGCTGAAGCGAAAGCCAAGCTCTCCGAACTCGTCGCCCGCGCCGAGGCTGGCGAGGAGGTGGTGATCGCGCGGGACGGCAAGCCCGTGGCGACGCTCGTTCCCACCGCGCAAGCCTCCAAGAAAACGGGGATCCGGCTCGGCGCCTACGCCCATCTCGGCCCAATGGAGGATCCCGATCTCTTTCTCCGGCCCGATCCGGAGCTTGAGGCCCTTATGGACGCGAGTGTCTTCCCGGACAGCAATCCAGACCGCTCGCGGTGAACCTGCTGATCGACACGCATGCGTTGATCTGGGCGTTGGCTCTGCCGGAAAGGCTCTCGCCCGCTGCTCGGCACGCGATCGCCGAACCGGACAACACCGTGATCGTCAGCGCGGTGACCGCCTACGAGATCGAATTCAAACGTCATCGGGATTCGTTCCTGCGTGCGCTGCCGCTGGATTTGGAACGTGCGGTCGGCGATTTGGGGTTTGCCTGGCGTCCGATTGCGGTGTCCGACTGCCTTGCTGCAGGACGGTTGCCGCGGCTGCATGGCGATCCTTGGGATCGGCTTCTGGTAGCGCAGGCGCTCAATCTCGGCGCCGCCGTCGTCACGGCGGATCGCGCCATTCCGGCTTACGGCGCAACCACGCTCTGGTGATCGGCCGCTAGCCAAAGCGCGGCGTATCACCTTAGATGGGGCTGAAAATAGTTTCAAAAATAGGGAGACGTCGATGGCGCGAACGGCATTGGTGACGGGTGGGACCCGCGGCATCGGCAAGGCGATTTCCGCCGCCCTGGTGCGGGACGGATTCACCGTCGCTGCGAACTACGCCGGCAACGACAAGGCCGCCGAAGCCGTCGCCAAGGAACTCAAGATCAAGGTCTATAAGTGGGACGTGGGCGACTACGAATCCTGCCAGGCCGGGATCAAGCGCGTCGAGGCAGACATTGGCCCGATCGACGTGCTGGTGAACAACGCCGGCATCACGCGCGACGGCTTCTTCCACAAGATGAACGTCGACCAATGGCGCGAAGTGATCCGGGTCGATCTCGACAGCCTGTTCTATATGACGCGCCCGGTGATCGAGGGCATGCGCGAACGCGGCTTCGGCCGCATCGTCAACATCACCTCGATCAACGGCCAGAAAGGCCAGGCGGGACAAGCGAATTATTCCGCCGCCAAAGCCGGGATGATCGGCTTCACAAAGGCGCTGGCGCAGGAGAACGCCAACAAGGGCATCACGGTGAACACCGTGGCGCCCGGCTATATCGACACCGACATGGTCGCCGCCGTGCCCGAAGCCGCGCTGGCGAAGATCATCGCCACGATCCCTGTCGGCCGCCTCGGCAAGGCCGAGGAAATCGCCGACATGGTCGCCTTCCTTGCTAGCGACAAAGCCGGCTTCATCACCGGCGCGACGCTGACCGTCAACGGCGCACAATATATCGCGGGGTGAGACCCGGCGCGCGTGCGCGCAAAATCGATCCAGTGGATCGACTTTAGGGTCGAACGCCCCGAGCCAAAGCGAGGGGCCGGGCAAGCGGCGCGCAGGCTCGATTTGATCCGGGGGATCAAATCGGGCGACGGACGCCGGAGCGCAGGCGACGGCTCGACAATCCACGGCGGAAACCGTGACCGGTCGGTCCTCGCGAACGCGATGACGCTTCCGTATTCGCAAGCATCCGGACGCCGCGACGAACGCTTCGTGCTGCGATGCGCCCTCGCCTGCGCGAAGGCCGATCAGCGGAAAGCGCGACGGCGCATCCAAAGGCCAGGGCGCGCGCATCCCATGCAAAAGAGGTCCTACATGCGCATGATCCTGGTCGCCGCAGCGCTCGCGCTTGCGGCCTGCACGGTCGAGACGACCGCCCCCACATTGACGAGCGGCGACGCCGCCGGCGGCTACACGCTCGAGCTGTTCGCCGCCAACGACGCCCAAGTCTATCGCATCACCACGCCGGACGGCGCGGTGGTCGCCGCGCAGGCCTCCGGGGACGCATCGATGATGACCCCCGCCACCGAGGTGCAGGGCTTCTTCGAGTCCATGCCCGCGGCGCCGCGCCCCGAGGAAGCGGACGTCGCCATCCGGCTGCCGGGCGTCGACCTGCGCGTCGCCGGCCAAAAGGGCGGCGCGACCGATCAGGCGCGCATATCGATCAACGTCGCCGGCAAGGAAGTGCTGATCAACGCAGAGGACAACGGCGTCGAGGGCGATCAGGATACCGGTCAGGCGCGCATCCGCATCACCGGCGCCGACGCCGACGCAGCGCGCGATTTCATCGCCGACGCAGACGGCCTCTCCGAAGAGGTGAAGGCGCAGTTGCGCACAGCGGCCGGGCTCTAATTCTTAACAAAATCCTACCGAATCGCCGCGGCCCGTGGTTTGCAGGCCCATGGTTTGCAGAGGAGCAACCATGGGCGCTCGCCCCCCTCCTGGGTGGACCGACGATCCCGCGCGCGACGCAGGTCCCGCGCGGCGCGCGCCGCGACGGTTGCGCCGGCTCGACCCGCGCTTCGCGGCCTACCTCGTCGGCCAGATCACCCCGGCGCCGGCGCCGGACGCCGGGCTCACGGTCGCGCGTTATCGCGCTGCGGCGCGGGACTTGAGCCGGCCGCGCGCGGGCGCGTTGACGGACGAGCGCGTCTAGTCCCGCTTCGCCGCCGTCAAGGCGGCCAGCGCCTGCTCCAGCGCCGCCACCCGCGCCTCGAGCGCGCCGATCCGGTCCTGCCCGGGCGCGCGGGTCGAGACGCCGCACCGCCGCGCCACCTCCTCGACCGGCTCGCCGAGCACCGCGGCGAACGCCGCCGCCTCAGCCGGGGCGATCTCGCGCTGGTCCTTGAAGGCGTCGGCGAGCGCCGCCTCGTCCAGGCGCGCTGCGGCCGCGAGCGCTGCGCGGGTCAGCCCGCGCGCGGCGAGGCGCGCGTCGAACCAGGCGGCGTCGAAGAACAGAGCCATGGCGTTTTCCATCTCTTAACCTGGCGATTGTTATTTCTCCGAACACCAATCGGAGATTGAGCATGCGGATCCCGCTCACTGGCCTCGCCGCGGCCCTCGCTGCACTCGCCGCGCCGACGTTAGCCCATGCCGGGGAAGGCCTGCGCGGCTTTCTCGACGAGGGCTTCTACGCCCACGCCGATATCGGCCTGGGGCTGGAGGCCGACCAGGAGCTGACCGGAGTCTTCGGGACCGATTATGGCGATCCGCTGGCTACCGACTTCCTGCAGACCTTGCAGGGCGAGGCCGAACTGCCCGACGGGATGCAGGCGAGCCTCGGGTTCGGCTGGTCGTCGCAGCAGAGCGGCCTGCGCATCGAGGGCCTGTTCGTGCATGACCGTCGCGAGGAAACCATCAGTGGCGTCAACTTGGAATACCGGGCGAGCGGGCTCTACGGCGTAGCGCTGTATGATTTCAACCGCTTCGGACGCGCCCAGACATTCCTCGGGGCCGGCATCGGCGCCAACAACATCGAATACGAGATTAGCGGCATCGGCGAGGTGAACGACACCGCGTTGAGCTTCCTCGGCACGGCCGGCCTCGGCTTCGTGGTCAACGACCACCTGATGGCCGACGTGATCTATCGCTACATCGCCACGCCCGATGTGCGCTTCGAGGAGAGCGATGTCGATCCCATCTCCGGCGACCGCGACTATGCGCGGCTCGATGCGGAGGCCGAACAACACGCCGTGCTGATCGGCTTGCGCTACATGGTGAAACCGCCCGCGCTCGCCGCACGCTGAGGCTGCGCCGGCGGGCGGCCTGCGCCTTGCATCGCGGCGCTTATGCTGACGGCGATGTTAACCTTGTACCTTCTGCCGCGCTGGTCCGCGGCGCGCTGGTGCGATTTCGCTCTCGCGCTCGGCTTGGGCCTGTGGTGCCTGTGACGCCCCTTCCTTCTCCCCTTGTGGGAGAAGGTGTCAGCGAAGCTGACGGATGAGGGGTGTCGGCGCCAACTTTTGCAATGTTTCGCAAACACCCCTCATCCGGCGCTTCGCGCCACCTTCTCCCACAAGGGGAGAAGCTGGAGGGGCGGCTCAATTGGAGCCGCGGTCGAATTCGACGTCGCGGCGCGCCGAGATGATCGTCACCACAACGCCGGCCAGCACGTCCAGCAGCGACATGACCAGGATCAGGAAGAATACGGTGGTCGCGAAAGCCGGGTGCAGCAGGAACTCGACGAGGCAGATGATGAACACCAGCATCGATAAGGCGTGATTGAAAATCGCGGCGGTGCCTGTGGAAGTCGATTTCAGCAATTCGATGAACAGCAGCACCAGCGCCAGAAGGATCAACATATCCCCGCCGGTGACGATCCACTGCACCGCGCGCCCGTCCTCCTGGGAGGCCATCGGCACGGAGAACCATTTCGTGGCCTCCATGACGTTGCGCAGATCCTCCGGCGTGGTTCCGGCCGCCGTCGCGCCGAAGGCCCAGATGTTGTAGATCAACACCGGCACCAGGATCAGCGGAAAGATATTGAATATCGCCCCCATGGGGTTCCCCTCGCGTTGCGTCTGCCCCTCGCGCCCACGCCGCCGCAGCCGCGACAGCGCCGCATATTCCCCCGCGGACACATTCTCAGGGCCGTTCATAGCTCGTCCGCCCCCTTCGGGTCGCGCGCCCGGCTCAGCAGCCACATCACCCCGAACAGGTCGGTCGCCGTGGCGGCCAGACGGCCGAGATTAGTATACTTCGAACGGCCCGCGCCGCGAGGACGATGGTTAACCTCTAAAAATTCCACCGCATAGCCTTCCCGCATCATCAGCGCGGGCATGTAGCGGTGCATGTGGTCGAAATAGGGGAGCCGCAGAAAAGCTTCACGGGCGAACACCTTCACGCCGGAGCCGGAATCGTCGGCCCCATCGCGCAGCAGACGCTTGCGCACGGCGTTGGCGATGGTCGAACCCATGCGCTTGGCCCAGGAATCGCGCCTTTTGGTGCGCTTGCCGATGACCATGCCGAGCTTGGGCGAGGCGTCCGGCCGGGTCAGCCGGGCGAGCAGCCGCGGCAGGTCGGCGGGGTCGTTCTGGCCGTCGCCGTCGAGCGTGCCCACGATCGGCGCCCGCGCCGCGAGTACGCCGGTCCGCACCGCCCTGCTCTGGCCGCAATTGCGCCGATGCCCGATCACGCGCAGCGCCGGCACCCGCGCCTTGACCTCGGCCAGCTCCAGGCGGGTGTCGTCGCGGCTGGCGTCGTCGACGAAAATCACTTCGTACGCCCGCCCCTCCAGGGCGGCGGCGATCTCCAGCGCCAGCGCAGCCGCATTGCCGGCTTCGTCCTTGACCGGAACGACGACGCTGAACTCAAGGGCGTTGGGCAAGGCGGCGGCTCGGCGGGCGAAATGAGCGCAAGGGTCTAGTCGCTTGTTCGGCACGTGGCGAGTGCGGCGAAAGCTGCCCCCTCGCCGCATGCCGCGCCGCGCGATAGGACACACCATGGCCTCCGGCGCCGCCCTCGATCCGCTCGACGCGCTCAGCCGGGGCTGGCGCGCCTGGGCGCTCATCGCCGCGCTGACGATCGCGGCCGCCTTGCCGGGCTTCTCCCGAATCCCCGCGCTCGACCGCGACGAGGCACGGTTCGCCCAGGCGACGCGCCAGATGGTCGAAACCGGCGACTTTGTGCGCATCCGCCTGCAGGACGAGGCGCGCACGCAAAAGCCGATCGGGATCTACTGGCTGCAGGCGGCGACCGTCTCCGTCTCCGGCGCGCCGCTTAACGCGATCTGGGGCTATCGCCTGGCGTCGCTGCTGGGGGCGCTGCTCGCCGCGTTCGCTGCGTTCTGGGCGGGGTTGGCGCTGCTTGACCGGCGCACCGCGTTTCTGGGCGCGGCGCTGTTCGCGCCGGGCATGCTGATCGCGGCGGAAAGCGCCATCGCCAAAACCGACGCGCTGTTGTGCGGCCTTGTCGCGCTGGCGCTGGCGGCGCTGGCGCACCTGCGCCATGGCGGGGACCGACGTTTGGCGCTGTTGTTCTGGGCGGCCTTAGCGGCCGGCGTTCTCACCAAGGGACCGGCCGCGCCGCTCGTCTGCGGGCTCACGATCGCGGCGCTCGCCGCCTGGGAGCGGCGCATCGCCTGGCTTGCGCCGCTGGCGCATTGGACCGGCCCGGCGCTCGGCGCGCTTATCATCGCGCCCTGGGCGATCGCGATTTCAGCCGCCTCGGACGGCGCCTTTTTCCAGGCGATGATCGGCGGCGATCTGGCCCCGAAGATTACGGGCGGCCAGCAGGGCCACGGCGCGCCGCCCGGCTATCACCTCGTTCTGCTGGCGCCCTTGCTGATCCCCGCGACCCTCGGGCTCGCGCAGGCCGTGCGGCTCGGTGTCGGCGCAGCGCGGCGGCCCCGCGACGACGCCGCGCAAGCGGGCGTGCGCTTCCTCGTCTGCTGGATCGCGCCGACGTTCCTGTTCTTCGAAGCGATGCCGACCAAGCTTGCGCACTACACGCTGCCCACGTTCCCGGCGCTGGCGTTGGTGTGCGCAGCAGGGCTGATCGCCGGGGCCGAGCGACGCTGGCGACTGACGGCCGCAGCGTCGTGGGTGTGGTTCGCCGCCGGCGGCGCAGCCCTGATCGCTGTGACCGCCTATGTCTCGACCTTCATGCCGGGCGACGCCGACGCCGATCGCCGCCGCGCCGTGCAGATCGCGCTGATCGGCGCCGCCGTGTTGATCGCCAGCCTAGCGCTGATGGCGCGGGCGCGGACGCCAATCGTGCGCGCGGGCGCAGCGATAGCCTTTGCGCTGTTCTCGTCCTGGCATTTGCGCGAGCGCATCCTGCCGGAAGCGCGCGAGGTCTGGGTGAGCCGCGAAGCTGCGCTCGCGCTGCGCCGTGCGGGGCTGGCGGATCGGCCGCTCATCGTGGTCGGCTATCGCGAGATCAGCCTCGCCTTCGAAACCGAGACGCGGACGCAATTGCTGCCGTTCGATCAGGGCGCAGCCGCGATCGCGCGCGCGCCGCGGGGCGCGGCGCTGTTGCTCCATTGCGATCTCGACACGGGCTCCCCGCGCATCGCCATGCCGCCGTATGGGCCTATCGGCGGCGAAGCGATTACGGGCTTGAACTATTCCAACGGCGACCGCGTGTGTCTCGTCCCGCGCGTGGCGGATTAACGCTGCGGCTGGACGCCGAACACGTGCCGGCACACCGCGCGCAGCGTGATGATGGTGCGCAGGGTCGGCCCCGCGATGGCGGCGAAGGCATGGTCGATGGGCGAGCGCGCGGCGCGCGCGGCGTAGCGCGCCAGCCCCTTGGCGTCGCGATCGTCTGGCTTGCGCACGCCGAATTGCACGCCCGATGCCGCCGGCTGGATCAGCACGTCGCCGCCGGCTTCCGCAGCGCGGCGGCACAAATCGAGCTCGGCGCCGAGGCCGGTCGCCAGCGCGTCAAAGCCGCCAAGGCGCAGGAAATCCGCGCGCGGCGCGAGCATCAGCGCCCCGCTCACGGCCGAGACGGCGGCGGCGTCGACCAGCGCGCGCGGGTCGTCCTGCTTGGGCGCCTTCAAGCGCTGCGCGCCGAGACCCAACGCGATCGCCACGGCGGAGAAGGGCGTCAGCGCGCCGCGGCGCACGATGCGGCGCTCGCGCCCGCGCGTGTCGGTGATCTTGCCGCCGACGATCCATGGCGCCTTGGCTCCGCCGCCGGCGGCGACCATGCGCTCGGCGGCGCCGCGCTGCACCACAACGGTGGGATCGATGAAGAGAAGCCAACGGCCCCGCGCGCGCTCGGCGCCGAGATTGGCGCCGGCGGCGTGGCCGATATCGCCCTGCCCCTGGACCAGCGCGACGTCACGGCGATCGGCCTGCAGCGCGCGCAGCGCAGAGGAAACTGCCGGCGGATTGCCGTTGTCGACGATGACGAGTTCGTCGATCCAAGGCTCGGCCAGCGCGCTGCGGAGGCACAATTCGAGGGGCTGGCCCGTATCGCGCGTGACCACGATCGCCGAAACCCGCACCTGGGCGTCGACCGAGGTTTCCCGCGCCTGAGACGGTTTCGGAGTCACCACCCTCTCCCGCGCGCCGACTCGCCAGCGAGCCGTCGCACACATGACATGTTGGCTGTCCCCCCGGCCCGCGTCTAGGGCGCGCAGCCGGGCCGCCGCGAAAAAAAGCAGGCGCGCGCGCGATCGCCTCAGCCGCGCCGCAGATCGGGCGCCGCCGCCTCGCGCGTTAAGGTTTCGATCGCCGCGTCCAGCGAAACGACGGTCTGCTGTTCGCCGCCGAGCCGGCGCAGCGCGACCTGCCCCGCCTCGGCCTCCTTGCGCCCAACCACCGCGATGACCGGGATTTTCGCCAGCGAATGCTCGCGGATCTTGTAGCCGACCTTCTCGTTGCGCAGGTCGAGATCGGCGCGCAGGCCCGCCGCGTGCAGCGCCGCGCGCACTGTCCGCGCGTACGCGTCGGCGTCGGACGTGATCGTGGCCACCACGATCTGCGTCGGCGCAAGCCACAACGGAAACGCCCCGGCGTAATTCTCGATGATCACGCCGATGAAGCGCTCCAGCGAGCCGAGGATGGCGCGGTGCAGCATGACAGGACGGTGCTTCTGTCCGTCCTCGCCGATATATTCGGCCCCGAGCCGTTCGGGCAGCACGTAATCGTTCTGGATCGTGCCGCACGTCCAGGAGCGCCCGATCGCATCCTTGAGCTGGAAATCGAGCTTCGGCGCATAGAACGCGCCGTCGCCCTGCGCGATCACCGGCTCGACGCCCGCCTTGCGCGCGGCGTTGAGCAATTGCGCTTCGGCCATGTCCCAGAACGCATCCGTTCCGGCGCGCGGCGTGGGCCGCGTGCCGAGCGCGATGTGATCGCGCGTGAGGCCGAAATCCTCATGGATGGACGACGCCAGCGTGATGAAGCGCGCGACCTCGTCCTCAATCTGGTCTTCACGGCAGAAGATGTGCGCGTCGTCCTGCGTGAAGGCGCGCACGCGCATCAGGCCGTGCAGCGAGCCCGACGGCTCGTAGCGGTGGCACGCGCCGAACTCCGCCATGCGCAGCGGCAGATCGCGATAGGACTTTTGCCCGAACTTGAAAATTTGCACATGGCCAGGGCAATTCATCGGCTTCAGGGCAAGCTCTTCGCCCTCGACCGTTTCGCACACGAACATGTTGGGACGGTAATTCTCCCAATGGCCGCTCTTTTCCCAAAACACCCGATCGAGCACTTGCGGGGTGCGCACCTCGACATAGCCCGCCGCCTCCAGTCTGCGGCGCATATAGGCCTCTATCGTGCGCCACAGCGTCAGGCCTTTCTCGTGCCAGAACACCATGCCGCGCCCTTCTTCCTGCATATGGAAAAGATCGAGCTGGCGGCCGAGCTTGCGATGGTCGCGTTTCTCGGCCTCTTCCAGGCGTTTGAGATAATCCTCAAGCTGCTTCTCGTCGGCCCAGGCCGTGCCGTAGATGCGCTGCAGCTGCTGATTGTTCTGGTCGCCCCGCCAATAGGCGCCCGCCAGCTTCATCAGCTTGAACGCCTTGCCCAATCGTCCTGTTGAGGGGAGGTGCGGACCGCGGCACAAATCCTTCCAGTCCGCGCCCTGGCGATACACCGTGATGGCCTCGCCGGGCGGGATGATGTCGTCGATGATCTGCGCCTTGAAGGTTTCGCCGATTCCGTTGAAGTGCGCGATCGCCTCGTCGCGGCTCCACTCTTCCCGCACGATGGGGAGATCGGCGTCGACGATCTCGCGCATGCGCTTTTCGATCTTCTCGAAATCGTCCGTCGAAAATGGTTCGTCGCGGGCGAAATCATAATAGAAGCCGTCCTCCACCGTCGGCCCGATGGTGACCTGCGTGCCGGGGAACAGCTCCTGCACCGCCTGCGCCAGCACGTGCGCGGCGTCATGGCGCAGAACCTCAAGCCCATCGGCGCTGTCGCGCGTGACGAGTTCAAACTTTTTCGCTTCCGCGCCGCCGCTCTCAAGCGGGCGCGTCAAATCCCACCATTGGCCGTCGATCTTGGCGGCGACGACCTTCTTCGCCAGCGATTTGGAGATGCTTTCAGCGATCGCCAAAGGCGTCGCGCCGGGCTCGACGGACCGGCGCGCGCCGTCAGGCATGACAAGTTCGATCATAGGGGACCTGCTTCGATGGATTGGAAAAACGCCGCCAGCGCGGCGGGAAAAGCGGGATCGTCGGGCGCGTTGTTGTGCCCGGCGTCGGTCAGTTCGACATAGGTGACGCGCACGCCCGCGGCCTCGATCGCCTCCGCTAGCGAGCGGCTCAAGCGCACCGGCAATTGGCGGTCGCGGCGCGCCCCGATCACCAGCACCGGCGCGCGCACCGCAGCGCTGGCTGCGGCGTTGTCGTAGGCGGCAAGCGATTGCGCGACGTTCACCCGCACGAGCGGCGCGGCGTACCAGGGCCGCAACGCGTCGGCCACCTCGCGCGCATTGCGCGCGCTGGTTTCGAACACGAGGCCGGCGGTTTGCGGCAGACGCTGCGCAACCGCGCCGCACACGAAGCCGCCCAGCGAATGCCCCCACGCGACGATGCGGCGCGCGCCTGCGGTTTCTTCCGCCAGCGCGGCGATGCGCGCTGCAGCGCTGTGCAGCGCTTCCGCGCTCGGCGCGCCGCCGCTGTCGCCATAGCCGGGATAATCGAACAAGAGCACGTCGCCGAAGCGCAACGCCTTGCGCGCGTAAGCGACGCCGGAATTGCGCCGATCGGCGGCGTTGCCGCCGCAATGCACGATCAGCGGACGACGCGCATCCGTCCCGCGCACCAGCGTATAGGCGATGCGTTCCTCGCCGGCGCCGAGAAAGCCGTGACTAACAGCATAGGTCGCGGCGAGCGGCGCGAACATGGCGTCGGCGCGGTCGCTCAATACGGCGGCGGTTTGTGCGGCGGGACCGGTGTCGGGCGGCTGAAACGCCGTGCGCTCGTCGAGCGCGACGGTGCATGCAGACAGCGCCAACGCCGCCATAAGGCCGATCGCTTTCATCGAGATGTCCTTCATGCGTGCGTTGGCGGCGCCGGGCGCGCGCCGCCTTTCCAATCGCCCAGCCGCCACGGCGCCCACCATGGCGCACGCGGCGCCTGCGCGGGCGCTGGGTCATAGCCCGATCCGCCCCACGGATGACACCGGCACACGCGCGCGCCCGCCATCCATGCGCCCGCCCAAGCCCCGTGCGCGCGGATCGCGTCGGCGGCGTAGTGCGAACAGGTCGGCAGATAGCGGCACTCGCGCCCGATCAGGGGCGAGAGCGTCCACTGGTAAAGCTTGATCGCGCCCAAAAGCGCGCGCGCGGGAAGGCTCGTCGGCATGGCGTGCAGAGGGGATGGCGAGGGCCGGTCTGGTGAGGAGGTCAACCCGGGCTTGATCGCAGCCGCTGCGGCGCGCCCGGGCGGCGCCGCCGGCGTCAGCCGGTGGTCGTCGCAGTCGGCGAAAGGCGCGCGCGCTGGCTCATCAGCGCTACTATATCGCGCTCCGAAACAAAATGCACGCCCGCGACGCTGCGTCAGGGCGCACGCGGCGGTGACCGATGCGGCGCCGCAGCCTTAAGGTGGGCCCACAGCAACCGAAAGCCCTGCGCCAATGACCAGCCTGTTCGACCCCCTGCCGCTCAAGCGCGGCCCCGCGCTCAAGAACCGGTTCATGCTGGCGCCGCTCACCAACACGCAAAGCCACGCCGACGGGCGGCTGAGCGACGCCGAGCATCATTGGCTGACGCTGCGCGCGCAGGGCGGCTTCGGCCTCGCCATGACCTGCGCGGCGAGCGTGCAGCGTGCGGGGCTCGGCTTTCCCGGCCAATTGGGCGCACATGACGACGCCCATGTCGACGGGCTTTCCCGCCTCGCCGCAGCGCTGAACGCGCATGGCGCGCACTCGGTCGTGCAATTGCATCACGCCGGCATGCGCGCGCCGAAGGAGCTGACGGGCGAGGCGCCGCTGTGCCCGTCCGACGATGCCGAAACCGGCGCGCGCGCCATGACGCTCGACGAGATCGAACGCACCGCCGATGATTTCATCGCCGCCGCCATACGCTGCGAACGCGCGGGCTTTCACGGCGTCGAACTCCACGGCGCGCACGGCTATCTGTTGTGCGAATTCTTGAGCCCCGAGATCAATCGCCGCGAGGATCGCTATGGCGGATCGCCCGACAATCGCGCGCGGCTGTTGCTCGACATCATCGACGGCGTGCGCGCAGCGACGAGCAAGACGTTCAGCCTGGGCGTGCGACTATCGCCGGAACGGTTCGGCCTCAGGCTGGAGGAGATCCGCGCGCTGGCGCAACGGCTGATGCGCGACGGCAAGGTCGATTATCTCGACCTGTCGCTGTGGGATGTGTTCAAGGAGCCGGTCGAGGACGCCTACAAAGGCGCGTCCTTGCTGTCGTATTTCACATCGCTAGACCGCAACGGAACCGCGCTGGGCGCCGCCGGCAAGCTCACCACCGGCGAGGCGTGCGCGCGTGCGCTGGCCGAGGGGCTCGATTTCGTCGTCATCGGGCGCGCCGCCATCCTGCATCACGACTTCCCGCAGCGCGTCGCCGCCGATCCGCACTTTACGCCGATCCCCTTGCCCGTTGCGGAAAGCCATCTGCGTGCGGAGGGCTTGAGCCCGCCCTTCATCGACTATATGCGCGCGTGGAAGGGCTTTGTCGCCGACGCGGCCTAAGCCGCCCCCGGCCAGAGCAAGGCGGCGACGCCAAGGGCGGCGAAGACCGCCGCAGCCGCAACGCGGATTGCAGCGAGCGGCGCCATCCGCGTCACGCGATCGCCGAGCAGCACCGCGGGCACGTTGGCCATCATCATGCCAAGCGTCGTTCCCGCGGTCACCGCAAGCACATCCTGAAACCGCGCCGCGAGCGCGACCGTGGCGATCTGCGTCTTATCGCCGATCTCGACCAGGAAGAACGCCAACGCCGTCGCCGCAAAAGCGCCCATGCCCTCCGCGCGCGTATCGACCGCCTCATCCTTGTCGGGGATCAGCGCCCAGCCAGCCATCGCCAGGAACGAAACGCCGAGCGCGATGCGCAACACGTCGGGCGTGAGAAACCGCGCCAGCGCCGCGCCGCCCCACGCCGCCAGCGCATGATTGGCCAAAGTGGCCGCGAATATCCCCGCGATGATCGGCAGCGGCTGGCGGAAACGCGCGGCCAACATGATCGCGAGCAATTGCGTCTTGTCGCCGATCTCGGCGAGCGCGACCACGCCGGTCGAAACGAAAAACGCCTCCAGCACCTGCGTGCGTCAGCGTGCGCCGACGGGCGCGCGCGCCTGCGCCAGCGCGTCGACGGCTGCGTCGAAGGCGAGCATCACCGAGGCATGGCGCTGAGGATAGAAGCGGACGCCTTCCAGGTGGCGCAGCTCCCAGAAGCGGCCCGCAGGCGGCGCGCCCCCGGTCTTGAGCATGGCGAACAGCGCATACCGCGCGGCCGACACCTCATCCGCCGTCGCGCCGACGGCGTTCTGCGCCAGCACCGCAGCGCTTGCCTGGCCCAGCGCGCACGCCTTGGGCTCGACGCCGATCGCGGCGATGACGCCGTCGCGCACGACGAGATCGACGGTGACGACCGAGCCGCACACCCGGCTAACCCGCGTGGAGGAGCCGTTCGGCGCGTCGAGGCGCCCGACATGGGGAATGTCGGCGGCGAGTTCGAGCACGCGGGGATGATAGAGGTCGTCCACGACGCTCATGTAAGGCGCGCCGGCGGCCGCGTCACCGTGCCTGCCTTATTGCGGCCCGCCGAGCAGACCGTCATCCGCGGCGCAGCGCCGGTCATAGAGCGCGCGCAGCCGCGACAGCCGCGCCTGGCCAGCGTCGTCGAAGACGTGCACCTGCCAGGTGTGCGTGCAGCCGGACAGCGTCACCGTGCGCCGGCAGATCGCGTCCGGCGGATCGCCGCGCCCCGCGCGCACCGGCGCGCAGCGGAAATCGCTGCGGGCGAGATCGGCCTGCACCTCGCTCAAGGCTAGCCCTGCGCCATACCGCCGCGCCGCCGATTGGGAGAAGCGCGCCGCCACCGCCTGCTGGCTGTCGCGCCGCCAATCGCCCAGCTCCAGCGCGCCGGCGCCGATCCGCGCCGGGCCGCTGGCCGCCACCGTCCCAGCCGGCCCGGGCGAGGCCGCCGGCGTCACGGCGCAGGCGGCCGCGGCGAGAGCGGCCAAAGCGGCGAGCGTCGAGCGGATCGTCATGAGGCGGCGCCGAGACACATCACATCGAACCCAGCGCGCGGGGCTGCGGTTCCCGGCTCGAACGCCACGTACCAGTCGCGCGCGCAGGATTGCGCCATGATCTCGATCCGGCACTGCAGCACCCCGCCCGCGTCGCTGCAGGAAAAGCCGTTGCGCTCGAGATCCGCGCGGGCGGCTGCGCGATCCTGGCCACGAAAGCGCGCCTGCATCGCCGCCTGGAAGGCGGGGCCGTAGGTCGCCGGATCGGCGCTGCGCCACGCGCCGAAATCGATTCCGCCTGGGCCTACCCCTTCCGGGGGCGCGGCCCCTCGCGCCGCCGCCGTCGACGGCGGCGCAGGCGCCGTGCCGCGGCTGGCGACGAAGGGGTTGTCGGGGGCCGCTTCGGTGACCGCCGACGGACCGCCCGCGCACGCCGCCGCCAGGAGCGCCAAACCCACCACCAGTCCGCGCATGCGTCACCTTTGCTTCCGCCCGCGCGTCAGGTACGCGGGCGCGGCGGCGGCGACAAGCGCGCCGCGCATGAGCATGCCGTCAGAATTGCGCGGTGAGTTCGACGCCGATCAGGCGCGGCGCGCCGCGGATAAAGGTCGGCAGGCCGAGCGCGTCGCCGGTGTTGCCGGCGTCGATGAGGTATTCCTCGTCCAGCGCGTTGGTGATGAACGCCTCGACCGCATATCGCCCGCCTTCGGCGGTGTAGCGTGCGCGGAAGTTCAACAGGCCGTAGGCGTCCTGCTTTTCATCGACGATCAGATCGGAGAACGCCGCGGGCGTGCGGCGCTGCAGATCGGCGCGATCGTTGTCGTCGTCGAAAAACACTTCCGATTGCCAAGTGTAGCTCGGCGTCAGCGCCAGCGTGCCGCCGAACAGCGGGAACGAGGCCGTGCCGCCGATCGCCAGCGAATGATCGGGCGAGAGGCGGAAGCGATTGCCTTCGCGCGCGCCCGCATCGAGGCGCGCTTCGCTGTAGGCGTACGTCACGAACGCGTCGAGCGCATCGCTGATCGACCAGGCGGCCAGGCCTTCGAAACCCGTGGCGCTGGCTTCGCCCGCATTGATCGTGACCAGGCGTGCGCCGTCGAACTCGGTGGTTTGGAAATTCTCGTAGGTGTAGTGATAGATCGAGCCGTCGAGATCGAGCGCGCCGTCGAGCAGTTCGGTGCGCGCGCCGATTTCGAAACTATCGACCGTTTCTGCGGGAATGATGCGGAACGTCGCATTGCCGCCCGGGGCCGAAGGCGCGCTCGGCGCGATCACGTCGGGACGCCGCCCGCGCGCATACGAGGCCCACACCGAGGTCGCATCGCTCACTTCGTAGCGCCCAACGAGGCGCCAGGTGAAATCGTCGAACGTCTCGGAGCGGAACTGCGTCGCGCCGCCGGCCGTGGGCTGCACCAGGATGCCCGTGCCCAGCGGCGTGCGGCCGGTCAGCGCGATGGCTTGCAGCACTTGCGCCTGGGTGGCCGCCGGCAGCGACGGCAGCGCGAGCAGCGTGCCGAGAACGCTGCCGCCGCCGAAGGCTTGCGCGGAAAAGCCGGTGGTTTTGTCGTCCTGCGACCAGCGGACGCCGGCCGAGATGTCGAGGCGATCGGTCAGCGCATAGGTGGCGTCGGCGTAGATGTCGATCGAATCGGTCTCGCCGGAATTGGTGAATTGCTCGCCGTAATTGCCGCGCAGCGCGGCAGCGACCGCGGGACGCGCCGTGGCCGGGATGCCGAGGCCGCCCAGCAAAGCTTGCGTGAACGCGGAATTGGTGAGCACCGCCGTCGATTGCGGCTGAGGCGCGGTAATCTGATCGGCGAACAGCGCAAGAAGCACACGCTCGTCATATTGCAGCGGCACGCGCTGGCGGCCGCTTTCGGTGAAGTACGACGCGCCGATGAACCAGGACAGCGGACCGTCGCCCTGATAGCCGAGGCGGAAATCCTGGCTCCATTGGTAGCCGGCAGCGTCTTCCGCGGCGATCAGGATCGGCAGCGACGACCCGTCCGGATCGAAGATTTCAACCGAGTCGAACGTGCGCCATCCGGTCGTCGCGTTGAGCGTGAACGCTTCATTGATGTCGTAAGCCGCCAGGAAAGTCAGCGAATAGACTTCGCGGTTGAGGCCGAGCGGCGCGCCGCCTTCGAAACCGCCGAACGTCGCCAGCGCGGCCGGCGTGTACGGGCTCGTGGAGCCGCCCGCCGGCGCGAACGTACCGGATTTGAACGCCGTGCCGGTGTTGTCGTCGATGTGGACATTGCCGATCAGGTCGAACCGCCAATTCGCGTTGGGCTCATAACGAAACGACACGCGACCGGCGTCGACGTCCATGCTGCGCAGCGGATTGGACGGATCGAGCGTGTTGTCGACGAAGCCGTCGCGGCGGCGCGTGGTGGCGGCGATGCGCATGGCGAAGACGTCTTCGGCCAGCACCGCATTCCAAACGCCCAACACGCGGCGATACTCATCCTCGCCGAAGCCGGCCTCGAGACGGAAGCCGTTGGCGTCGAGATCGGGCTTATTCTGCACGAGATTGACCGCGCCGATCAGCGCGCCGCGGCCGAACAAGGTCGCCTGCGGCCCTTTCGACACTTCGATGCGCTCCATGTCGAACAATTCGACATAGGAGCCGCGCGAGCGCGAGATCGAAACCCCGTCCTGGAACACGGCCACGCGCGCCTCGACCGTCGCTTCGCCGGAATCCGAGGTGATGCCGCGAATGACGAAGCCGGGATTGTTGGCGCTTTGCTCCTGCACTTCGAGGCCAGGCACATAGAGGGCCAGCTCCTCGAAGCGGTCGATGCCGAGCTTGTCGAGGAAATCGCCGTCGAAGGCGGTGACGGCGATGGGGACTTCCGACAATTGCTGTTCGCGCAATTGCACGGTGACGACGATTTCGTCGGACACGACGGTTTCGGTTTCCACCGTCTGGGCCGCCGCCTGGCCTGCCGCCATGCCGCACAGGGTCGTCAGCGCGAGCGCGCTGGTCCACATCTTCCGCATCTTGATCCCCACCCACGCTGCAATCGCGTTTCGCAGGCGCAATAACCACGCGGGATGACGCGCGCATGAAGGCTGTGCGAAGGGATTGCGACGAGCGGGGTTCGGCGACTTGACCATGGACGGCGACGACGAGGACGACGGCGCGATCCGCGCCGTGCGCGCGCCGGCGGACGCAGCGCACACGCGCATCGACGCGTACCTGTCGCAGGCGTGGCCGGATCTCTCGCGCGCCCGCATCCAGGGCCTCATCGGCGCCGGCAAACTGACCTGCGATGGGCGTCCGGTGACGGCAGCTCGAGACAAGCCGCGGGCTGGCGCGCTCTATGAACTGACCTTGCCCCCGCCTGCGCCCGCCGCGCCGCAGCCCGAGGCGATCCCGCTCTCCGTTGTGTACGAGGACGCCCATCTGATCGTCGTCGACAAGCCGGCGGGCATGGCGGCCCATCCGGCGCCGGGCTCTATGGCGGGCACCTTGGTCAACGCGCTGCTGCACCATTGCGCTGGGTCCCTTGCCGGGATCGGCGGGGTGGCGCGGCCGGGCATCGTGCACCGCATCGACAAGGACACGACCGGGCTGATCGTCGCCGCCAAGACGGATGCCGCGCATGCCGGGCTGGCGGCGCTGTTCGCGCGCCACGATCTGGAGCGGGTGTATTACGCCGTCGTTCGCGGCGCGCCTGCGCCGCGCAATGGCGTCATCGACAACCGGCTCACGCGCTCGGCGGAGGACCGGCGAAAATTCGTCGTCGTGCGCGACCCCGCGTCAGAGGCCGGGCGGCGCGCCGTCACGCGCTATTGGACGATCGAGGCGTTCGGCCAAATCCGCGACGCGACGGCGGGCGCGCCGGCTGCGGCGCTGATCGAGTGCCGCCTCGAAACGGGCCGCACGCACCAGATCCGCGCCCATCTCGCGCATCTCGGCTGCCCGCTGATCGGCGATCCGCTCTACGGCAAATTCCGCGGCCTCAAGGCGGCCGGACCGCATGCTGACGCCGCGGAGGCCGCCGCCCGCGCGTTCCCGCGCCAGGCGCTGCACGCCGCCGTGCTCGGGTTCGTCCACCCGATTACGGGGGCTACGCTGCGATTCACTGCGGCGACGCCCGACGACATGGCCGCCCTGCTCGGAGCGCTCAGGGCGCTCTAGGGTCGCGGCGGCGGACGTTCACTCCACGCAAACCGCCGCCCTGTGAGCGGGGCTGCCAGCGACGCCGCTTCCCGCGGCGCCTGCGCCCTTCGTGTTCGAATCTTTCGAAATGACATTGCATGGGTGTAATGCGGGTGCTTGGGTGCCGCGCGCCAAGGGGGCCGCCATGTCCTATGACCGGTACCAGGAATGGAAGGGCTGGGGCGGCGCAGACGCGTTCACTGTCCGCGACCCGGGCTATTACCGCGCCGAATTCAGAGGCCTCCCGCTGAAAGGCGCACGCGTCATCGAGATCGGCTTCGGCGACGGCGCCTGCCTCGCCTGGCTGAAGAGCGTCGGGGCGGAGGTCACCGGGCTGGAGATACAGGAGGGCCTGGTCGCCCTGGCGCGGGAGCGCGGCTTCGACGCCCGCCTTGCCGACGACTTCGACTGGTCGGCCCATGCCGGCGCGATCGACCTGATCTGCGGCTTCGACGTGCTCGAGCATTTTGGCGACGACGCCATGGCCGACCTGCTGCGCCGGTGCGCTGTAGCGCTCAAGCACGGCGGCGTGTGTCTGTTCCGTACGCCGAACGGGGCCTCGCCCTTCGGGCTGCATCTGCAGCATGCCGACATCACCCACGTCACGCCGGTGACCGGCGCCCGGATGCGGCACCTGCTGCTGGAAAAGCGGCTCGACGGCTTGACCCTCGAGACCTGGCGCGACCAGGCGCAATCCCCTGGCAAAGGGCTCGGCGCGGTCCGCAAGGCCCTTAGTGGCATGATGCGGGCGCTGACCCGCTTCATCATCCACAACGGCTATCTCAGGGGCGAACCGATCCCCCTGGCGCAGAACGCCGTGATCGTGCTGCGCCGAACGGCTGCGCCGGCCTAGCCGCCGCTTCGTCGCCTTTTCGCCGCGGCGGGCGTATAGAAAACCTATCACCGAGGTAGGAGATTCGGCTTCGAAAACGCTGAACGCTTCCTATATGGTTCATCGGCCGCTCACCCGGCCAGGGGATCACACGACCATGGCATCGACCGCGCTGACGCTTGCGCTTTCGCCCGAACAGGGCCTGCAACGCTACCTTTCCGAGATCCGGAAGTTCCCGATGCTCGAGAAGGATCGCGAATTCATGCTCGCCAAACGCTGGCAGGAGCATGGCGACACCGAGGCCGCCCACACCCTGGTCACCTCCCACCTGCGCCTCGTGGCCAAGATCGCCATGGGGTATCGCGGCTATGGCCTGCCGATCGGGGAAGTCATCTCCGAGGGCAATGTGGGCCTGATGCAGGCGGTCAAAAAGTTCGATCCGGACAAGGGCTTCCGCCTGGCGACCTACGCCATGTGGTGGATCCGCGCCTCGATCCAGGAATACATCCTGCGGTCGTGGTCGCTGGTGAAGATGGGCACGACCGCGGCGCAAAAGAAGCTGTTCTTCAATCTGCGCCGCATGAAGGGCGAGATTTCCGCGCTCGAGGAAGGCGATCTGCGCCCCGAGCACGTCGCCACCATCGCCCACAAGCTGGCGGTGACCGAGGACGAGGTCATCTCGATGAACCGCCGCCTCTCGGGCGGCGACGCGAGCCTGAACGCGCCGGTAGGCGCCGAGGGCGACGCCGAATGGCAGGACTGGCTCAAGGACGACGGCGCCGAAGACCAGGAAGAGCGCCTCGCCAATACCGAGGAGTTCGGCGCGCGCATGACGCTGCTCCAGGCCGCGATGGCGACGCTGAGCGAGCGCGAGCGCCACATCATCGAAGAGCGCCGCTTGAAGGACGAGCCGACCACCCTGGAGGACCTCTCCAAGGAATACGGCGTCAGCCGCGAGCGGGTGCGCCAGATCGAGGTGCGCGCCTTCGAGAAGCTGCAAAAGGCGATGAAGCGCGCCGCGCAGGACCGCGGGATGTCGGCCGCCGCCTAAGCTGGCCCAGTCTTGACGCCGCCGGCGCCGCGCTTGCAGCCTGCCTCCTAAAAAACAGGGAGGCAGGATGGACGTCTCTGGCGCGCGCGTTCGCCAGCTCGACACGCTGCGCGGCGCAGCGGCGATGCTCGTGGTCGCGTTCCATGTCGGACAGATCTTCGACGGCTATCTCGCGCCGGCGCCGGCCTTCCACGCGATCAACGCCTGGATCGACCCCGGCAGGGTCGGCGTGGTCGTGTTCTTCCTGATCAGCGGTTTCGTCATGCCGGGTAGCTTCGCCGGGGCGGGGCCGGCCGCGGTGGCGACCTTCGCGCGGCGGCGCTTTTTTCGACTGTTTCCTGCGTTTTGGGTCTCGCTGCTGTTTGCGCTCGTGGTGTCGATCGGCCATGGCGGCTTCATCGACGGGCCGGACATCACGCCGGCGATGATCGCCGCCAACGCGACCATGCTGCCCTCGCTGTTCGGGCAATATCAGGTCGTCGGCGTGTATTGGACGCTCGAGGTCGAGCTCGCCTTCTATGTGCTGCTCGCCGCGATCTTCTGGCGCGCGCCGCTGAGCGGCGACGGCGCCGCGCGCCTGGCGTTCCTGACGCTGGGCCTGTGCATTGCCTATGGCGTCGTCGCGCGGCCGCTCGGCTGGTCGGACAAGCCGCCCCTGAACGATCGCCTGTTTCAAGCGCTGCTTCACCTGTCGATCATGTTCGCCGGCGTCGCGGTGCGCCGGCATTGGGATGCGGGCGGGTCGAGCGCGGCCATGCGCGGCGCGCCGCCATTGCTGCTTGCGCTGGCGGCGACGTGGTCGGCGCTGCTCGTCGGCGGCGCGGCCGCACAGATCGTGGCGGAAGGCTTTGGGCCTGGCGCGCTGCGCACGCCGCTGACCTACGCCGCAGCGATCGCCATTTTCTTTTTCGGCCTTGCGCGGCGCGAAACCGGCGTGATCGGCCCCCTGCTCGGAGACCGCAGCTACAGCCTCTATCTGATCCATGTTCCGGTGATCATCGCCCTCGTCGACGTCACGCGCGCGTTCGAGCTCGAGGCGCTGAGATCGTTTCCCATTTTCGCAAGCGTCAGCGTGGCGCTGTCCCTGGCGCTGGCGCAAGCGATGTATGTCTGGATCGAGAAGCCCGCGATCGCAATGGGCCGACGGCGGCGCATTCCCGTCGCTGCGCGGTAAGCGTCATCGCCCCCATCGTCCGGCTTCGCCGGCCACTTCCCCCGCAAGCGGGGGAGAAAGTGCGCTACTCTTTGCTCCCCCGCGCGCAAGGGAGCTGGCCGCGAAGCGGACTGTGGGGGGCATCTGCGCCCCCTCGTTAGGGCCGTTAGGCCGAAATCTGATGCGCCGCGCCTGCGTCGCGCGCCGGGCTCTCTTCGCGCGCGGCTTCCAGGCGCTCCGTCAGCGCGCGGTATTGCGCCCACAGCGCCTGCGGCACGCGCTCGCCGAACCGCTCATAGAACGCGGGGATCAGCGAAGCCTCTTCGGCCCACACCTCGGCGTCGACCGACAACAGAAGTTGCAATTGCGCCGGCGACAGATCGAGTCCGGCCGTATCAAGCGCGCCCGGCGCCGGCAGACGGCCGATCGGCGTCGCCTTCGCGGCGGCGCGCCCGTCGAGACGTTCGAAGATCCATTTCAGCACGCGCACATTGTCGCCGAAGCCCGGCCACACGAACTTGCCGCGTTCGTCCTTGCGGAACCAGTTTACGAAATAAATCTTCGGCAGCTTGGACGCATCGGCCTTGGCGCCGAGCTTCAGCCAATGAGCGAAATAATCGCCCATATTGTAGCCGCAGAACGGCAGCATCGCGAAGGGGTCGCGACGCAATTCGCCGACCTTGTTCTCCGCCGCAGCGGTGCCCTCGGAGGCGACGTTCGCCGCCAGGAACACGCCGTGCGCCCAATCGAACGCTTCGGTCACCAGCGGCACCGCACTCGCGCGGCGGCCGCCGAACAGGATGGCGGAGATCGGCACGCCTTTGGGGTCCTGCCATTCCGGCGCGATCGACGGCGCCTGGCCCGCATGCACCGCAAAGCGCGCATTCGGATGCGCAGCGGGGAATTTGGAATCCGGAAGCCAAGGATTGCCCTGCCAGTCGGTCAGGCCCGGCGGCGGCGTTTCAGTCATGCCTTCCCACCACACGTCGCCGTCGGCGGTGAGCGCGACATTGGTGAAGACCACATTCTCTTTCAGCGAATCGAGCGCGTTCTTGTTGGTCTTTTCGCTGGTGCCCGGCGCCACGCCGAAGAAGCCGAATTCCGGATTGACCGCATAGAGCCGGCCATCGTCGCCGAAGCGCATCCAGGCGATGTCGTCGCCGACAGTTTCGGCTTTCCAGCCCGGCAGCGTCGGCTGCAGCATGGCGAGATTGGTTTTTCCGCACGCGCTGGGGAACGCCGCGGCGATGAATTTCGATTGGCCCGCCGGATTGGTGAGCTTGAGGATGAGCATGTGCTCAGCCAGCCAGCCCTCGTCGCGCGCCATCACCGAAGCGATGCGCAGCGCATAGCATTTCTTACCGAGAAGCGCGTTGCCGCCATAGCCCGAGCCGTAGGACCAGATCTCGCGCGTCTCCGGGAAATGCACGATCCATTTTTCGTCATTGCACGGCCACGGCACGTCCTTCTCGCCCGCGGCGAGCGGGGCCCCCAGCGTGTGCACGGCCGGCACGAAGAACCCGTCTTCGCCCAATTGCTCGAGCGCTGCTTTGCCCATGCGCGTCATCACGCGCATCGAAATGGCGACATAGGCGCTGTCGGTGATCTCGACGCCGAGCGCGGAGATTTTCGACCCCAGCGGGCCCATGCAGAACGGCACGACATACATCGTGCGCCCGCGCATGCAGCCGTCGAACAGGCCGTCGAGACGCGTGCGCATTTCGAGCGGGTCGGCCCAATTGTTCGTCGGGCCGGCGTCTATTTCCTGCTCCGAGCAAATGAACGTGCGGCTCTCGACGCGCGCCACGTCGCGCGGGTCGGAGGCGGCGTAGAAGGAATTGGGCCGCTTGGCCGGATTAAGGCGCTTGAGCGTGCCCGCGGCGACCAGTTCGTCCGTCAGGGCGGTCCATTCCGCGTCCGACCCATCGCACCAATAAACCCTGTCGGGTTTGGTCAACGCGGCGATCCGGCCGACCCACGCGATCAGGCCTTGATGTTTCGTGGGGGCTTCTGCGAGCCCTGGAATGTCGGACGATGCCACCAGCGATCTCCTCAACGCCTAGCGCCGGCTGCGCCTGCTCCGGACGCAGCTTCAGCCTTCAAGTGCGGGCTCTCCCCCTGCCCCGGTTCAGACCAAACAGGTTGATGACCGATCGTCAATGTGCGCGCACGCCGCCGACCGCCCGTCCTCGAAGCTGCCGCGATCCAAAGCAAGGACCGCGCCGCGAGAAGCGCCCCTTCTCACCGACAGCCTCGATGCGATAGAGCGGCTCAATGTCGCTCTACGCCCATCCCTTGCACCAGATGGAGGCGGACGCCGCCTGGCGGGCGCTTGCCGCCCATGACCGCCTGGCGATCCTGGTGGTCCAAGGCACGAACGGCTTCGAGGCCGTCCACGCGCCGATCCTGGCCGCCACGGAGGCCGACGGTCACCAAAGCGTGAAGCTGCACGTCGCCCGCGCCAACGGGATTTGGCGGGCCGCGCCGGGGCCGGCGATGCTGATCGCGCCGGGCCCGCAGGCCTATGTGACGCCGTCGGCTTATGAAACCAAACGCCGAACCGGGCGCGCCGTGCCGACCTGGAATTACGAGGCGGTCCACGCCTGGGGCGACCTCACGGCCTTCGACGACGCCGACGCGCTGCGTGCTCTGGTGGCGGCGTTGTCGGACCGTCACGAGGCCGGCCGGCCGGAGCCCTGGGCGCTGTCGGATGCGCCGGAGGACTATACTGCACGCCTAGTGGCGGGGATCGTAGGGTTGTCGCTGCGGGTGACCCGGATCGTCGGCAAGGCGAAACTGTCACAGGAGAAGCCGGCGGAGGATTTCGCCGGCGTCGTGCAGGCGCTGACGGAGTCGCCCGATCCACGCGACGCGGAGACCGCGGCGGCGATGCGGCGCGCGCGCAGCTAGAGCCGGCCCACCCCGGTGATGCAGCTCGACAGCATGAACAGCACAACCAGCGCGATCAGCGCCGCGATGGTCACCGTGGCGGCGTAGCCCATCGCGCGGTCGGGCGGGGTCTTCATCAAGGGCGGCAGGCCGCGCAGCAGCAGCCATGCCGACAGCCCCATTCCGATGAGGCCGATCCACCAGACCGGCGGCCACAGCGCGAAGACGCCGCTCAGGAAGGCTGGCGTGGCGGCGTAGGCGCCGACCTTGAGGGCGGCGAGGTCGTCCTTGTCGGCCTCGAACTGATCAGCCAAGGCGTTGATGAGGACGCCCAGAAAATAGATCAGCGCCACACTGAGCGCGAATGCGATGACGCCGGACGTCAGCGCCTGTCCCAAATCGACGCGCACCACCTGCCCG
This sequence comes from Hyphomonadaceae bacterium, assembly GCA_033764725.1. Lineage (GTDB taxonomy): Bacteria > Pseudomonadota > Alphaproteobacteria > Caulobacterales > Aquidulcibacteraceae > RI-43. The sequence continues at coordinate 168,763 of JANRIR010000051.1, forward strand.
CCGATGCGCTCGCCGAACAGCGTCTGGCCGATGAACCCGAAGGCCGGCGGAATCGCGGCCAGCGGGGCGACATAGCCCGCCAGGATGGCCTGCGCGGTGGTCCGCTCGTCGCGAATTTGCGCCCATTCGGCGTCCGGCTTCACCAGAAGCCCATAGGCGCGGCTGAGGATGAACTCAGCCTTCTGCCGGGCGGCGGCGGCGTGCGCGTTGCGGTCTGAGCCGTGCGTGGGGGCCGGCTCCGTCTCCTGGGCGTCGTTGTCGCTGGCCATAAGCGGCTCCTTGGCCGGCGTTCTAGCCTGCGGGCGCCTCGACCGCTACTCAGCGACGCGCGCTGGCGCCGCTAGGCGTTCGCGGCCAACGCAGCCAGGTAGCGGTCTAGAAAGGCGGGGTCGCGGATGCGTCCCACGCCGTCGAGCCAGTAATCCGCCACAACAGACTCCGCCAGGGCGTCGATGGCGACAAACGCCTGCTTGAGCGCCGCCAAGTGCGCGGCCTCGTTTGTGCGCGCCTCAAACCAGATCGACCCAACGAGCGGGCCGTCAGTCTCAAGCTTGATGAAACACGACGAGTCGAAGCCATAGGCGTGCGCGTCGGTTTCGAAGGCCCCGAGCGGGTCCTCGCCGTGGAAGCCTGCCGTCGCGGTGGCGGCGAAGCGGCGTATGCGCGGCATCACGGCTGCGAGCGCAGCGTCGACCGCGACGAGCGCGAGACCTGCATCGGCATAGCGCACGCGCGGCGCGCCGACGACATGGATGTCCGTCCACCCGAGTCCGTCGGGCGCGGCGTTGCGCGCCGCCGCCTCGCCCGCGCGCGCCACATCTGCGCGAACCTCGAAAAAGGCCGCGACGGGATGCAACGACCGCATGCCCCAATCGTCTTCGTGAATGTGGATCGATGTCTCGCTCATTGCGGCGCGCGCCTCCGCCTCAAGCCTTGAACGGATCCCGCATCAAGATCACGTCGTCGCGCTCGGGCGAGGTGGAGACCAGCGCCGCCGGGCAGCCGATCAATTCCTCGATGCGGCGGATGTATTTGATCGCCTTGGCGGGCAGGTCGCGCGAGGAACGAGCGCCGCGGGTGGACTTTTTCCATCCGTCGACGCGCTCATAGATCGGCTCGACCGCGGCCTGCTCCTTCACGCCGGCGGGCAGGTAATCGAGCACGCGATCGCCGATTTTGTAGCCGACGCAAATTTTGATGTCTTCGAAACCATCGAGCACGTCGAGCTTGGTCAGCGCCACGCCGTCGACGCCGTTGATCGCAACGCTCTGGCGCACCAGCACCGCATCGAACCAGCCGCATCGGCGCGGACGCCCCGTATTGGTGCCGAATTCATGGCCCGCCTCGCCGAGCCTTTTGCCGATCTCGTCGTGCAATTCCGTGGGAAACGGCCCGCCGCCGACGCGCGTCGTATAAGCTTTCACCAGGCCCAAAACATACGTGATCGCGCGCGGACCGAGGCCCGATCCCGCCGCCGCCTGCCCGGCCGCGACATTCGACGAGGTCACGAACGGATAGGTGCCGTGATCGACGTCGAGCAGCGCGCCCTGCGCGCCCTCGAACAGGATTTTCTTGGATTGGCTGCGAGCAGCCTCCAGCACGCGCCAGGCCGGCTTCGCGTAAGGCAGAATGGTTTCCGCGATCTGCAACAAAGACTGCTTCAGCGCCGCGGGGTCGATCTCGTCCATCTCCAGTCCGCGGCGCAGCGCATTGTGATGCGCGGTGAGGCGATCGATCTTCCAGGCGATGGCCTCTTCGTCGGCGAGATCGGCGACGCGGATCGCGCGACGGCCGACCTTGTCCTCGTAGGCCGGGCCGATGCCGCGCCGCGTCGTGCCGATCTGGGCGCCGCCGGCCTGCGCTTCGCGCGCGGCGTCGAGGTCGCGGTGGAAGGGCAGGATCAGGCAGGCCTGATCAGACACGACGAGCACGTCGGGGCTGATGGCGACGCCCTGGCCGCGCAGCTTGGCGATTTCATCGGCGAGCGCCCAGGGATCCACCACGACGCCATTGCCAATGACCGAGAGCTTCCCCTGCACCACCCCGCTCGGCAGCAGCGCGAGCTTGTAGGTCGTGTTTCCGACCACCAGCGTGTGGCCCGCATTGTGGCCGCCCTGGAAGCGCACCACCACGTCGGCGCGGTGGCACAGCCAATCGACGATCTTGCCTTTTCCCTCGTCGCCCCATTGGGCGCCGACCACGACCACGGCTGACATGGATACGGCTTCTCCGCCTGCCCGGCGGGTCTCGCGCGCCCTTCGACAGGCCCTCGGCGGCGAGACGGTCTCGATTGTCGCCGCTGCATATCAAGCGCCGGGCCGCCCCGTCGAGGGCGCCGCGGCGCCAAAAGCACGGAGCGCCGGTCGCGTCCGCCCTCGCGCGCGCTCAGTCGCTGGACGGGGTCAGCGCGGCGACTTCTTCGACGTGGGCGAAATAGCCGCGCACGGCGGCGGGCAGCATGCACGAGGCGTGCGGGTGCAGGGCGGCGTAGGCGTCGAGCTGGACCACGGCGCTGACGATCGGGTTGGCCTTCACCTCCGCCTCGACCAGAGCGAAAATGCTCTGCGCGGGATCGAGCCCGTCGAACAGCATGGGCGATGCGCCGCAGCCGGAATGGTCGAGACTCGAGGCCAGCGCGAAGCGCAGCGGATAGGCGCCCGCGTCGCCGGTGCGCTGGAAGCTTTCGGAATTGCGCACCAGCTTCTCGATGCCGCGCACGGCCTTCTCGGCCAATTGCCGCTTGAGGAACAGATACGCGCCGGGCTCGGCGATATTTCCATGTTCGAAGAAAGGAATGAAATCGAGCCAGGGCTCGCGGCTTCCCTTCTGATAGCCGTCATGGGGATTGGTCGGCGTCCATACCGGGCGCGGCTCGCCGTCATTGAGGCGGTCGCGCTGGATGACGAAGATCACCCAAAGATAGGCCGAATAATAGCGCGAGATGCCGGCGGGGCGCTCGAACGAGCCGACCTCGACGTCCGACACGGCGTTGGCGACCTGCTCCTCTTTCACCGCGCTGCGATCCGAGGCGCGCTCGCTCAGCAGCACGAGCAGCCGGCCGTCCTCCGGCTTGCTGCCCCAGGAGGTCGCCAGCGCCTTGCCCACACGCTTGCTCACCGCCGCATCAGGCAGAAAGCGGCTCGATGCGATGTGGCCTGTCACCAGCGCGGGCGCGGCGAGCGCGCCGGCTGGCGGACGCAGCTCCGACCACAGCCGCTCGAGATAAGATTTCGCGCCGACCAGCTCGACAGAATTGCTCTCGTCGCCATAGCCGTATTGCAGCGACAACCACGAGCCGCCGAAATTCCCGCACCCCGCGCCGCACATCGGGATGCTCGGTCCCCATTGCAGCCAGCAATCGAAAATGAATTTTTGCAGCGCCCGCAATTCGCGCAGCGCTGCGAGCGCCTGATCGTCCGGCGGCGGCTCGGCCAGGCGCTCGATGTCAAAGCCGTAGGTGTCGATGATGCGCGCCCAATCGTCGTCGAACTGGCGCAGCACGCCGGCGATCAGGTGAAGCGGCGCGACGAAGCCGTTATTGATGCGAATTTTTGTCGCGAAGCGGAATTCGCTGCGCGGCCGATCGAGGATTTGCAAAACATCGAACAGACGATCGAGGGCGTCGAAGCGGCCATGAATGGCGCTCGGATTGTCGACCTCGATGGTTTCGCCGTTCGGCTGGAACAGGGCCGCGCGCGCGGCCCGCCACTGCGCCACGCGCTTTGCGTACGGCGGATCTTCGCCTTCCGGCCCGGTGCGCAGATCGGGCAGCGGCCGCTCGATCAGGCTCTCGAACTCGAGGCGCATGCGCACGCGCTTGAACAAGGTGCGCTCGTTGAATACGCGCAGCAGGTTCCACCCGATCGCGCCGAACAATTCCGCCGCAGCGCTGAGGCGGCCGCGATGGGGCGTGTCGATGTGATAAAGGCGGATTGCGCGGTAGCTCAGCGCGGCTGAGCGGCAAAACGTGACGACGCCCCACACGCCGACGATCGCGGCGATGAGGCCGACGATCCATTCCCACCCGCCGACGAAGGCATTGAGCGCGTCCATAGGTCAGCTCCCCCGGCCGCAGAGGGGCCCAGGCGGGCGGCGATGTCAATTCGCCACGCCGCCCGACGCGCAATCACTCGCCGAACCGATAGCCCAGCCGCAAACCCACCTGATCGACGCCCTGGTTGCGTCCATTGCCGATGATCTGGCCATGGCTGAGATGCGAGAAGAAGGCCTGGGCGCGCCAGCTCTCTCCGATCTCCCGCGAGACGCCGAGCGAGGTGCGAAACAGGTCGCGCGAGCCATAGAGAACATTGTCCGACGAAAACTGCGTCGCGCGCGGATCGCCGTTGGGGAACGGGTTGGAGACCTCCCCGTCATGGATGACGTAGCCGAGCCCCGGCTCCACCGACCAGCGGTCGAGAAATTCCCAGCGCCATTCCAGGCCCGCGCCGGCGAAGCTCGTCGCCCCGGCGACGTTGCCCGACGCCACCACATAGGGTTGCGGCGCGCCGATCCAGCGCAGCACGCCGGGCGAGGCGAAATTCACCTGCGCCTCGATATTGGGACCGTCTTCCTTGTCGGCGTTCTTGCAATTGGTGATGCACACATTGTGCGCGAGCACGCCCAGATGGATACTTTCGACCTCGGCGCGCGCCGTCCCGGCGGATGCGGCCGCTAGGCCCAACGCAACAATGCCGGCGCGACGAAAATTCATGCAGGGCCCCTCTTGCGGTCACCTTTAGCGGCGCCCGCGCGCCGTGGCGAGGGGGCCCAGGCCACCATGAAACGGTCGCGATCCCGGCGCACGGTGAAAACACAGGAGGCGCCGATTCCCGCGCTCGCGAAGGCACTGCTCTCCCTGGCGCTCTGCGCGCTGCTCGGCGGCTGCTACTTCATGTCGGCGCAGCCGCTGTTCGCGCCGGAGCGCGGCGCCTGCCCGTTCGCCGCCGAAGAGCGCTTCGAGACCGTGCAGGCCGATCCGGAGGCGGGCCCGCTGCCGGACGGCGCTGACCGCCCGACGCTGCGCATCGCCACCCACGGCGCGCATTGCCTGGCCGAACGCAGCGACGAGCCGGAGGTCGAGCGGCTCCTGTTCGTGCCGCTGCGGCGCGGCGCCTGGATCGTGCAAAGCGAAACGGACTCCGCGCTCTACTTCATCGCGCGCCTGCGCGGCGACCGGCTCAGCTTTCACTTCCCCGATTGCGACCATTTCAGCGAAAGCCGACTGCGCCGGCTCGGCGTCGTCACGGAGGACGACGCCGGGCGCAGCACGTGCCTGGCGAACGACGCGCGCCAGATCGAAATCCTGTTTCGATCCTGGCGCATGCGCGCGCCGGTGCAAATCTATCGCCGCATCGAGAGCTAGAACCTAAGCACCTTGACGTAGCGCACCTGCGGCAACGCTTTCAGTTTCGACAAAACATCCTCCGGCACGTCGGCGTCGATGCCGACGAGCGCGATCGCGTCCTGGCCTTCGGCGACGCGGCCGAGATGGAAGGTTGCGATGTTGACGCCGGCTTCGCCCAGCATCGTGCCGAGCGCGCCGATGAACCCCGGCTTGTCGGAATTGTTGATGTACAGCATGCGCGGGTGAAACGCCGCTTCGAGCGGCATGCCCTTGACCTCGACGATCTTCGGCTGCCCGCCGGCGACGACGCCGGCCAGAGTGCGCCAGCCGCCGCCGGTCTGCACCTTGAGGCGGATCAGGCTGTCATAGGTCGGCGAGGATTCGTTCTTCGATTCTGTCAGCGGCGCGCCGCGCTCCTTCAGGATCGCCGGCGCCGAGACCATGTTCACCTCCGCCAGCATCGGGCGCATGAGGCCCGCGAGCGCCGCCGCCGTCAGCGGCTTGGTGTTGACGCGCGCGACGTCGCCTTCAAATTCGATGTGCACGGCCTCGAGCCCGTCATCGACGATCTGGCCGGCGAACAAGCCCAGCAACTCGGCGAGCCTGGCGTAAGGCCGAATGCGCGGCGCCTCTTCGGCGCTGATCGAGGGCATGTTGAGCGCGTTGGTCACTGCGCCGCTGATCAGATAATCGCTCATCTGCTCGGCCACCTGCAGCGCGACATTCTCCTGCGCTTCGCTGGTGGATGCGCCGAGATGCGGCGTGGCGACGAAATTCGGCGCGCCGAACAGCACGTTCTCCTTCGCCGGCTCGACGGCGAACACATCGAACCCCGCCGCCGCGACATGGCCGCTGTCGAGCGCTGCGCGCAGCGCCGCCTCGTCCACCAGACCGCCGCGCGCGGCGTTGACGATGATGACGCCCTTTTTCGTTCGCGCGATGTTTTCCGCAGAGAGAATATTTTTCGTCTTTTCGGTCAGCGGCGTATGCAGGGTGATGAAATCGGCGCGCGCAAGCAGATCATCCAGCTCCACCTTTTCCACGCCCAGCTCCAGCGCGCGCTCGGGCGACAGGAACGGGTCATACGCGACGACGCGCATTTTCAGCCCGATCGCGCGCTCGGCCACCAGAGAGCCGATATTGCCGCAGCCGATGAGGCCAAGCGTCTTGGCGTAGAGCTCCACGCCCATGAACCGGTTCTTCTCCCACTTGCCGGCCTGGGTGGAGGCGTCGGCGGCCCCCAATTGGCGCGCGGCGGCGAACATCAGCGCGATGGCGTGCTCCGCCGTGGTGATCGAATTGCCAAAGGGCGTGTTCATCACCACGATGCCCTTTGCGGTCGCGGCGGGAATGTCGACATTGTCGACGCCGATGCCCGCGCGCCCGATCACTTTCAGATTGGTCGCCGCGGCGATGATGTCGGCCTTGACCTTTGTCGCCGAGCGAATGGCGAGGCCGTCATAGCCGCCGATGATCGCCTTCAGCTTCGCCGCATCGGGGCCGAGTTGCGGCTGGAAATCCACCTCGACGCCGCGCGATTTGAAAATCTCCACCGCGGCGGGGGAGAGTTCGTCTGAGATGAGGACTTTGGGCATGTGTTTCTCCTGTTTCCTCCCCCGTTCACGGGGGAGGTGTCGCCGAAGGCGACGGAGGGGGCGTGAACCATCTCCCCCTCAGTCTCGCGGCTGCGCCGCTCGCCAGCTCCCCCGTAAACGGGGGAGCAAACACCGCTCAACACACCGTCACGGATCGCGCTCCCAATCCCCGCGCTCCAGCCGATGCACGAGGCAATCGTCCTCGCCGTTGAACAGGCGCCGTCCGATCGGGCGAAAGCCGAGCCGCTGATAGAATCGATGGGCCTTCACGTTGCTGTTCAACGGATCAATGACGATCGCGTCGGCGCCGTCGGCGAAGCAGCGGTCGATCGCCAGCCGCATCATCGCCGCGCCCAGCCCCTTGTTGCGATCGGCCGGGTCGCCGATCCAGATGTCGATGGCGCGCAGATTGGGCGCGACATCGCCCCAATACCGTGTCGGCTCCCGATGCGGATCGATCACCTGCATGCCGCCGATGGGCCGGTCGTCGAGCGTCGCGACATAAAGGCAGGACACGTCCGAATTCGCCGCGATCTCCGCAGCCCATTCGGCGCCGTTGAACGCCTCTTCAGCGGTCGGATCGTCGGTCGAACAGGCGATGACGTCAGGATCGAGATCCCAGCGTTCGAAGATCGGCGCGTCGCGCTGCGCCGCTTCACGGATGATGAGAGCGCCGCCGCCAGCCGTGCAGCGCAGCGGCGGCCAGCGCACGCTTGCGGGGTGCGCCATCGCTCAAGCCGCTTGCTTCAACTCGGCGACGCACACATCGAACGCCCATTCCACCCATGGAATGAGCGCTTCAACGTCGGCCTTCTCGATCGTGGCGCCGCACCAGATGCGCAGGCCCGGCGGCGCGGTGCGATAGGCGCCGGCATCCAGCGCGACGCCTTCCTTCTCCAAGAGATCGATCAACCGCTTTGCAAACGCAGCCTGTCCCGCCTCGTCCAGGGCAGCGACCCGCGCATCGACGATCTTGAGGCACACGCCCGTGTTCGACCAGGTGCGCGGATCATCCGCCAGCGGCGCGATCCAGGCCGTGCGCGCGGCCCAGTCGTACAACACCTTGGCGTTGGCGTCGGCGCGCGCGTGCAACGCGGTCAGCCCGCCGATGCTTTCGCCCCATGTCAGCGTGTCGAGGTAGTCTTCCGTCGCCAGCAGGGACGGCGTGTTGATCGTTGCGCCATCGAACAGCTCCTCGTCGAGCTTGCCTTTTTTCGTCATGCGGAAAATTTTCGGCAACGGCCGGTCGGGCGTGAAGCTCTCCAGCCGCGCCACGGCGCGCGGCGACAGGATTATCATGCCGTGCGCAGCCTCCCCGCCCATCACCTTCTGCCATGAATAGGTGACGACATCGCACTTCGCCCAATCGATCGGCTGCGCGAAGGCCGCCGAGGTCGCGTCATTGATCGTGATCCCTTCGCGATCGGCGGCGATCCAATCGAAGTCCGGGATTTTCGCGCCGGACGTCGTTCCGTTCTGCGTGAAGATGATGTCTGCGCGCTTGCGCGCCTGCGACAAGTCCGGCAGCGCGCCATAGGGCCGGCCGACATGCAGCGCCGCATCGATCTTCAGCGCCTTCGCATCGGTCACCCATTCCTCGCCGAAGCTTTCCCAGGCGAATACGTCGACCGGACGCTCGCCCAGCATCGACCACATCGCCATCTCCACCGCGCCGGTGTCAGACGCCGGCACGATCGCGATCTTATGATCCGCGGGGACTTCAAGCAGCGCGCGCGTGCGGTCGATGGCTTCCTTGAGCTTGGCCTTGCCCGCTTTCGAGCGGTGCGAACGGCCGAGCGCTGCGCCGGACAACGCGTCCAGCGACCAGCCAGGTCGTTTTTTTGTGGGGCCCGAAGAAAATCGAGCATCGGCCGGGCGCGCAGCCGGCTTCGTCGCAACCGTCATAGTGTACTCCCATCCTTACAGATGAGCGTCCGCCGTTGGGAGCGGATGGCCCGTGGGCCACAAACACGCATTTGGGCCCCGGCGCAACGCTTTTCGGGATGCGCCGCGCAGTCTAGGACTGAACCGCATGAGCGCAGCGCGCGTATCGCCGACATCCTGGGCCTTGTTCCTGTTTTGCGTGGCGACCTGGGGCGCGGCCTATGGGACGGTGCGCTACGCGCTCGAGCACGACGCCGCGCCGTGGCTGATCGTGGCGGGCCGGCTGTGGCTGGCGACGTTTGCACTGCAACTGGCGCTCGCCTGGCGCCGACGCCGCGGACTTGAGCCGCCGCGCACGCCGCGCTCGCGGCGTAAGCTCATCCTCATGGGTCTGCTGGGCGCGGTGACCCCGTTCGGACTTTACGCCTGGGCGCAACAATCCATTCCGTCCGGTCTCGCCGGTCTCTACAGCGCGCTGACGCCTTTGATGGTGGGCGTGCTGGCGCCGTTTGCATCGGCGCACGAGCGGCTGACGCCGAACCGCATCATCGGTCTGCTGTTGGGTTTCGCCGGCGTCGCGGTGCTGATGGGGCCGTCCGCGTTCGGGGCCGCCAGCACCGCGCCGCTGCTGCCGCAAGCCGCGGTCGCGCTCGCGGCGGCCAGTTACGCCGTGAACAATCTCGTGGCGCGCTATGGCGTGCAAATCCCCGCCTTCGAGGCCGCGGCGGGATGGACGCTGTTCGGCGCGCTCGCGGCCACGCCTTTCGCGATCTGGCAAACCGCGCAGATGGGCTGGCCGACGCCGGAAGGCTGGCTTGCGATCGCCGCGCTGGCGATCGGGCCGACGGCGCTGGCCTCGATCGCCTATTTTCAGCTGATCAGAACCAACGGCCCGGTCTTTGTCTCGCAGACCAATTATCTCCTGCCGGTCGCTGCACTGCTGATCGGCGCGGCCTGGTTCGGTGAGACGATGGCGGGAGACGTCGTCGGCGCGCTTGCGCTGATCGGCGCCGGCCTGTTCGTCACCCAGGAAGGCTGGCGCGCGCTGCGCCGCGCCTGAGCGCGCCTACTCTTTTGGCTGTTGCCGGCCAAGCACGACGACCTTCACGGCGTCGCCTTCGTCCACCTTCAGCGTCTCCAGCGCCGGCTCGGCGGGAGGATCGAGTTCGAAGATCTGGATGCTTTCCGCGCCGGTCAAATTCGCCTGCTTGAGCACGCGCGCCAGCGTCTCCTCGTCGAGCTTCTGGCGTCCGCCGCGCTCCTGCACGATGACGACGCGCGCCTCTTCCGACGGCGTCTCGGCGAGTTCGGCGACGTCGACATCCTCGAAGATCGGCGCCAACTCCAGGCCTGGCGCCTGCGGCTGCTTCTTGCGCTTGCGTTTGCGCTGCGGCGCCTCGGGCGCGACCTTCGCGCGATTGTGCAGGCGTGCGATCGAAGCGTCGAGCTCGCCGCGCAAATACACCGCGACGCGGCCGAACAGGCGCACGCTCGACAAGGTCTGGATCGCGCGCGTGAAGCCGCCGCGCTTCGACGCCTGAAAGCCCACGACGCTGTCGAGATCGAACCGGTCCGACCAGTAGGGCGCGAGATCGGCGAAGGCCGAACCCGTCACGGGATCTTCAGGAAGCCCGACGCCCGGCGCGAAAAAGCGGCACACGAAATCATACGGCTTGCCCTCGTCGGCCGGTGCGGTGACCGCAAGGCACCCCTGGCGCGGACCGCGCACGATGCGGTCGATCGCGTTGAAATCGGGCTTCAGGGCGCGCACGGCGTCTTCCGTATCGAGAACAACGTTGGCGTATTCGCCGACGAACGCATCGACCACGCGCGCGCCGCCCAGCGCGTCGACCAGCTCTGCCGGCACCGTCCAGGGCTGGCGCACTTTGCGCGGCAGATCGAGCGTGAAGCCGTCGGCGGTCTCGCGCACGACCAGCGCGCCGGCCTGGCTGTCGAACACGACGACCTCGAGCGCCGGCTCGATCTCGGTGAGCAGGATCGCGCCGGCGGCGAGCGTGGCGTGCCCGCACACCGGCACTTCCGTCAGCGGCGTGAACCAGCGCAGCTGATAATTCCCGCGCAGGCCGGTGGGGACAAAGAAGGCGGTTTCCGACAATTTGTTTTCCGCCGCTATGGCCTGCAGCGTGGCGTCCGGAAGCCAGCGCTCCAGCGGCACGACGCCGGCGGGATTGCCGGAAAACACCCGATCGGTGAACGCATCGACGATCCACATGCGCATGAAGCCGCGCTCCGCCTTCGCCCGAAGGGCTTGTCCGGCTTGGAGTATGGGCGCCGATCGCGCGCTTGGCCAGCGCGCGCCATGGTTAAGAGCGCAGGCGCAACAGCCAATTGTGCGCCAGCGGCCCGTGTCCTGCGCCGAAGCCCGGCGCAATGCGGATCGCGCCGATCAGATAATCGCGCGCGGCGGGAACCGCCTCGGCGAGGCTCGCGCCCTGCGCGACATACGCCGCGATCGCCGAAGCCAACGTGCAGCCGGTGCCGTGGGTCGCGGCGGTGTCGATGCGCGGATGCGCAAACGTCTGCGCCTCGTCGCCGATGACGAGAACGTCGCGCACAATAGTCCCCGCGACATGGCCGCCTTTCACCAGCGCCGCCTTGGCCCCCAGCGCCACGAGCGCGCGGCCGGCGGCGGCTTGGCTCGCCTCGTCGTGGACGGGCAATCCCGTCAGGCGGCTCGCCTCCGGCGCGTTCGGCGTGACCAGCGCCGCGCGCGGCAGCAGCAGCGCTTTCAGCGCATCGACCGCCGCATCCTCGAGCAGCGCATGGCCGCCCTTGGCGACCATCACCGGATCGAGGATGACCGGCGCATCCGGGGCGGCATCGTTCAGCGTAGTCGCAACCGTCTCCACCGTCGCCGCGTCGCCCAGCATGCCGATCTTGATCGCGTCGGCGCCGATATCGTCGAGAACGACGCGGATCTGATCGCGGATCATGTCTTGCGGAATCGGGTGCACGCCGAACACGCCCTGCGTGTTCTGAACTGTTACGGCGGTGATCGCCGTCATCGCATAGCCGCCGAGCATGGTGACGGTCTTGACGTCGGCCTGCACGCCCGCGCCGCCGCCGGAATCCGAGCCCGCGATGATGAGCACGCGGCCTTCAGCGCTCATGCGCCCTCGGCGCGGTCTTCGTCGGCGCTAAGCGGAACGCCGTCGTAAATTGCATCCAGCGAAATCGTCATGGCGAGCGGGTCAAGCGCAATCACCTCGCCTGCGTCGGGGGCCTTGACTAGACGCGCGCCGTCGCGCCGCCAAACCTCGATCGCGCGCGCCGATTGGCGCACCAGGAAGACGACAGCGATCGAGTCGACACTGGCGTAATCGTCCATCTTGTCGGTTTGGTCGATCCAGGCCGTGCTCTTGGAGAGCACCTCGAACACGATTGTGGGCTTTTTGGCGGCGACGTCATTGGCCACGAATGGCGAGCAATCGACCAGCACGTCAGGATAGCGGACATTTCCATTTGCCTGAATGATGATCTTGATGTCCCCGATAAACGGCTGGCACGGCGTTCCGCGCAAGCCTGCGCGAAGGGCCGAATAAATGTTGGCCGCAATCAGGTTGTGCGCCTTGGTGGCGCCGGTCATGGCGCGCACCTGGCCGGCGACAAATTCGTGACGACCGGCCTGGCTGCTCTCCCAGGCCAGAAAGTCTTCCAAGGTCCATGTGCGCTGGATAGTGTCAGCCATGGGTCACCTTATCACGGACCGGTCGCCGATGTCAGCTTCAGCCCTGCGATGCCGGCCACGATCAACGCGATGCACGCAATGCGCGCGGCGGTCGCGGGCTCCTTGTAGATCAGGATGCCGAACACCGCCGCGCCGACCGCGCCGATGCCGGTCCAGATCGCATAGGCGGTGCCGACGGGGATCGATTTCATCGCCTCGGCCAGCAGCGCAAACGACGCGGCCATCGCCGCCAGCGTGATCGCGGTGATCGTGTGATCATTTTGAAACGCGCGCTTGAACAGCATCGCCCAAACGATTTCGAGCGCACCTGCGCCGAGCAGCATCCACCACGCCGCGCTCATGCGCGCCCCTCCAGCGCGCGCTGCACCTGCAGCGCCTGCACCGTTTCGCGCACGTCGTGCACCCGCACGATGGCGGCGCCGGCGCGCGCGGCGTGCAGGGCTGCGGCGATCGATCCGCCCAGCCGATCGCCTGCGTCGCCGGCGGTCGCATCGATTTTCTGAATGAAGCTTTTGCGCGAGGCGCCGAACAGCACCGGCGCGTTCGCGGCGGCGGCGATCGCAGGCAGCGCGCGCATCAGCGCCAGATTGTGCGCCAGCGTCTTGCCGAAGCCGATGCCAGGATCGACCCAAATCGCGCGCACGCCGGCGCTCCGCGCGGCATCGGCACGTGCGGCGAGAAAAGCGGACACTTCCGCAACCACATCCGCGTAGCGCGGATCGGCCTGCATCGTGCGCGGCGCGCCTTGCATGTGCATCAACACGACCGCCGCATTCCGCCGCGCCGCCACATCGAGGGCGCCCGGCGCCTGCAGGGCGTTGACGTCGTTCCACAGCGTCGCGCCGGCGGCGAGCGCGGCCTCGGCGACAGCCGGTTTCATCGTGTCAATCGAGATCGGCGCGGCGGTGATTTTGCGCACCCCCTCGATCATCGGCAGCACGCGGCGGAGCTCTTCGTCCGTCTCAACCGGCGCAGCGCCAGGCCGCGTCGATTCGCCTCCGACATCGACGATGTCGGCGCCGGCCTCAAGCAGCGCAAGGGCGGCGCCGATCGCGGCGCGCACATCGCGATGCTTGCCGCCGTCGGAAAACGAATCCGGCGTGAGATTGACGATGCCCATGACGTGCGGGCCACCGGCGATCTTGGCCGCAGGCAGGATGCTCATGCCGGCTGCACGACGCCGATGAGGTTCATGTCGGGATCGCGCGTCCAGCACACTTTTGTCCCGTCCGGCGCGGTCCAGACGCCGTCGCCGTCAGCCGGCAGAAACGGAAAGCGCTCAAGCTTGACGCCCTTCTTGGCGGCGGCGGCGACGAAGGCCGCCAAATCCGGCACCGCAAACGAGACCACCGCATAGGGCGCCGGCGCCACCATCGGCACTTTCGCAAGCCGGATGTCGCCGTCGCCGGCGGACACGACGAGCGCGAAGGCGTCCTCCGATTTAAGCGATAGCCCCAGCGTATCGACATAGAACGCTCTCGCCGCATCCGGCCGCGAAATGCCGATATTCGTTTGCACCGCCGCCTGGCCAAGCATGCGCGCCTCCCTGGTTCGCGGCGACCTGAAGCCGATCGCCGCGGCGCGTCAAGAGCGCGCCTTGCGCGACCGCGCAGCGCTTGTCATGGTCCTGCGCCATGACGGAAACCGACCATCAAGCCCGCGCTCGCGCCTGGTTCGAACACTTGCGCGACCAGATCTGCGCCGCCTTCGAGGCGCTCGAAAACGAAGCCCCCGCGGCGCTCTATCCCGGCGAACCAGGGCGCTTTGTGCGCACGCCCTGGTCGCGCGAGGCGGGCCAGGGCGGCGGCGTGGCGTCGATGATGCGCGGCCGCTTCTTCGAGAAGGTCGGGGTGCATTGCTCGACGGTGTGGGGCGCGTTCGCGCCGGATTTCGCCGCCGGCGTCAAAGGCGCGCAGAACGATCCGCGTTTCTGGGCGAGCGGCATTTCGCTGATCGCGCATTTGCGTAATCCGCACTGCCCGGCGGCGCACATGAACACGCGCCATCTCGTCACCACGGAATGGTGGTTCGGCGGCGGCGGCGATCTCAATCCCACCCAGGACGCCGACCGCCGCGACGACGCGCCCGACACGCTCGCCTATCACGCCGCCTACAAGCGCGCGTGCGATGCGCATGATGTTTCGTATTACGAGAAATATAAAAAGTGGTGCGACGAGTACTTCTGGCTGCCGCACCGCAATGAGCCGCGCGGCACGGGCGGCATCTTCTTCGATCACCACAACACTGGCGATTGGGAGAAGGATTTCGCCTTCGTCCAGGATGTGGGGCGCACCTTCAAGGACGCGTATGTGGCCATCCTGCGCGGGCGCATGCACGACGCGTGGACCGAGGCGGACAAGGAAGAACAGCTCATCCGCCGCGGCCGCTATGTCGAGTTTAATTTGCTGTACGATCGCGGCACATTGTTCGGCCTGAAAACCGGCGGCAACATCGAAAGCATTTTGAGCTCCATGCCGCCGACGGCGCGGTGGCCTTAGGCGCTGCGCGCATTCTCCCGCAGCCACGCCGCAAACTCGCCCTCGCCGATCTCGCCCGCCGCAAGCGACAGCATCATCGCGAGACATTCCTCGTCCGCCGCGTCGAGCGTCGATCCATTCGCCGCGAGGAAGAGTTCGCACGCGACGAACGCCGTGCGCTTGTTGCCGTCGATGAACGGGTGGTTGCGCACGATGCCGAACGCATACGCCGCCGCCAGCGCGGCCGCATCCGCTGCGCCATAGGCATGCAGGTTCTGCGGCCGCGCCAGTGCGGATTCAAGAAGGCCCTCATCGCGCACGCCTGCCGCGCCGCCATGCTCGGCGAGCTGTCGGTAATGCACGGCGAGGATCAGCGCTTTCGGCAGCCAACGCGGCCGATTCATTGCGCCAGCGCTTTAAGCACCTTGCGCCGCTTGCGCATGATCTCTTCCGCCATCCGCATCAGGTCCGCCGTTTCGCCGTCCGCCGCGCTCAGCGCCACCCCATCCGGCGTTTCCGACACGCTCAGCATGTCGCCCTCGCCCACGCGCAGCTTGGCGAGGACATCTTTCGGCAGCACGATTCCGAGCGAATTGCCGATGCGCCGCACTTTAAGCCCGCCTTTGGGCGCCGCGGTTTTTTGCGCGGGCGCGCCGGGATCGACGACGAAGGCTTCGGTGCGGGCGTCCTGCACGCCGGGGGGGAGTTTTTTGACCATGGTTGCGTTATAACTCAAGTTATAACATCAATCAAGCCCTCACCCCAAAGCCTGCGCAACTGCCTTCAGCCGCTCCATGATGGAGAGCCGGTCGTCGGGGAAATCGGCGTCGATCCACCAGGCCTCGACCTCGCGCAACACCGCGCCGAGCTTCGGCCCTGGGGCCACGCCGGCGGCGATCACGTCTTCGCCGGTGAGCGGCATGGTTGGGCGCGGCCAGCTTTGCGCCATCGCCAGAAGCGCGCGCCATTGCGGGGCGGACTTGTCGGCGGGATCGTCGGCCCAGGCCAGGCGCACGCGATCGACGAAGGTTTCAAGCCCGAGCGCATAGAGCGCGCGGCGCATCTCCTTCGGCGACAGATAAGAGACGATGCGCGGCGACGTTCCCATCGCGCGCGTCAGGCGATCTTTCTCGTCATTGGAAACTTTCAGCCGGCGCGCCAGCGCCCAGGCCGCATCTTCATTGGGCATCGCCGCAGAAAGTCGCGTCAACGGATCGATCGGCAGGAAATGATCGCCCTCGATCGCAAGCAGGCGCGCAAGGCGGCGGTCATTGCCCGCTTCACCGAGCGCGACATCGCGCACGCCGCTATCCGCCATCGCACGCCACGCCGCAGCAGGTTCGCGCGCCGCGAGCAGCTTTTTGGTTTCCTTCCACACGCGCTCGACCGAGAGCTGCGCCATGCCCTCCTTCAGCGCCGCGCACGCCGCAAGCCCCGCCGCATCGAGCGGCCCGCGACCATACCAGGCGTTGAAGCGGAAAAAGCGCAGGATGCGGAGATAGTCTTCCCGAATGCGCGTGCGCGCATCGCCGATAAAGATCACGCGCCCGCTGCGCGCATCCGCGAGGCCGCCGCCAGTGGGATCGTGCACCGCTCCATCCGGATCAGCGTAGAGCGCGTTCATGCGGAAATCGCGGCGCTGGGCGTCCTCCGCCCAATCCTGGGTGAACGCCACGACCGCGCGCCGTCCGTCGGTCTCGACGTCGCGGCGCAGCGTCGTCACTTCAAACGGCGCATGATCGGCGATGACGGTGACCGTGCCGTGCTCAAGTCCCGTGGGCGCAGCGGAAAGGCCTGCGGCGTGCGCAGCGTCGATGATTTCCTGCGGCGTCAATTGTGTGGCGATATCGACATCATCGACGGGCGCGCCCAGGATCGTGTTGCGCACGCACCCGCCGACGAAACGCGCACAGCCCGGCCGCGCCGCCTCGAGCGCGGCGACCACACGCCGCGTCGCCGCCGCACGAAGCCACGGCGCGTGCGCGATGGTGATGCTCATCGCGGGTCCTCCTGGAACACGGTGACGGGACGGCCCTGCGGGTCGCGCGTTTCGATGTAGCGGCCGCTCGGCGCGCTGGCGTCGAGGATCGCCGCGACGACGAAACTGAGCGCCGCCATCACGCACCCGGCGAACCAGACGCGCGCGTCCACCGTGCGATCCTCGATGCGGCGCAGCCGCCGCCAGATCCACAGCGCGACGAAGGGCGTGAAGAACGCGACAAGGGCGATCACGAACTGGCGCATTTCTCACTCATAGAGCCGCTCATAAAGCGCACGAATCATCGCCGCCGTCGCGCCCCAGATGAAGCGGTTGTCGTAGGGCATCGCGTAATAGCTGCGCATCGCACCGCGCCAGAACGTCTCGCGCAGTTCGTGATTGGCCGGGTTCATCAGAAACGCCAGCGGCGTCTCGAACACGGCGTCGACTTCGCGCGGATCGGGATTGAGCGCAAAGCCGGGCTCGACGAAGGCGATGATGGGCGTGATGCGGAAGCCTGAGCCGGTCTCGTAGAGATCGCCGCCGCCGAGCGGCGTGATCCACTCCCGCGTCAGCCCGATCTCCTCATGCGTTTCGCGCAGCGCCGCGGCGAGCGGCCCGTCGTCCTCGGCCTGGATGCGCCCGCCTGGAAACGCCACCTGGCCGGCGTGCGTCGGCATGGCGGCGGCGCGCTGGGTGAGCAGCATCGTCCACCCTTCCGGCCGGCGCACGATGGGCGCAAGCACCGCAGCCGGCGTCAGCGGGCTTGCATCCGCGCCATGCGGCTCAAGATCGCGCTCCGACCGCACCGGCGCCTCGCCCAGCCGATCAAGCGGCGTCAAACGCGCCGCGAGGCGGGATTGAAAATCATCGATGGACAGCATGGGAAGGATGTGCGGCGGCGCCGGACGTTTGTCTATGGGGGCGGGTGCGCTGCTTTTGCGGAGCGATGGTCCCTCGCCTTCGCCGGCCACGAGCCGAAGCACAACGCCAATCACCCCACCGCAAACCACCCCCCGCAACTCCACACGCCCATCACGCCGTCGCGCATCTCCGCCCAACCGACGAGTTCGTAAAACGGCGCGCGCAGCACGCGCGCCTCCAGCCGGCCGCGCACGAGTACGTAGGGGCGCGGTTCGCCGCTCTCGGACACATGCACGCGCAGCGGATGGTTTTCATCCAGCACAACGACATCGCCGACATTGGTGGTGAACGCGATGCGCTGATCGCGCCCCTCGCCCAGCCGATCGACGCGGATCGCGACGAACGGCGCGTCGGCGACATCGACGCGAATTTTCTCCACCGGCGTCACGAGGTACGTCGCCCCGTCCTCGTCCTTGCGCAGGATCGAGGAAAACAGCCGCACCATGCTCTCGCGCGTGATGCGGGCGCCTTCGTGCTTCCAGGTTCCGTCGGCGAGGATTTCGAACCCCGCCTCGCCGCAATAGGGCGGGTCCCAGCGCTCGACCGGCGGCGGGCCGCGGCCGGCGCCGGCGTCACGCTGCAGCGCGGCCAGAAAGTCCTCCAGGGATTGGGCTTCCAGCAACTGGCCCTGCAAAGGTGAGGGTTCGGTCATCTCTCGCCTTTTCGCGCGCTTTCGCCGATGGATGCGGCGACAACGCATGGCTTGCGCCTTATTTCCGCCGGCAAAGGTAGGAGCTTGCCCCCCTGATGAGCAATGACGCGTTCTCCAGCCGCGCGGCGGCCGATGCGATCCTGGCCGAAGCCGAGCGTGCCGCCGAAGCGCTGACCCGGGTGCGCGCGGAGGTGGGCAAGGCGGTTTTCGGCCAGGAGCGCGTGGTTGAGCAGACCTTGGCCTGCATCCTCTCCGGCGGTCACGCTTTGTTGGTCGGCGCGCCCGGCCTAGCCAAGACCCGCCTCGTCCATGCCCTGGCGGACGTCATCGGCCTGCCCTGGGCGCGGGTGCAATTCACGCCCGACCTGATGCCCGCCGACATATTGGGCTCCGAGGTGCTGGATCAGGATTCCGCCGGCAAGCGCCATTTTCGCTTCGTCAAAGGCCCGGTGTTCACCAGCCTGTTGATGGCCGACGAGATCAACCGCGCCAGCCCGCGCACGCAATCGGCGCTCTTGCAGGCCATGCAGGAGCGGCGCGTCACCATCGCCGGGCAGAATTACGATCTTCCCGCGCCGTTCCACGTGCTCGCCACGCAAAACCCGATCGAGCACGAGGGCGCCTATCCGCTGCCCGAAGCGCAGCTTGACCGCTTCCTGCTGCAGATCGACGTCCCCTATCCCGACGAAGACACCGAGCGGCGTATCCTCATCGAGACCACCGGCACGCAAGAGGCGCAGCCCGCCCGCGTGCTCGACGCCGCCGCGCTCTCCGCGCTGCAAAGCCTCGTGCGGCGCATGCCGGTGGGCGAGAAGGTCGTCGGCGCGATCCTCAATCTGGTGCGCGCGGCGCGGCCCGGCGGATCGCACGATGCGCGGGTCAACGCCCATGTCGAATGGGGGCCGGGCCCACGCGCGGGACAAGCGCTGATGCTGGCCTGCCGGGCGCGGGCGCTGCTGCGCGGGCGCCTGACGCCGACCTTGGACGACGTCGCCGCCCTGGCGCGGCCGGCGCTGTCGCACCGCATGGCGCTGTCGTTCAGCGCGCGCGCCGAGGGCGTCGACGTCGACGCGCTGTTGGACGATCTCGTCGCGCAGGCGGCGTGATGGCGCGCGGCGCGGCGGAAAGTCTCGTCGGCGACATGCCTGGCGCGCTGTTGGAAGCGCGCCGCCTCGCCGCGCTCGCGCCCGGCGCGCATGGCCGCCGCCGCGCCGGCGCCGGCGACGGCTTCTGGCAATATCGCGCTCCTGCCCCGGAAGACGGCGCCCGCCTCGTCGATTGGCGCCGTTCCGCCCGCGGCGAGCGGCTGTTCGTGCGCGAGCGCGAGCGCGAAGCCGCGCAGACCTTGTCGCTGTGGATCGACCCCGGCGCCGGCTTTGCGTGGCGCGGCGGCGACGATCGCCCGAGCAAGGCGCAGCGCGCGCATGTGCTCGCGCTGGCGATCGCGAGGGCGTTTGCGCGCGGCGGCGAGCGCGTCGGCGTCATGGGGCGCGTCTTGCGCCACGGACCGCGCGCCGCCGACGCGCTGGCGCACGATCTCGCCGCGCCCTGCGCAACGGAACCAAGCGCGCCGCCGCCGCGCAGCGCGGTCCTGATCGTCAGCGATTTCTACGAAGGCGAAGACGTCTGGCGCCGGCGCCTGGCTGCGGCGTCGAGCGTCGGCGCGCATGGCGCGCTGCTGATGATCGCCGATCCCGCGGAAGAGGATTTTCCGTTCGAGGGGCGCACGCTGTTTCGCGATCCCGGCGGCGCGGGCGCCAGCGTGACGCTCGGGCGCGCCGAGCATGCGCGCGCCGAATACGCCGCGCGCCTCGCCGCCTATCGCGCCCGGTTGCGCGCACTCGCCGGCGCGCACGGTTTGGCGTTTCTGGCCCATCGCACCGATCACGCGCCCGCCCCGGCCTTCTCCGCGCTTTTGGCGGCGCTGTCGGAGCGGCGCCGGTGACGCTCGGCCCGATCACGTTCGCCGCGCCCTGGGCGCTCGCCGCGCTCGCCGCGCTGCCGATCCTGTTCCTGGTTTTGCGCGCCAGCCCGCCGCCGCCGCGCAAGGCGCTGTTTCCGCCCGTTCGTTTGTTGCTTGGTTTGCAAACCGATGAACAAAGCCGGGAGCGCGCGCCGCTTTGGCTCGTGCTGTTGCGTGCGCTGATGGCGACATTGGCGATCCTGGCTTTCGCCCGCCCCTCGATCGCCCCGCCCGCCTCGGCCGCGCCCGGCGGCGGGGCGGGATCGACGCTGCTGGTGATCGACGACGGCTGGACCGCCGCGCCGCACTGGAGCGACGTGCGCGGCGCCAGCCTCGATCTGGTCGCGCAGGCCGAGCGCGGCGGCGGATCGGTGTCGCTGCTGCTCACGGCCCCCAGCGCCCGCCCGATCGATCCCGCCGGAGCGCTGACGGCGGCCGACGCGCGCGGCGTGGTGCAGCGTCTCGATCCCAAACCGTGGAGCCCCGATCGCGCCGACGCGGCGCGCCGCCTCGCCGCCGCCGCCGTGCGCCCGTCGCGCATCGTGTGGATCACCGACGGCTTGGCGGACCCCGGCGCAGCGGACCTGGCGCGTACGCTGGAACGGCTCGGTCCGGTGACCGCGATCACGCCGGCGCTCACCGCGCGCGCGATCGTCGGCGCGCGGCTGAGCGACACCGGCGTGGCGGTCGATGTCGCGCGGGCGCCGGGGGCTGCGCCGCAGGGCGCGGTGGCCGCCGAGACCGCCGACGGGCGGTCGCTCGGCGTCGGCCCGTTCCGCTTCGCCGCCAACCAGACGCGTGCGCAGGCGCAGATCGCGCTGCCGCCGGAAATCGCCGCGCGCACCGCGCGGGTGCGCCTCATCGGCGAGCAGAGCGCCGGCGCGACGCGCCTGCTGCCCGGCGGCGCCGACCATCCGCGCGTCGGCCTCGCCGATCCCGGCGCCGCCGGCCAGCCGCTGCCGAGCGACCTGTTCTATGTCGACCGCGCCCTGCAGCCGTTCGCGGCCTTGCAGCGCGGCCCGATCCGCGACCTCATCGCCGGGCGCGCGCAAGCCATCGTCCTGCCCGACCAGAGCCGCTTGCCGGACGCCGACGCGGCCGCGCTGGAGCGCTTTCTCGAACGCGGCGGGCTCGTCGTCCGTTTCGCGGGGCCGCGCCTGGCCAACGAATCCGGACCGCCCCTGCCTGTGGCGCTGCGACCCGGCGCGCGCACCCTGGGCGGCGCGGTCGCCTGGGAGCGGCCGCAAAGCCTGCAGCCGTTCGCCGCTGAGTCTCCGTTCCACGGCCTGGCGATCCCGGAGGATTTGGTCGTCAGCCGCATGGTGCTGGCCGAGCCCGGCCTCGAGACCGAGCAGCGCGTCTGGGCCCGTCTCGACGATGGCGCGCCGATCGTCACCGCCGCGGCGCACGGGCGCGGCCTGGTGGTGCTGTTCCATGTCACCGGCAATCCCGATTGGTCGAACCTGCCGCTTAGCGGCCTGTTCGTCGATCTTCTGCGCCGCAGCATCGCGTTTTCCGGCCGCGGCGAGACGGGTGCGGCGCGCCCCGACGCCGCCGCCGGCCCCTATGTCGTCACCCGCGCCATGGACGGGTTCGGCGCGCTTGCGCCGGCCGGCGGCGACGTCGCTTCGATCGCGCCGGACGCCTTCGAGGCGGCGCGCGCCGGCCCGCGGTCGCCGCCCGGGCTTTATGCGCGCGCCGGGGTCGCCGCGGTGATCGACGCCGCCCCCGCCGATCTCGCGCTCGCGCCGCTGGTCCTGCCCGAAGGGATCGCGCGGCGCGGCTTCGACGGGCCGACCACGCTCTCGCTGATCGGACCGCTTCTGGCCTTGGCGCTGGCGCTCGTCGCGCTCGACCTCTTGGTGTCGCTGGCGCTTGTGGGACGCTTGCCGCGCCTGCCCGCGCGCGCCGCCGCGACGGCGCTGGCGCTGGCGCTGGCGCTTGCGGCGACACCCGAAGCGCACGCCCAGGCCGGCGACGATCCGACGCTGGAATTGCGCCTCGCTTACGCGCAGACCGGCGACGCCGCGACCGACGCGCTCTCCCGCGAAGGGCTGGCCGCCTTGAGCGCGGTGCTGCGCGAGCGCACCGCGGTGGAGCCCGGCGCACCGATCGGCGTCGATCTCGCGCGTGACGATCTGTCGGTTTATCCCTTCATCTATTGGCCGGCGCCGCCGCGGCCGCAGCGCCTGTCGAGCGAGGCGCTGGCCAATCTCGATCGCTATATGCGCCTCGGCGGCATGTTGCTGGTCGATACGCGCGACGGCGGACGCCAGCGCCAGGAAACCAACCGGCCCGCGGCGGTGATGCTCGCCGGTCTCGATGCGCCGCCGCTGGAGCAATTGGCGCCCGATCATGTCGTCTCACGCGCGTTCTACATTCTGCGCGCCTATCCCGGCGCGCGGGGCCCAAGCGCAGTGTGGGCCGAGAGCGCCAGCGTCGCCTCCGCCCGCGACGGCGTGGCCTCGCTGTTCGTCGGCGACGGCGATTGGGCGGCGGCGTGGTCGGGCCGCGGCGCAGCCAGCCCAAGGCAGCGCGAGATGGCGCTGCGCTTCGGCGTCAATCTGGTGATGGTTTCGCTAACAGGAAACTATAAATCCGACCAGGTGCACGTGCCGGCGCTGTTGGAGCGGCTGGGGCGCGAGCGCTGATGATCGGCGTCGATCGTCTCGCCTTCGATCCCGCGCTGGGCGCGCCCTGGCTGATCGCACTGGCGCTCGCGGCGGCGGCGCTGCTCGCCTTTTATGTCTGGCGCGGAGGCGCAGCGCCGCTTTTGCGCAGCGCGGGCCTCGCCTTCCTTCTGCTCGGCCTGGCGCAGCCGACCTGGGTGCGCGAAACGCGCGAGCCGGCGCCGGATGTTGCGCTGGTGCTGATCGACCAGAGCGAATCGCTTGCGCTGAGCGGCCGGCTGGAGGCGGCGCGGCGCGCCGGCGATCGCGCAGCGCAGATTCTCGCCGAACAGCCCGGCGTCAGCGTGCGCGTGCGCGAAGTGCGCGGCGCCAGCGACGGCACGCTGGCGTTCGCGGCCTTGCGCGAGGGCCTGGCCGACATCGAGCGCGACCGCATCGCCGGCGCGGTGATCGTCACCGACGGCCAGATCGCCGATGCGCCGGCCGAGGCCGACGCGCTGCGCGATCTCGGCCCCGTGCACGCGCTCATCGTGGGCGATCCCGCGCGTGGCGACCGCCGGCTCGAGCTGATCTCGGCGCCGGCGTTCGGCATCGTCGGCGAGACGGTGACGATCGAGGCGCGGGTCGACGATCCCGCCCGCGGCGCGCGCATTCCCATAACGCTGACCATCGACGGGCGCGTCGAGCGGCGCGTCGAGGCGCGCGCCGGCGAGGTTGCGCGCATCTCGTTCCGCACGCCCAAGCGCGGCGCCAACATGATCATCCTCGACGCCGCGCCCGGGCCGCAGGAGATCGCGCTGTCGAACAATCGCGCGGCGTTCTCATTGGCGGGCGTGCGCGACCGGCTGCGCGTGCTGCTCGTGACCGGCGAACCGCACGCCGGCGCGCGGGTGTGGCGCAACCTTTTGAAGTCCGACCCCGCGGTCGATCTGGTGCATTTCACAATCCTGCGCCCGCCGGAGAAACTCGACATCACCCCGCAGGACGAACTCTCGCTCATTCCTTTCCCGACCCAGGAATTGTTCGACGAAGGGCTAAACAGTTTCGATCTCGTCATCTTCGACCGCTACCAGCAGCAGGGCATTCTGGGCGCGGCCGTGTTCGACAACATCGCCCGCCGCATCCGCGCCGGCGGCGCGCTGTTGATCGCGGCCGGCGAATGGGACGCCACACCCTTGTCGCTGTCGGCGACGCCGCTTGCGGGCGTGCTGCCGGCGCGCCCGACGGGCCAGGTGTTTCGAGATCCCTATCGTCCTGCGATCACCGCGCTCGGCCAGCGCCATCCCGTGACCCGCGGCCTGCCCGATCCGCAAAGCTGGGGCCGCTGGACGCGCCAGATCGACGCCGAGCCGCAAAGCGGCGTCACCGTGCTGTCGGGCGCGCGCGGGCGGCCGCTGTTGACGCTGGCGCGCGCCGGGCGCGGCCGTGTGGCGCAGATCTGGTCGGATCAGGCCTGGCTGTGGGCGCGCGGCTATGAAGGCGGCGGCCCGCACGGCGAAGTGCTGCGGCGTCTGGTGCATTGGCTGATGCAGGAGCCGGAGCTGGAGGAAGAGCGCTTGACCGCAAGCGTCGCCGGCGCGCGGCTCGTGGTGCAGCGCACGTCGCTGCGCGACGATGTCGGCGCGGCTGCCCTCGTCGCGCCCGACGGCGCGACGCGCACGCTTGCGCTCAACGAAACCGCCCCCGGCGTGTGGCGCGGCGAAGCCGACGCCGACGCGCAAGGGCTCTATGAGGCGCGCAGCGGCGATCTGCGCGCCTATGCGGCCGTGGGGCCGCTCAATCCGCGCGAAGCGGCCAGCCTCGATGCGACGCCTGACATCGTGCGCCCGGCGGTGACGCGCAGCGGCGGCGCCGTCGTGCTGATCGGCGAAGACGGCGCGCAGCTGCCGGAGATCCGGCGCGTCGACCGCAACGGGCGCGCGGAAGGCGACGGCTGGATCGGCTTTCGCCGCAACAACGCATCGGTGGTGCGCGCCTCGGCGTCGGAGCCGCTCGGGCCGGGATGGGCGTGGGCGAGCGTCGGCTTTATTCTGCTGCTCTTGGGGTGGAGCCGCGAGGGGCGGTGATCGCGCCGCGCAGCGATTGTTCCGCGCCCGGCTTCAACGCACGGACCAACAGGCGGCGCGGATCGACCGGGCCAGGCAGGGTCAGCGCGCCCGGCGGCACGGCGACGAAACCGAGCGGCGCAAAGAATTCCGGCGCGCCGATGAGCACGACCGCATCGAAAGGCGCGGCGCGGCACGCCTCCAGCGACGCGCGCACGAGCGCTGCGCCCAGGCCTGCATGCTGGCGCGCGGGATCGACCGCGAGCGGCCCCAGGAACAGCGCGTCGCGCGTGCCCACGCCGATGCGCCAGATGCGGCAACAGCCGATCGGCGCGCCCCGCAACAGCGCCACGCGCGAGAGGTCCGGCGCGAACACGGCGCCGTTCTCGCGCACGCGTTCGCTTGTCTTGGCGTGACGGCCGGGGCCGAAGGCGCGGTCGAGCACGCGCTCGATCGCGTCGGCATGATTGCGGGATTCGGGAACGATTTCGGGAGCGGAGACGGACACGGGCCAAGACCTCGAAGCGAACGGCGCGATGGGGGGGCGCGCCGCAGCGCCGCTCAGCGGGGCTTCGGCGCGACGGCGAACAGGCGAGCGCGGCGGCGTCGTCGGAGGCTGAGGCTCAAGGTCATGCGCGGGCGGCGTATAGGGCGATGGGCCGCAGGCGTCAAAGACATTCTTTCCCGCGCCTGGCCGCGGCGATGGTGGACGGCGCGGCGCGGCGGCGCGTAAGCAGCAGGCGTGCTGCGCCTGCCCTCTCTCGCGATCTTCCAACATCAGTCGTTCGCGCGCTTCCTGCTGGTGCGGGTGCTGTCGGTTCTGTCGATGCAGATCCAGGCGACGGCGATCGGCTGGCAGGTCTACGATCTGGCGCGCAGATCGGGCCAATCGGTCAACGAAGCGACCTTTCTGCTCGGCGCCACGGGGCTGGCGCAATTCCTGCCCCTGTTCGCGCTGTCGCTGATCGGCGGCCAAGCCGCGGATCGTTACGACCGCAAGCGCATCATCATCCTATGCCTTGCGGCGAAGGCCTGCTTCGCCGCGGCGCTGATCGCGGCGTCAAGCCAGCCGCCCGATGTCGCGATTGCGGCGATCTTCTCGGTCGCGGTGCTGATGGGCGCAACGAACGCGTTTCTGCCGGCGGCGACTCAGGCGCTTTTGCCCACGCTCGTGCCGCGCGAGGAATTGCCGCAGGCCATCGCATGGTCGTCGCTCGGCTTCCAGACCGCCGCGATCAGCGGACCCGCGATCGGCGGCCTTCTTTATGGCGCAGGCGCGGGCGCGGCCTATGGCGCGGCGGGCGCGCTGCTCGTCGCTGCGACCGCGCTGATCGCTGCGACGCGCACGCCCAAGCAGGACAAGCTCGAAAATGCGCGCACCATCGCGATGATCCGCGAGGGCCTCGCCTATGTGCGCGACAACAAGATCGTACTCGGCGCGATCTCGCTCGATCTCGTCGTCGTGCTGCTGGCGGGCGCGGTGGCGCTGTTGCCAGCCTTCGCGCGCGACGTGCTGCATGCGGGCCCCGAACAGCTCGGCTGGCTGCGCGCGGCGAGCGCCATCGGCGCGGGAAGCGTGGCGCTCTATCTCGCGGTCAATCCGCTGCGTCAAAACATCGGGCGCTGGATGTTCGCGGCGACCTTCGTGTTCGGCGCCGCGACGATCGTTTTCGGACTTTCGGAACTGTTCTGGCTCACCTTCGCAGCGCTCGTGGTGTGCGGCGCGGCCGACATGATCAGCGTCTATGTGCGCTCGAGCCTGATCCAGCTCGCAACGCCGGATTCCATGCGCGGGCGCGTCGGCGCGGTGAGCTTCATCTTCATCTCCGCCTCCAACGAATTGGGCGATTTCGAAGCCGGCGTCATGGCGCGCATTTTCGGCCCGCAACTCGCCGTCGCCATCGGCGGAACCGCAGCGATCGGCGCGGCGGGCTTGTGGATGCGGCTGTTCCCTCAATTGGCGAAAGCCGACGGCTTCGACCCGGTGAAATAAGCGCCGCCGGCGTGCTTACGCGCGCGGCGCGGGCGTCCAGTTTTCGCCGCGGCCGAGAATGTCGTCCCAGGAATAGGGATTGGCCGCCGGCAGATCGGCGGGCGCCTGCTCTTCGCGCTCTTCCAGGTCGGCGAGCACGCGATCGCGCGCGCGGCGAAACGGCGTCTCCAACGCCTTGGGCAGCGCCGCCGCGAGCGAGGGCGAAAGGTCTCGGCTCAAATCGTTGCGGAAGTTTCTGATCTCCTTGCGCCAATGGCGCACGGGATCAGGCTTGCGCAGGAATTCGATCTTGAGCATGTGCTCCATGATCCGCTCGATCGCGGTTTCGCAAGCGCGATACTGGCTGACCCCCACGCTCTCGATCTCCTCGGCCACATTGTCCCAATCGATGGCGTTCGCCCGCCGTGAGGGATCGCGCAGCGCGCGCGCCTGCTCCATCGCCCAAGCGTAGGGGTCGGCCCAATAGAGATCGTTCCAGGTCGTCATAAGGGCACACTAGCACAGCTCCTGGCTTGGCGCAGCGGCGCCTTTTCCTGGCCGACGCCGGCGCCTATGGTGCGGCCCGCATCGGGAGGAGAACAAGCCATGGGCGTTCTGGACGGCAAAACCATCATCGTCACCGGCGGCGGCAACGGCATCGGGCGCGAATGCGCGCTTCTGGCCGCGCGCGAGGGCGCCAATGTGCTGGTCAACGATCTCGGCGGCGGCGTCGCCGGCGGCGACGAGGGCTCGGCGGGACCTGCCGAAACCGTGGCGCAGGAAATCCGCGCCGCCGGCGGCCGCGCGATCCACAATTCCGACAGCGTGACCAATTACGACGCCGTCGTCGCCATGGTGGAGCAGGCGAAGAAGGAATTCGGCGGCGTGCATGCGGTGATCAATCCCGCCGGCATCCTGCGCGACGGCATGTTCCACAAGATGAGCTGGGAGGATTGGAAGGCGGTGATCGACGTGCACCTGCACGGCGCCTTCAATGTCTGCCGCGCGACCATCGAATTGTTTCGCGAACAGCAAAACGGCTCCTATGTTCTGTTCACCTCCACCTCCGGCCTGATCGGCAATATCGGCCAGGCGAACTACGCCGCAGCAAAACTCGGGGTGATGGGGCTGTCGCGCATCGTCGCGATGGAGGGCGCAGCCAAGAACGTGCGCTCCAACATCATCGCGCCGTTCGCCTGGACGCGCATGATCGCGACCATCCCGATCAAGGACGAGGCTTCCGCCAAGCGCGTCGAGCGCATGAAGAATGCGATGCGCGCCGATCAGGTCGCGCAGCTCGCCGTCGCGCTGTGCGCCGACGCCGCCAAGGACACCAACGGCCAGATTTTCGGCGTGCGCGGCAACGAGGTGGTGCTGTTCAACCAGCCGCGGCCGACGAAATCGCTTGCGCTGCTCGAAGGCTGGACGCCGGAGACGCTGTTGAACCAGGCGCTGCCGGCGATGAAGGCTAACTATCTCGACCTCGGCGCCACCGCGAGCGTGTTTCCCTACGATCCGGTGTGAGAGAAATGCGCCCCTTCTCCCCTTGTGGGAGAAGGTGGATTGCCGCGAAGCGGCAAGACGGATGAGGGGTGCTTGCGTCATTGCTTGCCAGGTTTCGCAAACACCCCTCATCCGTCAGCTTCGCTGACACCTTCTCCCACAAGGGGAGAAGGGGCGGCGGCGCTCAACGCTGCGCGGCGAGATCGCGCCACGGGGTCCAGCAGATATTGGCGCCGCCGCTGACGCACGGCAGCGCGACCGGCGCCGGCGCGTCGGCGGGAAACACGATCGCGAACTGGCCGGAGCCGTCATCCGTCATCGGCGCGCCGAGAGCGCCGCAATGCACCGAAAACACCCGCGCGCCGATATAAGGCTGGAACGCCGCGATCGGCACGTCGGCGGGCACGGCGCCGCGATCCTCCATGCGGAACACGCGCTCGCAGGTCGGCCCTGCCGACGTGCGCACATATTCCCCGATCGCGGCGATGTCGCGGCCCATCGCGTTGATGCGGCCGAGCGCATCGGCGGGCGCAGGCGCAGGCGGCGGCACGGCCGCCTCCTCGGCGCCTTGTCCGCAGGCGGCCGCCAGCAGCAGCGCGGCGAGCATCGCTTTCGATCGCATGATTTCCCCCTTATGTGCGCCGGACTCGAGGCCGACGCGTGATGCTTGCGGGGCGCGACGGCGCGGTCAACCGCCGCGAGCGCGCCACAAGGCCAACCACGGCGCACGGTCGCCGCCGAAGCGCTCGACCATGAAATCCTGGAACACGCGCACCTTGCGCGGCGGATTGCGCCCGGTGGTCAACAGATGCAGCGCATTGTCGACCGCGCGCCAATCCTCCAGCGCCGGCTCGAGCCGTCCTTCCAGGATGTCGCGCCAGACGATCATGTCCGGCAACAGCGCGACGCCGCAGCCGGTCGCCAGCGCCGGGATCATCGCCGCGCCGTTATTGATCACCACGCGGGTGGCGGCGCGCACCCGCACCTGTTCGGCGGCGGCGTTGGTGAAGCGCCAGACGTCGCCGAAGGCGGCGTTGGCGTATTGCAGGCTGGGCAGTGCGGCGAGATCCTCGGGCCGCTTGGGGCGGCCATGGGCGGCCCAGAAGGCCGGCGAGGCGACCAGCAGCAGCCGCACCGGGGCCAGCTTGCGCACGACGAAACTGGAATCCGGCATCTCGCTGATGCGCACCGCGATGTCGAAACCCTCGCCCACGAGGTCGGCGCGGCGGTCGTCGAGCGCCAGATCGACCGCGAGCTCCGGATAGCGGTCCAGAAAATCCGGCAGCGCCGGGGCCAGGTGATCGACGCCGAAGCTCAAGGGCGCGGCGATCTTGAGCCGCCCGCGCGGGCTTTCCCGCGCAGCCGCCGCGTCGTCGCACAAGCCTTCTGCCTCCTCGAGGATGCGCTGCGCGCGGATCAGCGCCTGGGCGCCCTCGGCGGTCAGGGTGAGGCTGCGCGTGGTGCGGTGGAACAGGCGCACGCCGAGCTGGGCCTCCAGCGCGGACACCTGCTTCGACACCGTGGCCTTGCCGACGCCCATGGCGCGGGCGGCGGCGGTGAAGCCGCCCTTCTCCGCCACGGCGGCGAAGGCGGCGATGCTGTCAAGGGGCGGCGGACCGGCCATGCGATTAGCTTATCCTAAGAAACAATCCTTTCTCTTTGCGCGCATTCCCATCGTCCAGACAACCACCACATAGCCGAAGTCGTCGCTGCAGGGGTCGCCCCGCGCGCCAGGAGCTTCGTCATGAGCAAAATCGCCATCATCCATCATTCCGGCTACGGCCACACCGCGGTCGTCGCGGACGCGGTCGCCCAGGGCGCGCGCGACGCCGGGGCCGAGGTTTCGGTGATCCGCCTCGAAGGCCCGGGGCAGGATTTTGCGCCGGCGCTCGCCGCCGCCGACGGCGCCGATGCGATCATTTTCGGGTCGCCCACTTATATGGGCGACGTCTCCGCGACGCTGAAAGCGTTCTTCGAGGCGTCGTCGAAGGCGTGGGCGAGCGGCGCCTGGCGCGACAAGATCGCCGCCGGCTTCACGAATTCGCTCAGCCTGTCGGGCGACAAGTCCAACACGCTGGGCTCGATCCTCGTGTTCGCGATGCAGCACGGCATGATCTGGGTCGGCACGGGCCTGCCGCCGGGCAACGCCAACGGCAATTCCACATCAGCGCCGGATGCGGTCAATCGGCTGTCCTATTCCGTGGGGCTGGCGACGCAGTCCGACAACGCCTCGCCGGAGGTGACGCCGTCGGCCGGCGACCGTGAAACCGCGCGCCTGTTCGGCGCCCGCATCGCGCGGGTGGCGGCTGCGCTGAAACGCTGATCCGCAACCGCATCAACCGCCTAGTCTTGGAGATCGCCATGATCGAAAAACGACCCTTCGAAAAGCTTGGCCAATTCGACAATGATTGGCTCAACGCCCGCTATCATTTCTCCTTCTCGAACTATCTCGATCCCGCGCGCATGAATTGGGGCGCGCTCCGGGTATGGAACGACGATCGCATCAAGGCGAAGTCCGGCTTTGCGCCGCACAGCCACGCCGACATGGAGATCATCACCTATGTCCGCAAAGGCGCGATCACGCACCAGGACTCGCTCGGCAATCGCGGCCGCACCGAGGCCGGCGACGTGCAGGTGATGAGCGCAGGCTCCGGCGTCACCCACGCGGAATACAATCTCGAGGATGACGCGACCGAGCTTTACCAGATCTGGCTTTTGCCCAAGCAGCGCGGCGGCAAGCCTTCCTGGGGCGCGGCGAAATTCCCGAAAGGCGACCGCGCCGGCGCGTTCGTGACGCTGGCCTCCGGCTACGCCGACGACCAGGCCGCTGGCGCGCTGCCGATCCGCCAGGACGCCCGCCTGCTCGCCGCCACGCTGAAGGCCGGCGACAGCGCGACCTACGCCATCGAACCCGGCCGCAACGTCTATCTGGCGGTGGCGGAAGGGGAAGCGGCGGTCAATGGCGTGGCGCTCGCCCATCGCGACGGCGCGGCCATTCGTGATGAAGCGGCGATTACGGTGACCGCGGCGCGCGACGCCGAAATCGTGCTCGTCGACGCCCCATAAGCAGCCGATGCGGGCGGCGCGTTTCGCCGCCCGCATCGCGCCCGCCGCATTAACGCGATCTTAGCCGACGCACGCTCCGATTGGGCGCGAGCAGTGTGGCGCAGAACGCGATGGACCAGCCCCTCGGCGCCTTTCAGGCGCTCATCGTCGATGACAATCGGCAGATGAGATTCCTGCTGCGGTCGCTGTTGGCGGCCGGCGGCATGCATCGCGTGGCCGAAGCCGAACACGCCGAAGAGGCGCTGCGCCAGATGCGCAAGCGCACGTTCGATCTGCTGCTGGTCGATTGGTGCATGAGCCCGGTGAACGGAATCGATTTCGTGCGGGAGATCCGCACCAGCCCGGATAGTCCGAACCCTTATGTCGCCATCATCATGGTGTCGGCGCATTCCGAGATGTTCCGCGTCGAGGCGGCGCGCGATGCGGGCGTCAACGCCTTCCTGGTCAAGCCGGTGTCGACGCGCATGCTGTTCGAGCGCGTTCAGTTCGCGCTGACCGACCGCCGGCCGTTCGCGCGCTCGAGCGATTTCTTCGGCCCGGACCGCCGCTTCGCCGACCCCGACGCCGCCTATGCCGGCCCGCTGCGCCGCGCCGCCGACCGCGCCGGCGCCGATGAATTCTGCATTGACGACGCCGCCGCTTGAGCCCTTTGGGTGACGCGCGCGCATCCGCGCCGTCGACCAGGAGCATCGCCATGGCCCGCCTCGCGTTCGCGCTTTTGCTTGCGTGCATGACCACGTCGTGCCTCGCCGCAGCCGCCGTCGGCGCCGCCGGCGACATCGTCGGCGGCACGATTTCAGCGACCGGCGCGGTCGTCGGCGCAGGCGTCGATGCGGTCGCCGGCGACGACGATGAGGAGGACGACGAGGACGATGATCGCGGCGCCTGAGCCCCGTGCGCTCCCGGCAATGTGACTGGCGCATCGGCGCCGCCGCGCCCATCTTCGCACCATATCGCCAGGGCTAGCGCAGAAAGGCCCCTCCCATGTGGTCAAAGCTCCTCGTTTCCGCCGCCGCGCTTGTCGCTTTCGCCGCGCCGGCCGCCGCCGAAACCGTCTCGATCCGCCCCGCCTCCTACGCGCCGGACTATATGGAGGAGCTCGAAGAGACCTACGGCCTGCGTGAAAGCGACGCGATCAACGCCATGGTGACGTCCGCGCTGCGCACCGCGCTGGAAAACGTCGACGCGACGGTTGCTGACACTGGCGCGCTCACCATCGAAACCACGGTGATCGACGCCAAGCCCAACAAGCCCACGTTCCAGCAATTGATCGACGAGCCGGGGCTCGACTACGCCCGCTCGTTCGGCGTCGGCGGCGCGACGCTGCACGGCGTGCTGCGCGGCCCGGATGGCGCGGTGCTCCAGGAAATCGATTACCGCTGGTACGAGACCGACATCAGCTGGGCCGCCAGCGCCGGGCAATGGTCCGACGCGCGCCGCGCCATTCGCCGCTACGCCGACCGCGTCGCCGCGGCCGTCGCCGCGCGCGGCGGCTGACCGCGCCCTACGGCATGCCGACGAATTTGTGCGTCTGCAGGCTCAGCCGCCAGCGCGGATGAGCGCGGCAATAGGCGATGGCGAGATCGGTGTTCTGTGCGGCGTCATGGCCGTCCATCGGCTGCAGAAAGAAATGCTGGAAATCGAGCGCCTCGAAGCGCTCCGGCGGCGCGTCGCGCTGCGGATAGACCAGCTTCAATTCATCGCCTGAATCGATGACCAGCCGCGCGGTCGCCTTCGGGCTGACGCACATCCAATCGATCCCCGGCGGCGGCCGGACGGTGCCGTTGGTCTCCACGCCGATCTCGAAGCCGTGCGCGTGCAGCGCCGCGACCAGGGCCTCGTCCAATTGCAGAAGCGGCTCGCCCCCGGTGCACACCACATAGGGCGCCCCGCCCCCCGGCCACAGCCGCGCGACCGCCTGGGCGAGCTGATGGGCGCTTTCGAAGCGGCCGCCGCCCTCGCCGTCGAGGCCGACGAAATCGGTGTCGCAGAAGGTGCAGACCGCGCTGGCGCGATCCTCCTCGCGCCCGCTCCACAGATTGCAGCCGGAAAAGCGCAGGAAAACCGCCGCGCGGCCCGCGCGGGCCCCCTCGCCCTGAAGCGTGTAGAACAATTCCTTGACGGCGTAGCTCACCCGCGCGCCCTCGCCGCGCTGTACTCGGCCCAGCCGCGCGCGCGCAGGTCGCACGCGGGGCAGGCCGCGCAGCCATAACCCCAAGCGTGGCGACGCGTCCGGTCGCCCTGGTAACAGGTGTGTGTCTGCTCGATGATCAGGTCCACCAGCGACGCCCCGCCGATTTCTTCCGCCAGCGCCCAGGTCTCGGCTTTGGAGCGCCGCATCAAGGGGGTCTCGATCGCCATCGGCGCATCGAGGCCGAGACTCACCGCCGCTTCCATTGCATCCAAGGTCGCGCGCCGGCAATCGGGATAGCCGGAAAAATCCGTCTCGCACATGCCGCCCACAAGCGTCGCCGCGCCGCGGCGATAGGCGTAGGCCGCAGCGACCGCGAGGAACACAAGGTTGCGCCCGGGCACGAAGGTCGATGGCAGGCCGGAGGCCTCCATGGCGATGGCGCGGTCGGCGGTCAGCGCGCTTTCCGCAAGGGCGCCGTAGCCGCGCAGATCGACCACGCGATCCTCGCCCAGGCGGTCTCGCCAATCGGCGTTCATCGCCGCCAGCGCCGCCAGCACGACCGGACGCTGGGCCAGCTCGACGGCGTGCCGCTGGCCGTAATCGAACCCGATCGTCTCCACCCGGTTGAATCGCTGCAGCGCCCACGCCAGGCACGTCGCCGAATCCTGCCCGGCGGAGAACAGCACCAGCGCCGCGTCGCTCATCCGTTTTTCCTCGCCAAGGCGCGCATGGGGGCGTTTAGCCGTGTGGTTTCGTTGGGGAAAGTGTGGCCAAAGCGCCGCACCGGGGCGGCCATGCCAGCCTGTTCTGACGCCGCCGTCATGCGCCAGTTGACACTGCGATGGCCGAAGTCTGGAATACGTGCGGCGAAATAAAGGTCGCGCCTCCGAGAGCGCGGCGTCTACAGTTCGTAAACAAGAATCAAGGTCCACGCACTTCACTGAAGCGTGCGGCTGCTGGGAGGAGCGCAATGGGTACCAATTCTCGCATCGGGTGGATTCTGCTCTCGGGCGCCTCGCTGGCGGCGTTCGGCGCGATTCCCGCCGCATCGGCGCAGGACAGCGGCCGCGTCACCGAGGAAATCGTGGTCACCGCCGAAAAGCGCGAAGCCTCGATCCAGGAAGTGCCGATCGCGATCTCGGCCTTCAGCGAAGAGCGCCTCGAGCGCCTGCAGCTGAACGACGCGCAGGACCTTCAGCTCTCGATCCCGAACTTCCAGTTCGCCAAGGGCAATTTCACCGGCTCCAACATCGCCATCCGCGGCGTCGGCACGCGCGTGGTCGCGCAATCGGCGGACGCGGCGGTCGGCCTCCACCTCAACGGCGCGCCGCTCGGCCAGACGCCGATTTTCGAAACCGAATTCTACGACGTCGAGCGCGTGGAAGTGCTGCGCGGCCCGCAGGGCACGCTCTATGGCCGGAACTCCTCCTCCGGCATCCTGAACGTGATCACCGCGCGGCCCGAGCTGGAGGAATTCTCCGGCCGGCTCGAAGGGACGTACGGCAACTACAACACCTATCGCGGCCAGGGGATGATCAATATCCCGATCGGCGACAGCTTCGCGATTCGCGCCGCCGGGTTTTATCTGCAGCGCGACGGCTTCACCGAAGATCTGAACAGCGGCCAGGACGTCGACGGCCGCGACATGTGGTCGGCGCGCATCTCGGCCTACGCCGAGTTGAGCGACCAGGCCGACGCCCAGCTCACGCTGCAATGGTTCACCGAAGATTCGAACCGGTCGCGCATCGGCAAGCAGCTCTGCACCACCGACACGCGCCCCTGGCCGTTCAGCCAGGGCTGTCAGGCGGCGGCGCCCTCGTTCGGCGTGCTGAACACGACGGCGACGCTCGGCGGCCTCGGCGCGCTGATCTTCCCGGGCACGACGGGCGGCGTTCCCGGCCTGTCGCCGACGCTGGCCTCGGGCAATCTGGGCACGGGCGGCTCCAACCCGGCGGATTTCCGCCAGGTGCGCCTCGCCTATCAGCCGCAGCACTCGAACGACGATTTCGTCGCCACCTTCGAGTTCAATTACGACATCTCCGACACGCTGCGCATCACCTCGCTGACGAGCTTCGCCACCAACCAGGTGTTCTCCAGCGTCGACTACAACCAGGTGCGCCTGGGCCAGAACTTCAACCTGACTTTGTTCACGCCGACCGGAACCTTCACCGGCCCGCGCTCCGGCACGCGCTCCACGCTGTCGACGTTCGACGTCAGCGAGAGCGAAGCGGAGCAGATCACGCAGGAAGTCCGTCTGCAGTCGGATTATGACGGCTGGTTCAACTACACGATCGGCGGGATCTATATCGACGCCACGAGCCGCGGCACCTATCAGGTCATCTCCAACTCGCTGGAGGCGATCGCGCTGGGCCTCAACGCCTCGACGCCGCCGGGCAGCCCGCTCATTCCGGCCAACCAATTCTACTTCACCAGCGACACGACGAACTACTCGCTCGAAGCCGCGGCGGCGTTCGGCGAAATCTACGTGACGCCGACGGACGACCTGAAGTTTACGCTCGGCCTGCGCTACACCAGCGACGACAAGAGCGTGTCGGACCGCCAAACGCTGCTCCAACGCATCGATGCAACGGCCGTGACGCCCAGCACGCGGACCGCGAGCTTCGAAGAGATCACCGGCCGCTTCACGGTCGATTACCAGTCGAGCCTGCCGTTCACGGACGAGTCGAACTGGTATGCGTCCTACGCCCGCGGCTACAAGGGCGGCGGCATCAACCCGCCCTTCGATCCTGCGCTGTTCCAGGGCGTCGCGACCACGTTCGAGCCGGAATTCGTCAACGCCTATGAAATCGGCGTGAAGAACGTGCTGAACGATGGCCGCATGACGGCCAACCTCGCCGGCTTCTACTATGACTATGAGGGCTATCAGGTCACCCGCATCGTCAACCGCACCTCGGTGAACGCCAATATCGACGCCACCGTGCAGGGCGTCGAAGCGGAATTCACCTGGGAGCCGGTCGATCGCCTCGTGTTCGACTTGAATGTCGGCTGGCTGAGCTCTGAAATCCAAGACGCCAACCTGATCGACCCGATCAACGTCACCGCCGGCAATACGGGCTTCACCAACGTTCAGGACGCGCTGACCTGGACGCGCCAAATGGTGTTCAGCTCGACGGGGACGTTCCTCGGTACGGTCGGAACGGGCGGCACGCTCGCGTCGGCACCGGCGGGTTCGGTGGTGCGCTCCGTCAACGTCGCCGATCTCACCGGCGCCAACGGCGGCGCGGCGGCGGCCGCGGCCGGCGGCATCGTCTCCAACCCGGCGCTCGCGACGATCTCGACCGCTGCGCAGTGCATCGCCTCGACTGCGGCGGTCACCACGGTGCAGACGATCAACGCCGCGCTGCTGCCGTTCACCTGCCAACTCGTCCGCGGGTTCGCCGGCGATGCGCGCAACGGGTCGGACGGCATCGCGGTCAGCCTCGACGGCAACGATCTCCCGAACACGCCGGAATACACTGTCTCCTTCGGCGCCCAATACACGTTCACGCTGGGCGGGGGCTGGACGATGACGCCGCGCGGCGACGTGTACTACCAGGCCGATTCCTTCGCCCGCATCTTCAACGGGCCGAACGATCAGCTGGACAGCTACGCCATCGGCAACGTCTCGGTGCGCTTCGAAAACGAGGACAATGGCTGGTACGCCAGCGTGTTCGCCAAGAACGTGTCGGACGAGGAAGTCGTCACCGACTACTACCTCACCGACCAATCCTCGGGTCTGTTCACCAACGCCTTCCTGCTCGAGCCGCGCACCTACGGCGTCACGCTGGGCCGGCGCTTCTAAATCCCATAAGGGCGCGCGCGGGCCTCGCCCGCGCGCGATCGGGGCAAGCGAAGGGGAGCTCTGGTCCGCCAGGGCTCCTCTTTTTTTGGGAGCGCGCAGGGACGGACGAGGGATGTTTGCGACCCTTCGCAAACGAAAGCGCCGACACCCCTCATCCGCCTCGATCGCTGCGCGGCCGATCCACCTTCTCCCACAAGGAGACCGCTGCAAAAATTCGGTGAACTGCCCCATCGCCCCGGACAGGCGGCGCCTGATCCGGGGCCCATGTTCAATATCCCTTGAAAACATGGGCCCCGGTTCTCGCTTCCAGCGAGACCGGGGCGATGGAGTGATCAGCATCGCGTGTTTCGCAGAGGTCTCACAAGGGGAGTAGGAGAACAGCCACCGTCGCGCTTGCGCCGCATTTCCGGTTAAAGAGCGTCCATCGCTTTCGGAGGCTGATATGCCCGACGACACCTTGAGTACGCGCCGTACATTGACCCTCGGCCTCGGCGCGGCCGCCGCAACCGCAGCGCTCGGCGCCGGCCCCGCCCGCGCGCAGGCCGGCGACACCTATTCCGAAGAAGAGATCGTCAACGCCGCAAGCCGGTTTTTCGGGGTCGCGGCGGAACTCGTCGCGCAGGCCGTGCGCCCCGTGTTCCGCGATCTCGGCCAGCCCGTGGGCTATGTCGAGGGCTCCGAAGGCTCCGGCGCGATCGGCGTCGGCCTGCGCTATGGCGAAGGCCGCCTGCATTTCCAGCGCGGCGCCGACGCGCCGAAAGTGTTCTGGCAGGGCCCCTCGATCGGCTTCGACACCGGCGCCAATGCGTCGAAGGTGTTCACCCTGGTCTATGGCATGACAGACCCGCGCCAGATCTATCGCCGCTTTCCCGGCGTCGAGGGTTCGGCCTATTTCATCGGCGGCATCGGCGTGAATTATCAGCGCGCCGAAGGCATCACGCTTGCGCCCATGCGCGCCGGCGTCGGCCTGCGCCTCGGCGCCAATCTCGGCTACCTCGCCTACTCGCCGCGCCGGAATTATTTGCCGTTCTAATAAATCACCCCTTCTCCCCTTGCGGGAGAAGGTGGCGCGAAGCGCCGGATGAGGGGTGCAAGCGCCAACGCTTGCAAGGTCTGGCAAACACCCCTCATCCGTCAGCTTCGCTGACGCCTTCTCCCACAAGGGGAGAAGGAGCCCCTTCACGCGTCGGTCTCGCGCTCCTCTTCCCGCGCGGCCTTCGCGGCGAGATCGGCGAGGCGCTTCTGCTTTTTCTCGTGCCGCTCGCGAAACTCTTCCGCGAAGGCGGAGGCGAGAATGCCTGTGGGCATGGCGACGATGCCGATGCCGGCGAGCGCCACGAAGGCGGCGGCGATCCGCCCCAGAACGCTGTCGGGATAGACGTCGCCATAGCCGACGGTCGTTAGCGTCACCACCGCCCACCACAAAGCGCGCGTGACCGAGCCGAAGGCTTCCGGTTTGCTTTCGCCTTCGATGAAATAGAGCATCAGCGCGGCGACATAGACCTGCGCCGCCGCCACGCACAAAGCCGCCAGCAGCGGCGGCCCGGCCCGCCGCACGGCGCCGCCCACAATCCCGAACGCGGGCACGTAGCGCGCCAGCTTGAACAAGCGGAACAGCCGCAGCGCGCGCAGCGCCGCCAGCCACGGCCCCTGCGCTTCGGGATTGAGCGTCAGCACGATCAATTCCGGCAGAAACGCCAGGAGATCGGCGATCGCGAGCGGCGTGGCGAGAAAACGCATGCGCCCGCGCACGCCGCGATG
>JANRIR010000070.1:0-2890 GCA_033764725.1 Hyphomonadaceae bacterium
AGTCGGGTCTCTTGCATGCCGAGACGGCGTCGTCGCCGGACGGCTGGAAACCGCGCAAGGCGCGCCGGTCCCCGCGCTCGGGCCCGGCGATATCGTCGAAATCCGCCAGAACGGCGCGGCGATCCTGCGCGGCGCGCTCGCGCGCAGCTGAACCCGGTCGCCGCGCAGACAGCGCCTTCGGCCTCCGGGGCAAAGGCGGCGCGAAATCCACAGGCCAGGCGCCAGGGAGTCGCCGCTGAGCGCGCGCTGACCTAGGCGCGCTCGCTCTCGCGATAGAGCCGCCCCATCAAACCGGCCGTGACGCCATAGGTGAAAAGCGCCCATAGCGCATTGGCGACGACGCCGCCGGCCGCCCACAACCAGACGCCAGCCGTCAGGGCCGCGCCCTCGTCGCCGCCGCCGAGCCGCGCGGCGCCTTGCGCCGCCGTGATGACGCCGATGAGCGCGGCGCCCACTTGCCCCGTCAGGAAGGCGAGCAACAGCTGCGCGCCGGCGAGCACGGCGCCGAGCAGCACGAACACGGCGAACAAACGGAAAAGATTATAGCGACGCGTCACCCGCAACGATCCCGCGATCGCCATCGACCGGCGGCAAACGGCGACGCCCGCGTAAGGGTAAAGCCTGAGGCCGACGAAAGCCGCAAAACCGCCTGCGGCGAGCACGAACAGGGCGCCGGCGACGCCGTCTTCCTTCGACACCGCGACGCCGGGCGCGGCGACAACCGTCGCGTTGTAAACGGCGTAGGCGGCGAGAGCGAAGACCGTCACGAGCGCCAATCCGACGCCGAGCGCGCGGCCGAGCGCGCCGATGCCTTTTTTCCTGTCGGCGGCGCGTGGCGCGACGTGCGCGAAGATCGTCGCATAAAGCAGCGCCGCGAAGGCCGCCGCCGCGACGCCCCAAACCTGCCATCCGTAAACCCAGCGCACGCCGAATCGCTCCGTCCCCAGGACGATTTGCGCCGTATGCAGACTGTCGGGGTCGGGGAACGAGGCGTAAGGCGTCGTCATCGCCGTTCCCGCAAAATGGAGAACCGAGAGCGACACATAGGTCACGGGCAAATAAACCGCGGCGCCGAACACGGCGAAGGCGAGCGCGCCCGCGCCGAGGAACCGGATCTGGTCGGGCCCGAACGGAACGCGAATGAGGCCCGGCGCCGGCCGCTCGCCGAGCCCCGCATAGCGCACAAGCGGCGCCATGAACGACGCGACCAGCATCGCGGTCACGAGCATCGACGCCGATTGCAGCGCCAGCGCCGCGGTCGAGCCTGCGCCTTCCGCCGCCTTTTGCTGCGCCAGCAGCAGGACCTCCGACCAGCGGGCTCCTGAGGCGGCGACGTCGCTGAAGGTGATCGCCTCGCCATAAGCGAGCGACAGCCACAGAAAGACCGACGCCATGTTGAAGATGAGAATGAGCGACAGCGGGAGCCAGCCGACGCGCAGGATCGTCTCAAACCGGCGCCAGCCGAAATTGAGCGCCTCCCCCGCGATCGAAAACACGTTCAGCGGCATCAAGCCCCACCCGCGCGACAACCGGCCCCCCGGCCGGGATTGGTCGCGCGGAAATGACGTTACAGGATAACGGGGGATGGGCAAGGCGGCGACCCATGCCGGCGATTGAGCGCGCCCGAAGGGCGGGCCCTTGTCCCGCAGGCAGCTGCGATTGACTGTCAGGGTCTTTCCGACGTCGGCTGGCGATCCGGATCTCTTGCGGCGCTGGCGCTTGATGCGCAAGTCGTGCGGCATGGCAGCAACGGATCGCGGTCGGCGAGCGCGGCGACAGGGCGCGTGCAAGCGACGCGCGCTGAGATCGACCTGAACGCTTCCGGCCAGCGCCCCATACGGCGGGTCCATGCGCGGGCGGCTGATGTTCCGGATTATCGGCGCCCCCGTTTCGCAGCGGCGGTGGAACTACTCGCCGGCAAACACCCATCCCCCTGATTTTCCTCGCAAACAAAAATCCGTCCCCCTCCCTTGCGGAGGCTTTATGGTGAGCGATCCGGCGTTTATCGGAAGCGCGCGGAGAGGATGACGGATGACGCTTTTTTTGCAGCCCCTGAGCGACGCTGCGCCGCGCAACCTTGCGGGGAATGCCGCGAGCGGCCGGCGCGCTTTCGCCCTAGAAGAAGGGCGCCCTTTCGAGCGGCCGAAAGGCGCCTTTTGCGGCTGCGCGCCGCAGACACGCAGGAATTTTCAGCCCCCGGCCGCCGCCAATGTACGTCCGTTCAGGAGCAACCATGACGCGTGAGGTTCATGTCATCGGCGCAGGGCTCGCGGGCTCCGAAGCGGCCTGGCAGGCGGCGCAGGCGGGCGCACACGTCATCCTGCACGAAATGCGACCCGCGCGCATGACCGAGGCGCACCAGACGGGCGCCTGCGCGGAGCTTGTCTGCTCCAACTCCTTCCGGTCCGACGACGTTGAAACCAACGCGGTCGGCCTCCTCCATGAGGAGATGCGGCGCGCGGGGTCGCTCATCATGGCGTGTGCGGATAAAAATCAGGTGCCGGCGGGCGGGGCGCTCGCGGTCGATCGCGACGCCTTCTCAGCCGCCGTGACCGCGCGCCTTCGCGCGCACCCGAACATTTCCTTCGAACCGGGCGAAATCGCCGGCCTGCCGCCGGCCGAGTGGGAGAACGTCATCGTCGCGACCGGGCCGCTGACGAGCCCGGCGCTCGCATCCGCCATACGCGATCTGACAGGCGAGGACGCGCTCGCCTTCTTCGACGCGATCGCGCCGATCGTGTACAAGGAGACGATCGACTTCTCCGTCGCGTGGATGCAATCGCGCTACAACAAGTCCGGTCCGGGCGGCGACGGCGCGGACTATATCAACTGCCCGATGGATAAAGATCAGTATGCGGTGTTTTACGCCGCGTTGATGGCGGCCGAGAAA